>CALGYZ010000054.1 GCA_937934645.1 uncultured Bacillaceae bacterium | reverse complement strand
GACTCAAATTCTCCTGTCTCACTATTTGAAGCTAGTTTTGTCCCAGCCTCTTTTAATGTTCATGTTCGGCATAATGATGGTGGATATCGTTACAAAAAATCGAATCGTTGCTGCACATGCCGTGATTTTCAATTTGGATTGTGATATGGCGTATATTTTTTTTCGCCAGTCTTTGCTTGATTTCCTGTATTATTTCATGACTGCACTTAACGGTTAAGTTTTCATCCACGACAACATGGCATGAGAAGACGTGGCTTCCGCTTGAAATGCTCCATAAATGTACATCATGGATACTGATGACACCAGGTACCGAATGAACTGTCCGGATTACATCTTCAATTTGAATATTTTTCGGTGTCCCTTCCATTAAAATGTGAAAAGCATCCATTGTTACACGCCAGCCGCCGTTCAATATGATGAGAGCCACAATAACACTGGCCAGAGGATCAGACCAGCCCCAGCCAAAAAACATGATAAGTAATGCAGCCAAAATTGCACCGACGGAGCCGAGCATATCACCGATCACATGCAGAAAAGCGGCTTTCATATTTAAATTTCCATGTGTATCCCCGGTTTTCATCATGATCCATGCCACTATAATATTGACGATTAGTCCGATTAACGCTATGACCAGCATACCTTCCGAAGCAATTTCCGGCGGGTTCAAAAACCGGAGAACAGCATGGTAAATAATAAACAGGGAAATTACCATCAACGTTATGCCATTAAATAATGCAGCCAGGATTTCCAACCGTTTATATCCGTATGTTTTGTTATCATCCGCCTTTTTTTCGCCGATTATAAAAGCCAACAGACCAATTCCCAGTGAGATGGAATCACTCAGCATGTGGCCGGCATCGGACAGAAGGGCCAGGCTGTTCGTTAACAATCCTCCTGCCGCTTCGATGACCATATAACCGGTTATGATTAAAAAACTGATGAATAGAGCCTTTTTATTTCCGCTGTGAGAATGGTGATGGTGTCCCATATTAATCCTCCTAAATAATTTTTTTATAAATTATGCATATCAAAAAACAATGTTCGGTATTATTCAGTCATGTTTAACGTGATCAATCATTTGTTTTAATATATTCATGACATGCTCATCATCGTATGAATAATAAAGGGTCGTTTTTTCCCTGCGGAACTTTACCAGCCGTAAATTTTTTAAATGCCTTAACTGATGACTGACGGTCGACTGTTTTAAACCGAGTGTTTCAGCAATTTCATTTACACAATATTCCCGCTCTATCAATAAAAGAAGAATCCGGATCCGTGTCGGATCACCAAGGGCTTTGAAAGTTTGGGAAACAGTAAATAGTGTCTCATCATCCAAATCATGGACTATTGTTCCTTCATTTTCCTTTTCCATTCATTATCAACTCCGGTCATCGCTTATTCTTTATTCATATATTAACATATGTTCATATATAAAAACAGTATTATTCTTTATCGAATATTAAAAATAATTTCTGTTTTGGGAAAATACAATCGAAACTTTATTCGATTTTGTTAAGATATAATATAACTATGTGAAGAATTCAGCATTAACCGCCGGTTTTCACAAATAGATTCAACGGAACGAAAACTGATAAATAAAGGAGTTAAGAATATGACATTGCAAAAAAACATACTGTATAAGTCTCCTGTATGGGTTGAATTAAGAGATGTTGACTTTACAAAGAAAATGAAATTAAGCAGCTTATTCAGTTATTTTCAAGAAACAGCCAGCCTTGCCGCAGAAGATTTAGGTTATGGGATTGATACATTATATCGTGATCACGGTGTTGCCTGGGTATTAGTACGGATCCGTGTTGAAATTGACCGTATGCCGGAATGGAATGAAAAAATATTCATTGAAACATGGCCGCAGGAGCCGGGAAGAGTTGAATTTGAACGGGACTTTATCGTACGGGATCAAAATGGCGACATTTTAATCCGGGCAATTTCCGTCTGGGTAATCATGGATATGGCCAAACGGAAACTCAAACGGGGTGATTCGATTGGGATCCACTATCCCGGCATAATCAAAGAACGGGCAATAAATAAAAAGCTGAGAAAGTTGAAAGACACCGGGCCGTTGCAAGAGGTATATAAAAAGGTGATCGGTTACAGTGACATCGATATTAACGGCCATTTAAACAATTCGAAATATGTAGATTATGCCATGGATTGTTTCCCGGTGGAAAATCATAGAGAGTATGAAGTGAAAACATTGGAAATAAACTTTCTCAATGAATCACTGCCGGGAGAAACGATTACCCTTTACCGGAACCTTTCCAATGCGGATGCCAACCTGATATATATTGAAGGAGTAAATGAAACGAGTAACAAAACAGCATTCAAAGCACAAGTGGAAATTATAAAACGGTAAATCAATCACTCGATTTTGTCCTTGTCCCCGCTTTTCTAATAACGAAGGCGGGGACAAAGATTTAACTGTGACTCCTAATTCCATACAGGATGCAAAGAACCCCGGCAAAAATCCAAAGAATTTGTGTGAAGGAAATTTTGTCTGCGATACTGATTAATCCTATTGAAGTCGTCAAAATTAAAACAATCGGGCCGGTCAGTGCCAGTGAACTATTGACAATGAGCGCCTTTTCCACATCATTCAATTTAAGCATGAGCAGTGCAGCCAGAATTTCCAGGTTTCCGGAAAAAATCCGTAACACCGCCATGCCTAAAACAGCTTTTTCAAAAACCGGAAACATTTTCCGTCCTCCCCACTTCCTTTCTGTCAAAAGTATATGATGGAAAGGTAAAAAGAAGGACAAGTTTTTTATTTGAACATAATAATATTATGTTAACTGTATCCGGAGATTTTGTACTATTGCGAAATTTCCATTACATCCCGGAAGTCACTTCCTTCCTCGGAACAAGTTATTTTTTCTCAGAACATGAAAACAGCTGTTTCAAACATTTCGTTTGAAACAGCTCCACTTGTCCGGTCATTTTACCGGATCTTCTGCAATTTCCAAATATCATTCACATACTCCTGGATCGTTTGATCACTGGAAAACTTTCCTGAATGAGCAATATTGGTCAAACTCATATTCATCCATTGCATTTGATCCCGGTAAGTTTGATCAATTAATTCATGGGCTTCCAAGTAGGACTCGAAATCTTTAAGCACAAAGTAGGGATCGTTATGATAAAGGATATTGTAATACAAGTCCTTGAACTCAAAATTATACAGGCCAAATTCGCCCGTATTTAATTGATCCAAAATTTTTCTTACCCGTTCATCAGTATTATAAATATCAAGTGCCGAATAACCGCCGTTCTCATAATAATCCAGCACTTCTTCTGCCGTTAAGCCGAAAATGAAAATGTTTTGTTTGCCGACAAGTTCACAAATTTCTACATTTGCCCCGTCCAACGTACCGATGGTCAAAGCACCGTTCATCATTAATTTCATATTTCCCGTGCCCGATGCTTCTTTACTTGCCGTAGATATTTGTTCACTGACATCGGCTGCCGGAATGATTTTTTCGGCTAAGCTGACATTATAATTTTCCAAAAAGATTACTTTTATTTTATCCTTCACATCCGGATCATAATTTACGATAGATGCCACGGTATTAATTAATTTAATAATTTCTTTGGCAATGTAATAACCCGGTGCCGCTTTTGCCCCAAATATGAATGTCCGCGGGGTGATATCCAAATCCGGATTTTCTTTAAGTTCATTATATAAATAAATAATATGAAAAATATTCAACAACTGGCGTTTGTATTCGTGCAGCCGTTTTATATGAACATCAAAAACGGACTGCGGATCGACCTTTACTCCTGTCCGTTCAAATATCAACTTGGCCAGAGTTTCTTTATTTTCCCGTTTAACCGCCGCTAATTTTTCCAACAGGTTTTTATCTTTTGTATGCCGCAATAAATGAATAAGCTGTTTCGGTTTTTCAATCCAATGGGGACCGATGATTTCTGTAATTAACCCGGCTAATTTCGGATTGATTTGTAGCAGCCACCTGCGATGGGAAATACCGTTCGTTTTGTTGTTAAATTTTTCCGGAAATACTTGGTAAAAATTATTCATTACTTTATTCTTTAGGATTTCCGTGTGTAAACGGGCGACACCGTTTACTGAAAAACTGCCGACGATGCAAAGTCTGGCCATATGTACGTTTCCATATGCAATGATGGCCATTTCGGGAATTTTTTCCCGTAAATGGGGATAATCAAACCATATACTCTTGCAAAACCGCTCATTAATTTCATTTACGATCATAAAGATGCGGGGCAACAAATCACGGAACATTTCAACGGGCCAAGTTTCCAGTGCTTCGGACATCGTTGTATGATTTGTGTAGGCAAAAACATTCGTCGTAATATGCCAGGCTTCATCCCATCCCATCCGTTCTTCATCCATTAAAATTCTCATCATCTCCGGGATGGCCAGGCTTGGATGGGTATCATTCACTTGTATAACAATCTTGTCCGGCAAACGGCTTAATGGTAATTTATATTGCTCTTTAAAGTCGCGGATGATCGTCTGAATAGTGGCAGAGACAAGAAAATATTGCTGTTTCAATCGTAAAAGCTTTCCTTCTTCAGTCGAGTCATCCGGATATAAAAATCCAGATATTTGTTCAATTTGATGTTTAAGGTTCAAATCATGATAAAATTCATCTCCGACAGACGCCGAATCCGAATCACCGGGACAGATCCCTTCAGCGGACCAAAGCCGTAACCGGTTAACAACCCCGTTTTTATAACCGACAATCGGAATATCATACGGAACGGCTAATACTTGGTCCGTGTCCTCATATTTAAATTCCAGTGTGCCGTCATTCCTTTTCAGCATGTGTACCTTGCCGCCAAAACGGACACAAACCGCTTCATCTTCTTTTCTGTATTCCCACGGGTACGGATCTTTTAACCAGCAATCGGGCAACTCGACCTGGTTTCCATTAATAATCCGCTGTTTAAACAAACCGTATTTATAGCGGATTCCAAATCCATGACCAGGATATTTTAGGGAAGCGAGAGAATCAAGGAAACATGCAGCAAGTCTCCCTAACCCCCCGTTCCCCAGTCCGGCATCCTGTTCCTGTTCCAAAATATCATTAATATCAAAACCGAGTTTATGAACTGCGACTTTTGCCGCCTCATACATTCCGCAATAGTATAAATTGTTTTTTAACAGCCGTCCGATTAAAAACTCCATCGATAAATAATACAGCTGTTTATGTTGTTCTTTTTCATAAGTTTCTTTCGTCTTTTTCCAGTCTTGTAAAATCCGTTCATTAACAACGGCAGTTAATGCATAATATACATCTTTTTTCTCTGCATTTCCGGCATTTTTTCCCGTTTGTTGTTTGATTTGCTCAACAAGCCGGTTAAATAAAACGTCCGAAGTCATTTCACCCAAAGGAAATCCTCCTTCGCAGTTTTGGCTCTGGAACGAAACAACCGTCTAATTCGTTTTGATCAAAATACGGAATTGTAATAATTCTTCATACAATTTTTTATACGAACGGGCTGAATCTTTCCATGTAAAATGGGATTTATTTACATTTTTTATTAACTGTTTCCATTTTTCCGGCTGATGATAAACGGACAAACTGTACTGTAAAACATGTAAAAGATCATGGGCATTGTAGTTTGTAAAACTAAAACCGTTTCCGGTTCCTGTATATTCATTATAGGGAGTGACTGTATCTTTTAAACCTCCCGTTTCTCGCACAATCGGCACCGATTTATATTGCAGGGCGATTAATTGCGATATTCCGCACGGCTCAAACTTCGACGGCATAATAAAGAAGTCACTTGCTGCATAAAGTTTTCTGGCCAAAGATTCATCAAAGGCAATAATGGAACGGACCCGGTCGGGATGGCGATATTCCAGCTGCCGGAAAAACTCTTCAAATTCCCATTCACCGTTACCTAGCAAAACAAATTGTACGTTCTCCTGCAGAAACTCATCGATAATCCTGGTGACAAGATAGAATCCTTTTTGTTCAACTAGACGGGAAACACTGACGTATAAAGGTTTTTCTTTATCAACCGGTAACCGCAATTCTTCTTGTAATTTCATTTTATTATCCAGCTTTTTCTTCCGCGCGGAACGGTAGTTTACGTATATATGGGGATCAGTTAACGGGTTGTATTCTTTTATATCTAAACCGTTGATGATACCTGTAAGATCATTGGAACGTTCATTCAAAATCGGATGCAAGCCTTCCCCGTAATAGGGATATTTTATTTCCTCCGCATAACTCGGACTGACTGTCGTAATTTTGTCAGCATGGAAAATTGCGGCTTTTAAGCAGTTTAACATACCGTTCCATTCCATTCCGCAAATATGTTCTCCCGGCAACTGAAAGAAGTCTTTAAACATATGTAAAGGCATGATTCCCTGGTATTTGATATTGTGAATGGTAAATACGGTTTTCATATGTTCCACCGGTTGCATGATTTTCACAAGCGCAACGGTAATTGCCGTTTGCCAATCATGGGCATGCAAAATTTGCGGACGGAAATCAAGATGGTGCAACGCTTGAATGATCGCATGAGAAAAGAAGACGAACCGTTCCCCATCATCAAAATAACCGTAAATTCCTTTTCTTGTAAAATAGTAATCATTGGCAATAAAATAGTAAATGATTTGATTATGTTTTAACATAAAAAGACTTGCCGTCTGGTTTCTCCATCCCAACCTTACATCAAAGGATGTAATAAACTCCATCTTGTTTTTCCATTCTTCACCGATTTCATCATAAAGCGGAAGGATGACACGGACATCAATTTGCTCATGCTCTTTTAAATGCCTGGGCAAGGAACCGATGACATCTGCAAGCCCGCCTGTTTTTACAAAGGGGGTACATTCTGAAGCCGCAAATAATACTGTCATCATTTCACTCTTTCCTCTCTTTCATGACTTTCATTGTTACCCCTTTTTATAAGACTTCTCTCTTTTTCACGACAAAGGGCTTCTCCCCGGAACCGATTAACCGTTGCCCTCTTGTGATCCGGACATCTTTATCGATAATCACATTTTCCAGATAAGCGCCTGCTTCGATCGTTGCATACTGCATAACAATCGAATTTTTAATTGTGGCTCCTTCCTTCACTTTAACCCCTTTAAAAAGTATACTCTTTTCTACACTCCCGTTAACGATGCAGCCATCCGAAAGAATAGAATGTTTAACATCCGCATTCTTTTCATATTTGGCCGGCTGCATATTGGAAGCTTTCGTACGGATCCGATGTTTTTTATAAAATAACTGCCGGTATGCATCCTCTTTTAATAAATTCAGATTATGACGGTAATAACTTTCAACGGAATTGACAAAAGCATGATATCCCCGGTACCGGTAGGTTTGAACCTTTAATCCATTAATTTTCTCTTTAATGCCGTCCCTGAAAAAGTTTTCTTTACCATATGCAATACATTCATCAACAAGGTCGAGCAGTAATTCTTTACTGATAATATAAACACCGGTAAATATTAATGGGTTCCGTTTATCATTTGAAATTTCCTGAACCCAGCCTAAATCATCCGCATGAATGCGGAAATAAGGATCCAAGTCACTGGTCAGTTCTTCCGTTTGAACGGATACAAGTGTCACATCTGCATTCCGGTCTATATGAAACTGAAATGCCTCTTTATAATCTGTATTGGCAATAAACTGACTGCCGCTGATTAAAACATGATTAGAACGGCTTCTTATGAAAAAATCCCGGTTATTATAAAAAAACTGTAAATCTCCTTTAGAAATATCATTCGGGTCATTCCAGTCGGGAGGCAAAATAAACAAGCCTCCGTGCCTCCGGTCAAGATCCCAGTTTTCTCCGGTTCCTAAATGATCCAGCAATGAGCGGAATTTATTACGGATAAAAATAGCAACCTCGGTAATGTCAGAGTTTACCAGGTTCGAAAGCGTAAAATCAATGAGCCGGTAACGTCCTCCAAAAGGTATGGAGGCACTGTTCCGGAAAAGCTCTAAATCTTGAAAGTTATGACACTCGCTGTCCAGATTGATTACTCCCACCATTTTTTTCATTACTTTTCACCACCCATTGCAACGTAACTTTGATTTAACATTTCCTGGTTAATGACGGCCGGTTCTTCATCATTTCCTCTGATTATTGTACCTGCAGGTATGTTCGTTCCTTCCATCACAATAACTTTCTCCAATATGCTGTTTTTACCTACTTTTACATTTGGATGAATGATGGATTGATGGATATTGCAGCTGTCTTCCACTTCGACGTTTCGGAAAAGAATGGATTCAGTGATTTCTCCCCCGTATACAAAGCTTCCGTCATTGATCATCGATTTTTTGACAATGGCGCGGCTGCTGACAAAATGCGGCGGATCATCTGTATGATTTGTATAAATGCGCCAATTGCTGCTTTGCAAGTCCAGTCCGCAATCTTCTTTGAGCAAATCCATATTTGCTTCCCAGTAACTTTGAATCGTTCCAACATCTTTCCAATATCCGTTAAATTGATATGCAAACAATTTCATTCCGTCCTTCAACAATTGCGGAATGACGTCTTTACCAAAATCGTGGCTGGAAGTTTCCTGTTTTGCATCTTTAATTAAATACGTTTTTAAAACATCCCAGTTAAAAACATAAATTCCCATTGAAGCCAGGTTATTTTTCGGTTTTTCCGGTTTTTCTTCAAATTCGTATATACGCATGTTTTCATCCGTATTTAAGATGCCGAACCGCGGTGCCTCATGCCATGGTACTTCAATGACCGAAATTGTAACATCCGCATTATTGACTTTATGTTCATTCAACAACTTTTGATAATCCATTTGATAAATGTGGTCACCGGAAATGATCAAAACGTACTCGGGATCGTTTTCTTCAATAAAATGCATGTTTTGATAAATGGCATCTGCTGTTCCGCTATACCAATCACCGCCTGTTTTCGCGGTATACGGCGATAAAATTGTAATTCCATTGTCCTGTCGGTCCATATCCCACGGCTTTCTGTTTCCAATATGCTGATGCAGTTCCAGCGGATTATACTGGGTTAGTACACCTACCGTATGAATGTTTGAATTGGCACAATTACTCAATGTAAAATCGATAATCCGATATTTCCCTCCAAAAGGAACAGCCGGTTTTGCAATGTTGTTTGTCAACGGGCTCAATCTTCTTCCTTCTCCACCTGCCAACAACATTCCAATGCACTCTTTCAAAGTATCTCCTCCTCGTTTTCCTCTTCTACTCTTTTAAAAATTGATATGGCCAGCGGCGGGACTTTAATCTTGATATGTTGCGGGAAGCCATGCCATTTTTCAGGAAAACTGAAATGAAATCCTTCGTTTAATTGACCCGAACCGCCAAACTCTTCATGATCGGAGTTGAAAATTTCTTTATATTTACCCGGTCTTGGAACTCCTATTTTATAATCATAGTGAACAACCGGAGTAAAATTACAGACGACAACCAATTCCTGTCCGGGTTTTTTTCCCCTCCTTAAAAAAGCTATTATACTTTGAGCAATATTATGCGGATCAATCCATTCAAAACCTTCTGAATGATGGTCTAATTCAAAAAGTTCTGGATATTCTTTATAAATATGGTTCAGGGTTTTTACATATCGAAACATTTTATAATGGAGCGGATAATCGAGCAAATGCCAGTCCAGTTGCTCCTGGTCTTTCCATTCGGCATATTGGCCGAATTCACCGCCCATGAATAATAGATACTTTCCCGGATGTGTCACCATATATCCGTAAAGGAGGCGCAAATTGGCAAATTGCTGCCATTGGTCTCCGGGCATTTTATCCAGCAATGACTTCTTTCCATGGACGACTTCATCATGGGACAGCGGGAGCAGAAAATTTTCTGAAAATGTATACATGAACGAAAAAGTAAGCAAATTGTGATGCCATTTCCGGTAAACAGAATCTTTCCCCATATATTTAAGTACGTCATTCATCCAGCCCATATTCCATTTATAATTAAAACCGAGACCACCTGCGTATGTAGGATGGGTAACAAGCGGATAATCCGAACTGTCTTCCGCCATCATTAAAAAGTTATGCTGCCGTTCAAAGACAACACGATTTAATTTTTTTAAAAATGCCAATGCTTCCAAGTTCTCTTCCCCACCGAAAGAATTATAAATTTTTTCTTCCCAATCCGGACGGTCAAAATTTAAATAAATCATGCTTGCAACGGCATCCACCCTCAAACCATCGATATGAAACTCCTCCATCCAATAAACGGCATTCGAAATCAGAAAGGATTGGACTTCAGGCCTGCCAAAATCAAAAGTCAGTGTTCCCCATCTTCTTTTCTCCGCTTTTTTCGGATCTGAATATTCATATAGCGGTTTACCGTCAAATTCCCTCAAACCGTGATCATCCTTGCAGAAATGACCGGGTACCCAGTCAAGAATAACACCAATATCATTTCTATGGCATTGATCCACAAAATATTTAAAATCTTCCGGTGTGCCATATCTGGACGTCACCGCATAATATCCTGTAATTTGATAACCCCATGACAAATCCAGCGGATGCTCCATTACCGGCAATAATTCAATATGGGTAAATCCCAAATCCTTCACATACGGAATTAATAAATCGGCAAGTTCACGGTATGTATAAAATTCACCTTTTTCATTTTTCTTCCAAGAACCGGGATGAACTTCATAAATCGCAATCGGTGAAGAATATGGATCGAAACTTTTTTTCTTCTCAAACCATTCTCGATCCTTCCAAATATATGAAGTATGTAAGGGAGTCAGCGAAGCCGTATTAGGCCGCAATTCCGCCCGGGTGGCGTAAGGGTCGGCTTTCAGAATCGTTGTATCAGCATCCGTGGTAATGGCATACTTATAAGGACACAAAGGTCCGATATCCGAAAAAAAGCCAACCCATAACCCTTGTTCTGTAATTTTTTCCAATGGATGGACCCCTTCCTGCCAGCCGTTGAAATCACCAGCAACGGAAACTCTTTTTGCATTCGGTGCCCAGACCGCAAAACGGTAGCCGGTTTTCCCGTTCCATTGGATCAGGTGACAGCCTAAAATTTTGTAACTATAATAGTGCGTTCCTTGGTGGAATAAGTAGACATCCAGGTCGGAAATATTATAGCACACAAACACCACCCTTTTTTACAAAAAGTCGCGAATGGTTTTTTCCCTATTGTTATGAATAATTTCAATTATCTTAAATTATATTACTTTCCGGTGTCTTTTCAATGGATTATCCGGAAAAACAATTCGACAAATTCCTGTAAAAATATATAATTTTCTTAAAATTGTTTTTCTAATATAATAAAATCTTTGGATTAATTTCACATATTATGAATATGAGGTGTTTTGATTGAAAAAAACTTATGCTGCTTGGATTGATGATCGGCGTTATATAACGGTTGACCGTTCGCTGTTAGGTGATTGGCGTCCGGACCTGGATATGCCGGTTTTGTACAACAAAAAAACAGAAAAGAATACCCCGGCAAAGAAGTTTGAAAAAGTTGATGAAAATAGTTACAAAGTGTACTTTTCCGGCAGCATCCCCCTGAATGAGCCGCTTTCATTGCTGTGGGGACAAAAACAAATTCCTGTATATCCGGGAAAAATTGTTCGGACAGAATGGTTTGACGAACAATTTGATGCGTCACATGTTCAATTTGGAGCCATATGTACACCGGATGAAACGGTTTTCCGGCTGTGGGCGCCGACCGCAACCGGAGTAAAGCTACTCTTAAATGATAAAATCATTGATATGGAACGGAAAGAAAAAGGAATATGGGAAAAATTAATAAAAGGAGACTGGCACGGGGCGGTTTACGAATACCTTGTCACAGTTAACGGAAAAACAAATAGCGTAACCGATCCATATGCAAAAAGTGCATTAGCCAACAGCGCTGCCGGAGTTGTGATCGACTTAAAGCGGACTGAACAAATGACTTTTCCAAGACCAAAAATAGAGAATTTACAGGATGCTATCATTTATGAATTGCATGTTCGGGATGCCACGGTTCACGAGAACAGCGGAATTAAACAAAGGGGAAAGTTTTTAGGACTTGCGGAAGAAAAAACAAAAACAAAGAACGGTTATTCAACCGGTTTACAATATATAAAAGAATTAGGCGTGACCCATGTGGAAATTTTGCCGGTTAATGACTTTGCCAGAGTAGATGAACGAAACCCCGGAGAATATTATAATTGGGGATACGATCCGGTTCTATACCAGGTGCCGGAAGGAAGTTATGCAACAAATCCCGATTGCGCGGTTTCAAGAATCAATGAATGCAAAAGGATGATTGACACTTTCCACAAACACGGAATCGGTGTCATTTTAGACGTTGTATTTAACCATGTTTATATTGAAAAAGAGATCAGTGAAACAATTTTTGAAAAAATTGTACCCGGTTACTATTTCCGTTTTCATAACGACGGAACAGTCGCCAACGGAACCGGCTGTGGGAATGAACTGGCAACCGAAAGAAAAATGGTGAAAAAATTTATTTTAGATACCGTTGATTATTGGTTACGGGAGTTTAAGGCGGACGGTTTCCGGTTTGACCTGATGGGGATCATGGACATTGAGACGATGAGAAAAATCCGTGACCGCTGCCTTAAAGAACCTGTTCCAATTGTGCTGCTTGGTGAAGGTTGGAATCTCGTCAGTCCCTTGCCGGAAAACCGGAGAGCTACAATCCAGAATGCCAATTGTCTCACCGGAATTAAATTCTTCAATGATTTATTCAGGGATACTTTGAAAGGAAATGTATTTCAACAAGATTCTAAGGGGTATGTTAACGGAAACGGCAAATGGATTGAAAAACTCCCGTTGTTAGTTTCCGGTTCATGCATAGAAACATATGGCAGACCATATTTCCCGGACGTCGCATATTCGGTGAATTATGTCGAATGTCACGATAATCTCACGCTATGGGATAAACTGTCTATTACGAATATTGAAGAGAATGAAAATGTGAGAAAGAAAATGCATCAGCTGGCAACGGGAATTACACTCGTCAGCCAGGGTGTTCCTTTTCTGCATGCAGGGCAGGAATGGTTCCGGACAAAATACGGTGTAGAAAACAGTTATCTTTCCGGTGATGAAATAAATCAACTGGACTGGACAAAAAGGGAAGAAGAAGCAGAAAATATTGAATTTATTAAAGCACTCATCCGGCTGCGTAAACAATACAGTCTGTTCCGGTTACGTTCAAAAGAAAAAATAAATAGAAGATTATACTTTTTAAAAACGGATCATCCTGTTTTTGGTTTTGCCCTTCTGGGTGATACGGCAGACTTTGCTGTTTATACAAATCCAAGCAAAAACCGGTACAACATTGTTCTTCCTTCCCCGGGAAAATGGAAAATCATTATAAGTAATGAGCTTCACAAAACAAAGAAAAGACACTTGATCACAAACCAGCAGTCATCCATTGATCCGTATGAATTTATCATTTTTATGCGGGAGTTTTCTTAAATTCTGATTATAATAAAAATGGAGCTGCCTGAATACGAAACGGTTTCAGGAAGCTCCTTTTACCAATTATTATATTTTTCAATTAGTAAAATTCTGTATTAATTTTTACCGGCTTTTGACAAGCAGGTCAACTGCTTCTTCGATCACTTCTTCCGCAGTTTTATCACCGGTGCCGGCTGGATTTTTAACACATTCAACCAGATTTGTACTGACGATGACTCCAATTGTACGATCAATTGCCGTTCGTGCGGCAGACAGTTGGGTAACCACTTCTTTACAATCTTTATTTTCTTCCATCATCCGTAATATTCCCCGGATTTGACCTTCAATTCTTTTCAGGCGGTTCTTGACCTGATTATTGTATTCCATAAAAATCCCTCATTCCTTCTGTTTACATTGTTACTAATATTATAACGCAGTTTATAAAGTCTTTACCAGAATACAGATTGGGCGAATCCCTCTGTTTTCTGACATGAAACGGAATTAAAACATATTCATTCCGCCTTTTACATTCGTTACTTTTTTAAATCCTGCGTTTATTAAAATTTTACATGCCTGACGGGAGCGCATCCCGCTTTGACAAATGACAACGACTTCCTTGTCTTTCTCCAGCTCATTCAATTTTTTTGGTAATATATTTAAGGGATAGTTTTTAAAACCGGGAATATTTCTTGTTTTAAATTCCTGCGGTGTGCGGACATCAATATATTGCTTGCTCTTATCTTTTAATTCACGCCTAAGTTCTGACGCAGTGATTTGTCTGACACCCTTCGGAGGAATATTTCTAAAAATGAAAAGAAGAACGATTAAGCCTGCAAAAATGTAAAGTACAATATCCATCTCCTTGATCTCCCCTGTTGTTAATATATATTTTATTGTCATCTTATACCCTATCGGGTATTTTGTCAATCAGGGAGATTTGTACTTTATTTGTTAACATAATATCATTATTGTTTATTTATTGCTTTTTTACATAGTTTTATTAAATGAGATAGAAAGCGTTCATCATCAGCTTTTTTTCTTTTTTTTGCCCCTTTCCATTTTCCGCCCGATTTTCTTATTTTCTGGGACATATTGCGGAGCTCCAGAAATTGCTGAATATTCTCCGGTGTAAACTCTATTCCGTTTTGATTCATGACATAAGCCTGCTTTACAAGTGCAAGTGCAGCCAGGCCATAATCCTGAGTAATGACAATATCGCCTTGCGTTACCTCATTTAACAAAGTAAAATCAGTAGCATCCGTTCCTTTTGCAACGATTATGGTTTTTGCACCGTCCCGTTCGATATTATGGGAGGTATCACAAAATAAAAATGTTTCCAAACGGAATTGCTTTGCCACTTTAATAATGATATCAATAACCGGGCAGGCATCGGCATCAACTAAAATTTTCGGACGCAACGAATTACACCCTCTTTCACTCCATAAAAAATAAAGGGCAAACTTGTCCCTTTATTTCAACCGGTTTTTGATTTCTTTTATTATATGCCATGCACCTGTTTTTACCGCCAGAACCCTGACCCGTTCCCTGTTGCCGGGAAACACTTTTAAATGGGCAACAGCTGGACTGTTTTTCAGGGAAACACCAATGTAAACCGTTCCCGGTTCTTTTCCTTCCAATGATGCCGGTCCTGCAACCCCTGTAAAACTGATGCCAATATCCGCATCCATTAATTTCCGCACATTTTCAGCCATTTCTTTCGCACATTCAGCGCTAACGACCCCATATGTATCAATGGTCTCTATTTTAACTCCCAGCGTGTTCATTTTTACTTCGGTTGAATAAGATACGATGCCGCCTTTGAACCATTTACTGACACCGGAAATCGACGTCACCTCTTCTTGAAAGAGACCACCGGTTAAGCTTTCTGCGGCAGCTAATGTATAATTTTGTTCTTCAATAAGATTGGCCATTTCTTTAATTATCGTTGTCTCATCATATCCGTAAAAGTATTGGCCGACCCGGGATTGGATTTCCCTTTCGACTTCATCCAGCATCTGTTTCCGTATTTGATCATCTGCATGTTTGGCGGTCAAACGAATGGATACTTCCCCGTCCGATGCCAAAGGAGCGATGGTCGGATTGCTCTGATTATCAATGAGATCTTCTAATTGTTGTTCTAAATTTGATTCACCGATCCCAAAAAAACGTAACATTCTTGATTCTATTTTTTCGATTCGTTTGACTTGCTTTAAAATGACCGGTATCGCATATTTAACAAACATCGGTTCCAATTCGCTCGGCGGACCGGGTAACAAAATATAGGTGAGTCCGTCTTTCGTTAAAGCCATTCCCGGTGCGAGTCCGGTTTCATTTGGCAACACCTGGGCATTTTCAAATACGAGCGCTTGCTTTTTATTATTTTCTGTCATTTTCACTTTTCTCTTTTTGAAAAATGATTGTATGGAGGAAAGCGCCTTTTCATCGTAGACTAAATGGACATCGAGGACTTGGGCAAGCGTTTCTTTTGTCAAATCATCTTTTGTTGGTCCTAAGCCGCCGGAAAAAATAATTAAATCAGACCGGTTTTGGGCAATTTGAAGGGCGTTTTTCAACCGTTCCGGATTATCACCGACTACCGTTTGATAATATACATTTACACCCAGTCTGGCCAGATGGGAAGAAATAAACTTCGCATTGGTGTTCAAAATTTGGCCGAGCAACAATTCGGAACCTACTGTAATGATCTCAGCATTCATCATAGATCACTCCACATACTTATTTTGACTGGCTGAACGCATGTTTATTTTTAATAAAATAATCCATTCCGGACCAAACCGTAAAAATTAAGGAAACATACAACATAATGTCCGCAGCGGGAAAATTAATGTAATTGAAAGGCACATTGTTTAACAGCAATAAAATGATGGCCAGCATTTGTGTCCATGTTTTTATTTTCCCCAGCATATTCGCAGCAACAACTTCCCCGCTGTCCGCAAGTATTAAACGTAAACCAGTTACGGCAAATTCCCTAGCAATTATAATAATAACAACCCAGGCGGGTGCATGACCGAGCCCGACTAAAATAATAAATGCGGAGGATACCAGCAGTTTATCAGCCAACGGGTCCAAAAATTTACCAAAATTCGTTACGAGGTTATATTTTCGGGCATAATAACCGTCAATCCAGTCAGTCATGGCGGCAATGATAAAAATAATCGTCCCGGTCATACGGGATACGGAAAGACTGACATCCCCAAAATGGATAAACCCCCATGAAAAATCACCACTTAAAAGAATCACAAAAACAGGAATTAAAAGCACGCGTGCAACAGTAATTCGATTCGGTATGTTCACGATTCATTCAGACCTCCAATAAACAAATGTTTCGCAAATTTACGATAAAAAACGGGGCCAGTTCATTGTTCAGACTGCCCCTCGTCATCTTCACCGTATTGGATGATAATATTTTGGACATGGGAATCAGATGGAATGTCCAGTTGTTCATCGTTTACATAGACTTCAACTGCCGGTGCATTGCCGATCCGGATTCTGACCCCGGATTCGTCCGATAAATCTAGAGTTTCCGGTGAATCTTCAGTAATCGTTGTTTCTAAGATTTGTTCATCATTTAAGTTGTGAATGCCGATCCAAGACTGTCCGCCTTCTGTCGCTTTTAACTCTAACTCAAAAGTATCAGCGTTGGTCAAATGATATGTAGTCGTATTTCCTTCCTGTTCTACGATTTCGATGGTAGGCTCATCATCTTTTCCTTTTTCTTCTTCCTGTTTACCTTCTTCTCCGGATTCATCGTCACGCATTTCTTCCTTTTTGGTTTCGTCTTCCTCAGGCTGGTTTCCGGATTGTTCAAAAGATACATCTTCATCGGCAGCTTGATTTTGGACCGAATCAGATGTTTCCTTACTGCCGATCATATTTTGAGCAAAAATCCATATTAACACTAAAATTCCGATCACGAGTATAGCAATTCCGGCTTTCGGCAAATGTTCCATAATTTTGGAAGTTTTGGATTGCACCGTTCTTCTAGACTTGGAACGGGAAATTTGTTCCGTCAGGTCTTCACTCTCATATACAGACGGTATTTCCTGTTTATATTCCTCAAACAGTTCATCCGGGTCCAGCCCGACGGCCTCGGCATACTGTTTTATAAATGCACGTACATAAAACTTTCCGGGAATAATATCAAAGTTTCCCTCTTCAATTCCCTGCAAGTATCGTTTTTGAATTTTCGTAAGATCCTGGAGATCATCCAGTGTCAGTCCTTTTTCTTCCCGTGCCTCTCTTAACCGTTTGCCTAATTCTGTCACTGGTAAACACCTTCCATTTACTAAAAATCAAAGCCGTTAAACATATTTTCTTGAAAAAATTCATGTTTATCCATATGATAGGTAATTTTTTCGGACGGATCATTCTGTAATTCGATAATGTAATCGAAATTATCAATCGTATATTCTGTGTTTTTTACAAATAAATCGGGATGTTCAATCACTTTAACCGCAGGCAGGCGCATGAGTTCGCGTATTAAAGCCCAGTGTTTCTCGCTACCCCGATTTTTTGAAACTGCCCCGTCAATAATATAGATATAATTTTCACTGTATTCACCTGCATGAAGTCGGTCACGTACCGTTTGCTTTAATAATGTAGAAGATATAAGAAGCCACCGTTTGTTCGCTGATACACTGGCAGCAACAACAGACTCCGTTTTTCCGACCCGCGGCATACCGCGGATGCCGACTAAACAATGTCCGTCCTTTTTAAAAATTTCACTCATAAAATCAACGAGTAAACCAATTTCATCACGGATGAAACGGAAAACTCTTTTATCATCTTCATCCCGTTGAATGTACCGGCCGTGCCGTATGGCCAGGAGATCCCTTAAAGTCGGTCTCCGTAATTTAATCAGCCGGATACTTTCCATCGTTTGTAATATAAGCTCCAAACGTTTTATCTGGTCATCTGCCGATAGGATTAAAAGTCCCCTCCGGCCTTTATCAACGCCGTTAATTGTTATAATGTTTATAGACAACATGCCCAGAAGTGATGCGATGTCTCCGAGAAGCCCGGGACGGTTAATGAGTAATTCATACTCTAAGTACCATTGTTTTTTCTCGTCCATAAAGCTCACCATTTATCAGGTATCCCTGAATGATAAAAACCTCACTATATAAATAATATATGATTTTTTACGGTTATGAAAGATGATAAAGCCTATTTTTAATATTATTTCTGAAAAATTTCGGAACATTTTTACCGGCGGGTTAAAAATAACATAGAAAATAAGAATAAAAGATTGAGCCGGCTTTATTTTCCCTTTACAATTATGCAATAAAAAATTAAAATTGTAAAATTTTTACTTTCATATAAATCAATGAAAAAGAGAGGTGAACCCCTCTCTATTTTGTATCGTTATTTTGTACTAATTTTACCATCATATTGGCAATAGCTTTTTGTTCTTCTTCATTTGCAACTGACCACAAATCAGCCAATACCCTTTCCTGTTCATTTTTCGGATCCACATTTTCAGCTAAATAATCACCAATTTGGTATGCCAGTTCTGAGATTACATTTTGGTCCAAACCCGCTTCTTTCGCCTGTTTTAAACGGTTGCCAAGAAAGTTTTTCCATTCTTCCCAATTATGCAATACACTCATAGTATTGAACCTCCTTTTGTTGTTCAATACTATTTTTGCATTGCATGGCAAAAATTATACGGGATATTTATGTTGTTCTCACTTTTCCTTGTTTATGTATACCAGCCGCCGTTGACACCGATTACCTGGCCCGTAATATAAGATGCGTCTTCCGAAAGTAAAAACTGAACAGTTTTTGCGATATCCTCCGGCAATCCGAATTTTCCTAAAGGTATTTCATGTTTTAAATGTTCGAGTTCATCGCCGTCTAAATCACTGATCATCCGGGTCTGGATAGCACCGGGAGCTACAACATTTACACGGATATTGCTGGGGGCAATTTCTTTACTTAAAGCTTTGGCAAAACTGATCTGTCCCCCTTTAACAGCCGAATACACTGTTTCACAGGATGCACCGGTTTGACCCCAGATTGAAGAAATAAAAATAATGGACCCTTTTTTTCTATAAATCATCTTCGGCAATAAGCTTTTTGTTATAAAAATGGGGGCCCTTAAATGCAAGGAAATTAAATCATTAATTTCTTCAGGTTGCATATTCGTCAACAATTTTCTAACAGAATTTCCGCTGTTATGAATAATTCCGTCAACTTGAAACACTTCCCGGCAAAGCTTTTCCGTCCCTTCTTCAGTGCGCAGGTCTGCCTTGATCGGTATAAATTCACCTTTCCGGTTAATATCCGATAAATCTTCCATTAACCGGATAATGGCTTCTTTATTTTCGTTGTAATGCAAATATAAATGGTAGCCTTTTTTAGCAAGGGCATGGCAAATTTCTTTACCGATTCCACCGCTGGCACCGGTTATTAAAACAAATTCTTTTTCCAACCGTCATCCTCCCCCGTTTACAGGTAATAGGAAAAAGGGGAACTGTTTCCCCCTTATCATCTGCCATTTTTTATTCTACGATTTCGGCAGCACTTTACATGCTGTAAGACGTTCTTCTGCGATTAGTTTTGCTGCCATTGTTATTACATCAGTGAAGGTGATTTCTTCAAGCATTGGAACAACATTAAATAAATCCATTTCATGAAAAGCATACCTTGTAAATTGATTCGCTATATATTCCGGTGAATTTAATGCCCTTAAAAATCGGCCGATCCGGTTCTTTTTTACCCGCTCCAAATCTTCTGCATCTAAATTTTCACCTGTCCGCGCCTTCAATAAAATTTGTTTCAGCTTTTTTTCCAGAAGATCCGGATCACGGGTGTCACCGCCGATTAATGCGAAACCGAAGTTTTGTTCCTGTGTATAATCATAGGAAAAAGTATCATCAATTAATCCCTCATCATACAATTCCCGGTAATTCCTGCTACTTTTTCCGAACAAAAGATCCAGCAATAACTGGGCGGATAATTCGCTTTTTAACATTTGATTACCCTTTTGATGAAGAATGTTTCCTTTAATCCCAACCATTAATTTCGGTGTTTGAACATTCATTTTGATAATCTTTTCTTTTTCCCATACAGGTTCCGGTTCGGCTTCAAATTTTCGCTTAATCTCCTTGTGGGCATTGAATGTTTTTTTAGCCTGATTATCTTTAACCAAATTCATGATTTTTAACGGATCAACGGGTCCGACAACAAATAGCAGCATATTAGAAGGATGATAAAAAGTGTAGTAGCATTCATACAGTAAATCTTTCGTTATTTTGGAAATGGACCCGATTGTACCGGCAATGTCAATTTTTACCGGATGATTATGATACATGTTTTCAATTGTACCAAAATATAAACGCCATTCCGGATTATCATTATACATCTGAATTTCTTGGCCGATAATCCCTTTTTCTTTTTCGACCGTTTGTTCAGTAAAGTACGGTTCCTGGACAAAGTCAAGTAGTGTGTTTAAATTTTTTTCAACATTGGATGTAGAAGAAAACAAATACGCCGTTCTCGTAAACGAAGTAAAAGCGTTTGCCGACGCTCCTTGTTTACTGAATAACTGGAAAACATCCCCGTCTTTTTTCTCAAACATTTTATGTTCCAGAAAGTGGGCGATTCCATCCGGGACGATTTTATACTCATTTTCTCCGAGAGGAACAAAATGGTTATCAATGGAACCATACTTTGTCGTAAAAGTTGCATATGTCTTATTGAATCCTTTTTTCGGTAAAATATATACATCCAGTCCGTTTGCCAGTTTCTCATAATACAATTCTTCTTGCAATTGAGAATGATAAATCTGCTCCACTCTTTACGCCTCCATTCCAGATAAAAAGTAAATCGTATCCAGATGGATTTTTTTCCCAACTTGAAGGATATCGTCTCTGGACACCTGTTTTATTTTCTCCATCCATTCTTCCTCGGTCACGGTCTTACCGCTGATCACATTATGATATAATACTTCAACAAGTCCCCTTGACGTATCCAATGTTTCTAGCATTTGATTTTGTATTACGGCTTTAGTCTGTTCAATCTCCGCTTCTGTAAATTCTCCGTTCTGCATAGCCGAAAATTCTTCTTTAATAATTTTTACGGTTTTATCAAAGTTTTTTGATTCAATACCTGTCATGACCAGCAACAGACCTTTATGGCTTTCTAACCTGCTTGCCGCATAATATGCAAGGCTTTCCCTTTCACGAACATTTAAAAATAACTTTGAGTGGGGAAAACCGCCGAACAATCCGTTAAAAACTTGAAGGGCAAAATAATCATCATCCCCGTACGTAATATTTGTCCGGAAACCGATATTTAATTTTCCTTGCGCAACCTCCTGTTTTTCAATGACCACATTTTCTTTAATATTGATCCGTTCTTGATCTTTCTGTATTTCCCGGGCCTTGCGGGATGCCAGCTGGAACTTTTCTTTACAAAAACTTAATGTTTCCTGCTCATTAAAGTCACCGACAATGTACAAATCAATCTCATCTTCATTCAAAGCTCTGCGATAATAAGCATATAATTTTTCCCCTGTAATCGGATCTACATCTTCTAAAAAACCGTTGACCGGTACAAAATATGGTTCATTTTTACACATTTCCTGGATGAGCCGCAAATTGGCATAACGCATTTTATCATCATAAACCGCCTGAATTCGTTGTTTTAACGTTCTTTTTTCCTTTGCAACAATCTGTTCATTAAAAGCATGATTTTCTATTTTCGGATTCAGTAAAATATCAGCTAAAAGCCCCAATGCTTCATTTAATAAAGGTTTTTTATCCTGCAAAAATTTCTCATTGGCAACTTCCATCGTGATGGAAATAATATGATATTCACCCTTTTTCTGTAAATCCACAAACAGGGTGCAGCCGTACAAGTTTTCCAAGAATGTTCGAATTTCCGTATAGTCCGGATATGTATTTGTACCGCTTTGCAATACATATGGAAGGAGTGCGCGATAAGTTGCATCGTCTTTATTAATCGGGGCTTTCATTTTTAAAACAATGGTATTTGTTTTATATTTGTCCGTTTTTATTAGATGGATTTTCATTCCCTCATGATGAACAGTTTTTTCCATTATTTTCCTCCTATTTTTATCGTTCTTCATTTATAGTATTTCCTTCTTCAAATATAAATGTGTCTAATTTTTAAAATCAAGTTTTATCCATTCATGAAAAAACCCCGCTGATAGCAGGGGTTCTCTCCATGGAAATATCTTCTGTCTTTTCCGCCGGAATCATGATGAATTTTGTATTTCATCTTCTCCCGGCTTAGGTATTAATACAGTCCGCGGCTTGCTGCCTTCATATGGTCCGACGATTCCCCGTTTTTCCATTTCGTCAATCAAACGTGCAGCACGGTTATACCCAATCCGGAACCGTCTCTGTAACATGGACACGGAAGCTGTTTGCAACTCGGCCACGAGTTTAACTGCATCATCGTACAATTCATCTTCTACTTCATCTACAGAGTCAGGCGTATCATCCGGGATCATATCATCCCAATACTGGGCTTTTTGCTGGGATGTGACAAAATTTACCACTTCTTCTACTTCCTCATCTGATAAAAACGCACCTTGTATTCTTATCGGTTTTGATTTTCCTACGGGCAGAAACAACATATCTCCCCTGCCCAATAATTTTTCCGCACCTGCCATATCCAGGATCGTCCTGGAGTCCGTTTGAGAGCTGACGGCGAATGCGATTCTCGAAGGAATATTTGCTTTTATCACTCCTGTAATTACATCTACCGACGGTCTCTGGGTGGCGATGATTAAATGGATACCGGCAGCACGTGCCATCTGGGCAAGCCGTGTGATGGCGTCTTCCACATCCGATGAAGCAACCATCATTAAATCTGCAAGCTCGTCCACAATCACAACAATATAAGGTAAAAGCGGTTCTTCTCCGTCTGTTTCCAAGTTTTGCCGGCGGATATATTCATTATATCCTTCAATATTTTTCGTGCCTGTATGGGAAAACAGTTCATACCGGCGTTCCATTTCGTCGACAACTTTTTTTAATGCTCTGGCGGCTTTTTTCGGATCAGTCACGACAGGTGCAAGCAAATGTGGCACTCCGTTATACACACTTAACTCCACCATTTTCGGGTCAATCATCATCAATTTTACTTCATGGGGCTTCGTGCGCATTAATATACTGACAATAATTGCGTTTATACAAACACTTTTTCCGGAACCGGTTGCCCCGGCAATCAACAAGTGAGGCATTTTATTTAATTCCGCCAGGACAGCCTCTCCGGTAATATCCCTGCCGAGACCGATTAACAATTTTTTATCCATTTGTTCATGACTGTCTTCTAAAACTTCCCGCAAAGAGACCATCGCAATTTCCGAATTCGGCACTTCTATTCCGATGGCGCTTTTTCCCGGAATCGGTGCTTCCATGCGGATATCCTTTGCGGCCAGGGCCAAGGCAATATCATCGGTTAAACTGACTATTTTACTTACTTTTACACCGATATCCGGGTGTACTTCGTATTTTGTTACCGCTGGACCGATATGTACCTGTGTAACTCTTGCCTTTACCCCGAAACTCTGAAACGTTCGTTCCAGTTTTGCCGCATTAGCATGAACCAGTTCATATTCATTGCTTTGGTCTGTCTGTTTCGGCAGCTTTAACAATGAGAGAGGCGGCAACTTGTAATCCGTGTTTTCAACTTCGGCAAAAGCCACGGGGACATTTGAAAAGTCTTCTTTTTCCGGGGGCTCTGAAATCTCCAATGGTATTGTTTTGTCTTCCTCACGGTGAATTCTTTCGGCAAAATTCGATATAATTGGTTCATCATTTTTATCATCGGGGAGGATCTCCTGTTCTTCCGTCTCTGCTTTTTCCTGGCTCTGCTTCTTCATTCTTTTTCGGGAAACTTTAGACTCCGGGCGCTTTTTCCATTTTTTCAGGTCTTTCTTTACACTTTTCCATGTATTCATAATTAATGAATAAGTACGGGAAAAAACCGGACGGACCATATCTCCAAAAGATTTTCCGGTAATAAGTACAATTCCGGCAATGATCATAATAAATGCAACAAGCTTCGCGCCTGTTTCTTCGAAAAGCAGGAATAATAAAGAGAACAGGATGGCACCGGTCATTCCTCCGCCCAAATCAACGGTGCTTGTTTCACCTCTGAGTTCCATCCAGAACAATTCCCACGTGTTCAGAATCACACTCGGTTTGGTAAGGGGGCCATGGCTGGAAAGCAATTCGAAAAGTTTTACATGGCTCAACAACAACAATGACAGAAAAATAAAATAAACGCCTGTTAATTTCCTGGTGAAAAAATCCGGCCACTTCCGTTTCCATATTAAATAACCGCTCAATACAATACATGCCACGGGTAAAAAAATGTACCATTCCCCGGCGATAAACCGGAAGAAATAAACTAAAGACTTACCGGCAATTCCAAGCTGTAAAATCGCAATGACCGATAATGCACATAATATTAAGGCTCCCAGTTCGAAACGGATGGCTTGTTTCAATTTTGCCTGTCGTTTTGTTTTCTTTTTTTTCCTTTTCGCCATAACAAAACCACCTGATTCATAAAAATTAAAAAGGAGAGCAGCTGAAACAGCGGCTCCCTCTGGTCAATCATATTATACCATATTTTACAGACCGGAAAAATCCAGGGTTAATTCCATACCGAAAGTATTGCACCGGGATAAATTTGACTTTGTAAAAAATGTTCAGGATCTGTGCTGATTATTTTTTTGACTTGATATTGGAACGCCCCGACTTGTTCAACAATCAAAGGGACACCTTGATAAATAACCATCCGCTCACTTTTTCCTTCTTTATGATTATACGGAAATATTAATTCTTCTGGTACCGTAGTATGTAAAATCATTGGACAATCCCCTCATCCTCTTGTTTTTTCAATTGAATGAGTTCCGTTAGTTTCTTCATCGCTTGTCCAATACCGCCGACTTCATTAATTAATCCATATTTGACCGCATCTGTACCTACCACATTTGTTCCAATATCACGGGTGAGATTTCCTTTGGCGAACATTAAATCCTTAAATGTTTCTTCTTTAATAGAGGAATGCTTTGTAACGAAGTTAATTACTCTTTCCTGCATTTTATCCAGATACTCAAACGTTTGAGGAACACCGATCACAAGACCGGTAAGGCGGATTGGATGGATGGTCATCGTCGCAGTTTCGGCAATAAAACTGTAATCCGTACTTACAGCAATTGGAACTCCGATCGAATGTCCGCCTCCCAAAACAAGAGAAACGGTCGGCTTTGATAATGATGCAAGCATTTCTGCAATGGCCAAGCCGGCTTCAACATCCCCTCCGACTGTATTCAAAATAACTAATAATCCTTCAATTTTCGGGTTTTGTTCGATCGCCACGATTTGGGGAATTACATGTTCATATTTTGTTGTTTTATTTTGAGGCGGCAGTTGAAGATGGCCTTCAATTTGGCCGACAATCGTTAAACAGTGAATATTGGAGTCCTTTGACATCGCCGGGACATTTGTTTGACCGAGTTCCTGAATCTTTTCCATCAAAGGGGATACGCCGGACTTTTGATTTTCCTTTTGGGGAGTTTCCTGCTCCCGGTTGCTTTTCAAATTCATAAACGAAAACTCCTTCCAAACATGATCACCCTTAGTATGGGCATCTTTGTCGGTTTCATGCTGAGGAAGGAGTCAAAAATAAAGATTAAACTTCCATGATTATGGGAATAATCATAGGTTTCCGTTTCGTTTTATTGTATAAATAACTGCTCAATGTTTCCCTGATTTCCTGCTTTAAGTTAGACCATTCCAATGTCATTTGTTTTATATTGCGCTCAATAATTTCCCTGACCAATTTATTTGCCTGTCCCATTAACTCCTCAGATTCCCTGACATAAACAAATCCGCGTGAAATAATTTCCGGTCCTGATGCAATACGTTTTTCGCTCCGTTTGATGGAAACAACAACAATAAAAATACCGTCCTGGGAAAGCACTTTCCGGTCACGTAATACAATATTTCCGACATCACCGACGCCACTGCCGTCAATCAGTATATTTCCGGCAGTAACCCTTCCGGTTTTCCGCAAAGTTCCGTTTTTAATTTCAATAACATCACCTTTATCGGGTATATAAATATGTTTTGCAGGTATGCCCATTTTTTCAGCAATCTTTGCATGGGCTTTTAACATCTTATATTCTCCGTGCACAGGTATAAAAAATTTCGGTCTCATTAAATTGATCATTAGTTTTAATTCTTCTTCACGGCCGTGTCCGCTCACGTGAATCCGCTGACCGGTAATAGCATTTGCACCGGCCCTGTACAGCATATCCAGCGTCCGGATTAATAATAATTCCCCGCCCCGGTGTGGCGACGCAGCTATGATGACCGTATCATTTTTTTCAATTTGCAGTTTACCATGGGTTTTCTTCGACATCCTCTGCAATGCTTCCAGCGGCTCGCCCTGGGGACCGGTCATTAAAACAACAACTTGATCCCGGGGATATTTTTTTGCTTCTTCATGCGGAATAATCAATCCGTCAGCAACTTTGATATAACCGAGCCGCCGTGCAATGGAATATACATTTTGTAACGGCCTGCCAACAATTACGACCTTTTTTCCCGCCCTGCTGCTCACATTTAAAAGCCGTTGGATCGCATTAATAGATGATGCAAAACAGGCAAAAATAATTCTGCCGGTGGATTTATTGAATATTTCATCCAGCTCATTGGCAACCGTCACTTCCGAGGGCGTATAGCCGGCCTTTTCTGCCTCTGTACTATCCGACAGCAGACATAGCACACCTTTATTTCCGATCGATGCCATTTTACTGATATTTGCCCGGTACAGTTCATCAGCACTTTGGTCAAATTTAAAATCACCGGTGTAAACAATGCTTCCGGCAGGTGTCACAATGTTTATACCAACAGAATCAGGTATGCTGTGGTTCACTTTGAAAAAAGTGACATGGGCATGTTTAAATTTTAACCGTGTGCTTTCATCAATGATCCGAAAATCAATTTTCGGCTGAATGTTTCTCTCCCTGTATCTTCCTTTTATCAATTCAACGGTGAGCTTTGTTCCATATACCGGGACTGATAATTTTTTTGCGATATACATTATTGCACCAGTATGATCTTCATGTCCGTGAGTCAAAAATATCCCTCGTATCCGGTCGATATTTTCAGTTAAGTAGGAAATATCCGGTATGACAATATCAATACCGAGCATGTCATCTTCCGGAAACATCAAACCGGCATCGAGTACGAACAGATCCTCCTCAACCTCAACGACATACATGTTTTTTCCAAGCTCACCAACTCCTCCAAGCGGTATAATCCGTATTTTTTTTGAATACTGATTGTTCAAGTAAAACATCCTCCTGTTACTATTACTAATTTATATCAAAGGTTGTCGCCCTGATTCTTAACGAACTCTGACAGACAATCATTTTTCTTAAGCAAAAAAATATGATTGTATGTATACCAAATGGCATAGAAAAAAGATTATTTTATGTAAAGAAAGCTTCCAATTTTAAACGGTGCTGTGCAAAAACAAAAAACACGATATTTTTATTTTACCACATTTGGAATTTTCGATATAGATTTTTATGAATAAAAAAACAAGGCCGGCCGAGCCAGAAAAAACCATCCCAAACCGGGATATTTTTTCCTCTCGGCAAACCTTGTTGTCTTACAACGCAAATAATTAAATAAATGGTTTCATAAGCTCAGTTAACCTGTTCCGTTCATTTTCCGTTAAAGGCACTAACGGCAACCGGACAGATCCTACATTTAACCCTTTAATCTGCAAGGCAGTTTTAACAGGTGCCGGACTCGGGGCCATAAAGAGCCCTTCCATTAATGGCAGCAATTTCAGATGCCATTCGCTTGCCTCTTTATGATTGCCGGACAGAAAAGCCCGAATCATTTGTTGAATCTCATTTCCAATGACATGGGAAGCAACGGATACGACTCCCGTTCCTCCGATGGATAAAACCGGCAATGTAAGGCTGTCGTCCCCGCTGTACAGTTCAAAGTCGTCCGGCGTTATTCTCAAAATTTCCGCCATTTGTACGATATTTCCGCTTGCTTCTTTGATGGCTTTAATGTTTGGTATTTCACTCAGGCGCACAACGGTCTCCGGTTCAATATTGACAACGGAACGTCCGGGTATGTTGTAAACCATAAGCGGCAATGATGTGCTTTCCGCAATTGCCTTAAAATGCTGGTACAACCCTTCCTGATTCGGTTTGTTGTAATAAGGTGCGACGGCCAATATACCGTCAACGCCAATTTCCTCCGCTTTTTCCGTAAGTTCAACGGATTCTTTCGTATTATAGTTTCCTGTTCCGGCAATAACAGGCACTCTTTTGTTCACAATTTTTACAACGTGCTTAAACAGGGCAAGTTTTTCCTCCGTAGTTAATGTCGGGGACTCGCCTGTTGTTCCGGAAATAACAAGAGAATCAGTTCCGTTATTGATTAAATACTCGATGAGCTGGGTTGTTTTTTGAAAATCCACATTGCCCTTTCCGTCAAAGGGGGTAACCATAGCCGTACATACACGACCAAAAATTGTCACTGTATTCACTCCCCTGATTCATTAATAAATTTGCTTTTTTCATCAATTGCTTCGACTGCCCTGTCTTCCTGATCCAGTTGAAATGCATCATGCAGGGCATTGACCGCTTCTTTTAAATCCTCTTTTTTTACCAGTACCCAAATTGTCGTATAACTATCTGCAGATTGCAAGATACGGATTCCGCGTTCCGATAGAGCTGTTACAATCCGGGAGGCCACTCCGGGCACTCCGGTAATTCCCGCACCGACAACAGACACTTTGGCGCAATTTTTCTCCATGCGGGGCGCATAACCGGCTGCTCTTAAAGCCTGTTCAGCCTGGTCCGCAACGTTATCATGTACCGTGTAAACAACTTCATTAGGGGAAATGTTTATAAAGTCCACGGATATTTGATTGTTCGCCATCGCTTTAAAAACGTCAACCTGCAAATCATAATGATTCTCTTTTGCGCTTACCTTTATTTGTGTAATATTGGGAACATAGGCAATTCCAGTTACAAGTCTTTCCTTAACATCCGTACCCCGTTTCATTCGGGACAGTTTTGTTACCAACGTCCCTTTGGAATCGGAATATGTGGACCGGATCCGGATCGGCACGTCCCCCTGCATCGCAATTTCAACTGCCCGCGGATGGATTACTTTTGCACCCTGGTAAGCAAGGTTACTGATTTCATTGTACGTCACAACCGACAAGGGGCGTGCCTTGTCCGCCAGCTTGGGATCGGCAGTCATCACACCTTCCACATCGGTGAATATATCGATCCACTCTGCCTGCAATGCTGCACCAAGGGCAGCTGCTGTTGTATCACTGCCGCCGCGGCCGATCGTTGTCACATCACCATTTTTTGCCATGCCCTGAAATCCGGCAACAACGACAACATCGTGTTGTTTGAATTCTTCCAAAATCCGTTTCGTATCGACATCAAGAATTTTTGCATTGGTATAATCGTTGTTTGTCCGGAACCCCGCCTGATATCCGGTCAGGCTTGTTGCGGAAATTCCGTTTTCGATCAACATATCTGTAAAAACGACGGATGAAATAATTTCACCGCAGGACATAAGTAAATCCTGTTCTCTTTTTGGTAAACGTGTACGGCTACCGCCCACAAGGGACAAAAGGGTATCCGTTGCATACGGATCTCCTTTCCTTCCCATGGCAGAGACTACGACAACAGTTTTCAACCCTTCTTCTACAGCTTTTTTCACATGTTTTAAAGCGTGAAGGCGGCTTTCCTTCGTAGCCACTGAAGTGCCGCCGAATTTTTGGACGATAATTTTATTCATCTGTCACCCCAACCCAGTTTGATTATCACTATTTGTTAAGCAGATTCAGACGGATTAAGCTTTCCGCAATTTGCACCGTATTCCAGGCCGCTCCCTTTAATAAGTTATCCGAAACGACCCACATATGGAAACCTTTATTCACATCCAAATCCTTTCTGATTCTTCCTACAAAAACATCTTTTTTTCCGGCGCAATCTACAGGCATAGGATAAATCTGTTCATCCGGGTTGTCTTCAACGACAACGCCCGGCGCTGCAGACAGAACATTTCTGATTTCCTCAGTGTCCGCTTCTTTTTCCGTTTCAAAGTATACCGATTCGGAATGCCCGATTTCAATCGGGAGACGGACACAAGTTGCAGCAATTTGTAAATCAGGCAGATGCATAATTTTTTTCGTTTCATTAATCATTTTCATTTCTTCAAAAGTAAATCCGTTATCCTCAAATACATCGATTTGCGGGATTGCATTAAAAGCAATTTGATAATGTTTTTTATCGCTTTTAACAGGTAAAATTTCTGCTTTGACATCCTTATTTTCTATAACGGCTTTTGTTTGTTCATACATTTCATCAATGGCAGGCTGTCCGGCTCCGCTTACCGCTTGATATGTTGAAACGATTACTCTTTTAAGACCGAATTTTTTCCGGATTGGTTCCAGGGCGACGACCATTTGAATTGTGGAACAGTTCGGGTTAGCGATAATCCCCTGATGTTGCTTTAAATCATTCTCATTGACTTCCGGAACAATTAAAGGTACACCCGGATCCATCCGGAAGGCACTTGTATTATCGACTACAACTGCACCCCGTGCAACAGCTTCCTTGGCCAGTTTTCTCGAAACACTGCCGCCCGCAGAGAAAAAGGCGATGTCTACTCCTTCAAAGCTTTCCGGTTTTGCTTCTTGTACCGTGATCATTTCTCCCTTGAACGGTATTTCTTTACCGGCAGAACGTGCAGATGAGAGTAATGTTATTTTATCAACGGGAAAATCCCTTTCAATCAAAGTGTTGATGATTTTTTCCCCTACTGCTCCAGTAGCACCGACGACTGCGACATGGTAACCATGATTTGCCATTATTATAACCCCTTCCAATTTTTTGCCAATTATCGTTCAAAATCATTTAAAAAAGGGAATCGAATTATTTCGAAATCCCGTTACACGAATTCCGTGTTTTCCATTTAACCTTTATTTTATCATACTCTATAAAAATATAAATAATATTTTCGCAAAAACTGCAATTATTATTGCTGTTTTCTTTCAATAATAACAGGTTGTAATTGTTTTCCTTCCAAGGCATATTCGACTGTCTTGAGAATTTGTGTCATATCGGCAACCATGGACTTCGGTTTTTTTAATGGATCATCCTGGCCAAACGGAACAAAATAAATATCTTTGGCAGCCATTAATCTCATTAAGTTAACACCGTTCAGCCCGAGTGCGTCATTGGTTGAAATCCCGAGCACAACAGGACGGTGATTGCGCATCGTTGCTTTAGCCGCCATTAAAACCGGTGAATCCGTTAATGCATTGGCGAGCTTGCTCATGGAATTTCCGGTAAGCGGTGCAATGACCATACAATCGAGAGGATACTTCGGTCCCAGGGGTTCTGCATCAACAATCGTGTCTATCACTTTTTTTCCCGTAATCTTTTCGATCTTGTCAATCCATTCTGCCCCTGCTCCGAAACGTGTTGTTGTATTTTTCACAGTCCATGTGACAATGGGAATAACCTCCGCACCATGTTCCACGAGCTTGACAATTTCTGGAAGCACTTGATCATATGTGCAATGGGAACCCGTTAATCCAAAACCGATCCTTTTATTTTTCACGTCCATGATCAGCTTTTTTCTCCTTTCTTTTTATTAAATCACCAGTAAACAGTTCAGTGAGAACATTAGCCAGTATCTTTCCAGCTGTTTTCGGTGCAACAATTCCCGGAAGGCTCGGGGTTAAAATGGCCTTGATACCACGCTTTTCCGCATAACGGAAGTCTGTTCCCCCAGGTTTAGAAGCAATGTCAACAATGAGGGTATGATGGGGCATATTGGAGATGACTTCTTCGGTGATGATTAAATGGGGTATCGTATTAATAACAATGTCGGCATCCTTTACAACATGTTTCAGCTTGCTGATATGAAACGGTTCTAATCCCATCTCATCAATTCTTGCCAGATGTTCAGCTTTCCTTGCTCCTACCTTTACTTTTGCTCCCAAATCCCGGAAGACCCGGGAAATCGTCATTCCATTTCTTCCAAATCCCAAAACAACTGTTTTTGAATTGTGAATAGTAATATCCGTGTTTTGAATAACCAGCATTAAAACACCTTCCACTGTCGGAATCGAGTTGTATATGGCAACATCATTACGATCGAATAAAAGTATTAATTTCCGGTTCGCCTTGTTTGTGATACTTGTTAAATATTCATTAGCTATTCCTGAGTAAACCGTGCAATGATCGGGGGTTTGTATTAATACCGCTTCAGTTAAATGAATCGTTTCATTTGAAAAGATCGTCTCGATTTCCCCGTTTGTGTCTGTTCCTGCGACCGGCAACAATATCGCATCGACGTGTTTCCATTCAATTCCGTCTATTTTTTCCTTAACCACTCCAGGAAAAGAATGATCCAATTGTTCAAATCCGATCAGAAACAGTTTTGCGTTTAATTCACTTAATCTGCGGATCACTTCGATTTGTCTGGCGTCACCGCCCATGACAACAATTTGTAAGCCGGATAACATGTAAGGAATTCACCCACTTTAAAGCAGTTTCACATACTCAGCATTCAGTTCCTTTTTATCTTATGTCAAGGCGGAATTTTGTGTGAATTATCCGGCCGGAAAGCCGAGTCGAAACAAACAAAAAAAACTCTGCAACGAAAAGTTACAGAGCCGCTTAGATCATTATGCATTTTTTAATCCTTGTACTCACCCTCAGGAAAATCAATGATGATCATATCTGTCCCGATTTTTTTAATATATTTCCATGGAACACGGATTTCACCCGATTGTTTACGAAATTGGAACCATTTGCCGGTCGGAATAATCAATGCGATGATTTGACCGGTTTGTTCATTAATTTCCAAGTCTGCTTGTCCCAGTACGCCAAGTCTTTCCGCTCTTTTAACATCAACGATTTCTTTACCTCCGAGCTCACTTAAACGCAACGTATTCTCACCCTTTCCTGTCCTTCTTATAACTAATGTATTAAGGTAATTGAAAATTTAGAAGGTTGGACAGGCGGGCTTATGGTCGTTTTTACTATAAAAGTACCCTACTTTTTCAAGCTGGCAAGATTTCCATCCGGACTAATTAACGCAACGGCGCTTTCCTTGGAAAAAATATTTTGAATCAATTCATTGACATCCTCTTTTTTTACAGAATCAATTAAATGAATCACTTCATCCAAAGTCCGGTGTTTTTTCAATAGTAATTCATTTTTTCCATTCCTGCTCATCCGGCTGTTCGTACCTTCAAGTCCCAGCATTAAATTTCCTTTTAATTGTTCTTTGCTGTTCGATATTTCTTTGTCGGTGATTCCGTTGCTCACGAATTGTTCAATCGTTTCCTGAATTGTTTCAAATAATGATGGCAGCTGTTCTTTTCCCGTACCGGCGTATACGGCAATGTATCCGCAATCTTCAAAAGAAGAATGGTAAGAATACACGGAATAGGCTAGACCTCTTTTTTCACGTACTTCCTGAAACAGCCTGCTGCTCATACTTCCGCCCAGAATATTATTGGCAATAATTAAGGAATAGATATCTTTATGTCCAAAGGGCAATCCTTCAAAGCCTAAACATAAATGTGCCTGCTCCGTATCCTTTTTACGGGTCAATTTATACTGATGAAATGACGGTGCTTCCGTATGTATATTTCCTTTTCCGCCTTCAAAGGAGCCGAAATATTTTTCAATTTCTTTAATAAATGTTTCATCAATATTACCCGCAACGGATATGACAACATTTTCCGGAGTATACATTTTTTCCATATAAGATCTTAAAACATCACCTGAAAATGTCTGTAAAGTCTCTTCAGTTCCCAAAATCGGAAAACCGATTGGATGATCACCGAAAATTGCTTTGCTGAGGAGATCATGTACGTGATCATCCGGAGTATCTTCATACATTTTTATTTCCTCAAGGACCACACTTTTTTCTTTCATTAATTCATTATCATCAAAAACAGAATGGAAAAACATATCGTGGAGCACTTCCAACGCTTCTCCGGCATGCGTATCAAGAACTTTTGCATAATAACATGTATATTCCTTGGAGGTGAAAGCATTAACTTGGCCGCCTATGCGGTCAAACGTTTCGGCTATATCTTGTGCTGTTCTGGTTTTCGTTCCTTTAAACAGCATGTGTTCCAAAAAATGAGAAACACCGTTCAGCTCCGGGGCTTCGTATCGTGAGCCAGCTCTGATCCAAATTCCGATAGCCACAGACCGGACGGAGGGGATTTTTTCGAGCACAATACGTACGCCGTTTTGACATGTATATTTTTTTATCAAGGGATGTTCCTCCTATTTATGTTTTCTCTGTTTCTTGATACAATTTTCATGTTTGAAATATTGGTAATTCCAAAAGTTATTCAGAATCATGATGATTTTTTAAATCTATTATTCGTTTTTCATCCAATAAATTTGTCACCGTTCCGATCCGGTAACCCCGCTTTTTAATTTCTTCAAGTAATTGATCCAAAGCCAGATCCGTGGCTTTTGTCGGATGGGCCAAAATGATGGCACCATTATGCAATTGTTTTGTGACACGGTTTAATAATGTATGAGGTGTTGGATTTCTCCAGTCAATTGTGTCCACTGTCCACATAATCGTTTCCATATTCATTTCATGCGCAATTTCTACAACCTCGTCCCGAAAACTTCCACTGGGAGGAGCAAACAGTGTTGGAGTTTTATCGGTTGCAGCCTTGATAATATCGTTTGTTTTTTTCAATTCATTACGGATACGGTCACTATTTAACGTTTTCATATTCGGATGGCTGTAAGAATGGTTACCAAGTTCATGTCCACCGTCTGCAATCATTTTTACGAGCTCCGGGTTTTCCTTTGCCCAACGCCCTTCAATAAAAAAAGTCGCATGTACCTGGTGCTTTTTTAATGTGGTTAATATAGAAGACAAGTATTCATTTCCCCAGGCAACATTGATCGTAAGGGCTACCATCGGTTTTTCCGGGTGTCCGCGGAAAATGGGGGCAGCTGGAAGGTTGTTTAAATGGATCTTTGGGGGGATTTGTTTAAAAACTAACTTATTCTCATCAAATATCCCCTCTTCCCTCATTTTGTTATAGGATGCCTCCACATCGACTTCCAAACCATTATATCCGGGCATTTTTTTCCATACTTTATCAATCTTTGCATCCTGTGGAGGTACTTCATAACGTTCTTTTTGATGTTCTATTTCCAACATGAGGGTATCCTTGGTCAAAGAAACTTCCACTGCATCGGATTTCAGCTTTTCCACATATTGGCCAGATAGCGGATTTTGTACGATTAAAAAAGCAATTGCAGGAATGACAAAAAATATAATCAGATTCCGGAACAGAGATTTTTTCATCATTTTCACCCCTATCCCATCTTATGAAAAGACGGGACAAGGTATGCAGGCCAGAAGTGAAACACCGGAAAAATTAAAAAGGACCTGCTCGTGACGAGAAAGTCCATTTCATAAAAAATAGTATGGTAAAGGGAGGAAATATTCAAAGCGGATTGAATTGAATAATCAATTCCCCGTGCTTTGAATATTTTTGCTTATTTTTTCTTACGATGCTTATCAAGAAGTACAGCTTTACGTGACAAATTAATTCTGCCGTGCTTGTCAATTTCTGTCACTTTGACTAAAATTTCATCACCCGGTTTAACGACGTCTTCGACTCTTCCAACTCTTTCTTTAGCCAGTTCCGAGATATGAACAAGACCGTCTTTTCCGTTAAATATTTCAACGAAGGCGCCAAATTTTTCAATGCGTTTGACTTTACCTAAATAAACTTTGCCCACTTCCACATCTTTTACAATTTCTTCAATCATTTTTTGCGCCTTTTTGTTCATTTCTGTATCCGGTGAAGAAATGTAAATCATACCGTCTTGTTCGATGTCAATTTTTACGCCAGTTTCTTCGATGATTCTCTTAACTTGTTTACCGCTTGGTCCGATCACATCACCGATTTTATCCGGATTAATTTGCATAGATAATATTTTCGGTGCAAATTTTGATAATTGTTTCCGCGGTTTGGAAATTGTTTTTAACATATGATCTAAAATTTGCAATCTGCCATTTCGTGCTTGAATTAATGCTTCTTCCAAAATTTCACGAGAAAGGCCTTCGATTTTAATATCCATTTGCAATGCCGTTACGCCTTTCGATGTTCCGGCAACTTTGAAATCCATGTCACCCAAATGGTCTTCCATACCTTGAATATCAGTTAATATTGTATAATTATCGCCGGATTTCACCAACCCCATCGCAATTCCAGCAACCGGAGCTTTGATTGGTACACCGGCATCCATTAGAGCCAGCGTTGAACCGCAAATACTTGCCTGTGATGTTGATCCGTTGGATTCAAGTACCTCGGAAACAAGGCGGATTGTATATGGAAACTCTCTTTCAGACGGAATAACCGGTTCTAAAGCCCTTTCACCTAATGCACCATGACCGATTTCCCTGCGTCCCGGTGCACCGATTCTTCCTGTTTCCCCTACGGAGAATGGCGGGAAATTATAGTGGTGCATAAACCGTTTAGATTCCTCTAGGCCCAATCCGTCCAATACCTGAACATCACCTAATGCCCCGAGTGTACAAACGCTCAGTGCTTGTGTTTGACCTCTCGTAAACAAGCCGGAACCGTGAGCTCTCGGTAATAAGCCGACCTCGGAATATAACGGGCGGATTTCATCTGCTTTTCTGCCGTCCGGCCGTATTTTTTCAACGGTGATTAATCTTCTGACTTCTTCTTTCACAAGGTTGTCCAAAACGGTATTAACTTGTTTTAGCGTGTCTTCATCGGCTTCTTCTTCTTCATATATTTCCAATACACTGTTTTTGACATCTTCAATGGCTTCATCTCGTGCCAGTTTTTCAGGAACTTGTATAGCCTGTTTAATATCTTTTTCACAAAGTTCCCTGACACGGCTTTCAATCTCAGGATCAATTTCAAACAGCTCGACTTCCATTTTTTCTTTGCCGACTGCCTGAACTATCTCTTCCTGAAATTCAATCAGGCGTTTAATTTCCTCATGGCCGAACATTATGGCTTCCAGCATTACTTCTTCCGGCACTTCATTCGCACCAGCTTCAACCATATTTATGGCATCTTTTGTCCCTGCCACCGTTAAATGCATATCGCTTTTTTCCGATTGTTCAACTGTCGGATTAATGACAAACTTGCCGTCAACTCTTCCGACTGTAACACCGGCAATTGGACCGTTAAACGGTATGTCGGAAATTGATAAAGCTATGGAAGAGCCAAGCATGGCGGCAAGTTCTGTGGAACAATCCTGGTCAACAGACATGACGAGGCTTACGACTTGTACTTCATTGCGAAATCCTTCCGGGAATAATGGACGGATTGGCCGGTCTATAAGACGGCTTGACAAGATCGCCTGCTCACTCGGTCTGCCTTCCCTTTTAATAAACCCTCCCGGAATTTTTCCAACGGAATATAACCTTTCTTCATAATTCACGGTTAACGGGAAGAAATCCACTTGCTTGGGTTCCTTCGAAGCTGTTGCGGTACATAAAACTGCACTATCTCCATAACGAACCAGACAAGCTCCGTTCGCTTGTTTGGCCATATGGCCGATTTCTATTATTAACGGGCGTCCGGCCCAGTCAAAGGAGAATGTACGTTTCTCATTTTCCATAAATGTTCTCCTTTCTAAATCAAAGTAAATAAAATAATTTTTTATGTGTTATGTATTATGAACAAAAATTTTTATCTCATAACGTTAGTTTCTGGTACCAAAGTATGCATGAGAGTTAATAAAAAAGCGGGATAATACCCGCTTTTTCTTATCGGCGTAAACCAAGTTTGTTAATTAACTCACGGTAGCGTTGTACATCCTTATTCCGTAAGTAAGTTAACAGGTTACGACGTTTACCGACCATTTTCATTAAACCGCGACGAGAATGATGATCTTTTTTATGAGTTTTTAAGTGCTCATTCAAGATGTTAATCTTTTCCGTCAAAATGGCGATTTGCACTTCCGGTGAGCCAGTGTCATTTTCATGGGTTTTGAACTGGTCGATAATTTCCTTTTTACGTTCTTGTGATAACGCCATTTTTTTCACCTCCGTTTTTTTAAAATCCCCATTACCGAGCAAGCGCCGGAGTAATCGACATGCCAAGCAATGGTTCTGTTCATACGGTAAATAGAATACTACTTTTTAATTAAATTTGCAAGTATAATCGACTATTCGTATCATTTTTCCGCATATACAGATTAAATATGCCGTTTTGCTTTAAAATATTCCACAGCATTTTGTTTATCTTTGCCGATTTGTTCAATCAGATCATTAATGTCATCGAATTTCATCTCATTTCTTAACCATTTGCGCCATTCAATGGTCACAGTCTGTCCGTATATATCTTTATCAAAATCAATCAAATGTACTTCAATAAACCGTTTCGTTTGTTCATCATTAAATGTAGGGTTATAACCGATGCTGGCTACGCCATTTTCCCATTTACCGTCAACATACAAACGCACGATATAAACTCCGTTTTTCGGAAAAATATACCGGTCATCAATATTTAGGTTTGCGGTTGGAAAACCCAGTTTCTTCCCACGTTTATTTCCGTGGATCACTTGTCCCCTCATCGAAAAAAATCGTCCCAAATAGTCCGGAACGTCCTGAACCTGACCATTTTTTATAAGTTCACGAATCAATGTGGAGCTTATTTTTTCACCGCTTTTAGCAATTTTTTCAACCGTAGTGTAAGTAAAGCTGTCTTTTGAAAATTGCTCAATGTTTTTCATCGTGCCCTTTCCGTATTTGCCGTATGTATAATCAAATCCGGCAACGAAGTGTTTTACGTTCAATTGAAGGATATACTGGTCAATAAATTCATCAGGCAGAAGTGATGCGAATTCCTTGGTAAAGGATACGACAAACAGAAAATCAAAGCCCATATCCTCTATCAGTTTAATCTTGTCTTCCAGCAACGTAATGTATTTTACTTCACCGGTATTGTTGCTCAAAACGGCCTTCGGTGAGGGGTCAAAAGTCATTACGGCACTTTTTAAATTCCTTTCTTCGGCAATTTTTATTGCTTCGGACATTACCTCCTGGTGCCCGATATGAATTCCGTCAAAATAACCGACGGCCATCGACAAAGGAGGCATTGAATCTTTTGCTAAATGATTGGGTAAACCTAAACGTATTACTTCCACTTTCGTACGCACCTTTCGTTATTCAGTGACAAGTACACGGTCCGGTTTGATAAGTCCGGTTTTCGTCGGATGATGCTTATAAATCGCGATTACTTTTCCTTTATAAACCATAGCGATTGGTAGCTTTGCATTTTTTAATTCTTCCGGAACGGGCAACACTGCCCCGTTTTTTACTCTATTAGCTAATGTATCATGAATTTCTAATTTGGGCAATTCATTTAATGCCGTTTCCACAGGTATAAATATTTCTTCTTTCCGGCCGTTTTTGATTAACATTTCAATTTCCTCAAACGTAAAACAGTCCTGTTTTGTAATTCCCGCCTGACTGATGCGCACAAGGTGTGACATATGGGCTGGATAACCCAGCGCTTCCCCGATCATAACCGCAAGTGTCCGGATATAAGTTCCTTTACTGCATTTGATCCGGATATTAAATTTAACCGGTTCACCCGTAAACTGTTCTTGATCATCCAGCAATATCAACTCATAAATCATTACTTTTCTTTCCGGCCTTTCAACTTCTATCCCTTCACGAGCATATTCATATAAACGTTTTCCTTTGACTTTTACCGCTGAATACATTGGGGGAATCTGAATAATTTCCCCTGTTAATTTTTTTAAAGCCATTTCAATGTTTTTTCTTTCAACCGGTGTTTTGACCGGTTTTCTTTCCACAATATCACCGAATTGATCCTCTGTTGTTGTGGAAATGCCAAGCGTAACCTCAGCTTCATATACTTTATCTGCATTTGTTAAATACTGTACAATTTTTGTTGCTCTTCCGATACATACCGGCAGTACTCCTTCCACACCGGGATCCAGCGTACCGGTATGACCTGCTTTTTTTATCTGCAATAATTTTCTCAGCTTTACAACACAATCGTGGGACGTCATGCCTTGCGGTTTCCAAAGAGGTATGATTCCGTGCATAATTTCACCGTTCTTTCTGTTTACTGTAGCAGCCCGTATGATAGATGAAAAGATAAAAGGGATGTCCTCCCCGTCCTCCATCTGTTCACTTTTCATTCGAACAGGAGGTAAACCGCTCTGAAGACAATCCCTCTTTAATGAAAATACAGTTAATCATCTTTCTGCTCTTCTTTTATTTGATGAAGCAACGATTCAATCCGGTTTCCGTAATCGATTGATTCATCGTACTCAAACGTAATTTCCGGTACTTTTCTCAAGCGGATTCTTTTCCCGATTTCAGACCGGATAAAACCGGTTGCTTTCGTTAAACCGATTAACGTATCTTCTTTTTGTTTTTCATCGCCTAAAACGGATATGAATACCCTTGCCTGTTGAAGATCACCGGATACTTCAACATCGGTTACTGTTACAAAACCGACTCGGGGATCTTTGATTTTCCGACTGATTATATCACTCAATTCCTTTTTCATCTGTTCCCCGACCTGCTTGGCGCGTTTATTCATATGATCACCTCTGTTTATAACCACTCGAGCAATGTTTCTGTTCTTTCGATTTCCGGAAAGGAATCGATCATAGCCAGAGCCTTTTGCATTTCCTTTTCAGCAGCCACCTTCGATGAGGAAACTGTAACTAAATGTAATTTCGTCCGTTGCCAAACATTTTGATAATCCACTTCGGCAACGGCGATGTTAAAACGGTCTTTTATCCTTGTAATGATCCGTTGTAAAACCGAGCGTTTTTCTTTCAGCGACCGGGAATTGTAAATCATGCATTCGATTGAGGCGGACAAAATCATTGCGGTCTGACTTCCTCCATTATATATGCTTCAATAATATCTCCTTCTTTAATATCGTTGAAGTTTTTAATCGTGATACCGCACTCATAGCCTTGAGGAACTTCTTTGACATCGTCTTTATATCGTTTCAAGGAATCAATTTCTCCTTCGTATATTACGATTCCGTCCCGGATGAGGCGGACTTTACTGTCCCTTGTCACTTTTCCTTCCGTTACATAGGAACCTGCGATCGTTCCTATACGGGATACTTTAAACGTAGTTCGTACTTCTACCTGGCCGATTACCTTTTCTTCATATTCCGGATCAAGCAAGCCTTTCATGGCCTGTTCAATTTCTTCAATGGCTTTATATATGATGCGGTGCAAACGGATATCCACTTTTTCTTCTTCCGCCATCCGTTTCGCATTCGGATTCGGCCGCACGTTAAAGCCAATAATAATCGCATTGGATGCAGTTGCCAAAATTACGTCAGATTCGGTGATCGCTCCGACGCCTGTATGGATAATATTAACTTTCGCACCTTCAACATCAATTTTCTCCAAAGCTGCCGTCAATGCTTCAACGGTTCCTTGAACATCAGCCTTTACAATTACACTTAATTCTTTCAGATCACCCTGTTTCATTTGCTCAAACAAGGTATCCAAACTTACGCGCGCTGTTTCGCTTCTGGTTTCTTGCAAGGCTTTTTCCATTCTTGCTTCTCCCACTTGACGGGCTGTTTTTTCATCATCAAATACGACAAATTGATCTCCTGCTTGCGGAACTTCATTAAGTCCGGTAACTTCCACAGGCATTGACGGACCTGCCTCTTTAACACGGCGGCCAAGATCATTCACCATTGCCCTGACACGGCCGAACGTATTTCCTGCAACTATTGGATTGCCGACTTTAAGTGTTCCGTTTTGGACGAGCAGAGTTGCCACCGGGCCTCTTCCTTTGTCCAGTTTCGCCTCAATCACCGTTCCATTTGCATTCCGTTCCGGATTTGCTTTTAATTCTTCCATTTCAGCAACTAAAAGGATCATTTCAAGCAATTGATCGATACCTTCGCCTTTTAGAGCAGAAATCGGGACAAAAATTGTATCGCCGCCCCAATCCTCAGGTACTAATCCGTGCTCGGTTAATTCCTGCATTACACGCTCCGGCGCAGCTGTAGGCTTATCAATTTTATTTACGGCAACGATAATCGGCACTTCAGCAGCTTTCGCATGGCTGATGGCTTCAACCGTTTGCGGCATAACACCGTCATCAGCGGCAACAACTAAAACAGTAATATCGGTGACTTTTGCACCGCGGGCTCTCATCGTAGTAAATGCAGCGTGGCCGGGTGTATCGAGGAATGTTATTTTCTTGCCCTCAATTTCAACTTGGTATGCACCAATATGTTGCGTTATACCGCCTGCTTCCTTTTGCGTAACTTTTGATTGTCGGATGGAATCAAGCAGCGTTGTTTTCCCGTGGTCTACATGTCCCATAATTGTAACAACCGGCGGACGTTCAGTTAAATCTTCCGGTTTGTCTTCTTCGATAAATGTGTTTAAGTCTGTATAATCCACACTGACTTTTTCTTCAACTTCAACACCATACTCATCTGCAATCAGTTCGATCGCGTCTTTGTCCAGCTCCTGGTTAATCGTGGCCATTACACCAAGCATCATCAGCTTTTTAATAATTTCTGACGGTTCCCGGTTTAATTTCCTCGCCAGCTCACCAACCGTTAAGCTGTCGGTATATGTTATTTTCTTCGGTAATTCTTTTTTCACTTTCTGTTCTTTTGCAACAGGCTGCTGTTTTTTCACCTTTTTGCCTGTTTTTCCTTTTCCTCTATTCTTGTTGAATGCTTTATGGTCTTTAGCTTTTTGATCCTGATCGAATTTCTTTCCTTTTTTAAGCTTTGCAGGACTTTTTCCTGTCGCTTTCCCCGAACCTTTCATATGTCCCGCATGTTCGTCAGCATGCTTGGTTACCGGCTTACGGACATTTGATTTCTTTTTGCCATAAGCATGCTTTTTCTGACCATGAGTACGACCGGACTGGGTGCCGTTTTTCTTTTTATGATCATTATTTCTCAAAGAATGTTGTTCATTCCTGTTTTTTTGTTTTCCTTCTTGTTTTTCTTGGGAAGGTTTTACTTTTTGTGCGCTTGCTCCTCTGGCAAAATATTTATCCAGCTGTTGAATAATTTTGGAGTCAATCGAAGTCATATGATTTGAAACATCTATATTTAATTCTCTCAGTTTTTCAATGACAACTTTGCTGGTGACATTATTTTTCTTTGCATATTCATAAACACGCATTTTCGTCATTCTTTCACCCCCGTTAGTTTTGATCGAGCGCTTCTATCATTTTCCTGGAAAAACCTTGATCAGTGATCGCTACAGCTACCCTTGCTTCCTTTCCGATTGATTTTCCCAAAGCATGACGGTCGGAGACAACTTTTAAAGGTACGTTGTAGTATTCACATTTATTTGTTATTCTTTTTTTTGTGTTGTGTGAAGCATCAGAAGCAAGGAGGACCAGTTTTGCCCTATTTCTCTGAATTTCCCTGATCACCAGTTCTTCACCTGAACAAGTTTTTCCGGCTCGATTCGCTAATCCAAGCAGTGACATCCACTTGTTTTGTTTCATTTAATTTGTTTTATTCTCCTTTTCGATAAATGCAAGGATTTCATCGTAAAATCTGGGATCAATATCAACTTTTAAATGAGCTTTTAAAATATTTTTCTGTTTAGCTAACAAAACGGCTTCTTTGTCTTTTGTCAAGTATGCTCCCCGTCCGTTTTTCTTTCCGGTGGGGTCGATCGATACTTCTCCTTCCTTTGACCGGACAATTCTGAGGAGTTCTTTTTTCGGACGCATTTCTCCTGTCGCAACACATTTACGCATCGGAATTTTTTTCCGTCTCGTCATCCCCGTCCACCTCTTCTTCTACATTGTTACCGGCAATGGATTCGTTCTCTTCCGCTTCAGCACTTTCGTTAAAAGAATTGACGATATTTTCATCGAACAATTTATCATCATCTGTTGTTTTCTCATGTTCATCTTCAAACAGTTCTTTGGAAAATAAAGGCTCTTCCCGGGGATATATTCCCAACTCCCTGGCTTCCGTTTCACTTTTTATATCAATTTTCCAGCCTGTCAATTTTGCAGCCAGACGGGCATTTTGTCCTCTTTTTCCGATGGCCAGCGACAATTGGTAATCTGGCACAATGACAGTTGTGGCTTTTTCTTCTTCGTTTACGATCACATCCAGTACTTTAGATGGGCTGAGTGCATTTGCAACAAATTCTACCGGGTCTTTGGAATATTTGACAATATCAATTTTTTCGCCGTTCAATTCATCAACAACCGCCTGTACCCGGGATCCTTTTGGACCGACACAGGAGCCAACCGGGTCAACATCAGGGTTTTCCGAATACACGGATATTTTTGAACGGTCCCCGGCTTCTCTTGCTATCGATTTTATTTCGACAATTCCTTCATATATTTCAGGTACTTCCAGCTCAAACAGCCGTTTTAATAAATTCGGATGGGATCTGGAAATATAAATTTGCGGACCTTTCGTTGTTTTTTCCACTTTAGTAATATAAACTTTAATTCTGTCATTGTGATTGTATTCTTCGTTAGGCATTTGTTCATGCACCGGAAGCAATGCCTCGGTTCTTCCAAGACTCACGTAAACAAACCGGTTGTCTTTTCTTTGGACAATTCCGGTCATGATATCTTCTTCTCTGTCGGCAAATTCTTCGTAAATAATTCCCCGTTCCGCTTCCCTGACACGCTGGGTTACCACCTGCTTTGCCGTTTGGGCTGCAATCCGGCCAAAATCTTTTGGCGTCACTTCAATTTCTACGATATCGCCGATTTCATAGGCAGGATTGATTTTTCTAGCTTCTTCTAGGGAAATCTCCAGACGTGAGTCAAATACTTCCTCAACAACCTCTTTCCTTGCATAAACATGTATTTTTCCCGTATCCAAATTAAAATCTGTACGGACATTTTGTGCCTGATTGAAATTACGTTTATAGGCAGAAATTAAGGCAGCTTCAATTGCCTCGATGAGAACATCTCTGGAAATACCTTTTTCCTTCTCCAGTCGTTCAAGGGCGTCCAAAAGTTCACTGCTCATTTTTCGTCCCCCTTACCTCCAAATACAATTTTTCAATTCGACATTTTTGCAAAGTATTTCTAATCATGAGAAAATGATTAAAAAATTACCGCAAGTCTTGCCTGGGCAACTTTGTCATAAGGAATGTCCACTGTTTTCGTGCGGTTTTTAACCCGGACATCCAAAGTGACGTTCACACCATCAAAGGCCTTTAACACACCCTCAAAAATCTTTTCACCATTAATCGGCTCATATGTTTTTATATAAACATTTTTTCCGATCGACCTTTCAAAATCGGCCGGTTTTTTTAATGGACGCTCTGCACCCGGAGAAGATACTTCCAAATAATAATTGTGCGGGATCGGATCAACTTCATCCAATTTTTCACTGAGACGTTCACTGACTAAACCGCATTCCTCGATGTCAACGCCTGTTTCTTTATCGATAAACACGCGTAAAAACCAGTTTTTTCCTTCTTTTACATATTCGATATCAACGATTTCCAGACCTAACTCTTCTACAATCGGCAATGCTAATTTTTCAACCGTTTCTTTTACTTTACTCATACATACCTCCTGGAAAGGTTGCAAAAGATTTTCCATAGATATTTTTATTATGTGTCAAAGAGGAAAACTATTTCGTTTATTACAAGCGGTTCGTTAAATACTTTGAATTGCCGGCTCCAATCACAATCAGAAATTTGCTATTACAAACAGTAAAGAGTGAGGTTACCCCCACTCTTTACAACAGAAAAGTTAAAGTTCGTTGTTTTACTACCAAATAAGAATATAACATAGTTCCAATTGTAATGCAATCATGCCAAGTTTTTCATCTGCAGGTTTTAAAATAAGGACAGTTGATTTTCTTCCGGCAAGGAGTCCAGACAACCTTGTTTTTCCAAATATTCCATTATTGTTTTTGAAACTTTTCCACGCTCGCGTAAATCTTCTTTTGACAGAAACTCAGCTTCTTCCCGTGCTTTAACGATATTCTTTGCAGCGTTTGTGCCAAGACCCGGGATGGCATTGAACGGCGGGATCAGCGTGTTGCCTTCAATAATAAACTCAGATGCGCTTGATTTATATAAATCTATTTTTTGAAATGAGAAACCGCGCTCGCACATTTCCAGAGCTACTTCCAGAACCGTCAGTAAGTTTTTTTCTTTCGGGGTAGCTTGGAGACCCTTTTCGTTAATTTCCTTAATTTTTTCCCGGATCGAATTAGCACCACGGACCATGATGTCCAGGTCAAAATCCTCAGCCCTGACCGTGAAATATGTTGAATAAAACAATAGCGGATGGTGAACCTTGAACCAGGCAATACGGACTGCGTTTATAATATAAGCAGTCGCATGGGCTTTCGGGAACATGTATTTTATCTTTTTACAGGAACCGATATACCAGTCGGGAACATTATGTTTCCGCATTTCTGCTTCCATTTCCTCCGTAAGCCCTCTGCCCTTACGGACGGATTCCATTATTTTAAATGCGAGGGAAGGTTCAATCCCGTAATGCATTAAATCAACCATGATATCGTCACGACAGCCGATTACTTCACTTAATGTACATATTCCGTCCCTGATTAAATCCTGTGCATTACCAAGCCATACATCCGTACCGTGGGACAAACCGGATATCACAAGTAGTTCGGAAAACTTCGTCGGCTTTGTTTCTTCAAGCATTTGCCGGACAAACCTTGTTCCGAATTCAGGAATACCTAATGTACCGGTTTTACTCATGATTTGTTCCGGAGTGACTCCCAGCGGTTCGGTGCTACTGAATATTTTCATGACTTCCGGATCGTCCATCGGAATCGTTTTCGGATCAATTCCGCTCAACTCTTGCAACAGACGCAGAACCGTCGGGTCATCATGCCCGAGTATGTCCAATTTTAATACATTATCCTCAATGGAATGGAAATCAAAATGGGTCGTTCTCCATTCAGCAGATTGATCATCTGCCGGATATTGAATCGGTGTAAAGTCATAAACATCCATATAATCGGGAATAACGATAATTCCGCCGGGGTGCTGTCCCGTCGTTCTTTTTACGCCGGTCATTCCCCTGGCAAGCCGTTCAACTTCGGCATTACGGAAATGCAGATTGTTTTCTTCCTCATACCCTTTTACAAAACCGTAAGCTGTTTTATCTGCTACTGTACCGATCGTTCCCGCACGGTAAACATAATCTTCACCGAATAATTCCTTCGTATAATTATGAGCACGGGGCTGATATTCACCGGAAAAGTTCAAGTCAATATCCGGAACTTTATCTCCTTTGAAACCAAGGAATGTTTCAAAAGGAATGTCATGACCGTCTTTATGGAGAGCATGACCGCATTCCGGGCATTCTTTATCCGGCAAGTCAAAGCCGCTGCCGACGGAGCCGTCAGTAAAAAACTCCGTATAATGGCAGTTTAGACAAACATAATGGGGCTGCAACGGGTTTACTTCCGTTATATTCATCATCGTGGCGACAAACGAAGACCCGACAGATCCGCGGCTGCCGACAAGATAACCATCATCGTTCGATTTTTTAACCAGCTTGTGGGAGATGAGGTATATTACTGCAAAGCCGTTTCCGATAATGCTTTTTAATTCCTTTTCCAAACGTTTTTCAACAATTTCCGGAAGCGGATCCCCGTAAATTTCCTTTGCCCGTCTATAGCTCATTTCAGTAATTTCATCTTCCGCCCCTTCAATCTTGGGCGTGTATAATTTGTCTTTTACCGGCTTAACTTCGTCAATCATATCCGCTATTTTATTCGGATTGGTGATAACAATTTCCTCAGCTTTCTCTTTTCCAAGAAAACTAAAGGCTTCCAGCATCTCATCGGTTGTCCGGAAATGTACATCAGGCAATTTCTGCCGGTTTAATGGATTTGCTCCGCCCTGGGAAGCGATCAAAATCTTCCTGTAAATCTTGTCTTCCGGATCCAGATAATGGACATTGCCGGTTGCTACAACCGGTATGTCCAACTTTTCCCCGACTTTTATAATCTTTTTTATTATATCTTCTAATTGCTGTTCACTTTGGATCACATCCGCTTCAATCAACGGACGGTATACTTCTTTAGGATGGACTTCAAGGTAATCATAAAACTTTGCAATTTCTTCCACTTCTTCAATCGACTTTTGTTGTGCCGCCTCAAACAATTCTCCTTCATCACAAGCCGATCCGACTAAAATTCCTTCCCGGTGGGTTTGTAACAATGATCTCGGTATTCTCGGGACCCGATAAAAATATTTTATATGTGAATATGAGACGAGTTTGAACAAATTTTTCAGGCCGGTGTTATTTTGTGCAAGGAGAATAGCATGAAACGGACGGCCGCGTTTATAACTTGTTTCATTGTTTCCTTGCTCGTTCAGTTCGTCATGATATTTTATTCCCCGCTCATCCAGTTCCTTCAATAATCTCAGCAAAATATAGCCGGTCGCTTCGGCATCATAGATTGCCCTGTGATGCTGCGTTAGTTCAACATTAAATTTTTTCGCCAGGGTGTTCAACCGGTGGTTTTTCATATCCGGATACAAAAATCTTGCCAGCTCAAGCGTATCAATAACCGGATTTGTCAACTTACCGTAACCGATTTTTTCGTATCCGACATTTATAAAGCCTGTATCAAAGGAAGCGTTATGGGCAACTAAAATCGCATCCCCGCACCATTCATAAAAGTCCCTTAAAACATCCTCCGGATCCGGTGCATTTTTTACCATATCATCCGTGATACCCGTCAGCTCAATGGTAAAAGCTGATAACGGATGTTTCGGATTGGCAAACGATTCAAAACGGTCAATAATTTCCCCGTCCTTAATTTTTACGGCTGCCAGTTCAATAATGGTATTATAAACGGCCGATAATCCTGTCGTTTCAACGTCAAATATTACATATGTTTCTTCCGGAAGGAACCTGTGTGCAGGATTGTAGGCAATGGGAACACCATCATCCACAATATTTGCTTCCAGGCCATAAATGACTTTAATGTCATGTTTCTTTGCTGCATTGTATGCTTCAGGAAAAGACTGAACAACAGAATGATCGGTAACGGCGATTGCCTTATGTCTCCATTTCTTTGCCCTGGCGATAAGTGAAGAAACAGATGATACGGCATCCATTTGACTCATCTGCGTATGTAAATGCAGCTCGACACGCTTTTGATTTTCCGGTGCCGTGTCCGCTCTATCCTTCACTTTTATCTCATTAATATCATTCGCCATCATGACGAGATCCCGGACAAATGTATCGTTTTGTACATTCCCCCGGATGCGCACCCACATTCCCTTCTTCAACCGTTTCAGTTTCTCGGCATCTTCTTTGGTATCTTTGGAAAACATTTTTACTAGTATTGAATCTGTATAATCAGTAATTTTAAATTCCAACAGGGTCCTTCCACTCCGTAACAGCTTCGTTTCACAGTCGAAAACATAGCCTTCCACAACAACCCGCCGTTCTTCTTCCTGAATATCAGCAAGGGAACGGATTTCATGGTTATTTTGAATCGGATAGCCGATAATAAGGGGACCGGAGTCTTCATTTTGTGCTGCTGTGCTCGCTTCCGCCTTTTTCTGCATTTCCATAATTGCTTGTTTTGCACGCTCTTCATCTTCCCGTTGTCTTTCCGCGAAAAATTGTTTATATGATTCTTCCTGTTCCTCATGGTTTTCTTCTGCATCAAATTGCAACGGCGGAAACCCTGCCTGCTGGTAAATTTTTACAATTTGGTCGCCATATTTTCTTTTCAATGTTAAGCATTCAGCTTGATTCCGTCCGGAAACAATTATTTTATTTCCGTTGACTTTCGGAATTTGTTCATTCAATAAGCTTAACAGCGCAGGCGACATACCTTCCATTTCTTTAACCGCATACTTCCAATAATCAATGATTAATTTCTCATTAAAATCCGGATTCCTTACAGAGATGTTATATGTGACATTTGCAATATGACTAAAGGCTTTTTTCAGTTTCATTGTAAAGAGGGAAAATACTTGGTACGGCAAAATGGAATCCAACAAAAAACGAAACTCCCATTTTCTCGATTTCCGCTCGATAATCAGCTTTTCAATTTCCCCATTTTTCAAATAAGGTGTATACGTATCGTCTGTCATATTTATTTGTTGTAAGAGGAGATAAAAACGTTCTCTTTTTTCATTCCTGTCTATATTCATGTGACTCCCCCTAAAGTTTTAATCGGCCGTATTACTTTTTAAGACTATTGTTTATTATAGCATAAGGTGAATAGTGAAATGGTTATTTCAACGGAATGATTAATAAGAAAAAGGGCTACTTTCATGTTGCAACGTTTCGAGGCAACACGATGATAGCCCTGATAGTATTGTATTTTATATAATCTTTTGTAGTGTTGTTGTTAATTCATTGATAGGCACTTCCAACATTTCACCTGTTTTTCTGATCTTGACTTCAACGATTCCTTCATTTACTTTCTTTCCGACAACAATACGTACGGGAATACCGATTAGATCACTGTCGGCAAATTTGACGCCGGCCCGCTCATCACGGTCGTCCAACAGCACCTCATATTTTTCACTCCGCAACTGTTCATATATTTTATTGCCGGCCTGCCATTGTTCTTCGTTTTTCGTATTCACGATGATGACATGGACGTCATAAGGCGCAATTTCCTTCGGCCATACAAGCCCGTGATCATCTGCCATTTGCTCTGCTACTGCGGTGATGAGCCGGGATATGCCGATTCCATAGCATCCCATAATCATCGGTTGAGATTTTCCATTTTCATCCAGGAAAACCGCATTCATTGCTTCACTGTACCGGGTGCCGAGTTTAAATACATGGCCGACTTCAATTCCCTTTGCAAATAAAATTTTTCCTTTTCCGTCCGGAGAAGGATCCCCTTCCAGAACGAAGCGTAAGTCTGCATATTGATCCACTTGAAAATCACGTTCAGGGTTAACATTTACATAATGCTTATTTTCTTCATTGGCTCCGGCAACTGCATTGACCATATACTGAACGGCACGGTCGGCAATAATTTTTATATCCTTCACCCCGACGGGACCGATATTTCCGATTTTACAACCGAGTACCTCCTCGGTTTCTTCAGGTGAAGCCAATTCTACAAACGTTGCATTTAGCAAGTTCTTTACTTTTATATCATTAACTTCATGGTCTCCGCGGACTAGAACGAGTACAAATTCCCCATCAATTTTATATAGTAATGATTTGATGGTTTCATCGGGATTAACATTCAGGAAACCGGTCACATCTTCAATCGTTTTATGTTCACCTGTATCTACTTTTTCCAATTCTTTTAACGGTACATCCGGCTTTTCATATTCTGTGATGACTTCGGCCATTTCAATGTTTGCCGCGTAATCCGATTCATCAGAATATGCGATAATATCTTCCCCGACCTCAGATAAAACCATAAATTCATGGGTGTCTGTTCCGCCGATGGCACCGGAATCGGCAATTACAGCACGGAAGTTCAAGCCAAGCCGTGAAAAAATATTTTCATAGGCCCGAACCATTTTTTCATATGTTTCATCCAAACTTTCTTTGCTCGTATGAAAAGAGTACGCATCTTTCATAACAAATTCCCTTCCCCGCAATAGACCGAAACGGGGACGCTTTTCATCACGGAATTTCGTTTGGATTTGATATAAAATAATCGGCAGACGCTTATAAGATTTGATTTCATTGCCAACAAGCCTTGTGATCACTTCTTCATGGGTCGGTCCTAGGGCAAAAGGACGTTCATGACGGTCATTGACCCGCATAAGTTCAGGGCCGTAGGATTGCCATCTTCCTGATTCCTCCCATAACTCTGCAGGCTGGAGTGCCGGCATCAACAGCTCGACACTTCCAATGGCATCCATTTCTTCACGGACGATCTTTTCGATTTTTTTCAGCACCCGGTATCCCAACGGCAAATAAGTGTATATCCCACTGGCAATTTGCCTGATGAAACCTGCCCTTAATAATAACCGATGGCTTTTAATTTCCGCATCCGCAGGTACTTCTCTTAATGTTGGTATAAATGACATGCTTTGTTTCATTTCTTGCACCCCTGTACTTAATTTTTATCCGGATTTATAAGAAAAATCTCTGTATATCGTTCCATGTTACAACAAGCATTAATAACATAAGGAGGGCAAATCCTAGAAAATGGACAAGTCCTTCTTTATTTTTGTCCACCGGCTTTCCACGCACAGCTTCAATACCGAAGAACAGTAAGCGGCCCCCGTCCAAGGCGGGGATCGGCAACAAGTTCACGATCCCGAGGTTAATGCTTAGTAAAGCACCCCAGCGCATCAAATTAAAGATTCCGGATTGGGCTACCGCTTCCGTTGATGCATATATTCCGACCGGTCCTGCTAATGCATCAATGGTAAATCCGCCGGTAACCAAATCTCCGAGTATAATAAATATTTGTTTAATCCAAAACCAAGTCTCCGTAAAGCCATAAACAAAGGAACCGAAAAATGTATGATTCATCGGCTGGTACACGCCGATTTTACCTTCACCATTAACATCTTTTGGTACGACATCTACTTCAAAGACTTCTCCTTCTCTTTCAATTTTAAAGGTTATCGTTTCATTCGGGTGCTCCCGGATAATTTCAACAATATCGATCCAGGTTGTTACTTCCTGTCCGTCAATCGAGTGGACAATATCCCCTTCCTGCAATCCGGCTTGTTTTGCCGAACCGTCACCGGTTATTTTTCCAAGCACCGGGGCCATGGAAGGTACACCTTGCAGCAGACCGATTAATATAAATACGACTGCAGCCAGTAAAAAATTAAATACCGGTCCGGCAAGAATGGTTAATGTACGGTCAATCAATGATTTGGAAGAAAATTGCCGGTCAAGCGGGGCAATTTGATACTCCTCGCCGTTTTCAACAATAACCGCTTTCGGATCAACTTTGAACGTTTTTATTGCTGAATCTTCCCCGTCAGCATAACCCCGGATATATAAGTGTTTCTCAATATCCGCTTCTTCGATTTCAAGGATCAGCGCATCCGGATATTTTTCTTTCTGATTCAGAATAATATTGTGTACCGTTTCATTCTCGTCCATGATTAAACCGACACGCAGCCCGGGCTTCAATTCCACAAGTTCCGGATCTTCACCGGCCATACGGACATATCCTCCAAGAGGCAGGAGCCGGATCGTATAAACTGTTTCATTCTTTTTGAATGCAAATATTTTCGGTCCGAAACCAATAGCAAATTCCCGGCAAAGAATCCCAGCCCGCTTTGCAAATATAAAATGGCCCAATTCGTGAAAGAAAACGAGAGCACCGAATAAAATAACAAATGCCAGTACTGTCGAAAGTGTACTCACAAAACATACCACCTTTGTTTTATTATTACATCACCCGGGAAGCAATTTTTTCTTTTGTTCTTATTCTTGTTTGCCGGTCAACTTCAAGAATCGTTTCTAAATCCGGGGCAGGTATGGGATCATGTTCTGTCAGCTCTTGTTCAATGAAGTATTCGATGTCTAAAAAAGATATGTTGCCTTTTAAAAAGGCGTCAACACTTACTTCATTGGCTGCATTCAAAACGACCGGCATCGTTCCGCCGGTTTTTCCCGCCTCATAGGCAAAGGCTAAGCAAGGATAACGTTTAAAATCTATTTCTTCAAAATGTAATGTTCCAATTTCTGCCAAATCTAACTTGGAAACATTTGCCTGAAGCCGCTCCGGATATGTCAGCGCATACTGAATCGGAATCCGCATATCCGGAGTTCCAAGCTGGGCAATTACGCTGCCGTCCTGAAACTCAACCATAGAATGTATTGTACTTTCCCGGTGAAGGAGAACGGTAATCTTCTCGTATGGCTGATTGAACAGCCAGCGGGCCTCGATCACTTCCAGCCCCTTGTTCATCATCGTGGCCGAATCGATGGTAATTTTTGCTCCCATAGACCAGTTCGGATGTTTCAATGCTTCCTTAACAGTTACATGAACCAGTTCTTCCCTGGGTTTATCACGGAAACTTCCTCCCGAAGCCGTTATAATCAATCTTTCGATATTCTTCCGGTTCTCTCCTTCCAAACATTGAAAAATTGCAGAATGTTCACTGTCCACTGGAATAACGGGTACATTGTTTTTCTCTGCCTCGGCCATTACGATGTGTCCTGCAGTGACAAGGGTTTCCTTATTGGCAATGGCAATTGTTTTTCTTTCCCTGATTGCCTCAATCGTCGGCAATACTCCGATACTGCCCATAATTGCGTTCATAAAAAGATTTGCATCCGGATGTGCCGCAACTTCCAGCAACCCTTCATCACCATATGTAAATTTGATTGACGAAGGAAATTCCTGTTTTAATTTTTCACAGTCTTTTTTCAATTGGCATGATACGAGGTTCGGTTGAAACTCCCGGATAATTTCTCTCGCCTTATCAATATTTTTACCAAATGAAAAAGCAACAAGTTTAAACTTTTCAGGATGAGAACGGATCACATCAAGTGTTTGCAAACCGATCGATCCGGTCGCACCCAGTAAGCTGACATTTTTCAAGTTATTCACCTCGATGAATGGATCAACCTATATTTTCTCAATAAATTAGATAATATTTAAAAAGGATAACAAAGGCATGACAAACAGCCAGCTGTCTACACGGTCAAGCATTCCGCCATGCCCCGGTAAAATTTTTCCGGAGTCTTTCACATTGTAAAATCTTTTTAATGCTGATTCAACTAAATCTCCCAATTGACCGGCCGCAGATAAAATTGCTGTTACAATAAATAGCTTTCCGGCTGTTAAATTATCACCCAGGCCGGTGAATTTATAAAACAAGAAAGCAACAATAAGCGAACAAACCAATCCGCCTAATGAACCTTCCACTGTTTTGTTCGGACTGATATGGGGAGCCAGTTTTCTTTTTCCAAAAGCCCTGCCTGTAAAATAAGCCCCGGAATCAGTCGCCCAAATAACAAATAATGCAAAAAATATGTATACAACACCTGCAAATCGTGTTTCCATTAAATAATAAAAGCCTGTGCCTGTATATAAAGTACCGAGGATACTGAAAGCAACATCCTCAAAGTTAAATTTATTTTTGCTAATAACAGTATAAGACAAGAAAGCAAAGGTTCCAAACAGAAAGAGCATCATTTTCGTTTCCGTTGCAAGACTGAAAAAAACGTCATGTTTTTCTGCAGGTATTAAAAAAATCCATAGCAATATTAAAGACAAAATCCCCGGGAGGGTAAGAATATGTATATTTTTCATCCGTAACAATTCAAATAGACAAACCGATGCCATGAAATAGACTAATAATACAAAGGGAATCCCCCCGAAAAAAACAAGGGGCAGAAAAATTAAAGCCGCAAGTATAGCTGTAATGATTCTTTGTCGCATTGTTTAACATCACCTTTATATTCCGCCGTAACGGCGGGAACGTTTTTGATACTGTTCGATGGCCTCCAGAAAATATTCCTCATTAAAATCCGGCCATAAACAATCCGTAAACCAGAATTCAGTGTAAGCCATTTGCCATAACATAAAATTGCTCAAACGGATTTCTCCACTTGTCCTGATTAATAAATCCGGATCTTTTAAGTTTTTTGTCATCAAATAAGATGAAAACAACTCTTCATTTAAATCTTCCTCATTTAATTTTCCTTCTTTAATTTCACTGATGATTTTGCGGATAGCCAGTAAAATTTCAGACCGGCTTCCGTAATTTAAAGCAAAATTTAACAATAATCCGTCATTATGTTTTGTTTGTTCAATGGCATGATTGACAGCTCTTAAAGTGTGCGGTGGAATTTTGTCTCGCTCACCGATCATATGTACTTGTACATTTTTTTCAATTAATTCAGGCAAGTACACATCCAGAAATTCCTCGGGGAGCTTCATCAAATAATCTACTTCTGATTTCGGCCGTTTCCAATTTTCCGTTGAAAAGGCGTAAAGTGTCAGTGTTTTAATCCCCAAATCACTTGCAAAAATAGCGATCTTCCGGATGACTTTCATTCCTTCGTGGTGTCCGGCGACTCTCGGAAGTGAACGTTTTTTAGCCCAACGGCCGTTTCCGTCCATTATTATCGCAACATGTTCGGGTATTTCCCGGCTTTTTAACTTTTGTATACGTTCATAAAAGGCTTCGGGCTCTGATTTTTTTTGACGAAATATTTTTTTATGAAGCATAGACAATCCTCCATTAATTGTAAACAAAACTTGATTGAATATCGTTTCCGTCCTCTTTATTATACGGAATACCATCGGATTGCATGATTATTTATAACAGATGACATCTTTATTATTATAATGGAAAATGAATAAAGAAAAAACCCCGGTTATACGGGGTTTTTTCAAAAACACAAAAAATATTCATTTGCACTATACTTCTAGAATTTCGTTTTCTTTTTCTTTTGTAATTTGATCGATTTTCGCAATATGGTCATCCGTTATTTTTTGAACATCTTCCGTATAACTGCGCAGTTCATCTTCCGAAATTTCTCCGTTTTTCTCCATTTTCTTGAGCTCTTCGTTAGCTTCACGTCTCACATTCCGGACAGCAACTTTTGCATCTTCTGATTCTTTCTTTACTAATTTCACCAGCTCACGGCGGCGTTCTTCAGTAAGAGGCGGTACGGTAATACGGATAATGGATCCGTCACTTGTAGGATTTAAACCCAAGTCGGATTTCAAAATCGCCTTTTCAATGTCACCGACAATTGAATTATCATAAGGTTGAATCGTTAATAAACGTGCTTCCGGTACAGAGATCGAAGCCAGTTGATTTAGCGGAGTTGGCACACCATAATAGTCAACGGTTATTTTATCCAATAGAGATGCGTTTGCCCTTCCGGCACGAATGGTTGCCAACTCCCGGGTTAAAGCTTGAATTGCTTTCGACATACGTTCTTTGGCATCTTTCAGCACTTGGTTCGGCATATTTTATTTCCCCCTCACAATGGTTCCGATTTTCTCACCTAACACGGCTCTCTTAATATTTCCTTCTTCTGTTATGGAAAATACGATTAGCGGAATATCATTGTCCATACACAATGATGATGCGGTTGAATCCATCACCCGCAAACCGTTTTTTATTACATCCAAATAAGATAACTCACTGTATTTCTTGGCACTTTTATCGATCCGGGGATCTGCTGAATATACACCATCAACATTATTTTTAGCCATTAATATTACTTCCGCTTCAATTTCAGCAGCCCGCAATGCAGCGGTTGTATCCGTTGAAAAGTACGGATTGCCGGTTCCAGCGGCAAAAATGACGACACGCTTTTTTTCCAGATGGCGGATTGCCCGGCGGCGAATATAAGGTTCAGCAACTTGTCGCATCTCAATGGATGTTTGGACCCTCGTTTCAATTCCAAGTTGTTCCAGGCTGTCCTGTAACGCCAAAGAGTTCATGACAGTTGCAAGCATTCCCATGTAATCTGCCGTTGCACGGTCCATGCCCATTTCACTGCCAGCAACTCCGCGCCAAATGTTTCCTCCGCCTACAACTACGGCAACTTCAACACCAAGTTCAGCGACCTCCATAATTTGGGTCGCAATTGATTTAATGACTTGCGGATTAATGCCAAAACCTTGATCTCCAGCTAATGCTTCACCGCTTAACTTCAGCACGATCCGTTTGTATTTTGGTTTAGTCATATAAACCCCCGCTATGCAGTATGATATTCTTTTTGTTGTTCTGTTTAATCAATCTTTTTCAATCGTATTTAAATTCTGTCGGCTGTGCAAAATCAAGAAAAAACTTTTAAAAAGGTTGACTGTGAGTCATACCGCCCACCAAGTCAACCTTAGTTTTATATTACTTTTTCATTTGACTTTTAACTTCTTCAGCGAAGTTTTCTTCACGTTTTTCCAATCCTTCACCGACTTCATAACGAACCATACTTTTTACAGTGGCATTATTTGATTTAACAAATTGTTCCACTTTAACATCAGGATTTTTAACAAATTCCTGTTCTAAGAGACAAATTTCTTCATAAAACTTATTCAAGCGGCCGATAACCATTTTCTCCACAATATGTTCAGGTTTCCCTTCATTAAGTGCTTGTTGCTTCAATACTTCTTTTTCCCGTTCTACTTCTTCCTCGGGCACGTCGTCACGGGAAATATATTTCGGTCTCATCGCTGCAATATGCATGGCGACATCTTTTGCAACTTGTTCGTCAGTTGATCCTTCCAATACAATTAAAGCAGAGATCCGGCCGCCCATATGCTGGTATGCACCGAAGGCATCATTGTCACCTTTTGAAAGAATTTCAAAACGGCGTAGTGTAATTTTTTCACCGATTTTGGCAATGGCAGAGTTGATATAGTCACTTAATGTATCGCCGCTTTCTGTCTTCTGTTCCAAAGCAGCCTCAACAGATTCCGGCTTATTCTTTAACAGGTGTGCAGCAATATTTTTTACTAAATCAACAAATTGTTCGTTTTTCGCAACAAAATCTGTTTCGGAGTTTACTTCCAAAATAACTGCATCGTTACCTTCTGTTAAAATATATGTAAGTCCTTCAGCTGCAATACGATCTGCCTTTTTTGCAGCCTTTGCAATTCCTTTTTCCCGGAGAAGATCTATGGCTTTTTCCATATCACCGTTTGTTTCTTCCAAAGCTTTCTTACAATCCATCATACCTGCACCGGTTTTTTCCCGTAACTGTTTTACCATTTGAGCTGTAATCGCCATCGAATAAATTCCTCCTTTAAGGTCGCGGTATATTTATGTATAAATTTATAAACGAAAAGTAACGATAAAGCAATATTTATCTGAAAAAAGGTGATAAGGGTTGACCCTCTTATCACCTTGATTCCAGTCCGTTACTCAGCTGTTGAAGCTGTTTCAACAGCTTCTTCTTCACCTTGTTTCGCTTCAACAATGGCATCAGCCATTTTGCTCGTTAATAACTTCACAGCACGAATTGCGTCGTCGTTTGCCGGAATAACATAATCGATTTCGTCCGGATCACAGTTTGTATCCACAATACCGATGATCGGTATATTTAATTTCCGTGCTTCCTGGACTGCAATTTTTTCTTTTCTCGGATCAACTATAAATACTGCATCAGGCAATTCTTTCATTTCTTTGATTCCGCCGAGAAACTTTTCTAATTTTTCCTGTTCTTTCTTTAATTTCCCGACTTCTTTTTTGGGCAATACGTCAAATGTACCGTCTTCCGCCATTCTTTCAAGATCTTTCAATCTTTGGATCCGTTTTTGGATCGTTTGGAAGTTGGTTAACGTACCGCCGAGCCAGCGATGGTTAACATAGAACATTCCAGCGCGCTCTGCTTCTTCCTTAATGGATTCTTGAGCTTGCTTTTTCGTTCCGACAAACAATACTTTGCCGCCTTCAGCTGCTAGGTTTTTTACAAAGTTATAAGCTTCATCAACCTTTTTGACCGTTTTTTGCAGGTCAATAATATAAATGCCGTTTCTTTCCTGGAAAATATACTTTTTCATTTTTGGATTCCAACGGCGGGTTTGATGTCCAAAATGAACACCTGCTTCAAGCAACTGTTTCATTGTAACTACTGACATATTCTTTCCTCCTAAATTGGTTTTATATTCCTCCGTTCATTTCATCTTTAAACAGGACTGTTCGTTTCACAACGAACAGCACCGCTGTTTAAATCCATGAACGTGTGTATTCACACCATAAAGTACTATAACACAACTGTTTTTTACAATCAAGCTATACTAAAAAAGATTTCTTCCTGTATTTATTATTGCCTCAACGGCCTTTTTTATTGCCGTTTAAATTCCCGGAAAACTTAATTAACAATTCGACTTCTGTTTTTCCCTTTTCAAGCTGTTTTGCAATTTCTTCAATGGTGTATCCTGATTCAAGAAGTTGTTTTATTTTATTTATTTCCTCTTCATATTCTGAAACCGGTGCTTTTTCCATGTTGTCCGGAGCTTTTTTTCCGTCGTCCGTGCCGATTATACCGGCATTTTTTTTATATTCTTGGATTCCTGAATGTAAACGATATTTGTTTACGCGATTTTCTATAATTTCTCCCGTGTTTTTTTCCGGTTTTTGATCCAGTGATACGGCCTTTTCAATTAAACGTTCATTCTCTTCTTTTATTTGAATTAGGAACGCTGACATTGTTTCTTCAAGCTCTTCATTCAGCCGCCGGTATTTCTTTTCTATGTGGAATAACCGGTTCTGCCGGACAAACAGAATAATTACGGCAAATAACGTTAAAAAAATCAAAAAATAGGCGAGAACAATGAAGTATACCATTTATATCTCCTTTTTAGCAATGGGAATCAATCCATATTCCTTTATAAGGGTGGTTTCTTTTTCTGTCTTTTTTGTTTCGTTTATCACTTTTGGTTTGATTTGTATCCTGGCTTGACCTTTCATCAAGTATATTTTTGTTTTCCATCTTGTACATTTTTTCGTTTTTCGAAACGGTTGTCCGCAGCTTTTCTTCTTCCTTTTGCTGTATGATATTCAGCCCATTAAAATCATTGTTTGCCTTTATTTCCTGCTCACTTTGAATTTTTCCGGCATCCTGCGTCCTTGGAATAGCAATCTGTAACTCTACGGTTTTTAAGGACATCGGAATCACCTTTTATTAATCCTATAAAAGTTGAAGCTCCTGTAATTCTTTTTTTAATTTAGATAAGCATTTGGTATGGATTTGCGATATTCTTGATGTCGATAAGTTCAATATTTTTCCAATTTCTGTAAGTGTTAACTGTTCTTTATAAAATAAGCTTAATACAAGTTGTTCTTTCTTTGTCAGCTTTTTTATCGCGTTTGATAAGTTTTCAATTTTTTCATTGTACAGAACATTCTCTTCCGGTGTCATAACCCGTTCATCACGAATAGCCAAAGTACGGGGCTCCTGGTCCTTGTTCGTTTGACTGGTCAGATCATCGATGGATAAAACGTTGGAAGTATAATAGTCATTCATTACTGCATATACTTCATTCACCGGGTATCCGGTTTCCCTGGAAACTTCTTCCGGTGTTACTTTGCGCAACTTTTTTTGCTCCAGTGCTGCTGCAACCTTTTCGATTTTTTTCATTTTTTCTCTTTCTTTTCTCGGAAGCCAGTCTTCTTTTCGCAATCCGTCCAGTATTGCCCCGCGGATACGGAAAGAAGCGTATGTTTCAAATTTTAAATCACGGGCCGGATCGTACTTTTCTATCGCTTCAAATAATCCGGATAATCCCAAGCTGAACAACTCATCTTTTATCACTGTGTCCGGGACTGTTTTATATATTTTTTCAACAATAATCCGTACCAGAGGTGTATATTTTTCAACCAGCTTATTTCCGATTTGGTCATCCCTTTTTTCGATCCATTCATAGAAGAGATGATCCTGTTCCGACTGCCCTTCAGCTGTTTGATTTCTTTTTTCCGGATTGATTGTAAGGCTCATGACCACCCCTCCTTGTCCAGCTCGTGTCTGATTGCCTCCTAAATCACCTTCTCGCCGAGATTAACCGTACGGATGAAAAGTTTTCCTGTATCAGGATCAAATTCAATGGTTCTCCCGCTCGATCCCCCGGTTTCTTGTCCGGTAACCGGAATTGAAAATTTTTTTAGCCAATGTGTGACCGCTTCGACATTTCGCGGTCCAATCCGCATAATTTCACTGCTAGAAGAAAATTTGAACATCTGGGCCCCTCCTGCAATCTTCGCTCTTAATTGATCTTTTCTGCACCCTTCTTTTTCCAGCATTCTTATTAAACCGGGAATAGCCGTATCAGCAAATTTCGCCGGATGAACAGTTGCCCCCCTAGCCAGTGAAGAATCGGGCAGCATGATATGGGCCATTCCACAAACTTTCTTTGTCAAATCGTACAATACGACACCTACGCATGAACCAAGGCCTGATGTACGGATCGTATCCGGTGCTTTCGCAATTTTCATATCGGCTAAGCCAACTTTTACAACTTGAGAGCCGGCGGCCACTATGATTCCACTCCGAGTTTAGAAAACAATTTTTTAAATGAATCGGGATCTGGAAGTAAAAAAAAGTGGCCTCTGACCGAATTATTGCCATTTGCAGCGGAAGGATCCTTAATCTCTGTTTCTATGACAATTGCGAAATCACTTGCATAAGATATTTCAATTAAGCCGTATGTTATAATGGCCCCGAACATATCGACACTAACTGCCGGAACAGAAGGGACAAGCGATATTTGTAAAAAATCTGATAAACTTGATAAATACGAACCTGCTAAAATGTTTCCTATTTCCTGAAAAGCAGAATAAGCTAATTCCGAACAATCAGGGTTATCAAAGCTGAATTCCGTTAATCCGGTTATACTTCTGATCAATGATGTCGCTTTGGCAGTAGACAGGATAAAAAACATGTTTCCCGATATTTTTCCGTCAAATTGTAAAAAAACTGCAGCTACTTTTTCATCAGGACCGCCGGCTAACTGCATCATTTCATCATATGACACGATCCGCACCATGGGTACCGTCATTTTTATTTTTTTGTTCAGAAGTTTTGATAAGGCAGTTGCAGCATTACCGGCTCCGATGTTGCCTATTTCTTTTAAAATATCCAATTGTACTGAGCTGAAAGAATCTTTATTTATCATTCTTTTTCCCTGTCCTCTTGCAGATTTAACACTTGTTCAAGTTTCAATAAAATTAACAATCTGTTGTTATATCTGAGTACCCCCATAATATAATCTTGCTTATTTTTTCCGATGATATCCGGTTGGGATTCAATATGTTCCACCTGAATGTTCATGACATCATTTGCCGCATCCACAATTAATCCGACTTCTTTATTGTCCATTTCCACGATAATGATTCTCGAATGATGATCATATGGGACTTCTTCCATGCCCATCCGGATACGGAGATCAATGATCGGAATAATTACGCCGCGTAAATTTATGACTCCTTTAATGTACGGAGGCACATGGGGTACTCGCGTAAACTTTTGCATTCGTTCGATCGATACAACATGTTCGACATCAAGGGCATATTCTTTATTATCTAAGGAGAATACAACAACTTTCATTTCTTTTTTTTCGATCCTGTTAGTCATTTTTCACGACCCTTTCACCGCGTTTCTTTATTTGATCAGAACATTACAATCAATAATTAACGCTACTTGGCCGTCGCCTAATATTGTCGCTCCTGATATTGCAAAAACGTTGGTCAAATAATTACCTAGCGATTTTAATACGACTTCTTCCTGGCCAATAAAAGAATCGACAACGAGCCCGGCCATCTTATCTCCTTTCCGGATAATCACCGTGGACAAATAGTCATTCCCTTCATCAACGACCGGTACATCAAAAATTTCCTGCAAAAATAAAATTGGCACGACTCTGCCCCTGAAATCAATGACCGGTTGATCGTGGGCGTAATAAATATCTGATTTTTTGAAAATCGCTGTTTCAATTATGGATGTTAACGGAATTGCATATTTTTCTTTTTGAACTTCTACAAGCATGACTGAAATGATTGATAAAGTCAGCGGCAATTGAATAAGAAATTGTGTTCCTTTATCTTCTTCAGATTGTACTGACAAAGTACCGCCGAGTGACTCAATCGTATTTTTAACTACATCGAGCCCTACACCGCGTCCGGAAATATCGGAAACCTGTTCTGCAGTAGAAAAGCCTGAAGTTAAAATTAAATTAACAACTTCCTGATCTGTTAAGCGGCCGATTTGTTCTTCGTTTATAATTCCTTTTTCCAGAGCTTTTTTAATAACTTTTTCTTTATTAATGCCCGCCCCGTCATCAATAATTTCAATGAACACATGATTACCGCTGTGATAAGCTTTTAATTCAATGGTCCCTTCTTTAGGTTTACCTTTGGCTATCCGTTCTTCCGGTGTTTCAATACCATGATCAACGGAATTTCTTAACAAATGCACGAGAGGATCACCAATTTCATCAATTACTGTCCGGTCAAGTTCTGTTTCTTGTCCGGAAATTTTCAAATTGATTTTTTTGCCCAATTCACGGGCAAGTTGACGGACCATTTTTGGGAAACGGTTAAAAACAGTTTCCACAGGAACCATTCTCATCGTAAGAACGACCGATTGAAGATCATTGGTTACCCTGGACATCTTTTCAACTGTTTCACTTAATTCCTGATGATTCAGTTCCTTTGCAATTTGATCCAATCTTCCACGGTCGATGACAAGCTCTTCAAATAAATTCATCAATGCATCCAAACGTTCTATATTTACCCGGATTGTTTTACCGGCAGAAATCTTTTTCCTTATCTGTTTCCGGGTACCAGACGCTTCTTTTTTCTTTGCGGGGGCTTTGGATCCTTTCCTTTTTTCTGCTTGTTCTTTCTGTTTTTCTTTTTCCAATTCAATTTTCATTTCTTTTACCGTTTCGATGGATAGCTTTTGTACTTCAACTTTATCAATTTCAGAAACTTTCATTATTTTATTTTTTATATCTTCAACCGAATCTTTTGTTACGAGTGTAACAGTGAATGTATCATCAAACTGCTCTTCTTCCAGCAATTCCACACTTGGTTCCGATTTAATAATTTCTCCCATTTTTTCCAATACGTCAAAAACCATGTACACCCTGGCTGACTTTAACAAACAGTCGGGACGGATCATAACCGTTACTTCATAAAGATCATAGCCTTGCTCTTCAGCTTGTTCCAAAACGGTAATTTCAAATTCATCATATATCAGTTTTTGTTCCGTTCCATTCTCAGCTTCTTTGACTCCTTTTTCCGGAACTTGTCCGGCAGTTGTACCCTCTTCAATCATTTTCAACTTTTCGGTTGCTTCACTTACATCCAGCTGACCGTCACCGCCAGAAGCAATGGATTCTACCATTTCTTCCAGATGATCCATAGCTATAAAAATGATATCCAATAACTCCGGGGTAAATTTATACTTCCCGTTCCGTACACCGTCAAGAACATTTTCCATTTGATGTGTAAGATTAGCCATATCTTCATAGCCCATTGTCGCAGCCATTCCTTTTAATGTATGGGCGGATCTGAAAATTTCATTAACGATATCAAGATTCTCCGGGTCCTTTTCCAGTTTTAATAAATTTTCATTACAATTTTGCAAATGTTCCCTGCATTCTTCAATAAACACTTCCAAATATTGACTTAGTTCCATCAGTTATCATCCTCATTTACTTTTTTAATGATCTGATCAGCAATTTGATCGATATCAAGGACGATGTCAACATAACCTGTTTTTACCGCTGATTTTGGCATCCCGTATATAATAGAAGTTTTTTCTGATTCTGCAATAGCATAAAGATTATTCGATCGTTTTAAACTTATTAATCCTTCTGTCCCGTCGGATCCCATTCCCGTTAAAACAACAGCAATCTTTTTGTACCCTTTGATCCGGCTGGCTGATGTGAATAACAGATCAACGCTCGGGCGGTGGCCCTTTTCAGGAGGGCTTGTACTAAGTTCCGTTTTAATTGTATTTCCAATCTGTTTTAAAAGAAGATGCTTTCCTCCAGGGGCGATATAGGCAACACCGTTTTGCAAAATCTCACCTTGCTCTGCTTCTTTCACACGGATGGAACTTAATGTATCCAGACGTTCGGCCAGTAATTTCGTAAAATTGGCCGGCATATGTTGTACAATGAGAACCGGCGCTTTCAAATCACGCGGGAGACTGGTCAATAGTTTTTCCAGCGCTCTTGGTCCGCCGGTAGAAGTACCGATTAAAACAATAGATTTCTTCTCTTGCGGAATTTCCCCAGTCTTTTCTCTTTTTTTTGCCGGTTTCAAACGTACCGGACTTTCTTTTTGACTTAATCCGCTCAGCTGATCCATATTTGCCTGTTTGGCTTCAAGCACTTTATGAATCAACTCATCTTTAATTTTATAAATATCGGGAGAAATTTGACCGCCCGGTTTCGGTATGAAATCAAAGGCACCGTATGCCATTGCCAACAACGTGTTTTTGGCTCCTTCAGTTGTTGTACTTGAAACCATAATGACGGGCAACGGAGTTTCTTTCATTATTCTCTTCAACGCTTCAATCCCGTTCATGATGGGCATTTCAACATCCAGTGTCACTACATCGGGATGTAACATTTTAATTTTAGACAGAGCATCGCGGCCGTCTCGTGCCGTCCCAATGACATCAATCCGATGATCATCTGAAAGCATGTCTTTAATTAACTTTCGCATAAAGGCGGAATCATCGACAACCAAAACCTTCACCTTATCCATTTCAGTGCTGCCTCCCCAAGAGGAAATGTTTTAGCTTCTCAACAAAATTATTCTCTTCTTTTGAAGCGGTAATTTGTCCGTTTTGTAATAAGAAACGTCCGGTTAATTGACGGAGATTTTTTGCTGCCTGTGAATTTGGTTTAAATAATATAAAAGGAATCTGATTTTTAACCGCCCTGCTGATTACCGGATCTTCGGGCAAAAATCCAATAATTTCACATTCTTTATTTAAAAACGTTAACATAACATGTTGCAGCCTACCCAACACCTGATCATTTTCTTTTTTATTTTTCATCCGGTTACCCAACAAATAAAATTTCTTGTCAGGTACCGTCAATTGAATCACTTTTATTGCCGAGTATGCGTCCATGACTGATGTCGGTTCAGGTGTCACAACAACAAATATATGTTCAATCCCGGTAAGGAACCGGATTAATTCATCACTGATTCCCGCACCAAAATCAAATATTAAATAATCATAGGAATAAATTACTTTTTCTAAGTCCCGAAATAAATTTTCCACCCGGTCGCCATTCATTTTTTCGATCCGGTTTAATCCGGATCCACCAGCAATATAATCCAGACCTTTCACGTTTTGAATAATTTGTTCAAAAGAACAGTTCTCTGTAAAATAATGAACAATAGTTTTATCCGGGCTTCTGCCTAAAAGCAAATCGATATTTCCCATTCCTATATCTAAATCAAATAATAGCACTTTTTTCCTATTTCTTGTTAAAGTAATAGCAAAATTTAACGCAAAATTCGACTTCCCGACACCACCTTTACCGCTGATGACCGCAATGGTTTCAGCTTGTATTCCGCTCATTCTTCTCCTGATTTGTCGACGTAATTCTTCAGCTTGGTCTTTCATTTTGAGCCTCTCCAATAATTTGCTTAATCAGAAAATCGGCGTTAGCTTCGATCATGTCATCCGGAACATTTTGCCCTGTGGATACATATGCAACCGGCTTTCCGTATTTAACGGGCAAGTTGAACAATGCCCCGTGTTGGGAAGTCTCATCTAATTTCGTAAAAATAAATTTATCTACCTTTAAAGCTGAAAAATTTCGGTAAATTTCTGAGAGATCCTGTTCTTTAGCAGTCAACGAAAACACAAGAAATGTTTCCATATTTGTATTAACATCCAACATCAACCGCAATTCTTCAATATATTTTTGATTACGGAAATTCCTTCCAGCTGTATCTATGAATACATGATCATAGTTTTCAAACTTTCTCAGGGCCTTTTTGAAATCGCCAGAATTATAACAAACTTCCACCGGAACATTTAATATTTTTGCATATGTTTTTAGCTGTTCAACAGCAGCAATCCGGTATGTATCGGTTGTTATGAAAGCTATTTTTTTATGAAGATTCAGCATAACCCTGGATGCAATTTTCGCCAGGGTAGTTGTTTTCCCTACCCCGGTAGGTCCGATTAAACAAACAAATTTCTTGTTCAATGACATTCCACCATGGGGCAGCTGTTGTATTTTTTCTTTTAATACATGATGGATAAAACGGCGGGCATCCTCGTCTGTTACTTCTTTTTTCGTTTTGTAATAATGTTCAAGGATTTGTTCTACCAATTGTTCTCTGATTTTCGGATCAACTTGCTGCTGAATCAAACGGTTAAATACTTTTTTATATGGTTCAGGAATCAGTTTTAAATGACCGGAATTTGCTGTAGGTAAATCCGTCATTAGCTGTTTTAACTCGCGGATTTCATCCAATAGTTCTTGATCCATTTTCTCTTTTCGATGAAATAAATTACTTTTATATTCAGAACTGTATTTTTCCAACTTTACCACATTTTGCTTATCAGCCGGTCTGTTTTTGGGATAGAGGGGATCATTGTCACTGACTGCTATTACTTCAAAATTTTTCTTCCGAAACAAACCTAAAAATCCTCCGGTGTATACAATTTTTGAATTTAATATTACGGCATCCTTTCCAAGATCCCGGCGAATTTTTTTCATAATTTCCGGCATTGTGGGTGCAATGTATTTTTTTATCTTCAATTGATATTCACCACTCCGACACTTTGAACTTCAATATTTCCTTCCAGCTCATTGTAGGAGAGGACAGGTAAATCAGGAAAAACCCGTTCCGTCAACTCACGCAAATACATGCGTATAGCAGGAGAGCATAATATGACAGGTGACTGATTGAAAAACTTATTTTCTTCCATATGTTGACGGATATTATCTAATATGGATTGGGATAATGACGGCTCGAGCGCTAAATAATTTCCATGTTCCGTTTGCTTCACATGATCGGCAATTGTTTGTTCAACCTCACCGCTGACTGTCAGGACTTGCAGCAAGCCGTTGTCCTGCGTATATTGTTCCGTAATTTGTTTGGAGAGAGCCTGACGGACATATTCTGTTAAAATGGCAGGATCTGTTGTTACTTTACAATAGTCTGCCAAGGCTTCAAAGATTACCGGAAGATTCCGGATCGATATTTTCTCCTTTAACAAATTCACTAATACTTTTTGAACATCACCGATTGACAACGGGTTTGGTGTTACTTCTTCAACGACAACAGGATAGGCTTCTTTTAGGTGATCAATGAGCTGCTTTGTTTCTTCTCTTCCCAATAAATCATGTGAATGTTTCTTTAATAACTCTGTTAAATGGGTACTCACAACAGAAGGCGGATCGACAACCGTATAACCCTTAGCTTCCGCATCTGTCTTCATATCCTCTGTTATCCATTTGGCCGGAATACCGAATGCAGGTTCAACTGTATCAATTCCAGTAATTGAAGGATCATCTTCACCAGGGCTGATCGCCAGATAATGTTCCAACAAAATTTCTCCCCTTCCGGCTTCATGACCTTTTATTTTAATCCGGTACTCGTTCGGAGCCAATTGAATATTGTCACGGATACGGACAGCCGGAATGATAACCCCGAGTTCTAAAGCCAATTGCCTCCGGATCATAACTACACGGTCAAGCAAATCTCCCCCTTGATTGGCATCAGCAAGGGGAATTAAACCGTAACCAAATTCGAACTCAATCGGGTCAATATCCAGCAGGCCGATAATATTTTCCGGTTTCTTTAATTCTTCAGTCGCCCCGTCTATTTTTTCCTCTGCTTCTTGTTCCGCTTCCATTTCTTTATCCTTCATTGTGGTCATATAGTATCCGCCAAATACCAGAAGCCCGCCGATCGGTATCGTAATTAAATTTGGAATCGGGGTGAATAAACCTAAGAGAATAACCGTTGCACCCGCAACATAAAGCATTTTCGGATAAGCAAATAATTGGTTTGTTACTTCGGCACCAAGATTTCCTTCCGATGCACTGCGGGTAACAATGATGGCAGTTGCCGTCGACATGAGCAACGCAGGAATTTGGGTAACAATTCCGTCTCCGACCGTTAATACAGAATACCGGTTCACAGAATCGGAAAATGAAAGTCCCTGTTGAACCATACCAATAATAATCCCGAAAATGAGGTTAATCAAAACAGTAATAATACCGGCAATTGCGTCCCCTTTAACAAATTTTGTAGCACCATCCATAGCGCCGTAAAAATCAGCTTCACGGGATACATCTTCTCGTCTTTTTCGGGCTTCTTGTTCCGAAATCATTCCGGCATTCAGGTCTGCATCGATGGCCATTTGTTTACCGGGCATCGCATCGAGTGTAAACCTGGCGGCTACTTCCGCAACCCGTTCGGCGCCTTTCGTGATGACAATAAAATTAATTACGACGAGAATAAAGAAAATAACAAGCCCGACCAATACCTGGCCGCCGACTACAAATGTACCGAATGTTTCTACAACGGCCCCCGCATCGCCCCGTGACAATATTGACCGCGTTGTGGAAACATTCAGGCCCAGCCGGAATAATGTAAGTAAAAGTAAGAGAGAAGGAAAAACAGAAAAATCAAGGGCACCGCGTATATTCATCGTTGCCAGCAGAACAAGCAATGACAAAGAAATATTGATGATGATGAGCACACTGAGGAGCCCCGGGGGCAACGGCATTACAAGCATTACAATGATCATGATGACACCAATGATGACAGATAAATCTCTAGCTTTCATTCCTTACTCTCCTTACATTCCATTATAAAGCCCGATTAAAATTCCTTGTTAAATTTTCCCTTCTAACCGGTATACGTATGCTAAAATTTCAGCTACAGCTTTAAAAAACGCTTCCGGAATTTCCTGGCCGATTTCAGTTTGCTCATATAAACTTCTTGCCAAATGGCGGTCTTCAACCACCATTACATCGTGGCTTTTTGCTATTTCCCTAATTTTCAAGGCGATATAATCAACACCTTTTGCCACAACATATGGTGCGTCCATTTTTTTCTCGTCATACTTCAAGGCCACCGCAAAATGTGTCGGGTTTGTGATTACAACATCGGCATCGGGAATTTCCTGCATCATCCTTTGCATCGAAATTTCCCGTTGACGCTGTTTTCGTTTTGATTTAATTAACGGATCTCCCTCTGTGTTTTTTAATTCATCCTGAATATCTTTTTTTGACATTCGGATATTTTTTTCAAAGTCATATTTTTGATACAAATAATCCAATACAGCCAAAAACAATAGTCCCCCGGCAGCAAACAATCCCATCTTAATCGTGACAGATCCCAGGACTGCAAGGCTTGCCCCCGGTGTTTTAAAAATTAATGCTAATATTTCTTCAATACTTCGTACAAGAAAAACTGAGGCGATAACGCCGATAATTATTACTTTTAACAATGACTTTAATAGTTCAACGACTGCACGTAAGGATACGATCCGCTTGAACCCTTTAACCGGATCAATTCTTTCCGGTTTCAGCGTTAGTGGTTCTGTTGTAAACAAAAATCCGACTTGAAGCAGATTAGCTGAAAGAGCGGCAACAAATCCTGCCAGCATGACCGGACCTATAATTTTCAAAAATTCCGGAAACAATTGTCTTGCAATGACTACAAGATTATCTACCGTGACATCACGGAATATGTAATCCTGAAAAGTATGCCGGAATATTCCCCGAATTGACTCCAGCATAGACGTCCCGGAAAATAACAGGGCGAAAAAAGCAGCAAGTAAAATAACTGCAGTATTGACATCCTGACTTTTTGCCACTTGTCCCTTTTTTCGTACATCTTGTCTCTTCTTCGGGGTTGCCTTTTCAGTTTTTTCTTCCGCAAAAAATTGCAAGTCCAATTGATAACGTAACACGGCTTTCCCCCTCAGATTTGTCACTGACCTAATATTTTCATAAAATCGCGTAAGGAATATAGTAGAAGTTCAAACAAGTCTCGCACAGAAAAAATCATGCTTCCAACTACGAAAAACAACAAAATAAAACTAACTAATATTTTCACCGGCAGTCCTACTATAAAAATATTTATTTGCGGAACAGTACGGGCAACTAGTCCAAGAGCCAAATCTACTAAAAAAATACTGCCAACGATCGGAATGGATATTTGAAAACTTACGACAAACATTGCCGCAAATGCTTTTGTAATAAGCATGATTGTACTGTTTTCCCCAAAGGCCAATGACAGTGACTCCAACGGAATAAACTGATAACTGTGATATATACCGTCTATTAACAAATGATGTCCGTTTACCGAAAATAGAAATAAGATCGCAAAAATATACAAAAACTGGCCCAGTATCGGGCTTTGGGCACCTGTTTGCGGATCGATTACATTGGCAATGGCAAAGCCCATCTGAAAATCCATAAATCCCCCGGCCGTTTGAATTGCAGAAAAAATGATATAACCGAATAACCCCAAGGCCAGGCCGGTTAAAACTTCTTTTACTAGTAAAAGTATGTACAGATCATCTTCAAATGAAATCCGGCCGATCTCAACCGTAAAGACCATTGTATACGCAAGAAAAAATGCCAAACCGATTCTTGCCGCAACCGGTACAGCTCGGTAAGAAAACACCGGTATGACAAGAAAATACGTTAAAATCCGGATAAAGATTAAAAGAAATGCAGGGATCAGTCCAACTATGTTTTCCATTTCATCATCCTACAAATCTCGTTAAATTTGAAAATATATCCGTGGCATAATTAACCATATGACTGACCATCCATGGCCCCAATATGACAATTCCGACTAATACAGCTATTATTTTCGGGATAATTGTCAAAGTTTGTTCCTGAATCTGAGTTGTTGCCTGCAAAATACTAATAATTAATCCGACAAGAAGAGCAATCAATAATAACGGTCCTGCTACAATCAAGATTGTAAAAACTGCTTGTTCAGCCAAAAACACGACAGCTTCACCCGTCAATGGCACTCACCTTCTTAAAATGTTTGCAACAATGATTTAACAACTAAACTCCAACCGTCCACCAAAACGAATAATAATATTTTAAACGGCAATGAAATCATTACCGGAGGCAGCATCATCATTCCCATGGACATTAGGACACTGGCTACGATCATGTCGATAACTAAAAAAGGAATGAAAATCATAAAGCCAATTTGGAAAGCCGTTTTTAATTCACTGATGGTAAATGCCGGTACCAGTGCAGATAAAGGAATATCTTCAATGGATTCCGGTGGGTCTGCATCAGCATACTCTAAAAACAGAGCCAGGTCTTCCTGCCTTGTATGTTTGCTCATGAATTCTTTAAACGGAACCGCCGCGCGTTCATATGCTTCACCCAGTTTAATTTCATCATTAAAAAGGGGTTGTAATGCTTCCTCATTGACCTGGTGGAAAACAGGTGCCATGATAAAAAATGTCATAAATAAGCTTAAACCGATTATTACTTGGGTCGGCGGTGTTTGCTGCGTTCCAAGTCCTGTTCTTACAAAGGATAAAACGACAACAATGCGTGTAAAAGCAGTAAGAAGTATTAAAATACCGGGCGCAATGGCTAAAACGGTTAGGAGAAGCATTAGCTTTACCGCGGTTGAAACTGTTTCAGGATTACTCTCATTAAAGAAAGACATAAATTCATTCATTCTTATTTAAATCCCTTCTTTTTGTATTACCGCTAATCACTTCTCTTCTCGTTTTCTTCATTTCATTCAATTGTTTTGTTAACTCCGTTTTAAATGTAATAATTTTATCCGTATTTTTGTTATGGTTTTTCCATTTTACGATCCCGGGTATGAAGTCACGGTGATGAATTTGTTGATCCAGCCTTTTATTGTACTCTTCCAAAATGGCTTCTATTTCTTTTTCATCATTAATTTCTTTTAGTAAGTGTACGTCATCCCCAACACCGACAATCAAAATTGACCGGCCGGTTTTTATGAGCTGGACGGAACGGTTTCCCCCCAAACTCGTTCCTCCCAAATTTGTTACAAGTTGATTCATAGATGAAAGATTATTTTTCTTTTGCAGCCATTTCAAAACGATCAGTAACAAACCGATAACAAATAATAAGACAAATAACGTTCTTACGATATCCATAAAGGACACGCCGACTTTCTGTCCGTCAGAACCGGATTCAGCCTTGTCATTTACAACTTTTCCTTGTTCCAAATTTTCTTTTTTATTCTGATGGTCACCTTTTTGTTGTTCTCCATTTTGAAAATAATCATAAACACTGTTATTGTTCTCTGCCTGAACTGATGCCGCACCGGACAAGAAAACAATAGGATGAATGAACAGTGCAATCACACATAAAATTTTTTTTATATTCATATCAGACTGTGGTCACCTGCTTTCAAACCCGCAGAATTGCTATCCGAGTGTCTTTTTAATGGCTTCAATTACCCGATCCGCCTGAAACGGCTTCACAATGAAATCTTTGGCTCCGGCTTGAATTGCGTCAATAACCATTGCTTGCTGTCCCATCGCCGAACACATGATTACTTTTGCATCCGAATCAATTTTGCGGATTTCTTTCAACGCTTGAATTCCGTCCATCTCAGGCATGGTAATATCCATCGTAACTAAGTCCGGTTTCAGTTCTTTATATTTCTCAACAGCTTCTGCACCGTCAGCTGCCTCTCCGACGACTTCATAACCATGTTTTTCCAGTATATCTTTAATCATCATTCTCATAAAAGCAGCATCGTCGACTATCAAAATTTTCCCAGACATATCCATATCTCTCCTCTCATTAATTCATATTTCTGATCCGTTCAGATTGGCTGACAATATCAGTGATCCGGACCCCGAAGTTTTCATCAATAACAACAACTTCCCCTTTTGCGATAAGTTTTCCGTTAACCAATATATCTACCGGTTCTCCTGCCAGCTTGTCCAATTCGATAATTGAGCCCGATGAAAGCTCCAAAATCTCTTTTACCGCTTTTGTTGTCCTTCCAAGTTCTACGGATACCTGCAGAGGGATGTCAAAAAGCATATGAAGATTTCTTCTTTCTTCTTTCGTTTCCTGAACAGGTGTAAACTCGGAAAAAGCAGCAGGACGAATGTCTTTTTTCTTTTTTTCCTCCTCTCTCGGACGTTCCAGAATACGTTCTTGTTCCGGTAATGGAGATGATGGGATTTCACCGGCCGCCAGTTCCGTTTCATCAGAAGAAAAAGGTTCTTGTTTCACATAAATTTCCTTCTTAGGCTCTTCCGGCTCATCAGATGTGATTTCCCCACCGGATACTTTCATTAAATCAGAGACAAGCTCTTTTGCAAAGTCAATTGTAAAAAGTTGCATTATACTCGAATTGATCAAGTCTCCTACCTGCAACCGGAAGGAAACTCTTACAATACAATCATCTTTCGGCAAAGTTTCCATTCCCTGACCTTTAGGAACATTTAACAACTCTAATTTCGGAGGGGAAATTTCCACCCGCTTTTTAAAAATGGTTGACATACTGGTTGCTGAACTGCCCATCATTTGATTCATAGCTTCCTGAACGGCACTCAGTTCCAGGTCTCCGATTTCCGTGTCTACATTCGTTCCGTCTCCCCCCAGCATCAAATCGGCAATGATACTTGCATCTGATTGTTTAATTACTAATAGATTCGATCCTTTGAATCCGGCAGTATAATCAACTAAAACCGCGACATACGGCTTTGGGAATTCTTCTTCTAACTCATCCTGCCGGACAATGGAAACAGTAGGGGTCGTAATTTCAACTTTTTGATTCAACAATGCGGAAAGAGCAGTAGCAGAACTGCCGAATGATATATTTCCGACTTCCCCCAATGCATCTATTTCCATGGGGGATAATATGTCATCAGCACAAGCTCTTTTGTTATCCGTGTCATTTTTCTGTGATTCACTTAAGAGAGCATCGATTTCTTCCTGTGAGAGCAAGTCATCATTCATCATCGTTATTCCCCTCCTTTATCTCTCCCAATATCTGCACAGCCATTTTATTTTTCATTTTTCCCGGCTGGCCGAAAAATTTGGGTTTTCCTTCCACTTTGATCATTAACGGTTCATTAATGTTTTGTTGTAATTCGATACAATCTCCTACTGATAAATATAAAAACTCTTCGACTGTTATTTCCGATTGACCTAATTCAGCAGTAATTTCCAATTCAGATTGTTTAATTTTCTTTTCCAATACGATTTGCTCTTCAGGCGGTTTTTCTTTTTTCTCGGTCTGCATCCAATAACTCACCGATAGCTTCGGAATAATCGGTTCAAGCACGATATGGGGAATACAAATATTAATCATACCGCTTGTTTCACCGATCATCGCATTTAAAGAAATGACCACAACTGTTTCATTTGGTGACACCATTTGTAAAAATTGCGGATTTATTTCAAAGCTGTTAAGCTCAGGTTCAACATCAATAATCGTTTCCCAGGCATTCCGTAAGTTTTGAAAAGCGCCTTCAAACAGGTTGGTCATGATTTTTGATTCAATATCCGTTAACTGATCAATTTTATTAACGCTTGTTCCTTCCCCGCCCAAAACCCTGTCTAGCATCGCATATGCAACATTCGGATTTATTTCAACCAAAATACTGCCTTCCAACGGGGACATTTCAAATAAATATAAGACGGTCATTTCGGGAATAGAGCGAATAAATTCTTCATATGGTACTTGATCCGCACTTGCCACGTGAACATTTACATACGTTCTTAAATTCGCTGAAAAATAGGTCGTTAACAAACGTGCCAGGTTTTCATGAATCCGGGTCAGGCTGCGGACCTGATCTTTTGAAAAACGAAGTGCACGTTTAAAATCATACGTTTTTATTTTTTTTTCTTCCTCTTCCTTCATGATCTCATCCACACTGACTTCACCGGCAGATAACGCGGATAACAACGCATCGATTTCACTTTGGGACAACACTTCATCAGACGGCATTCCTTCACCCCCCGCCACCAATGCCAACATCATAAATCTTAGTCTATTGGAAAACAACCGATGTGATATAAACTTGAACCACTTTCCCCTTATTAAGCAGCTCATTGATTTTTTCTTCCAATTGTTCTTCCAGCTTTATTTTACCATCCGTACCTTCCAAATCCTTTGCTTCCATTCCCGCCAATTGCTTAATGATTATATTATTTACTTGGAATTCCCGCTTCTCCAACTCTTCTTTCGCTTTTTTTCCGTCTGTTTCGATCATAAAGGAGATGCGGACATATTCTCCGCTTAACAGATTTGTCGTAATTTCCGGGATTTCCACCGAATTTTCTATTATTTCATCCGCTGTCGGTTGGGAATCATCTTTTCCTGCTTGTCCATTAACATAAAAAAAGTATAAGACCGCAGCTATCAAAATAAGGACAAAGGATAAAATGATGATTAAACTTTTATAAATCCTGTTCAAATATTTATTCCTCCTTATGCTGATCGATGGTTATCAGCTGCACATCACGGAAAAAGTCTTTCATTAATGATACAACGGTTTCTTCATTCTCTTTGATTACATATCTCTTGCCATTTGTCAGAAGGATCGTTGTGTCAGGAAACGATTCGATGGTTTCTATCAGCAACGGATTTAAATAAAAGGTTTTTCCATTTAATCTTGTTAATTTAATCAATACTTTCACCAAACTTTTTATATTAAACTAATAAATAACAGTTCCTCCCGGGAAACAGCCCGGGAGAAATTATGCACAAAGACTAACGCTTTAAATTCACGAGCTCTTGCAAAATTTCATCAGAAGTGGTAATAATACGGGTATTGGCCTGGAATCCCCTTTGAGCGACGATCATTTCCGTAAACTCTTCAGCAAGGTCCACATTCGACATTTCCAGCCGGCCGGAGTTGATTTTTCCTCCGCCGTCGGTTACATTTGCATCACCGGAGTTATCTGTTTCACGGAACAGGTTTCCTCCAACTCTTTCAAGTCCGACAGGATTGCTGAATGTTGCAAGACCGATTGTTCCTCTTTGTTCTACAGTAGTTGAACCCGAGAAAATTACGTTAATATTTCCATTCGGATCAATACTTATATTTTCAACCGTTCTTCCTTCCGGTACAACCTGTATTCTTCCCCGTTCGGGATTTAATACATGATACCCGTCAGAAGTTACTAAATAACCGTCTGCGTCAATATAAAAATTTCCGGCCCGAGTATAAAATTCATTTCCTTCCCCGTCTTCAACAATAAAGAAACCATCACCCGAAACGGCCAAATCGAGGACCCTTCCCGTCGATTGGAAGCTTCCCTGGGTATCAATTACATCAATGCCGGCAATTTCTGAACCGTGGCCGACTTGTTTCGGGTTTATTCCGCCAAGTCCGGCATCTGGACCATAGGCGTTTTGCAAAGTTTGATAGATTGTATCTTTAAAAGTAATCCGGCTCTTTTTAAATCCGTGGGTGTTGACATTGGCAATATTGTTACCAATCACATCCAGTTTTGTTTGCATATTTTTCATTCCGGAAATTCCTGAATATAAAGATCTTAACATTTTTCTGTCTCCTTTCTCTATTTCCTCGTAACTTGCCTCGGTCGTTCAGCAAGCTGCAGCTTCCTCTTCAGGTCCGGCTGCTATTTTGAAAGAATAATGGTTCCATTAATATTGGTAAAAATTTTTGACTCTGCTTCATTGCGGTTCATTGCCGTTATGACGGTTTTGTTTTTTGCACTGATGATCAATGCCGCGTTATCGAGTAAAACGAGTGATTCATTGACTCCCTTTCTTTTTGCCTCGGATATTTTTTCATTGATTTTCTCCCAATTTTCCGTACTGATCCGGATGTTCCGCTGTTCCAATCTCTGTTTTGCATGTTTGCTTATTGTTAGACTTTCTTGTTCACCAATCATTCGGTTTAAATGTTCTGAAAAATTCATTTTATTCCGTAATTGGTCATTCTTAAGTCCGGAAAAACGATCGATTCCCGCGGTTCCAACCGGCGGAATGAAATGTTTATGATAAATTTTCATAATTGTAAAACCCCTTCCGAAAACCGGAAAAATTTTATTCAATTTTTTACACCGATAGAAAGAATTTGTTCTGGTAAAATTTCAGTATTTCCGTCTTCCAATTGAAGAACAATTTGTCCCTTTTTATATAACACAGATTTAACGATAGCGTACTTCATCCCGCCATTGTCCTGCCAGCCAACTTGTTTTCCGATCAAATGACTGGCATCAATAAGGGAATTTGCTTTAAACAAGGAATGAAAACCGGTTATATCTTCTGGTAAAAGCTCCGTTCCATCATTAAGGTAAATTTTCACACCTTCTCCGGTGAGCTTTATTGAATTAACAATACCCGAACCCTTTTGAGAAGAACTATTTTCTTCCCTCCCGGCAGATTTAAGCCAGTCAACTCTTTTTCCGATCATTGTTTGCAGTGAAAGCAGCTGTTCGGTTTTTTGTAAATCTGCGAGTTCTTTCATCGTTTCATGAATTTGGATTGTTTGTTCCAATTGGGAAAATACAGCCATTTGAGAGATAAACTCCCTGTCTTCCATTGGATTTAACGGATCTTGGTTTTGCAACTGGGTAATAAGCAGTTTTAAAAAGGTATCTTTTCCCAATTTGTTATTCGTACCGCTTGCCGGTGTTTTCGTCTCCGGCAGATAGTAACTTGTATTAATTGTGTTTGTCATACAACCACCTAAACTTTATAATTTAGCAATGTTTGCTCGAAAGTTTCCAAAAATCCAGTGTTTTGATCATCATCTTGCTGTTGATTTTGTTCCTTTTCGCGTCCGGCTTCCTCACCGTCGGCATTTTGTTCATCCTGCCCAATAAATTCATCTTCAGTTAAACCGTGGATGAAATCGATCCGGTTGATGGGAAGATTTTGCTGATGAAAAGCCTGTTTTAATGCATAGGCTTGCGATTCCATTAAATCCTTTGCCAATTGGGTTGATGATACTAACTTAGCAATCATTTCACCTTTATTTTGGATCAGTTCAATTTTCAATGTCCCTAAATGTTTCGGTTCCAATTGAATAATCAGTATTTGCATCCGGCCGTTGTTAATGAATTTTCCTCTTGCCAGAAGGGAGGTGAATTTTTCAATAAACCTTCCATAAGTAACCGGCCGGTTGTCTTCCATCAATTGAAGCACGTCCGGTTTTCCGGATATAAATTGATTCAGCTGTTCACCCGAGTTCATTCCAGTATTTGAAAAATCGGGTTGCTGGGCTTCACTGCCGGTTCTGAGAAACAAACTGGGAACTGTATCCGAACTAAAATTGGAATCCCCTTTACCTGTTTCTGCTCCCGCTTTTTCCGGAAATATTGTTTTAAAAATACTTTCTGTCCCTTTATTACCGTTAAAAACAAACGGTATATATTTTGTTTGGAAAACAGAGTAATTGCCTTTTTCAATCCTGGAAAAAGCTTGTTTCAATACCGTGTGCGGCATTTTTTGTCCTTTTAAAAGACCGGTGTGCTTATCAGAAAACTCCAACAGCGTTTTTGAGTTGTTTTCAAGCAACCGGATATATTCACCAATCAGCCGGGATAACTGCTTCGATTTGTTTTCCTGCATCGTTGTTAAGTCAATTTTCTCCGTTAAATTTTGTAACATATTGTTTATAAATTCCTGACGGCGTTCATTGTCAACCAATGAGGAAAAGCTTTTTCCGTAGTTTTCCTGTTCGGAAAGCATCCCTAGTAAAAGAGAAAGATTTTCCGGGAATTTATCTGTTTCCGTACCAGCGGTATTTATCGTTTCCGGATTCTGTAATTGCCCGGTAGTGGACACCGTTTCTCCATTTGGTAGTGAACTGGAATGTTTTCCTGTGTCGGCTGAGTGAAGGTAATCAATGGATTTTAGAAAATCAAAAACATTTTCTTTCCGGTCCATTAGCTCAAGAATTCTTTCAAAATCCGTTTGGTTTGCATCAGCTAAAGCCGGTTCCCTCCCTTCCAGGGTGGTTGCAATTTTTTTTCCGTCCGTCCCAGCTGCAAGGGAGTAATCAATTCTTTCGGGATCGCCTGCAAACATGGAAAACATTTTTAACAACTCACTGAAAAATAGCAAAAAATCTTCATTAACCTGAACGGCTGAACTATTATCTTCCTTTCTTTCGCCGGAAATGAAGAAATTTTCCTTCTCCGTAAATAATACGCTTTTGCTTTTTACCGATGAACGATTAATTTCTATCGTTTCCGGCGCATCAACCTTATTGCTTTTGTTAATGAAAGTTAATATTTCATCAAAACTTTTCCCGGATTTTTCTTTATTTTTTAACGGTATTCCATTGTCATATACTTCCGGCTGTTGCAGTTGTCCGATTCCAAATAACATTTTTTCACCTCCTTTCAAATGTTTCATTCAATGTTATTCATCTGCAAGTTTTGAAGTAAATACGGCAGCATTTTCCGGAGGCATTTTTTCCAATATTCTCGCACGTGTTTCCTCTTTTAATTCCGTCATGATATTTAATGCAGTTTGTTCATCCATTTGGATTAAAATCCGGGAGGCATTTTTTGGTTTCATTTCCTCGAACGTTTTAATCAATGATGCCCATTCCCCGTTTTCCTCCTCTTCTTCCGGCATTTCTTCCGGATTATCACCGCTTTCCAATTGTTCTAATTGTCTCTCCAACTGAAAGATTTCATTTTCTCTGTCATCCAAAGCCAGTTCCAATTGACGGACTTTCTCTTCTTCACTTTTTAATTTTGCCCTCAACTGGTTTGTTTCTTTTTCATATTGATCCCTTGGTACTGTAGCTTCCTCTCCGGAAAATAGTTTTCCAACAACCGGCAGACGGCCTGCTTCCTGAAATATATTCTTCCCTGTAACAGTCGTAAAGATTAATAGAACGGCAAGCAAAAATAACAGGATCATTAAGACAATATAAAAAACTTGTTTGAACAGACGATTTTCTTTCATTGTCAAATTATTTCTCCCTCGCCACAATTTGCATCGAGATTTCATCCATAACTTTATTTTCTTCCGATTTCAGCAGGTTTAGAAAAGCAGTATATTCCTTGTCCTTTATCTTTTCTAATTTTTTTACTTCAATATTTTTCTCGATCAACTTTTGTTCTTCCATTTGCATCTCTGCACGGCTGCGTATCACTTTGCGTTGATAATGATCAATCTCATTTTGCAGCTTTGTCATATACTGCTGTTCCAATTGAATTTCAGAAACGCAAATGCCTTCTTGTATTTTTTTATAATAATATTCTTCAACATCTTCCTTTTTCTTTAATAGTTTATATAAAATTTCAGCCGCTTCTTTAAATTTTTGAACAGCTTTCTCATATACAAAAGCCTGGGCATCCTTTTCTTTTTCCCGCAAATCTAAAATTTTTTCAAATTTATAATGAAATCTCATGGATGATCACCTGAAAAAAGTTGTTTTAGCTGGTCGATACTCTCTTTCATTGTTATCTTTTCATCGATTTGCTGCTTCAGAAATGAAACCAGTTTTGGATAATAAGCAATCGCTTCATCAATTTCCGGTGATGAACCCTTTTTATATGCTCCAATGTTGATCAAATCTTCGGATTGTATGTATGTGTTTAACAGTTCCCTGAACCGGCTTGCCAGCTGCCGGTGCTCTTCCGTTGTAAGAGAGTTCATTAACCGGCTGACACTTTTTAATATGTTAATTGCAGGATATTGTCCTTTATTGGCAAGATTGCGGTCTAAAACGATATGTCCGTCCAATATCCCCCGTACCGTATCTGCAATCGGCTCGTTGAAATCATCACCGTCTACTAAAACGGTATAAATTGCCGTGATCGAACCGTTTTGATTCGTTCCCGTCCGTTCCAGTAATGACGGTAACAAGGAAAATACCGAAGGGGTATACCCTTTTGTTGCCGGGGGTTCACCTGTGGCAAGGCCGATTTCCCGCTGGGCCATTGCAATCCTGGTAACAGAATCCATCATGAGCATGACATCCATTCCTTGATCCCGGTAATATTCAGCAATGGCCGTTGCGGTGAAAGCACCTTTTATACGCATAAGGGGAGGCTGGTCACTTGTAGCGGCAACCACGATTGATCTTGTTAAACCCTCCGGTCCGAGATCCCGTTCAATAAATTCCCGGACTTCCCTTCCTCTTTCACCAAGCAAGGCGATGACATTCAAGTCTGCTTTCGTATTCCTGGCAATCATGCCGAGTAAAGTACTTTTTCCGACTCCGCTTCCTGCAAAAATGCCGACCCGTTGCCCTTTACCGATTGTTAAAAGACTGTCAACAGCACGAATACCCACTTCCAAAGGTTCTGTAATTGGAGGACGGGTCAAAGGGTTGGGAGGCATTTTTTCTGCAGGGATTCGGTATAAATTTTCCGGTAATGTCGTACCATCCAAAGGATTGCCCAGAGAGTCGAGAACTTTGCCGATCAAAGCTTGTCCCACTTTTATTTCCAAAGGTTTGTTCGTACTTTCCACCAGCCATCCGGGAGCAATATCATTAACACCAGTAAACGGCATAAGATACACACGATTATCGTTAAAGCCTGCAACTTCAGCTAAAATTTTTTTATCTTTCCTGCCTTTCGGATATATATAACATAGATCGCCGATGGAACAATCCGGTCCGGCTGATTCAATCATTATGCCCACAACCTGCTTTATTTTTCCATAACGTTTATAAGGGTCTATTTTTGCCAAAGCCCCGATTAAATCCGTTGTTTTCATTCGGAATCACCGGAAAAAATGTCATAAAGTTGTTTTTTTATTTCTTCAAGTTGTGTGTCAACACCGGCATCAATTGTGATACCGTCGGTTTCGATAATGCATCCGGACCCGGGCAGCGTTTCATCGGGGTAAATATAAATTTCACCGTTTTGAAAGAAAGGAGCAAGTTCCTCTTTATGCTCGACAAGGAACGGATAATTGGACGGATGAACATAGATCTGTGCTTTTTTATAATCTTTTGCTTCTTCAACCGCCTTTTGAACAATAGGCATAAAATGTTCTTGATTCCTTTCAAGCGTAGTATGCAGTATTTTTTCAGCAACTTTTAATGCGAGGTGTAGAATCGTTTGTTCGGACTTTTCCACGCATTGCCTGTATTCTTGTTTTGCGCTTTCAACAATATCTTTGGCCAGCTGAATCTGTTCACTTACTTTCTTGTATCCTTCATTCCGGCCGATTTCAATTCCTTTTTCATATCCTTCTCTTTGTGCCTGCTCCATGATTTGTTGCTTTTCTATGTCGAAAGCTTTCCGCTTTTTTGCTATTTTCTCTTTTATCTTTATTGCTTCCATATTCGCCTGCCGGATGATTTGTTCCGCTTCCGCCTTTGCCTGACTGATATAATGACGGGCAGCATTTGTATGATCTGTTTCATATGTTTCGGCTTTCCGCTGATTTAATTTTAAAAGCCGGATCGCAACCTTTTTGCTTTCCATAAATCCGGAAGATTCCTTTTTAATCACGTTAGACAATGATGTCGTCACCTCCGCCCCGGACAATGATAATCTCTCCGGCTTCTTCCAGATCCCTGATTACCTGTACAATACGTCCCTGGGCTTCTTCCACGTCCCTCAGGCGGACTGGCCCCATGATTTCAAGTTCTTCTTCAAATGTCTCCCGCATCCGTGTTGACATGTTTTTAAAGATTACTTCTTTTACTTCATCGCTGGCAGCTTTCAATGCCAACATCAAATCTTCATTATCACAGTTGCGGATAATAAGCTGGATTGCACGGTTATCAAGCGTAACAATATCTTCGAATACAAACATTCGCTTTTTAATTTCTTCGGCCAGTTCAGGGTCTTTCTTTTCCAGTCCTTCAAGTATTGTTCTTTCCGTTCCCCTGTCCACGCCGTTTAATACTTCAACAATCGTTTCAATACCCCCGGTTTGCGTATAATCATGGGTAAAAGTAGCGGAAAGTTTTTGCTCCAATATCTGCTCCACTTCATAGATTACTTCAGGTGAAGTGCTGTCCATCACCGCGATTCGCCTGGCAACGTCCGCCTGCATATCTTCAGGCAGATTGGACAAAATTTGAGCTGCCTGATTCGTATCCAAGTAGGACAAAATTAATGCAATTGTTTGCGGATGTTCATTTTGAATAAAATTTAATATTTGATTTGGATCAGCTTTTCTTGCAAAATCAAAGGGCCTTACCTGCAGGGATGATGTCAGCCGGTTTAAAATCGCTTTAGCCTGTTCTTCTCCCAATGCTTTTTCCAAAACCATTTTGGCATAGCCGATGCCGCCCTGTGAGATATACTCCTGGGCCAAAGCCAGGTTATGAAATTCTTCAAGCACGGCCTCTTTTTGTTCCGGTGTTACATTCTTCATTGTGGATATTTCAAGTGTTAATTGTTCAATTTCTTCTTCGGTAAGATGTTTATAAATGGATGCTGAAATATCCGGACCGAGAGAGATCAGGAGAATCGCTGCTTTTTTCTTTCCACTCAGTTCCCGTTTTATTGACACATATTTCCCCCCTCTCTCTTAATCTTGTGATAACCAACTGCGTAATAGTTTTGCAAACTCATCCGGCTTTTCTTTCGCCAGCTTTTCAATTTGTTTTTGTTTAAGTGTTTCTTCTGTTACTTTCGCTTCATTCACGTCCGGTATGTCAACAGGCGGTTCAGGTGTTTTTTCAACGGTCAGATCTTGCACCTGTTCGACCGGATGATTCTCTCTTCTCTTCCTGATTAAAATTATGACAAATGTAGCAATGGCCGCGGTCAAGAGACCAATCAGTATGTATCCCCATACAGGAAAGGTATTCTCGGGAGATGAATCTTCTTCCGCATTCCCGAGAAGCGGTTGGAATGTAACGGCTATTTTGTCTTCAATATCACTGTCCGTTAACTCTTCATCATCACCGCTATCATCGATCGTTGTCCGGATGATCGTACTTAAAATATCTTGTATTCCCTCTTCAACTTCTGCAGAAACAGCATACGGACTTTCTGGATTTGGAGGTTCTACAATTACTTGAATACCCAAGTCACGGATTTTATACGGACTTTCAACGATTTCTTTACGAATCCGGTTTACTTCATAATTAATCATTTCCTCAGTACTTTCATACTCGCCTTCCCCTGTGGCGCCCTCGGCGTATCCCGTTAATGTGTCTCCTTCATCTTCTGCCTGGGGAACTCCCCCTTCCAGAGCTTCACCGGTGTAGGATTCACTGATACGTTGGGCGCTGACGGCAATACCTTCCATATTTTCCTCATCTACCGGTTCAACCAGATTTTCTTCTCTTTTTTCCCTGGTAAAATCGATATCTGCGGATACGGAAACAACAACTTTATCCTGTCCCATTAAAGTGCCAAGCATCCGCTGAACTTCGCGCTGTATGTCACGTTCAATTTCTTTTTTAATTGCATATTGAGAATCGAACCCATGATCGTTCCCTACTTTTTTTCCATTTTCTAAATCATAATACTGGAAATTTTGGTCCATAATGACGATATTATCTGTAGGAAGGTTTGGAACTGATTTGGAAACAAGCCGGTACAACGCCTGAATTTGACTGTCAGAAAAGTTGTAGCCCGGCTCGGTTGTTAATACGATGGAAGCGGATGCTTCTTCTGTTTCATCTTGAACAAAAATGCCCTTTTCGGGAAGATTAATCATTACTTTTGCATCTTTTATTCCATCTATTCTTTTTATGAGGTTCGCAAGCTCTGTTTGCATTGCATCCAGCTTCATGACATCGAATTCATTATCTGTCATGCCGAGGCCGGCGTTTTCACTAAAAAAGGAATAATCGATACTACCTGATTCCGGAATCCCTTGCGCCGCAAGTTCCACCAAGAGTGTATCGACATGTTCTTGAGGCACTTTAATCGTTGTACCGTTATCTGATATCTCCGATTGTATTCCTTTTTCATCGAGAACCTCTTTGATTCTCCCGGTCTCTGCCGGAGTCAGGTCTGTATATAACGGAACCATTGTCGTTCTGGCCGTAAAAAAAATAAGCGCCGATAAAACGATGATTACGGCCGCAATTGAACTTAATAATATAATTTTTTGGCGTCTGTTTTTTCCTTGCCAAAAATCTTTCAATTTATTTATGAAGTCCATTACTTTTTCCTTCATTGATCTCTCTCCGTACAGTTAAATTATTGTTTCGGGCATGCCTCCCTTAAAAAATTATAATTGCATTCTCATAATCTCCTGATATGCTTCAACGGCCTTATTGCGGACTTCCATTGCCAGCTGCATCGTAATAAAAGCTTTCTGGGAAGCAATCATAACATCATGTAGCTCCACATTTTCCCCCATAGCCAGCTTGTTTGTTAACCGGTCTGATTCAATTTGTGTCCGGTTTAATTGTTCAATGGATTGTTTTAAATAGTTTGAGAATGATTTTTGTGCTTCATACGGGGTGACATTTTTTGTTTTTACTGTTGATGCCGCATCGGCCGGAGTTATTGTTGAAACAAATCGGACCATGGCTTATTGCCTCCTGTCTTCATGCAATGTTTTATACTGCGTAACTGTTCTCCAGGCATTATTTTCCAATCTCCAGTGCTTTCAAAAGCATGGATTTTGATGCATTCAAAACCGTTACGTTTGCTTCATATGATCTTGTGGCGCTGATTAAATCCACCATTTCCCGCAATGGATCTACATTGGGCATTTGCACATAGCCGTCTTCATTTGCGTCCGGATGTTCCGGTTGATATACAAGTTTAAAAGGGCTTTGATCTTCAACAATTTCTGTTATTTTTACACCGCTGGCCGGAGGATTTTTTCCGGCAGCTTTATGTAAATAGCTTTTGAATGTACCCTCTTTCGGCCGCATCACAACACTTTTCCTTCTGTACGGAACCCATTCCCCGTCGACCAGCTCAGCACGGGTTGACTCACTGTTGGCAATGTTTGATGAAATTACGTCCATTCTCATCCTTTGGGCAGTCATAGCACTGGCAGAGATGTTAAAGTTGGAAAACAATATTATTTACCTCCTTTTATGACTGTTTGTAAAGTCTGAAACTTTCCGTTGATCCGGTCTGCCATTGCATTGTAATAAATTTGATTTGCGGCCAGTTTTGTCATTTCCTGATCAATGTCAACACTGTTTCCGCTTTCGTTATAACGGACTTGCGGCCGGTTTACAATTAAATCACGGTTTGCTGCCGTAAAGGACAAATGCTTACCGTGCGTACGGTTCGCCTTTGCCGGCACATTCAACTCTTTCTGTAAGTATGTTTTAAATGCAACGGCTTCTTTCGCCTTAAAATTCGGTGTATCGACATTTGCAATATTATGAGAGATGATATTTTGCTTTTTTGCCGAATAATCCAATGCTTTTTCAAGCAAAGAGATTGTACCGGAAAAAATATTCATTTCAAAAAACCCCTTAACTAACTGTTTTCGTTAAAAATTTACAAATTACGACATTTTATAATCCTTAATTCATTTTAAAGCGAAAAATAAAAAATGTCTACACAACAACTGGAAAATAATATGGGTATTTTTTCCTATTTTAGGCAAAAAATTATTTTTACGCCAACTACTAAGGTCTTTAATACTATAAATTCGACACCATCCAATCAAATCCCTTCAACTATGACAAAAGTAACAAAAATTTAACATAAAAATAAATAGCCCTGTCCATAGGTTTAACGTCCTATGAACAGGACAGAAATAAAGTTACCGTTCTCTTATGATTTCACTTTTTCCAATTCTTCCAAGAATTTGTCATTCAGAACTTTGATAAATGTTCCCTTCATACCAAGAGAACGGGATTCAATTACTCCGGCACTTTCTAATTTTCTGAGAGCATTAACAATGACAGAACGGGTTATTCCTACCCGGTCGGCAATTTTTGAAGCAACTAATAAGCCTTCTTTTCCGTTTAATTCTTCAAATATATGTTCGATTGCTTCTAATTCACTGTATGATAATGAACTGATTGCCATTTGTACCACAGCTTTGCTTCTCGCTTCCTCTTCGATTTCTTCAGCTTTTTCCCGTAAAATTTCCATGCCGACCACCGTGGCGCCATATTCAGCAAGAAGTAAATCATTGTCATTAAACTCCTGCCCGATCCGGGAAAGGATAAGTGTTCCAAGTCTTTCTCCGCCGCCATTGATCGGCACGATTGTTGTAAGTCCGGATTCAAACAACTCTTTATTTTCAACCGGAAAAGCTGTGTATTCACTGTTGACATCTATATTTGCTGTTGTTTCTGTAATGTTGAACAAATTTTTCGTATAGTCTTCCGGAAATTGACGTTCATCCAACATTTTTTTCATCCGGTCATTTTCGATTTGTTGGGTAATCGCAAAACCTAATAATTTTCCTCTCCTACTTACGACAAAAACATTTGCATCTATTACCTCACAAAGTGTTTCAGACATTTCTTTAAAGTTAACCGGTTTTGCTCCTGTACTTTGAATTAATGCGTTGATTTTTCTTGTTCTGGTTAACAGATCCATTATTACATCCTCCTAATACATTTTCATGTTTCTTTCATTGCAAAAGCGCTTTTCTTGCCGGTTATAAAATAAACCGGCTTAAATCTTTATCTTCCGCAATTCCTTTTAATTTTTCATCAACATACTGGGAAGTGATCGTAATCTCATCCATTGATATGTCAGGCGCTTCAAATGACAGGTCTTCCAATAATTTTTCCATTATTGTATGTAACCGTCTCGCGCCAATGTTATCGGTATTTTGATTCACTTCGAAAGCAACTTCTGCGATTCTACGAATAGCATCGTCAGAAAATTCTATTTTTATACCTTCCGTTTCCAATAATGCCTGATATTGTTTAATAATTGCGTTATCCGGTTCTGTTAAAATTTTTTCAAAGTCCTCGATTTGCAATTTTTCCAATTCAACCCGGATTGGAAATCTTCCTTGCAATTCGGGTATTAAGTCAGAAGGTTTTGCCATATGAAACGCACCCGCTGCAATAAAAAGAATATGATCGGTTTTTACAGGACCGTATTTTGTTACGACCGTCGAACCTTCGACAACGGGTAAAATGTCTCTTTGTACACCTTCCCTTGAAATATCAGCCGAGTGATGGGAACCTTTGTTCGCAATTTTATCAATTTCATCTATGAAAATGATGCCTGTTTGCTCGGCCCGAAAAATCGCATCTTGAATAACTTCATCCATGTCAATTAACTTGTTTGCTTCTTCATTTATTAAAATTTTTCTTGCATCTTTGACGGGAAGTTTTCTTTTCTTTTTTCTTTTCGGCAATAAATTACTTAATGCATCCTGAACGTTCATACCCATTTGTTCCATGCCTGTTCCCTGAAACATGTCAAACATTGAAGGAGGCTGTTCTTCAATTTCTACGGTTACGATCTCATTTTCCAGCTCACCGTTTGCGAGCTTTTCCCGGATGATCTGTTTTTTCTCTTGTCTGTTTAATTCTTCATGGTCATAATCTTGTTGTTCTTCTTGTGCCGGCTGGCCACCAAATAACAGTTCAAACGGATTTTTTATACTTTCTTTTTTCCGTCTCCCAGGAACGAATAAGTCAACCAGCCGTTCATTGGCATTTTTTTCCGCCTTATCCTTAACCTGGTGCATTTTCTCTTGTTTTACCAGGCGAACGCTTACCTCAACGAGATCTCTGATCATGGATTCAACATCCCGTCCGACATAACCGACCTCTGTAAATTTTGTAGCTTCCACTTTTACAAACGGTGCTTTGACCAGCTTGGCGATTCTCCGGGCAATTTCTGTTTTTCCCACTCCCGTGGGTCCAATCATTAAAATATTTTTCGGAACAATTTCATCGCGGAGTTTTTCCGGGAGCTTACTTCTTCTGTACCGGTTCCTTAGGGCAATGGCCACTGCTTTTTTGGCTGATTTTTGACCAACGATGTATTGGTCAAGTCTCTCCACAATTTGCCGTGGTGTCAGCTCAAAGGAAACATCCTTTCCGTTCACAAACATTCACTCCTTCTTAACAACCACAGAAAATGTTAAATTTCTTCGACAATAATGTTATTGTTCGTAAACACACAAATATTTGCAGCAATTTCCATGGATGCCCTTGCAATTTCTTTCGCTGTTAAATGATCCCCTGCAAATTGCTTTAATGCTCTTCCTGCTGCCAAAGCATAATTGCCGCCGGATCCGATGGCCAGGATATTGTCATCCGGTTCAATGACTTCACCGGTACCCGATACAAGAAACATGTCTTTTTCATCCATAACAATAAGCATTGCTTCTAGTTTTCTTAACACTTTATCACTCCGCCACTCTTTGGCCAGTTCTACCGCAGCTCTTTGCAAATTACCGTTATATTCTTCCAGTTTTCCTTCAAACATTTCAAACAACGTAAAAGCATCCGCTACAGAGCCTGCAAAGCCTGCCAGAACTTTTCCGTTAAACAACCTGCGGACCTTTCTTGCCGTATGCTTCATTACTACTTGATTGCCCAAGGTAACCTGCCCGTCACCGGCCATTGCACCTTTTCCATTGTGGCGGACGGCTATTATAGTCGTCGCATGAAATTGTCCCATAAAACCCCTCCATTAGTTTAAGCACGGGGATGATGTGCGTCATAGACTCTTTTTAAACGTTCTTTCGTCACATGGGTGTAAATTTGTGTGGACGAAAGAGATGCGTGTCCCAACAATTCCTGCACCGTGCGTAAATCAGCCCCGTGATTCAGCAGATGAGTCGCAAAAGAATGGCGAATCATATGCGGATGAATATTTTTATTCAATCCCGCATCTTTAATCAGTTGATCAAAAATGTATCTGATTCCTCTGTCGGTTAACGGTTCGCCGCGCTGATTAACGAATAAATACGGATGTTTCAAATCTTTCATCAATTTTAAACGTCCGTCTTCACAGTACGTAATTAACGCGCGTTTTGCATAATGACCGAAGGGAACATACCTTTCTTTCATCCCTTTTCCTCTCACGAGCAATACCGACAAATCGAAATCAATATCTGATAATTGAATTTGCGCACATTCACTTACCCGTATACCAGTTGCGTATATCAGTTCCAAAAGCGCTTTATTTCTTTGTCCCGCAGGTGTTTCCGTATTCACCGACCGGAACAAGGCTTCCAGTTCCTCTTCAAAGAAAAAGGATGGAAGCTTTTTTTCGATTTTAGGCAATGATACACGGGCGAAAGGATTGTTTTCTGTATAAGATTCCCGCAATAAAAACTTATAAAAGGAGCGAATGCTGGATATTTTCCGTGAGACTGACTTCTTTGCGTAACGGGCTTCATACAATTTTGTTAAATAAAAGCGAGCATCTTGAGCAGTCACATCATTAACACTTTTTATGCCTTGCTCATTCATGAACATAAAAAAACTGAGGATATCTTTCCTGTATCCCTCTATGGATAAAGGTGAATAATTTTTTTCCAGCTGCAAATATTCGACAAATTTTTCTAACAAGCGGTGATGATCCTTCAATCCATTCACCCCATTGATGGCTAGTAAATAATAACATAAATTTTCGAATATTGCAATAGGAGTTCACTGTTTTTTCACAAATTTCAGAATTGATCCAAATTATAGAATTAACTGTTACTATATACATTTTACTACATTTTTCGACGAAAGTTGCCCTCAACCTTGAACATTATTACATATCTTTGGTATTTTGTCTAATAAAAAGTTTTTTAAATATAATTAAGGGTCCGGCAAGTTAAAAAATGCACAATGATTTAGAGCAAAAAAACCACAAGATTATTAATCTTGTGGTTCTTCTTCATAATCACATTTTGTGCATTTCACTTGCACACCTTTTTTAATTTTCTTTTCAACCAGCAATTCTCCACATTTCGGACATGGTCTGGCAATCGGTTTATCCCAAGAAACAAAATCGCATTCAGGATAGCGGCTGCATCCGAAAAACAACCGGTTTTTCTTGCTTTTTCTTTCCACCACCTGGCCTTCCTTACATTTCGGGCATTGGACTCCGATTTCTTTTACAATCGGTTTCGTATTCCTGCATTCGGGGAAATTACTGCAAGCCATAAACTTGCCAAATCTTCCAAGCTTGATGACCATCGGATTTCCACATACTTCACAGTCTTCCCCGGCGTATTCGTCTTTTATTTCCACCTTTTCCATTTCTTTTTCCGCCCGATCGAGATGAACGCGGAAGTTTTTATAAAAATTGTCAATGACACGGACCCAATGAACTTTTCCTTCTTCAATTTCGTCCAGATCCTTTTCCATTTTTGCCGTAAATTCAACATCAATAATTTCCGGGAAAAATTCAGACATTAATTCAATGACAATTTCCCCCAGCTCGGTCGGTACAAAGCGTCGATTCTCAAGAGCAACATATCCCCTCTTCTGAATCGTGTCCAATGTCGGTGCATAAGTTGAAGGCCTGCCAATCCCCAATTCCTCAAGAGTTTTTACAAGGCGGGCTTCGGTATACCTTGGCGGAGGCTGGGTAAAATGCTGTTTGGGCTTAATTTCTTTATATTGAATTTGTTCATTTTCCATTAATTGCGGCAATATAACATCCTTCGTTTCCTTTTTATCATCCGTTCCTTCCACATACACTTTCATAAACCCTTGAAACTTAACCTTTGAACCGGTTGCCCGGAAAATGACCGAATTGTTTTCCAAATCTACTGTCATCGTGTCCATTACTGCCGGTGCCATCTGGCTTGCAACGAATCGTTCCCATATAAGTTTATACAGCTTCCATTGATCCTTTGTCAGGAATTTTTTTACGCTTTCCGGTGTCCGCAGTACGCTAGTCGGACGGATTGCTTCATGCGCATCCTGAACATTGTCTTTTTTCTTATCGTTGGTTTTTGTCTCTGTCACATACTCTTTTCCGTATTTTTCCGTTATAAATTTTACCGCTTCCTCACGGGCAGTTTCGGAAATCCGGGTTGAATCGGTCCGCATATATGTGATTAAACCGACTGCGCCGCCGCCTAAATCAATTCCTTCATATAATTGTTGTGCAACCATCATCGTCTTCCTGGCACGGAAATTCAATTTCCTTGCCGCTTCTTGTTGCAGGGAAGAAGTAATAAAAGGAGGTGCAGGATTCCGTTTCCGTTCTCTTTTGACAATTTTTTTTACGGTAAACTTGTCACCCTTTATTTTAGAAAGGACTTCATCGACTTCTTCCTTATTTTTTAATTTCATCTTTTCCTTACCTATACCGTAAAACGTAGCAGGAAATGTAACGGATTCATGTTCAAATTGTCCGGTAATCGACCAATATTCTTCCGGAACAAAGTTTTTAATTTCATTTTCCCGATCAATAATCAGTTTTACGGCCACCGATTGAACCCGGCCGGCACTCAAGCCTTTCTTAACTTTTTTCCATAAAATTGGGCTGATTTTATAACCGACCAGCCGGTCCAATATTCTCCTTGCCTGTTGTGCATCAACAAGGTCCATGTTGATCGGCCGCGGATGTTTGAAAGATTCTTTTACGGCATCTTTCGTAATCTCATTAAAAACAACACGGCAGTCAGAATTAATATCAAGGTCCAATGAATTGGCCAAATGCCAGGCGATCGCTTCTCCTTCGCGGTCCGGGTCAGCTGCCAAATAGATTTTTTTCGCTTTTTTTGCAGCGGACTTCAATTCTTTCAGAACCGGTCCTTTCCCCCGGATCGTAATATACTTTGGCTTGTAGTTGTTTTCAATGTCAACGCCGGTCTGGCTTTTAGGCAAATCACGGACGTGCCCCATTGATGCTTTTACTTTATATTTTTTTCCTAAATATTTTTCAATTGTTTTCGCTTTAGCTGGTGACTCCACAATTACTAAATAATCTGACATAAAAATCCTCCTTGGAGGTTTCGTTCCCTGTTTAAGAATAACCTGATTTTTATATTTATATTGCTCAATAGCAAATTGGTATACTAACGTTTTTTCATTTTATGATTTTCAAACCTCATGAAAGTAAACTATCACTAATTATTAAAGAAAGAACATTGTTTTGTCAATACATATTGTAAAAAATTGCTTATTCTTCAGCGGGATAACATGCCAGATCACAACTTTCACTGGGCAGCTCCATCAATATATCATCAATCCCCATAATTAATTTTGCCCCGTCCTGTATTAATAAATGAGTTCCTTTTGAAGTACTGGAAAAGATGGATCCGGGTACGGCAAAAACTTCTCGGCCTTCGTTTAAAGCAAATTGGGCTGTAATTAATGAACCACTTTTTTCTTTGGCTTCAACGACTACTGTCCCCAGGCTTAATCCGCTTATAATCCGGTTTCTTGCAGGAAAGAAAGACTTATGGGGTTTTACATGAGGCGGATGTTCCGAAAGCAATAAATGATGACTGGCGATCATTTCCGCAAGATGTTTATGCTCTGAAGGATAAATGCGGGAAAATCCACCGCCCAGAACGGCGATTGTTTTACCTTTTTTCTTTATTGTCTGTATATGTGCTTCACCATCAATCCCCCTTGCAAGACCGCTTACAATGACAAAATCGTGTTCTACAAGCCCGTTAACGATTTCTGTTACAGCATTTCTTCCGTAGGTCGTCGGAAAGCGTGTGCCAACTACTGCGATGGATTTTTTATTCAACAATCTGATGTCACCTTTACAATATAAAACAGGCGGCGGCGAGTAAATATTTTTCAATAAAAAAGGATATTCCTTATCCAATATCGTAACCACAAAAATATTTTGCTTTCTGTATGCGGATAATAAATCATTAACGGGCAATTGGTGCAGGTCGTGATAAAGGGATTGGATATGTGTCGGGGATATCCGGAACTTCTGCTTTATCTCAGCAGCGGACATGGAATAAATGGAGGAGAGTGAGGAATCGTAGGCAAACATTTTATAAATCGTCTTTAATCCGATACCTCGGCATTGATGTAAATGGATCAACCGTTCTCTGACTGTCAATGTTTTCATCCGGTTCCTCCCTATAAAACAGACCAGGCATCCCCTGCCCGGGATGTCTGGTCTTTGGTATTAATGAGTTTTACATTTTTCGTAAAGATTTGTTTCCTTCAACACTTTAATCAACGTTTCTCCGATTACAGCAGGTGTTTCAGCTACTTCTATTCCGCATTCTTTCATGACACGGATCTTCTCTTCTGCAGTTCCCTGCCCACCGGAAATAATTGCACCGGCATGACCCATCCGCTTTCCTGGAGGAGCAGTCCGCCCCCCGATAAAGCCAACAACTGGTTTTGTCATATTGTCTTTAATCCATCGGGCAGCTTCTTCTTCTGCTGTACCTCCGATTTCACCAATCATAATTACAGCATGAGTATCCGGATCTTCATTAAATGCTTTTAAGACATCAATAAAGTTCGTTCCGTTTACAGGATCTCCGCCGATTCCCACAGCCGTTGACTGGCCGATTCCCGCGTTAGTTAGCTGGTGAACGGCTTCATACGTCAATGTACCCGACCGTGAAACAATGCCGACATGACCTTTTTTATGTATATATCCCGGCATGATCCCGATTTTGCACTCCTCAGGCGTGATGACACCCGGACAGTTGGGCCCGATTAACCGTGTCTTTTTGCCTTCCATATATCGCTTTACTTTAACCATATCCAACACCGGAATATGCTCGGTAATGCAAATGACTAAATCCAGTTCGGCATCCACCGCTTCCATGATTGCATCTGCCGCAAAGGGAGCGGGTACATAAATAATTGAGACGGTAGCACCCGTTTTCTCCACTGCTTCCTGAACGGTATTAAAAACAGGAACTCCCTCAACTTGAGTGCCGCCTTTGCCCGGTGAAGTGCCGCCAACTATTTTTGTCCCGTATTCCAACATTTGTTTCGTATGGAATGAAGCCGCATTCCCGGTTATACCTTGCACAATTACTTTCGTATCTTTATTTACGTAAATAGCCATTGATTTCCCCCACCTTCGCTCTGTTCTCAATACATTACTTTAAAACAGATTGATTGACTAAATTGACGATTTTCTGTGCCCCGTCTGCCATTGAATCAGCCGGAACAATCTGTAAACCTGATTCTTCTAAAATCTTTTTGCCCAAATGAACATTGGTGCCTTCCAGGCGGACGACCAGAGGAACCGACAAGCTGGTTTCTTTAGCCGCTGCAACAATTCCTTCGGCAATGACATCACATTTCATAATACCGCCGAATATATTAACGAAAATCCCTTTAACATTCGGGTCGGATAAAATAATTTTAAATGCTTCCGTTACTTTTTCTTTTGAGGCACCGCCACCGACATCAAGGAAGTTGGCCGGTTCGCCGCCGTGATATTTGATAATATCCATCGTAGCCATGGCTAATCCTGCGCCATTTACCATACATCCGATATTACCGTTCAGTGAAATGTAGCTTAAATCATGTTTTGATGCTTCAATTTCTTTTGGATCCTCTTCATCCAAATCTCTTAATTCCAATATTTCAGGATGACGGTACAGTGCATTATCGTCGAAATTCAGCTTCGCATCCAATGCCATTACTTTTCCGTCTCCTGTGACAACAAGAGGGTTAATTTCTGCAATTGAGCAGTCTTTCTCAACGAATACGTTATACAATCCGAGTAAAAATTTTACCGCTTCATTGATTAAATGATCAGGTATGCCGATATTATACGCAATTCTTCTTGCCTGGTACGGAGCCAGACCGATGAGCGGATCAATCGTTTCTTTAAAAATCTTATCCGGCGTTTTTGCAGCGACTTCTTCAATTTCCGTTCCACCTTCACTGGAAGCCATCAATGTCACCCTTGATGTGACCCGGTCCACAATAAAGCCGACATAATATTCTTTTTGAATGTCGCAGCCTTCTTCGATTAGAAGACGCTTAACTTCCTTTCCTTCAGGTCCGGTTTGATGGGTAACAAGAACTTTCCCCAATAATTCAGAGGCATATGTTCGGACTTCATCCAAACTTTTGGCGATTTTCACCCCTCCGGCTTTTCCCCGTCCACCGGCATGTATTTGGGCTTTCACCACATATACGTCGCTATCCAGCTGTTTTGCTGCTTCTACCGCTTCTTCAACAGTAAAAGCGACTTTTCCATTTGGAACAGCGACACCGTATTGTTTTAAAATTTCTTTCCCTTGATACTCATGAATATTCATTCCCCATCCTCCTGATTTAAGAAATTAATTAAGCCGCATCACCATTTTAATACAATACTGAAAATTTTGTCTAGTTTTATGCAGTTTTTTCATCCTCTATGTTCATTTTTTTCTTAGTAACTAAGAATATATTGATATTTCACAAGATTATATATTAAAAGATTACTAATTCCTTTCAATTTTTTCCAATCGATAAATAAATGCAAAAACTTCAGCTACCGCTTGAAACAGATCTTCCGGTATTGTTTCATTTACATCCAACTCCCCGAGTAATTCCGCAAGGGAAGGGTCTTCGTAAACCGGTATATCCCGAGATTTTGCCTCCTGTAATATTTTTTCCGCAATATACCCCTGCCCTTTTGCCTTTATAACAGGAGCACTGTGAGTTTTTTCCTCGTATTTTAGTGCTACGGCCTTTTTCCTTTTATTTTCACTCATATTTTCACATCCATTCTTCCCGTTTTATGGAACGAAGGTACGGAAAAACTGTGATCATGATTGTCTTTTTTCCTGTGCATACCGAATTTAACAGAACTTAATTTATAGCCCGCATGTAGCAAATTACTCTGTAAAGCATTGATATACGGACCTGCGATCTGTTCCAAGTTTTTCTTTTCATTGACAATATGCAAATTAATAATTCTGTTTTGTACAAACATTTGGATTTCCGTTTTTCCTAAGTTTGGCATATCTAAATCGAGAAAAATATGACAGAAGTCAGCATCAATCAAACCGTCTTCCCTTTTTTTGCCCCGTAACCGTAATGTTAATTCCCCGATGTCATCCGGTAAGGGGACGGGAAGCGTAAATGTCAGCTGTAAAAGATCATTTTTTTCCAAATTTAATATTTGCAAGCCAGTCAGTTTATAGATGAATTGCTGACCTGCAGAGAAAAATTCCGTACCGGCTTTTTCGTTTTGCAATAATTGCATAATCAGCGCTTTTAAGGTTAGCTTCTGTTTCAGATCGTGCTTTATATCTTTTTCACGATTATATCCCAATAAATAAAGTAGCTGCCGCAGCTTTATAAAAACTCTTTTGCCGTCTGTCCAGTCTGTCGCAGACATATTTTGCAGCTGATTGAGGAGCAGACGGAACGGATGATCAACGGAAAGGTTTTTGATGGAACGATGATTTAACAATTCATGGAAAATTTTTTGGAATAAAGACGAAATGGATGTGTCCCGTCTTAAAGAAAATAAACTACGAAACACATCCACGCTAAACGGCAGTCCGTTTCGGATCATGTACTTTACAGTCTCTACAGTCCCTTTTAAATCGCCGGTTTCCTTGTACCATTGAAAGCTTTTCATCAGGATTTGCCTTTCAAAAGGCAGTCCGGACGATTTCCAAAAATGAAAAAACCGGTTGCCTTTCTTACCCGGGGGAATTCCGAAATGGACAAATAAAGCGTCGGAATCCGTCAGTTTCTCCATTAATTTCAACTGTGTTTGATTGTTCTTTTTGAATACTTCAAACCAATATTCCTTGTTAATCTCCACTGGGGCTTCAACGCGGACCGGATATTTTTGGTTACCGATTTGAACGATCGCCTGTTTACCGCCATCAATAAAAAGTATTTTCCCGTTTACAATCTTGCACGGACGTAAAATGTTTTTTTGTCGAAATGTCTGCGTGATTCCGTTACCGTTTAAAATTTGCAGCGGATTCAAATTCATAAATAATTCCACCTTCACTCGGTGATATTTGCATATCTATCTAAAATTTCTTTTACCGGAGAAAAGCTTTTACGATGAATCGGCGTTACTCCATATTTTTTTATTGCCAGGATATGTTCTTTTGTTCCGTAACCCATATTTTTTTCGAAACCATATTCGGGATAACGCTTTCCGTACTCGGTCATTAAACGGTCGCGATATACTTTGGCGATAATTGACGCACATGCAATGGAGTAAGATTTGGCATCTCCTTTAACTAAAACTTCACCTGCAAACGGAGTATGTAATTCCACCGCATCAATTAAAAGATAGTCCGGTACGTGTGAGAGCCCGTTTACGGCTATGTTCATCGCTTTTTTCGTTGCTTCGTATATATTCAACCGGTCGATTTCATCTGTCCCGACTATTCCGATACCGTAAGTTATTGCCCGTTCGGTAATCATACTGTACAATTCTTCGCGTTTTTTTTGCGTTAATTTTTTTGAGTCGTTCACTTCAGTAATTAAAGTGTCTTCCGGCATAATAACAGCGGCCGCCACAACCGGTCCTGCCAACGGCCCCCTTCCCGCCTCATCAACACCAGCAATAACGGAAAAACCTTGTTTTCGTGCATTTTGTTCATAAACCGTCATTTGCTCCAACCGTTTTTGTTCGGCTATTTTCCGCTCTCGTTCTCTTTGCCATTTTTTGATTAACGCTTGTACACCTTTCCGATGGTCTTGTAAACAAAGTTGGATCAACGGATCATTTTCATCGGTAATGGAAGGTAAAATTTTTTCAAGCTCTTTGATCGTATACTTCATTGATTAATCTCCTCTTCAGAAAGCGGCGGATGTTCAAAGGTAATCCGTCCCAGTTTCAATGAACGGATGTCCCGGATGATCACTTCTGCCGTCTGATCATAATCGATATTGCCGCCGGACACGATACACCCTCTTTTTCTGCCGATTTCATCAAAAATTCCAACAATATCTTCTGGTATTTCTTCAAGACCGTAACGTTTTTTCAAACGGTCCGGATACTCTGCAATTAAAATCCGAAGGGCGTATACCGCAATTTCCTGCAAATCTAAAATCGTATCTTTAATTGCACCGGTCAATGCTAAATTCAGTCCGACTGTCTTGTCTTCAAATTTTGGCCACAGAATTCCCGGAGTATCAAGCAATTCCATTTCTTTACCGATCTTGATCCATTGCTGGGCTTTTGTAACACCGGGAATATTTCCTGTTTTAGCAACATTTTTCTTTGCCAGCCGGTTAATAAAGGTTGACTTTCCCGAATTCGGAATTCCCACTACCATAGCCCGGATCGCACGCGGCCGGATCCCTCTGGCCCGCATCTTATTAAATTTTTCACTTAATAATTCTTTCGCCTTTGGTAAAATAAGAGTAAAGCCTTCCCCCGATTGGGAGTTAACCGGAATGGCAGCGGTGCCTTTTTTTTCATAATACCGGACCCATTCCTCCGTGCTCTTCTCATCGGCCATATCCGCCTTATTCAGCAATACAATCCGCGGTTTCTGTTTTATAATCTCATCAATCATCGGATTTCGGGACGATGAAGGAATCCGGGCATCCGTCAGTTCGAAAACAATATCAATTAGTTTTAGCTTTTCTGTTATTTCCCTTCTGGCCTTTGCCATATGACCGGGAAACCATTGAATTGACATTTTTTTCCTCCTAATTTTGATTAATTATATTAATGCAAAAAACGAAAATCTTCCAACGGCCAATAAATGACATTTGCTTTTCCTAAAATTTCGTCGATAGCGATCGGTCCGATGTGGCGGCTGTCCTTGCTGTAACGACGGTTATCCCCCATGACAAATATATGACCTTCAGGAACGGTTACAGAAAACGGTTCGGTCAGCGTGCCGCCGACAAGTGCTTTTTTATACTCTTCTAAATATGGTTCTTCATAGGGTACACCGTCTACATATAAAGTATCATTTTTATACTCGATATGCTCACCAGGTAATCCGATTACTCTTTTAATATAATCTTTTTCTTCCGATGCATGGAAAACGACAATATCAAAACGCTCCGGTTCACCAAACACATATGAGAGTTTATTAACAATCATGCGGTCCCGGTCTTCTAATGTCGGCATCATTGATTGTCCGTCAACGATGATCGGGGTAAATAAAAAATACCGGATCCCGACTGCCAATACGGCAGCGACAACGAATATTTTGATCCACTCCCACAGTTCATTCTTTTTTTTCATAAAAAGCCCTCGCTTTTTTAAAGATTGTGTAGTACTTATATATATCGTACAAATGTGCATATCATTAACCATAAGTATATTCCTTAGAAATATTTTACAAAAAACAGCCGGTTACTGGCAAATAGCCGGCTGTCTCTCATGCAATATTTTTAGAAATAATACCGGGAATCCTGTAATATGTCACGTTTGTTTACCATGTAAAAAAAGAGCTTGTTACACAAGCTCTTTTTGAATACACAAAAGTATCAATATTAACGGATTTCTTTGATACGCGCAGCTTTACCCCGTAAATTGCGAAGGTAGTAAAGTTTTGCTCTTCTGACTTTACCACGGCGTACAACTTCAAGTTTTGCAATTTTCGGCGAATGAACCGGGAATGTACGTTCTACACCGACGCCGTAAGAAATTTTACGAACGGTAAAAGTTTCACTGATTCCGCCACCGCGGCGTTTAATCACAACACCTTCAAACACCTGGATCCGTTCACGGTTTCCTTCCGTAACTTTCACGTGTACACGAACGGTATCACCGGGACGGAATGCAGGAATGTCAGTGCGCAGTTGTTCTTTTGTAATTTCACGAATCAACTCTTGCATTCGTCTCAACTCCTTCCAACAGATGTTCATGAATTCATCTTGTATGATTCAGCGGAACATCGTTTTCACGGTAGTAGTGGAAAATCATTTCCAAAACTACACAAGTAATATAATATCACAGAAATTATGCAAAAATCAACGGTAATTACCGTTGTTTTTCTTCTTTTTTAATCTTTTCCAGCCATTGTTTTTCTTCATCAGTGAGTGGATAATCTTTAAGCAGATCCGGCCTTCGCTTTAATGTACGTTTTAACGATTCTTTTTTCCGCCATTCCTCGATGCGCTTATGATCACCGGACAAGAGAACATCAGGTACCTTCATCCCCCGATATTCCCTCGGCCTTGTATAATGGGGATGTTCCAATAAACCGGTAGAAAACGAGTCATGGACGGGAGAATCTTCATTTCCCAATACACCCGGCAGAAGACGGACAACACTGTCTATAATAACCATTGCCCCCAATTCCCCACCGGTGAGTACATAATCACCGATGGAAATTTCATCCGTAACAATGCTCCTGATTCGTTCATCATAACCCTCATAATGGCCGCATATGAACACCAAATGTTTCTCTTTGGCAAGCTGCTCCGCTTTTCTTTGTGTATACCGTTCCCCTTGCGGACAAAGTAAAATAATCCTTGGCTTATCATCCGCTAATTCTTTCACATGATCTACCGCACGGAACACCGGCTCCGGCTTTAACACCATTCCTGCACCACCGCCATAAGGATAATCATCGACGGTTCTGTGTTTATCCGTGGAAAAGTCCCGGATATTGATGACATTGTAGGTCACTTTTCCCCGCTCAGATGCTCTTTTTAATATGGATTCATTGAGTACACCGGAAAACATGCCGGGAAATAATGTTAATATATCAATACGCATCAATCAAACAGCCCTTCCATCGGTTCAATCAAAACCGTTTTTTCATCAATATCCACTTTCTTAACAACATCTTCTATATAAGGAATATAGTATTCTTTCCGGCCGCTGTCCTTTACGACCCATACATCATTGGCACCAGGGGACAATATTTCCGTTATTTTTCCATACGTTTTTCCGTTTGCATCTTTTACGGTACAACCGATAATTTCATGATAGTAATACTCGTCTTCACCAAGTTCCTCCAACTGATCGGCGGAAACTTTTAAGATACCGCCTTTGAACTTTTCCACTTCGTTAATCGATGTATAACCTTCAAACTTTAACAAATCAAAGTTCTTATGCTGCCTCCAGCTTTGCACGGTAACTTGAAGAGGTTCATCATGGTCTTTTAAAAACAGATAAAGAACTGATCCTTTACGATAACGCTGTTCAGGAAAGTCCGTAATCGAGATGACGCGGACTTCACCGTTGATCCCGTGAGTATTTACAATTTTACCGACATTGTAATACGTATGCATTGCCGCCACCTCTATTTAATTTCTTGAATAATTCCGTCTTTCACCGTAATCGTTCTATTCAATACAGCTTCATTCCAATGATCGCCGACTTTAATGTCGACAAGTCCCTGAATCTCCCTTTCTTTTAAAACTGAACCGAGAGGCAATATATTTAACTGTTCGATTTGAAATTCGATGATTTTTATTTTTTCATATCTTTGATCAATTTCCTTTTCGAAATGGGAACGCAATGCCGGGACATGATACTTCTTCGTTTTTTCCATCCGTTTCATTTCAAATTTCAACTGGTCAATTTCCTTCTGTAATTGTTGTTTCCGTTCCGAAAAAGTTTTGTACAATTGTTTTTTACTGTTTTCCGTTAATATTTGGTTAACGGTGACCGTAGTTAATATCTGCATCTCTTTCCCTCCTCCCGCTTGGGTACAGAAAAGGGTTTATATGTATATTGTGGGACTAACGGAGCTTTCCCCTGAAAAATATGAATACGGGTTTAGCCCTGCGGACCCATAATGATTACCGGGATATTAATAATGGTTATTAAGGAGAAAGATAAATCTTTTCGGACGTTCATTGTTTTTTCTTTCCAAATCCCGGGATTTTTTACGATTGAAAGAAAATGGCTAAGCGTTATTACACTTAGCCAGCCTGCTTTCCAGCATAAAATTATTCTAGCGGTATTCCCCATCGATCATAAGTGGCAATAACCCTTTTCTTTCTATATGGTCATATTTACAATTCAGTAAACATCTCTCTTTTTTCATTATATTTATGTCCATAACCATGCGCAATGTATGTATAAAAAATGGTTGTTTTTTAAATCGCTTTTGTTGCGTATCAATGATTTCCTTCTTGTTATCAATAATCATCCATTTGGACACCCGGGATTTGATCAAATCCGAATATGGAAACACCGGTATAAATAATAGCACAGCAGCAAGAAACACTTTTAAAATTGCTCTTTTCTCTTAAATTATTTATATCATATTTTTATTTGTCTATCTTTACTATTTTAAAAAACCATCCGGTTTTCTTTATTTTATATCGAGTACACCATGAGATTACTGCCGTACAACACGGCTTCTGTCAACGATTTTAAGCTTTTCCGGAAAATCGCAAAAAATAAAAAAGGAGGGAAAATTTTCTCCCTCCTCATTCGCTAATTTCGAGAATGACTCTCTTTTTCTCTGTTGTCCGTGCATGAGCGTATACAACAGTCCGAATCGCCTTTGCCACTCTTCCCTGTTTACCGATGACTTTACCGACGTCTTCTTTGTTCACCGCCAATTTATAAATGATACGGCGTTCATCCTCTTTGACATCGATCTGTACATCTTCAGGAAAATCGACAAGCGGTTCGACAATCGTTTTTATTAAGCTTTTCATAGAGAGCCCTTATTTCCCGTATTTTTCATTATGGAATTTTTCTAAAATTCCTTGTTTGGATAGCAGGTTGCGGACGGTGTCAGTAGGTTTCGCACCATTTCTCAACCATTTCAATGCCAATTCTTCATCGATTTGAAGAGTGGCCGGATCCGTCAACGGATTGTATGTTCCGATTGTTTCAATTTGACGTCCGTCACGCGGTGAACGTGAATCTGCCACTACGATCCGGTAAAAAGGGGATTTTTTTGCTCCCATGCGTTTTAAACGAATTTTTACTGCCATAGTATAATTGCACCTCCGATTATTTTCACACGAATAGTAATACTGCCAATACTGCTTTTGTTTGTAAAGTATTTTCTCTTAACAGAAATCGCCTTTATTAGATTATCAAACTTTGTACAAAAAGGCAACAGTCCGGTTTATATTTTTTAACGGGTAAAAACAGGAGCAGACGGCGAATTACATAAATGGAAGTTTGAATCCGCCTTTCCTCCTTCCTTTTTTCGTCATTTGATTCATTTGTTTCATCATTTTTTTCATTTCCTCAAACTGTTTCAGCAACCGGTTAACTTCCTGCACAGGCCGTCCGCTTCCCTTTGCAATGCGTCTTTTTCTTGAAGCATTGATAATTTCCGGATTCATTCTTTCTTCTTTTGTCATTGATTGAATAATTGCTTCGACATGCTTAATTTGCTTTTCATCAATTTTTAAATTGTTCAGGCCTTTCACTCGGTTAGCACCGGGAATCATTTTTAACAGTTCATCAAGCGGTCCCATATTACGGATTTGGGCTAACTGTTCCAAAAAGTCATCAAGGGTAATGGAAGCTGTCCGCATTTTCTTCTCCAGTTCCCTGGCTTTTTCTTCATCAACGGCTTCCTGGGCTTTTTCAATAAGGGACAGAACATCACCCATGCCGAGAATTCTTGATGCCATTCTTTCCGGATGAAACGGTTCGAGAGCATCCATTTTTTCCCCTGTTCCGATAAATTTAATCGGTCTGCCCGTTACGGCACGGATGGAAAGCGCAGCTCCGCCTCTTGTGTCCCCATCAAGTTTTGTCAAAATCACCCCGGTGATTCCGAGCTGTTCATTAAAACTGGATGCTACATTCACCGCATCCTGGCCGGTCATCGCATCGACGACGAGAAAAATTTCGTCCGGTTTTACAGTTTCTTTTATATTTTTTAATTCACCCATTAGTTCCTCATCAATATGCAGCCGGCCTGCTGTATCGATTAAAACATAATCATGGTGTTCTTGTTTCGCCTGTTCAATTGCCTTTTCGGCTATTTCCACCGGACTTACCTGATCCCCTAAAGAAAAAACAGGAAGATTCAATTGCTTGCCTAATGTTTGCAATTGTTTGATAGCAGCCGGACGGTATATATCGGCCGCTACAAGCATCGGTTTCCGGTTATGTTTTTTTCTTAAATGGTTAGCCAATTTTCCAGTGGTTGTTGTCTTTCCAGCCCCCTGCAGCCCGACCATCATAACGACCGTTGGCGGTTTGGGACTGACGGCTATTTTGCTTTGCTCGCCGCCCATTAACTCCGTCAGCTCTTCTTTAACAACTTTTATGACTTGTTGTCCGGGTGTTAAGCTTTTCATCACTTCCTGTCCGACAGCGCGTTCACTTACCCTTTTAACAAAATCTTTAACGACTTTTAAGTTAACATCGGCATATAAAAGCGCAAGCCGGACTTCACGCATCATTTTTTTGACATCCGCTTCCGTCACTTTTCCTTTGCCGCGAATTTTTTTCATTGTATTTTGCAAACGGTCAGCTAATCCTTCAAACGCCATGGCCGGCCCTCCTAATCTAATTCTTTCATTTTATTTATGATGGAAAAAATTTCCTCATGTTCGTCTTTATTCATATGTTTCTCTAGTAATCCGGTTAATTTCGTCAGCAATTCTTTCCGCTGTGAAAACTTTTTGTACAGTTTCAGCTTTTTTTCATAGGTCTCAAGCATCGTTTCTGTTCTTTTAATATTATCATAAACTGCCTGACGGGAAACTTGAAATTGTTCAGCAATTTCTCCGAGTGACAGATCATGCAAGTAATATAAAGATAAATATTTTTTCTGTTTAGGAGTAAGCAAATCCTGATAAAAATCGTATAAATAATTCATACGCGTTGTCTTTTCAAGCATTGTTCTCCTCCGTTGTTAAGTAAAAAACCTTTACACGTATATCGTAACTGAAACATTTTCCAATGTCAAATCAAAAAAGCTGCCCGAACGGCCGGTAAAAAGTCAAAAAAAAGGGGAAATCCATGTGTCCCCCTATGATCAAACGAGCTACTAATTTCCATTTTCTTCGGCTAAATCGGCAAATATACCATAAATATAACGTTCCAAATCAAACGGCTGCAAATCATTCATTTTTTCGCCCAGGCCGATAAATTTTACCGGGATATTCAGCTCTTTCCTGATTGCAATAACAATTCCTCCTTTTGCTGTACCGTCCAATTTGGTCAATACAATTCCGGTTACGTCGGTTGCTTCCTTAAAATGTTTCGCCTGACTCATGGCATTTTGACCGGTGGTTGCATCCAGCACTAATAATACTTCATGAGGGGCTCCGGGAACTTCACGCGCAATAACCCGTTTTATTTTTTCCAGTTCTTTCATTAAATTGACTTTATTTTGGAGACGGCCTGCGGTATCACAGAGCAAAACATCCGCCTTTCTCGCCCGCGCTGCCTGGATGGCATCATACATAACCGCCGCCGGATCGGAACCTTCACTCTGCTTAATCACATCAACGCCGACCCTTTCTCCCCAGACTTCCAGCTGTTCGATTGCCCCTGCACGGAACGTATCACCGGCAGCAAGGATCACCTTTTTTCCTTGTTCTTTAAACCGGTATGCCATCTTGCCGATAGTAGTTGTTTTCCCTACGCCGTTTACCCCGACAAATAAAATAACTGTTAAACCGTCGGGCTGTATATTCAAGGAAGTCATCTGCTCTTCACCGGATTTATAAATATCCACCATTTTTTCTACAATAATTTCTTTTATTTCCTCCGGGTCTTTTATGTTCCTTCTTTTCACTTCCATTTTCAGTTCATCGACTAATTCGAGCACCGTGTCAAAGCCGACATCAGCCTGGATTAAAATTTCTTCCAGCTCTTCAAAAAAATCTTCATCGACTTTTCTGTACTTGGCTATTAAATCATTTACTTTCCCGGAAAAGCTTTGCCGTGTTTTGGACAAGCCTTCTTTAAATTTTTCGGTAACCGAGCCGGTTTGTTTCGTAAACTTCTCTTTTATTTTATTAAAAAAGCTCATATGATCACTTCCTTTATTTACAATGTTTTATCCCTTAATCATCATCCGGCATCAACAACATCTTCCAAACGGACGGATACGAGCTTGGAAACCCCGGATTCTTGCATTGTTACGCCATATAGAACGTTTGCTCCTTCCATTGTTCCTTTCCTGTGGGTAATAATAATAAACTGGGTCTTTTCGCTGAATTTTTTTAAAAATTGGCTGAAACGGTACACATTTGCTTCATCCAGAGCCGCTTCAACTTCATCAAGTATGCAAAAAGGTACTGGGCGTACTTTCAATATCGAAAATAACAGGGCGATTGCCGTCAACGCCCGTTCACCGCCTGACAATAATCCGAGATTTTGTAATTTTTTCCCCGGCGGCTGTGCTACGATTTCAACACCTGTATTCAATATATCATCCGGATCCGTCAATTTCAGCTCAGCCCTGCCGCCGCCAAATAATGATTGAAAAACTTGATTAAACTGGGACTGTATAGCTGTAAATGTTTCATTAAATCTTTTCATCATTTCAGCATCCATTTCTTCAATAACCTGGTACAATGTTTCTTTTGCTGCTTGTAAATCTTCCTGTTGTTCCGTTAAAAAACGGTAACGTTCATGAACCCGTTCATATTCATCGATCGCACCAAGGTTAACTGTACCCAATTTTTGGATGGCAGTTCTAATTTTTTCCACTTTTTCCCTGACTTCTTCAGGAACAGCTGTCAGCGGGTATTCTTTTTTCGCTTTTTCAAAGCTCAGGGTATATTTTTCCCGCAATGTTTCCAATCTGTTTTCCAATTCCAAATCCAAACGGCTCAATTTCACTTCTTCATTTTTTAACATTTGGGCCGTTTCTTTATGTTGCCGTTTTAATTCTTTAACCTCGCGTTCAAGATCTTCTGATTTTTGTTGTAAGACCAGTCGTTCATTCCTTCTTTCCGCAATCAGTTCAACCGTGTCATTTTTTTCCGAAAGTTTTTGCTCCGCTTCCTGGGCCAGTTTCCTGTCATCATCGGAGTTCATCTCAATATAATTCCTCAATCGGTTAAGTTCATATGTTTGCTCATGGATCCGTTCCTCAAGTTCCGCATGGTTTTTCTTTGCCGTTGATAATTGATTTGCGGTATGATGCAACTGTTCTTCCAGTTTGGCAATGGAAACTTTTAACCCGTTTATTTCTTCGGTTAAAACGGATTTTTTCGATTGATCGAAGCTTTTCTTCTCTGATAATCCACGGATGGTTGCATCCAACTCTTTAATTTTTTCCCGGATGCCGCCCAATTGTTTAACATTCTGTTCTTTTTTGTTCTGTAACTCTTTCAGTTCCTGATCAATGATCTTTATTTCATTGTCAAACAGATGTAACCGGTCTTGAATATTTTTTTCGTTCCATTTAATTTCTTTTAACTGATCTTTCAAACGACCTTGTTGTTCCCGTAGAGTTTCTCCGTGGGAAAGTATGGTTGAAAGATTCTCTTTTTCAGTTTTCAACAGCTTTTTCTTTTCTTTTATCTCATTTTCCAGTTTTTTGCATTCCGTTTCCATTTCCGTCAATTTATGTTTGAGTGATTCCAGTTCCCTCGTCCTGCTAAATAGTGAACTTTTATTTTTCTTTTGTGCCCCTCCGGTCATCGATCCCCCCGGATTGACTACATCACCGTCCAGCGTGACAATCCGGTATCTTCTACCGGAAAGGGACGAAATCTCATTTGCTCCTTCTAAATCTCTGCAAATGATTACATTTCCCAGCAAATTTAATATGACATGATCGTATTTCTTATGGTAGGAAATTAAATCACTTGCAACCCCAATAAATCCAGGATGGTTTTTTATGCGGTGCAAAAGTTGTTCGGGAATTTTTTTTGGCTGGATGACAGACATCGGGAGGAAGGTTGCCCGTCCAGATCCGTGTTTTTTCAAATAACGGATGGCATTTCTGGCGTCTTCTTCCGTTTGGACAACAATATACTGTTGGCTTGCTGACAATGCGATATCGATTGCCGTTTCATAAGTTTTTTCTACATTTATAAGTTCAATAACGGCGCCTTCGATTCCGGTTAGCCGGTTTCTTGCTTTTAAAACTGCTTTAACTCCCTGATAAAACCCGGAATAATCTTCTTTCATATCTTCCAATATCTCTTTCCGTGATTGGGCATTCTGTAAATATTGCAGGGCTTCGTAGTATTTCTTTTCTTTTTTGCTTATATGGTTTCCAATATTTTCCAGTTGTCGTTCTTTAATGCGGTATTCCACTGTTGTTTCTTCTATTAAACGTTGTATTTTATCCAGTTCTTGCTGCAGTTTTTCTTTTTCGGCATGTATTTTTTCTCTTTCCAAAATGAATTGTTCGTGATCTTTAAATAAACTTTCTTTTTTCAAAGTTAATTGGTTAATTTGCTGCTCGACATGGCGTTCATCATTTTTAACAGCTGCTTCTTCATTTAAATATTCAATATAATCACTTTTAAGCGATTCAATTTTTGACTCGAGATCTTCGGAATAATACGACAGAGTTTCTTCATATTCCCGCAATTTTTCTCTTTTCTGTCGTAATTCCTTTTCCAGCCGGGATTTTTTTTCTTCCAAATCTTTTATGATGGATTTGTCCCGGGATAGTTTCTCCTTTCCGTCCCTGATCGCCTCTTCAAGCTGTTGTTGCATTTGTTCGGCATTTTTCTTCCGTTCTTTCAATACTTTCTGCTTTCCCTCAAGTTTCTTCAGTTCCTCACTCGTGATCAATAATACATGTTGTAGCTCATCAATCGACTCATCAAGAGCGGTAATTTTATTACGATACTCCGTAATATCAGCCTCTTTCACCTGTATTTGGGTTGCTAATTCCATTTCTTCCGACATCATTTTTTCCAGGCGGGCTTTCAAATCTTCCCACCGGCTGTGCAGCTGTTCAATTTCGTACACAAGCAGGCTAATTTCATACATTTGTAATTCATCTTTTTTTTGCAAATAATCCTTTGCCGCAGCTGCTTGTGTTTTCAATGGTTCCAATTGTCCTTCCAATTCATGGATGATATCCTGGATGCGGGTTAAATTATCTTCGGTTTCTGAAAGCTTTATTTCCGCTTTTTTCTTCCGGGTCTTATACTTTAAAACTCCCGCCGCCTCTTCAAAAATTGAACGGCGTTCTTCAGGTTTACTGTTTAATATTTCTTCTACTTTTCCCTGTCCAATAATCGAAAAGGAGTCCCGTCCGAGTCCGGAGTCGAGAAGCAAATCAACAATATCTTTTAACCTGCACGGCTGTTTATTGATCAGGTACTCACTTTCGCCTGAACGAAAAATCCGGCGGGTGATGCACACCTCCTGGTAATCAACCGGCAAAAATTGATCCTCGTTATCTAGCGTTAAAGAAACTTCTGCAAAGTTGAGCGGCTTTCTGGAATCACTCCCTGCAAAAATGACGTCTTCCATTTTACCGCCTCTTAATGATTTGGCTGATTGTTCGCCGAGAACCCAACGGACTGCATCCGTAATATTGCTTTTCCCGCTGCCGTTCGGTCCAACCACTGCAGTTACGCCGGGTACAAAATCTATGGTAATCCGGTCGGCAAAAGATTTAAATCCGACGATTTCTAATCGCTTGAGAAACAATGCCGCTCCTCCTTACTTCTTCCGGTTTAATTCGTTTCATCAGTTTTGTTTAAGATTGTTAATGCCTGGTGGGCTGCCTTTTGTTCCGCTTCTTTTTTCGATTTGCCGACACCTGATCCGAGAACCCGGTTTTTTAATTTTACCCGGGCAACGAACTCCCGGTCATGTGCAGGTCCACGTTCTTCTACGATTTCATAATCGGCAGAACCAAGCCCGTCCCTTTGCACAAGTTCCTGCAGCTGGCTTTTATAATCCATCACATGAGAAAAAGCACCTTGAAGAACTTTAGGAAAGACATGTTCATTTAAAAAGCGGACAACGGTATCCAATCCTTGATCCAGATATACGGCTCCGATAAAGGCTTCGAAAGCATCCGCCAGTAGAGCCGGACGTTGCCTGCCCCCGGTTAGTTCCTCTCCTTTTCCCAGCCTCATGAGCTCACCAAATCCAAGCTCCTGTGCAAATGACAGTAAAGACGGTTCACACACAATGGCGGCACGCAATTTTGTCATTTCGCCTTCTTTCATCATGGGATACGTTTGATATAAAAAGTGGGAGACAGTCAGCTCCAATACCGCATCCCCTAAAAATTCCAACCGTTCATTGTCTTCACATTTTCTCCTTCGATGCTCATTCACATATGATGAATGGGTAAAAGCCTGAATCAGTAAATCTTCATTATGAAAATAGATTCCGATTTTTTCCTGAAATTTTTTATAACGATGATCAACAATCCCTTTCTGTTTTTCATGAGTCCGTTTCATTTTGGCCATCATATACACCTCTTGTACAGACATTCGGGTTTGACGAAAATAAAGGGTCTTGCAAAAACTTTATAATAGATATTGTTCCAACCATCACCCCCATTCTTTCATAAGAAAAAAATAATATGGAAACGGGCCTGCTGTTTACAAAATTTAAAAAATTGCCTTATTAATAGAAAACACCTCACTTTATAAAAAAGTGAAGTGTATTCTGATTAAAAGCCTATCTAATTTTTATGGTTTATACGATTATAATTTGCTTTCTATGTATTTTACTGCATCACCGACAGTTACAATTTTTTCTGAATCTTCATCAGAGAATTGTAAACCGAATTCATCTTCAAGTTCCATAACAAGTTCAACTACATCTAGAGAGTCTGCACCTAAATCGTCTTTGAAAGTAGCTTCAGGTGTTACTTTGGATTCTTCAACTCCCAAACGATCCACAATGATTTTTGTTACGCGTTCTTGTACGTCGCTCATAATCATACCTCCCAAAAGTATTATATATAATTCATATTTTATGATAAAGGGTAAGTTAAAAATATTCTACCCTATATTCCAATTTTCTCCAAATATATAAATGTTATAAATGATCTACATGTACATTCCGCCGTTAACCTGTATGACCTGGCCTGTAATATAGCTGCTCCGTTCGGAAGCAAGGAAAGCAACCGTATAGGCAATATCTTCCGGTTGACCGAGCCGTCCCAGAGGGATTTGCTTAAACAGCTCTTCTTTTATATTCTCAGGCAGTTCATCGGTCATATCTGTTTCTATAAATCCGGGAGCTACGGCATTCACGGTAATGTTGCGTGATGCCAGTTCTTTTGCAGCTGTCTTGGTCAAGCCGATGATACCGGATTTTGCAGCGGTGTAATTAGCTTGTCCGGCATTTCCGCTGATTCCGACAATGGAAGAAATGTTGATGATCCGGCCGTATCTCTGTCTCATCATTTGCCGGGTGACAGCTTTGGTCGTTAAAAAGACACTTTTTAAGTTTGTGTTAACAACTGCGTCCCAATCTTCTTCTTTCATACGCATGATCAAATTATCCCGTGTAATCCCGGCATTATTTACAAGAATATGCAGTGATCCGAAACGGTCGATCGTTTCTTTAACCATCCGGTCAACATCTTCACTTTTTGCTACATCTGCCTGAATAGTAAAGCTCTCCCGGCCGAGCGAACGGATTTCTTCGGCTACTTTTTCTGCAAGCTCCTTGTTACCAGCATAATTCACGACAACATTAGCCCCGTTCCGGGCAAGTTCCAGGGCTATTTCTCTTCCGATCCCGCGGGAAGCTCCTGTGACAAGAGCGGTTTTTCCTTCCAGGTTCATTTTTTTCCTCCTTCTAATTCATCTATTGTTGATTGTAAACTTTTCTGATCGGAAATATTGAAAGTCCGGACTGACCGGTCAATCTTTCTTACAAGTCCGGTTAGCACTTTTCCGGGACCAATTTCAATAAACGTATCAACACCGGATGCAATCATGTTTTTCACCGAATCTTCCCACAGCACCGGTGAATACAGCTGTTTAATCAATAAATCCTTGATCTTGCCGGAATCTCGCACAGGACCGGCAGTAACATTCGATACTACGGGAATTTCAGCATCCTGAAATGGACAGGCATGCAAAGCTTCTTCCAGGCGTCCCGCAGCCGGTTCCATTAAACGGGAATGGAACGGACCGCTGACATTTAACGGAATGGTGCGGCGGGCTCCCTGCTCTTTCGCCAGTTTGCAGGCTTTTTCCACACCTTCTTTTGTACCGGAAATGACGATTTGTCCGGGACAATTCAAATTCGCCAATTGAACGGAATGCCCCTCATTTGTAACCGTTTCGGTAACTTGCTGCAACTTTTCCCTTTCAAATCCCAAAACAGCCGCCATCGTTCCCTTTCCGGCAGGAACCGCTTCCTCCATAAACTCGCCGCGTTTCCGAACGATTCTTACTGCATCCTGAAATTTTAACGTTCCCGCAGCTACAAGAGCGGTATACTCACCCAGGCTGTGTCCGGCAACATAATCCGGTACAATTCCCACTTCTTTTACTTTTTCCAACAATGCAATACCTGCCGTCAGTAATGCGGGCTGGGCGTTAACCGTTAACGTCAATTGGTCTTCCGGTCCCTCAAAAATAATTTTTGACAGGGAAAAGCCAAGGGATTGGTCGGCCTGTTGAAAAATACTGCGAACTTTTTCGTCATTGTCAGCCAGCTCTTTTCCCATGCCGACGGTTTGTGAACCTTGTCCCGGAAACAAAAACGCAATTTTTCCCATGGAAAGTCTCCTTCCCTTTTATTTTTCTTGAATTGCTTCTTTAATTTTTAACGGAACTTCGCCTTTTACCATTTCCCTCGCCTGGCGGATGGCATGGAATATAGCTTTGGCATCCGATGAACCATGGGCCTTTACAACCGGGGATTCGAGTCCGATAAACGAAGCACCGCCGTATTCGGAGTAATCCATCTGATTCTTCAGCATTTTTAGATCAGATTTGATTACGGCCGCGGCAAGTTTTGTTTTTAAATTACCCGTCAAAACATTCTTCAACATTTTCATCAATGATATCGCTGTTCCTTCGACTGTTTTTAGAACCATATTTCCGGTAAAACCGTCCGTTACGGCGACATCGCACACACCTTCCAGCAAATCCCTCGCTTCGACATTGCCGATGAAGTTCAAATCTGTTTCTTTAAGCAATTCATATGTTTGGCGGGACAGCTCATTGCCTTTATTGGATTCCGTACCGATGTTTAACAGTCCGACTCGAGGATTTGAGATTCCCCTCACCTTTTCTGCAAAAACCGCACCCATATAAGCGTTTTGCACAAGATGGTTCGGCCGGGCATCGGCGTTGGCCCCGACATCAAGTAAGATAAATCCTCTGCCGTCAGTTGTGGGCATCACCGGAGCCAATGCCGGCCGCTCAATACCCGGTATACGTCCGACAACAAATAAGCCGGTTGCCATTAAGGCTCCGGTATTGCCGGCGGAGATGCATGCCTGGCATCTTCCTTCTTTCACTTCTTTTGCCATTAGGACCATGGAAGAATTTTTCTTTTTGCGGACTGCACGTACCGGCTCATCCTCACCTGTAATCACTTCTTCGGTATGAATAATGGAAATTCTTTCTTTTTTTGTCAGAAGTGGTTCAATTTTATTTTTGTCCCCTGTAAGCGTAACATGCAAATCGGGGTATTGTTCAATGGCCTCCATCGTTCCTTCAATGACAGCTTGCGGGGCATGATCCCCGCCCATGGCATCAATTGCGATTTTCATCTGTTTGTTCACCTTCTCTGTTTGTTGAACGATACATAACGAAGATCCCTTTAAAAACGATTTCCTGGTTAACAAAGCTTTTTACCTCAACGGTTGTCCGGCCTTTAGCGGCTTCACGGTCAATAACTTTCGCTTTTGCAATAACCCTCTCGCCGAGTTTGACCTGCCGGACGAAACGGATGTTACACTGCGTGGTCAGAGCAAGCTCATCGTTGATCACAGCGACAGCTAGTGAATTTGCCTGGGCAAACAAATGATGACCCCGGGCAATTTTATTGCGGCTGAACACATGTTCTTCTTTAATGTCCAATATGGATATTGCGTGTTGGTCCGGTTCTATATCAATAATTTCACCAATTACTTCTTCAATGGGCAGGGAACGGACCATTTCTGAAAAGTTTTTCTTTGCGACATATTTTATCCGTTCCCTGAGTTCAGGAATATTTAATTCCAACCGATCAAGTCTGATCGTCTGTACACTGACGGAAAACCTTTCAGCCAATTCTTCATCGGTGATAAAAGGATTTTCTCTAATTGTTTCCTGCAATAGCTTCTGTCGTTCTTTTTTTTTTGGCCTCATAAACTCTCCACTCACATTTTATGACTAGGTACTAATAGTAAGTATATATAACTAAAAAAAAGAAAGCAAGAAAAATTTTCAAACTCTGGTGAAAAAACCCGGGTTGAATACATCGAGGAAAATTAAAAATGACATTCCATTTAATCTAACTTTTCACCGTCTAATACTCCTGACTGCTCAATAAACTGCCTCAGGAGTGCGAAATCCTCGTCCTGCCAAAAAGCCGGGGATCCAATCATTGTTATAGCATCGTTTCTTGCAGTCTCCAGGGCACGGTAATCATGGACCATATCGGCAACTTTAAACTCCGGTAGACCGCTTTGTTTCTTGCCAAAGAAATCCCCCGGTCCGCGAAGTTCCAAATCCCTTTCACTTAATAAAAACCCGTCGGTTGTTTCTGTCATAATTTTCATTCTCTCTTTTCCGGTCTCTGTTTTTGGATCAGCCAGCAAAATACAATAGGCTTGCTCTTTACCGCGTCCAACCCTTCCCCGTAACTGATGGAGCTGGGCGAGTCCGAACCGTTCCGCATCGTAAATAACCATCATGGTAGCGTTCGGAACGTTTACTCCGACTTCCACAACAGTGGTTGATACCAATACCTGGATTTTATTTTCACTGAAATCTCTCATCACGGTTTCTTTTTCCCCGGGGGTAAGCCGTCCGTGCATCAACCCGACTTGATATCGCCCGCGGAAATAATGGACGAGCTGGCTGTGGACATCGATCGCATTTTGAACGTCCAATTTATCCGACTCTTCAATCAGCGGACAAATTACATAAGCTTGTCTTCCTTTTTTTAATTCCCGGTCCATCATAGCCAACACCCGGTCAAGCATTTCCGGTTTGGCCCAATATGTCCGGATCTTTTTTCTTCCTTCCGGCATTTCATCAATGATAGAAACATCCATTTCCCCGAATACGGTGATCGCCAGTGTCCGCGGAATCGGTGTGGCCGTCATGAACAGGGTATTCGGATGCTCGCCTTTCTGCCTTAAAATTCTGCGTTGTTCGACACCAAAACGATGCTGCTCATCAGTAATGACCAGTCCGAGTTTATGAAATTCGACATCATCCTGAATGAGCGCATGGGTGCCAATTACAATGGAAATGGAACCGTCTTTCAGTCCTTTTAAAATCTCCGTCCGTTCAGTTTTTTTCGTCGAACCCGTAAGCAGAGCAATATTAACAGAAAATCCTTCAAATAGTTGTTCAAAACTTTCAAAATGTTGTTCTGCCAATATTTCCGTCGGCACCATTAATGCTCCTTGAAATCCGGCTGTGACCGCCGCATACAAAGAAATCGCCGCCACGACTGTTTTTCCGGAACCCACATCCCCCTGCAAGAGCCGGTTCATCCGGTAAGGGGACTTTAAATCCCTTAAAATTTCGGCGGTAACCCGTTTTTGTGCCCCGGTTAACGGAAACGGCAATGCTGTTACAAACTGCTTTAATTTTTCATTATCATATAGGATTTGTACTCCTTGTTGATTTTCCCTTTCAAACTTTCTTAAAGCCTGCATTTTTAATTGAAACAATAAAAATTCTTCATATACGATCCGCCGTCTGCCTTGCTTTAAGTCCGTGGCATTTCTCGGAAAATGCAATGCCCTGACCGCTTCTTTCAGCGGATAAAGACGGTAGCGCTTAAGGAGAAAAGAGGGAAGTCTGTCAACAAGTTCATGTCCGTATTGTTTAAATGCCATTTCTATAAAGCGTTTGATCCCTCTTACGGTTAAATCACCTTTAACGGAATAAACCGGTTCAAATTCTGTCTGATATAACCCCCTTTGTTCTCCAAGATAAAAAGAGTTTACGGTTATTTGCTGTCTGTACCGGTTCCATTTTCCCGTGAGCGTAATTTTCTCATTCAATACCAGCTTATTTTTTAAATAAGCCTGATTAAAAAAAACAGCTGTAATCACATACCGGTCCGCCTTCACACGGACGGTGAGCCGTGATTTTCTTCTTCCATAATAGGCTACCGAAGGAACACTGATAATGATCCCTTCTACTGTTACACGCTCCTCATGTTCCACTTCACTTAAATCACGAATCCGGTTGTCATTGTACCGGAACGGAAAATAAGTAAGTAAATCTTCTACGGTATAAATTTCCAATTCGTTTAATGCTTCTTCAGCTTTCGGACCGATGCCTTTGATAGCAGTCACCGGTTGCTTTAACGTTTTACCCACGAGAACTCTCTCCTTGCCTTCCAGCTACTGTATCCGTTCATGGCATAGTTTCGGCTTAAATATAAAAATACTTGACTCTAATATATTAACATACATTTTTTTCAATCTGGATTAATGATAAAAATCGTCATTTTCCATAACAAAAGAAAATGAAAAAAGGCCCTATATTTCATAGGACCTGATTTTCTCTTTCATTATTCTGCTGAGAATAAAAAGTGATATACCGGTTGCTTGCCATCGTGGATTTCAACTTCCACATCAGGATAATGATCTTCCACATATCCGGCCAGTTCATCAACTTGCTCATCTGAAGCGTCTTTTCCTTTGATCATCATAAATATTTCAGTGTCATCATCGAGCAGACGGTCAATCAATTCTTTAGCGGCAGTCAAAAGATCATTGCTGGTTGAAACAATGTCTCCATCTAAAATTCCCATAAAATCATCTTTTTTAATCGTTAAATCATCAATCGTCGTATCCCTGACCGCATACGTTATTTGGCCGGATTTCACATGTTTGGCCGCCTCATTCATTGCCCGCTTGTTTTTTTCCACATCCAGTGTCGGATTAAAAGCTAAAAGAGCAGATAATCCCTGGGGCACTGTTTTTGTCGGTATGACAACAACTTGTTGTTCACAAACATCTTGTGCTTGTTCGGCAGCCATAACAATGTTTTTATTATTCGGCAAAACAAAAACTTTCTCAGCATTAGCCTCTTCAATTGCATTAACGATATCTTCAATACTCGGGTTCATCGTTTGACCGCCTTCAATGACGACATTCGCACCGATACTTTTAAACAGTTCGCGTACTCCCTCTCCTGTTGATACAGTAACAATACCGTACTCGGAACGCGTTTTGACGGCAGGTTTTTCATTCCGGACAGGATTTTGATCTTTTTCCAGAATGGAACTGTGCTGTTCCCGCATATTTTCAATTTTCAGATTGATTAATTCCCCGTACTTTTGTCCGTATGTCAATACTTCACCCGGTTGTTCGGTATGTATATGGACTTTGACCATCTCGTCGTCGGAAATAACGAGCAATGAATCGCCGAAACGGCTTAAATCATTTCTGAATGTTTCTTCAGTAAACGGATTTTCCTTTAATTTATCTTCCTTAAATTTAACCATAAATTCCGTGCAGTAACCGTAAACGATATCATCCGTACTCATAAAACTTTGAACGCTTTTATGGTGTTCTTTTTTCACCAGTTGTTCCATCGATACTTCCGCAACTGATAATTCTTCTGTCTCTTTTCCTTTTAACTGCGCCAAAAATCCTTCGTAAATAAAAACCAGGCCTTGTGCACCGCTATCTACAACGCCGACTTCTTTCAATACTGGTAAAAGCTCCGGGGTCCGGCTTAAGGATTTTTTGGCCTCATTAACAACAGCTTCCATTAACTCCGTAATATTCTGTGTTTTTTTGCTGACTTCCAAGGCCTTTTTGGCCGCATCTTTTGCTACGGTTAAAATCGTCCCTTCAACTGGTTTCATAACCGCTTTGTATGCCGTTTCGACTCCGGATTGAAGTGCTTCTGCAAAATCCTTCGCATTCAATGTTTCCTTTGCTTCAATCGATTTGGCAAAACCACGGAACAACTGGGACAGAATAACACCTGAGTTACCCCGTGCACCCATTAACAATCCCTTTGAAAGGGCTTTACCTACCTTTCCGGCATGGCGCTGTTTTTCTTTTTTTACTTCCTTTGCTCCCGATTGGATGGACAAATTCATATTCGTACCGGTATCGCCGTCAGGAACCGGGAAAACGTTCAGCGAGTCTACATATTCAGCATTCCGGGACAGATGATTCGCCCCGTGAAAAATCATTTCTGCAAGTCGTATTCCGTCTATGACTGTTATTGACACGCAATTTTCCTCCTCACTTATGAGTTCGTTACCCGGACGCTTTGAACATATATATTGACAGAGTCCGCTTTCATATCGATCGTTTGCTCGAGTACATATTTTACTTTCGTCTGGACATTATGTGCGACTTCGGATATTTTTGTACCGTAGCCAACAATAATATATAAATCAATATGGAGCTCACCGTCCTCATTCCGGACGACAACACCTTTTGAATAATTTTCTTTCCGCAGGATTTCTGAAATCCCGTCTTTAATTTGCTTTTTTGACGCCATTCCTACAATTCCATAACAATCGACTGCCGCACCACCGCAAATTTGCGCAATCGTTTCATTGGAAATATTTATGTGGCCTAAATTTGTTTTCAACTCAATGGTCATGGCCTTTTTTCCCCCTTTTGCATTTACAGCTGGATTTATTTTACTATATCAATGAAGCTTTTTAAATACAAGGCTGCCTTTTATAATATAAGCCGGAAGAATGCATCTCTGTCAAGTGAATTATTGTGAAATTTGAAAAATATACCTGCTAAATATATATTATATCATTATAAGTTGCAATATTATACGAATTATGGTACATTTACTAAGTATCTTAACAACGTTTAAGTAAAAATAAGGAGGCGACGATCATGGCTCGTAAATGCTACATTACCGGCAAGAAAACATCCTTCGGAAATAAACGTTCCCATGCGATGAACGCATCGCGCCGTAAATGGGGTGCCAACCTTCAAAAAGTCCGTATCCTGGTAAACGGAAAACCAAAGCGGGTATATGTTTCCGCCCGTGCTTTGAAATCCGGTAAAGTTCAACGCGTATAACAACAAATAAAAACAAAAAAGAAAGTAAAAAAAGCCCTCGTTAATAACAAAGGCTTTTTTACTTTCTTTTTCTTTTTATAGAATTGATTCTTATCCCTTTTTAAAAGCGCCTAAAATTGCCCGAATAACTCCCCCGAGAAATTTCGGCAGTTTAATTGTGTAAAACTTCATTAAACCTTCCCTCCCCGATTACAGTACAGAGTAATCTCGGAATTGAACGCCGTACGGATATTTGATATTTTGTGATCCGGATTCCAGAGCCTGTTTCCCTTCTGTTCCGGCACATCTTTATCATATTCAGTTCCTTTTTTTGTGTACCTGAAACGTTTAACCGGAACAGCCCTGTTAATCATCAACACTTCTTATTACTAATAATATGCCGTCGGAAAATGAATAAGTACCATAATCACAAATAAGTTCATTACTTATACATAATGTTGAACCATATGAAATATGACGGTTTTTTAACGGATATTTAAACCCCTCGAGCGTTAAATTTTTCACTTGCCCGAATAATGGAAGGAAGGATACAAACTGTTTATCGGTGTTTGTTTCTATTTGGTATGTTCCAGGCAATTTTATTTCAATAATATTTTTTTTATCAATAATGCAAACAGGGACGGCTGGATTCTCCTTCTGTAACACGGTTATATGGTGAAGACCGGCGAGAAAATGATCCAATCTTCCGCCGGTCGCCCCGAAAATCCGGATTTTACACGGATTATTTTCATAAACAAATTTCAATGCCAGCTCAAGGTCCGTTGCATCCTTTTCAGCCTTATATTTTATTAAATCAATGTTTTTTTCCTTTATTGAGCACCACTCATCTTCCGTAATCGAATCAAAATCGCCTACAGCCGCGACGGGGATAATTCCCTGATTGATTAAATATACCGTTCCCCGGTCGACACCAATCCACTTGGTGTTCTCTTTATCGTAGCATTTCAAATCAGGAATATTATTTACCGGACCTCCGGCGACGATATGGAATATCATAGCTCCTCCCTTACACATTTCCGAAGATTTTCAATGGCTTGCTCCCGGTTTTTGTTATTAAAGATATAAGAGCCGGCAACAAGCACGTCCGCACCGGCATCTGTACAAAGCCGGGCAGTCTGGTCATTTATGCCGCCGTCAACTTCAATCTCAAAAGTTAAATTCAGCTCATCTTTCCAGCGTTTAACTTGTTTAATTTTTCTTAAAACATTGGAAATAAATGTTTGTCCTCCGAATCCGGGATTGACGGTCATTAGTAACACGAGGTCAATATCGTATATAATTTCGCGGATCATTTCAACAGGTGTTGCCGGGTTAATGGCTACCCCTGCTTTAATTCCTTTTTCTTTTATTTGGTAAACCGTCCGGTGCAAATGACGGCAGCTTTCCGCATGCACTGTTATGATGTCTGCACCGGAATTGACAAAGTGAGGAATATATCTTTCCGGCTGTTCAATCATTAAATGCACATCAAACGGTAATGATGTTACGGGACGAATTGCCTCCACAATCAAGGGGCCGAATGTCAGGTTCGGCACAAAATGTCCGTCCATTACATCAATATGAATATAATCCGCGCCGCCTTTCTCCACATCTTTTACTTCTTGTCCCAAAATTGAAAAATCTGCTGATAAAATCGATGGTGCAACTTTTATCATTTGTCAATACCTCGGCTTTCTTTCTCTGATTTCTTCCATAAATATCAAGTAATGTTGATAACGGTATTCTTTAATTTCTCCCTGATCGAGAGCTTCCTTGACCGCACAGCCCGGTTCTTTTACATGCAGACATCCTCTGAATCTGCACCGGTCGAGCCGTGATCTCATTTCCGGAAAGCAAAAGGATAATTCATCCATCTCAATCGTTGAAAATTCAAGGGAACTGAATCCCGGGGTATCGGCAACCATCCCACCGGCAATTTCTATAAGCTCCACGTGTCTTGTCGTATGTCTGCCGCGCCCCAGGTGTTCTGAAATATCCGCTGTCTCCAGGTCCAAATCCGGACATAACGTGTTTAATAAAGATGATTTTCCTACTCCGGACTGGCCCGCAAATACAGAAATTCGATCTTTCAGTAATGGATAGATATGGTCAATGCCTTCACCGGTAACGGAAGAAACTTTGATTACCCTGTATCCGATTTGTTCATAATCTTCAACATATTTCATTATTTTATCATATTCTTTTTCATTTAGAAGATCTATTTTTGATATTACAATAACCGGATTTATATGATACGATTCCATGAAAACTAAAAAACGATCCAGTAACATCGGGTTAAAATCAGGTTTCTTCGCGGAAAATATTAAGAAGGCCTGGTCAACATTTGCAATGGGCGGTCGTATTAGCGCATTTTTCCGTTCTTTTATTTCCAGAATATATCCTTCCCTTGGGTTTTCAGAAGAAAAAACGACATAGTCGCCGACAAGCGGCGTTATTTTTTGTTTACGGAACACGCCCCGGCCGCGGCATTGATACACTTCGTCATCGCTTTTCACATAGTAAAAACCGCTTAATGCTTTGATGATTTTTCCCTCAGGCATTCCGTTCCTCCTAAACATAATTAATACGGTATGACTTCATCTTGTACGACTTCATTATCAACGATAATTTTATATCGTGCACTCGAGTTTGGCAAAATCATCAAATCAAACCGTTTTCTCGTTGTCTCTACAATTTTAAATGAATCATAAGGCTGGGAGAAATCATGATTCATATCATCGATAAAGATTTGGACCTCCTGGGCCTCATTCATTTCTCTGTTTCCTGTATAAGCAATGGAAACATCAATCGTTACTGTTTTCGGTGGTTTTTCCTTTTTACCGAGGGAAACGGTGACATTTACCGTATCCCCTTTTTTAATTTCCGTACCGGGCTTAACATTTTGACGAATCACGCGGCCTTTAGGGACACTGTCCGAATATTCTTCATCTGTCACACTGATCACAAGCCCTTTTGATTTTGCATAGTTTTTCAGCTCGTCCATGCTGTATTTGGTTAAATCATCAACTTTTACCGTTTCCTGTCCTTTACTTACAGTAAAGGAGAGTACTGTTTCTGCAGGATTAATTTGTTCGTCAGGTTTCGGATCCTGGTCTATGATGATTCCTTTTTCCTGATCACTGTAAATTTCATTAATTTCTATATCTTTAAAGGACGGTTCATATTTTTCCAGCAACTTTAATACATCGTTAATTTTTTTCCCGCGGTAGTCATCAATTGTTATCGTCCCTTTTCCAGTACTGACATAAAGGTTTATTACAGATCCTTCCACCTTCGTCCTGCCGGCTTTTGGATCGGTACGGATCACAAAATTTTCCGGGATTTCATCATTCGGCTGCTCAATTTGATCACCGACTTTAAACTTCGATTCTTCCAGCTTTTTAATTGCTTCTTCCACCGGCATATTTGTTACGTCCGGAACTTCCACGTCTTTTTTTCCAAAAATATCCATTGTCATAAACGAGATTCCGGACAAAATCAGCAATGCAGTAATTATCAGGAAGACAAACGGCCATTGCTTTTTTCTATTTTTTGACAGAATTGATTTCTCTTTATCATTTCCACCCTTTTTCTTCTTTCCATCGTTTTTCTTTTTGTTCAAAGCGGAAGATTGCGGATCTTTTACTACCGGAATCACTTTTGTTTCTTCATCATCATCTTCCGGAATGGAAAACGGAGGTTCATTTAAACGTCCGGGTTCAAGGCAGGTGAGTAAATCTTCCCTTAATTCCTCAACATCTTCATACCGGTAATACGGGTCTTTTGCCGTACATTTTAAAATGATATTTTCAACACTTTGAGGAATTTCCGGGTTTAATGAACGAGGATGGGGGGTGTCTGATTGCAGATGCTTTATTGCAATGGACACAGCTGATTCGCCTGAAAATGGGAGCTTTCCCGTCAATAATTCAAAAAAAACAATTCCCAAAGAATAAATGTCGGACTTTTTTGTCGCAAGACCCCCGCGGGCTTGTTCGGGTGATATGTAATGAACCGAGCCTAAAACGGTATTAGTTTGTGTTATTGTTGTTGATGACAAAGCAACAGCAATACCGAAATCGGTAATTTTCACATTTCCGTCGTAATCGATTAAAATATTTTGCGGCTTAATATCCCGGTGTATAATATTGTTATCATGAGCATGCCGGATTGCGGAAGTAATTTGCAGCATAATATCCACTGCTTGATCAACCGGGACGGGACTGTTCTGCTGTATGAATTGCTTTAATGTTTGTCCATCCACGTATTCCATTACGATATAATAAATGCTTCCTTCTTCACCAACATCATATATATCCACAATATTCGGGTGGGACAGACTTGTGGCGGATTGGGCTTCTCGGTGAAAGCGGCGGATAAAATCATCATTATTTGCAAAATCCAGACGCAAAATTTTCACTGCTACATCTCTTTCCAAAATAATGTCACGGGCGAGATAAACGTTGGCCATTCCCCCGCCGCCGATATACTTCAACAGTTTATACCGGCCGCTGATTCTTCTCCCGATAAGCACTAATCATCACCCGCCTTCCCGCGAATATTGTGAATAATTGCAAGTGTGATATTGTCTTCCCCGCCCTTATCATTCGCCATTTGTACCAGTTGATCGGCTTTATCATCAAGGGGGGTGTCAGCCATTAAAACTTCCGCAATTTCATCGTCCGTTACTTTATTGGACAGCCCGTCTGAACATAAAATAAGATAATCCCCTTCTTCAAAATCAACCGTAACCGTGTCGATGTCCACGACCGGATCTGTTCCGAGCGCCCTCAGCAAAACGTTTTTTCTCGGATGATGTTCCGCATCTTCTTTTGTAATTTGACCGCTCTTGACCAGTTCATTGACAAGGGAATGGTCATCCGTCAGCTGCCGGAATCCGTTATTATTTAAAATGTAGCAGCGGCTGTCTCCGATATGAGCGATTGTTGCAAATTTTTTTGTGCATAATGCGGCAACAAGCGTTGTTCCCATTCCTTGACATTCAGGATGTTCATTTGCGTAACGGAAAATTTCGTAATTTATTTCTCTTACCACTTTCTTAATCCAGGCTTCGGTCTGTTCCGGTTCAATTAATAATTCTTTTTCCTTTTCCCAAAATCGTTGAAAAAGATCAACAGACATTTTACTTGCCACATCGCCGGCTAAGTGGCCTCCCATTCCGTCAGCTACGAGGGCAAGGAGATCACCGGAGTTATTTTCAAATATTTCGACATAATCTTCGTTATGGTCTCTTACCTTTCCTCGGTCTGTTCGATGGACACCCCTCATAATTTCACCTCAATCGGCCGTTATTGCCTGTTATCACATTCATGCCCGATTACATACATAATTTTTCCTATATTATCAAATTATACTTTTTTTCGGAAGCATGCAATATAAAAGCCATCGCTTTTCAAATCATGGGGAAAAATTTGAATTTCAAACCCGTTAACATAAGGCCGGACCGGTTCCGGTAAGCGTAAAGCCACACTTTCATCACCGGAAAAATCTTTATGCCGCTTTAAAAAAGACCGGGACACTACCTGGTTTTCTTCCTTTTCCACAGTACATGTGCTGTACACTAAAACCCCACCGGGTTTGAGCAGTTCTGCCGCTTGGTCCAATAATTCCGATTGGATTTTCGATAATTGTTTAATATCCGTTTCATTTTTTCTGTATTTAATATCCGGCTTACGTTTTAAAACACCGAAGCCGGAGCATGGAGCATCAATCAGGATCCGGTCAAAGTATTCTTTTGGAAAATTTCCAGCCATCTCCCGGCTATCCATTTGTTTTGCGAAAATATTCGTAAGTTGAAGTCTGCCTGCATTTTCTTCAATCAGTTTAATTTTATGATCATGTAAATCCAGGGCAATAACTTCACCGGTGTTCTTCATTTTTTCCGCAATGTGTGTCGTTTTTCCCCCAGGAGCGGCACAAGCATCCAAAATTCTTTCTCCTTCCTGCGGGTTCAATACATATGCCACGATCATGGAACTTTCATCCTGTATGGTTAAATCGCCGTTTTGAAAAGCTGCCGATTTGGCCAGATTACCGTTCTTCACCTTGATAGCAGCAGGGATTACGTCACTTTTTTGTGCAGACATATTTTCTTCCTTCAAGTTGCTGATCACTTCATCGGCATTCGTTTTCCATTCATTAACTCGGGCTGTTTGCAACGGGGATTGCAAATTTTCAAAGCACATCTTTTGCGTCTGTTCAAAACCGAACTGTTTGACCCATCTTTGCACAAGCCACTCCGGGTGGCTCGTTTCAACGGCAAGCCGTTTTACCGGATCTTTAATTACATCAACCCCCGGTGCCCCTTTCCTTTGAAAGGAACGGAGAACACCGTTAATAAATCCGCCAATTTTTTTATTGCCGTGCTTTTTCGCGATTTTGACCGCTTCGTTAATAATGGCATGATCCGGTATTCTGTCCAAATAAACAAATTGGTAGACGGATAATCGCAAAAGTTGTCTTACCCAAGAATCAATCTTTTTTTGCTTTTTTATGAATGGCTCGAGAAAATAGTCGAGCGTCATTTTCCGCTGTATGGTTCCATAACATAATTCCGTCAGCAGTCTGGCATCTGCATTTTTTAATTGATATTTTTCAATCGTCCGATTTAACAACAAATTGCTGTATGCTTCTTTATTTTCAACGGATTCCAAAATTTCAACAGCTGCTTCTCTAACGTTCTTCGTCATCATTTCCTCCTAAACGTTTACCTGAAAGATTTGCTTGTCCAAGCAGAAATTGTTCCGCCGGCATCCGTTTTTTACCCGCAGGCTGCAATTCCATGATCTTTATTGCGGTATCATTGCCGGTAGCAACAATAAAACCGTCCTTTTCAATAGAAATAATGGTTCCCGGTAAAGCTTGCTCTGTTGCGGAAACTTTTTCTCCCCACCAAATTTTTAATATCTTACCGTCCAGGATTGTATATGCCCCTGGCCAGGGATTTAATCCGCGGATATGATTATAAATTTCTTCCCCGGTTTTTTCCCAGTCAATCTTTTCATCTTCGCGGGTAATGTTATAAGCAAAAGTCGCTTTCTCTTCATCCTGTTTAACGGGAGTGATTTGACCTTTTAACAGTTTCGGCAACGTATCGCTTAGAAGTTTTGCTCCCGCTTCACTCAGTTTGTCATGCAAAGTCCCGACCGTATCCCTTTCATCAATCGGCACGACAACCTTTGAAATAATATCCCCGGCATCCAGTTTTTCCACCATATACATAATCGTAATCCCGGTTTCCTTCTTTCCTTGTATAATGGCATGGTGGATCGGTGCACCGCCCCTTAGTTCCGGTAATAAAGAGGCATGCACATTTATGCAGCCGTATTTCGGTGCATCAAGAATTTTTTGGGGCAATATTTGTCCGTAAGCAGCTGTTACAATTAAATCAGGCTGCAAAGCCAAAATTTTTTCCACTGCCTCTTCGTCCCGGATCTTTTCCGGCTGGTACACAGGAATCCCGTTCTTTACCGCTTCAACTTTTACCGGTGGCGGTGTCAAGATCCGTTTTCTTCCCTTTGGACGGTCCGGTTGGGTTACAACCCCGATGATCTCATAACCGTCTGTTATTAGTTGTCGTAAGATCGGTACACTGAAGTCGGGTGTACCCATAAAAATGATTTTTGTCATCTCTCATAAACCTGCCTTTATATATGGTACTTACATCATGGAGAATGGATTTAAATCAATGGATACCGTTAAACCTCTTTTAACCTGATCTTCCCTGAAGTGTTGCAATATTTTTTTCAATGCTGGGATTAAATCAGGTTCATGTTTGTATTTTACCAAACACTGGTAGCGATATCTATTTTTTATTTTCATAATCGGAGAGGCTGCGGGTCCTAAAACAATCGCTTGGTTCGATAGTTTTGCACGCAAAAATGTGGTGATTTTTTCTATGACAGAATAGGCATAATTCATATTTTCATGGTTAACATGAACAAGGGCCAAATAATAAAAAGGCGGATATTGGCCTTTTTTCCTGACCATCATTTCGTAACGGTAGAAGGCATCATAGTTATGATTTTTTGCAAACTGAATACTGTAATGTTCGGGCGTGTATGTTTGAATAATCACTTCCCCGGGAAGCTCATGGCGGCCTGCACGTCCGCTCACTTGTGTAAGCAGTTGAAACGTCCTCTCACTGGAGCGGAAGTCAGGAATATGCAAGGAACTGTCTGCGGACAATACACCGACAAGGGTGATTTTTGGAAAATCAAGTCCCTTGGCGATCATTTGTGTACCTAATAAGATATCCGCTTTATGTTCTCCAAAGTCTCTCAACAGCTTCTCATGGGCTCCCTTTCTTCCGGTCGTATCGACATCCATGCGGATCACTCTTGCTTTCGGCAAAATTTTCCCCAACTCTTCTTCCACTCTTTGTGTACCTGTTCCAAAAAAGCGTATATGTTTGCTGTTGCACTCGGGACAAACCCGGGGGGTGACGGCCTCAAAACCGCAATAATGACATTTAACCTGATCGGTAACTTTATGATAAGTTAAAGAAATATCACAATACGGGCACTGCACGACAAACCCGCAGTCCCGGCACATGACAAACGACGAATATCCACGGCGGTTTAACATTAATACAATTTGTTCTGACTTTTCCAAACGGTCTTTGATTGCTTCTAGAAGAACTTTTGAAAACATGGAACGATTGCCGGATTTTAATTCATCCCGCATGTCAACGATCCGCACTTTTGGAAGAGCGGCCTTGTTTATTCTTTCGGTCAACGGTAATAATTGATAAACATTTTTTTGTGCGCGTGCCGCAGATTCCAGTGATGGTGTTGCACTGCCCAGCACAACCGGACAGTTATGTTTTTTCCCACGCTTTAGGGCCACATCACGTGCATGGTATTTTGGATAATCTTCCTGTTTGTATGTCGTTTCATGTTCTTCATCAATGATGATCATCCCAATATTTTCAAAGGGGGCAAAAATGGCCGAACGTGCCCCGACAACTACTTGTACTTCCCCTCTTTGCACTTTACGCCATTCATCATACTTTTCCCCTGTGGAAAGCGCGCTGTGGAGTACGGCGACATTATTGCCGAAGCGTCCTTTAAACCGTTCAACCATTTGCGGGGTTAATGAAATTTCAGGAACGAGTACGATTGCTTCTTTTCCTTTATTGATGACTTTTTCTATCGCCTGCAAGTATATTTCTGTTTTTCCGCTTCCTGTTACCCCATGTAAAAGAAACACTCTATGTTCATTCTGCGCGATAGAGTCAAGAATCGGGACAATTGCTTTTTCCTGCTCAACGGTCAGTTTGAGTGGTTTCGTTTGTTTAAAATTATATCCTGCATACGGATCGCGGTATACTTCATGTTCTTCTTTTTTTAACAGACCTCTTTTAACCAGATTGTTTAAAACTGCCCTTGCCCCGGGTACATGTTGCTCCATTTGTTTAACTGAAAACGGTTGAAAATGATTTATAAATATATTTAAAATTTTCTTTTGTTTTTCTCCCAGTCTTTTTTGTTGTTCTATATTTTTAATGAATTGTTCCTTTTCTGCTGCAGGTAAGTAATAAATATTTTTTTTCTTTCTTCCCTTGCTTTTTACTTCATACATCACATCGAATAATCCGTTCCGGACTTTCTTGTATAAACACGGTAATGGAACATTTTTTTCTGCTTCTTTCCAATTTACTTTATTAATTTTTGCGAACATTTCTTTAAGCGGTTCGGGTACGTCCGCCATGCTGCCGCGTAATACTAAATATTTTTCATATTTTGCTTTCAGAGCCGGCGGAAGCATTGCTTGGAAAGCGGTAATTTTTAAGCATAACGTAGTCTCAGCGAGATAATCGCCCAGTTCGAGCAATTCTTCCGTCAAGACCGGCTCAAGATCCATAAGTTCAATAATTTCTTTTAATTCTTTAATTGGCGAATGGTCTTTAAGATCAACAATAAACCCCTGGACGTTCCGCCTACCGAAAGGAACGATTACGCGCATACCTTTTTTTGCATATTCGACGAGTTCACCGGGAATTTTATAGTCAAAAGTTTTATTCGTCTGTAATGAAGGGACATCAACGATCACACTTGCAATATTTTTCATTATTATCCGTCCTTCATCGTTTCAATCGCCTCTTTTAATATTTCAACGGCTGTATCATATTTGGACAATTTCGGCAACATCTTTGAGCTGCCGTCCCTTTTAAAAATCGTAACAATATTTGTGTCCGTTCCAAATCCTGCTCCTTCCCGGGTAACATCATTGGCGACAATCATATCCGCATTCTTTTTTTCCAATTTTTCTTTTGCATATTCCTCAATCCGGTCTGTTTCCGCCGCAAAGCCGATTAAAAATTGCCGGCTTTTTCTTTTTCCCAGCTCGAATAATATATCTTCCGTTCTTTCCAACTCAATGATAAGATTCTCACTGGCTTTTTTAATTTTATTTTCATGTACAATTTTTGCACGATAGTCGCTGACTGCAGCCGCCTTAATGACGATATCGGCTTGTTCATAATATTTTATTGTGGCATCATACATTTCTTTTGTGCTTTCTACTGAAATGAACGTAGCACTTTTTGGCGGTGCAAGCTGTACAGGACCGGATATAAGAATAACATCAGCCCCAAAATCAGAAGCTGCCTGCGCCAGGGCATATCCCATTTTTCCGCTGGAGAAATTTGATAAATAACGCACCGGATCTATTCTTTCGCGGGTCGGCCCTGCCGTAACTACAACAGTTTTTCCTGATAAAAGCGGATCTTTTATGCGCTGAAAATAATCTTTCACAAATTCGACAATCGTTTCGGGCTCTTCCATCCGGCCTTTTCCGACATAACCGCAGGCCAAGTAACCTTCATTCGGTTCAATAAACCGGTATCCGTATTGTTCCAGGCGCTTCATGTTATTTTGAACAGCCGGATGCTGATACATATGCACATTCATTGCCGGTGCACCAAAAACAGGTTTTGTTGTGGCCAGAAGAGTCGTCGAAATCATATCATCCGCAATACCGTTCGCAAGCTTACCGATCATATTCGCCGTCAGTGGCGCAATTAAAATTAAGTCTGGCCACTCTGCCAAATCAATATGAGCAATTTTTTCCGGGTCTTTCTCATCAAACGTATCAACATAAACATTATTTCTGGAAACAGATTGAAAGGATAAAGGGGTTACAAACTTCGTTGCATTTCTTGACATCATGACTTTGACATTAAAATCATTTTGTGTCAGTTTGCTGGCAAGTGCAACGGCTTTGTAAGCTGCAATGCCTCCTGTAACACACAGTAAAATATTTTTCTTCTCCATCATTTATTCTCCTTTTTGAAAAACTTTGCACTCCGGTGGTTTTCTTTCTTTTAAAATCATACCACAAAAGAAAAATAGCCCGTATCATTCTGCATAAAATTTTCCGGTAAATATAATCTTCCGATTTTTATATTTTTCAATCAGGAATATTTGTAAAAAATGAAGAAGCAACCGGATACCGGTTGCTTATGCGTTCTTCATTCTTCTTCGTCTAGCGATAATACGACTAAATTCGCATCGATTTCTTCCAGTGATTTGCCGACGTTTTTAACCGAACGGTATTTTTCTTTTTCGACCAGCAGTTCATTCGTATCTTGTATTTCACGGGCACGTTTTGCTGCAATGGTTACGAGCAAATATTTTGAAGGGATTTTTTCCATCAGGGAGTCTATGGAAGGATAAAGCATTACTCATCAACTCCTAGTAACTTTTTTATCTTATTTTCAATTCGGGACCTCCGGCAATGTTCGGCAATCACGATCGATTTGATTTTTTGAACTGCATTTTCGACTTTATCATTTTCAATCACATAATCATACAAATTCATCATTTGTAATTCTTTCTTTGCCACTTCTAACCGGTCACGGATCAAATCATCGGATTCCGTTCCCCTGTTTTTAATCCGTTTTTCCAATTCTGACAAACTTGGCGGGATTAAGAAAATAAACAATCCGTCCGGATACTTTTCCCGCACTTGTTTCGCCCCTTCTACTTCAATTTCCAGAAAAACGTCTTTTCCGCTGGCCAAAGTTTTTTCTACATAATCAATTGGCGTTCCGTAATAGTTTCCGACATACTCCGTATATTCCAAAAGCTCTCCGTTTTCGATCATTTTTTCAAACTCTTCCCGGGTCTTAAAATAATAATCCACTCCGTCAACTTCTCCCGGTCTTTTCGGCCTGGATGTTGCGGAAATTGAATATTCAAATTCCACATCCGACTCGGCGAATACTGCTTTCCTAACAGTTCCTTTTCCTACACCGGACGGTCCGGAAAGCACGATCAGCAATCCTCTTTCTTGTTCCATAGTTTCACCTTTCCTTTAACAGTCATTACCCGATTCTATTCAATATTTTGTATTTGTTCACGAATTTTTTCCAACAGGCTTTTCAGCTCCACAACATACAAACTGATTTCGCGGTCATTTGCTTTGGATGCGATTGTGTTTACTTCACGGTTCATTTCCTGAACAATAAAATCAAGCTTCCGACCTACCGGTATATTCGCATCCAAATTTAACCTGAACTGGTTCAAATGGCTTCTCAGCCTGGTCAGTTCTTCAGAAATATCACAACGCTCGGCAAATACGGCAACCTCGGTCAATACCCTTGATTCATCAAACATTCCGTTTGTATATTCATTCAAACGGTTCCGGAGCTTTTCTTCATAATTTTCCTTCACTTGGGGAGCAATTTGTTCAACTAAACTAATAAAATTCTCGATTTTTTCCACATAGTTTCGAAGTTCACTTTCTAATGCTTTTCCTTCCATTATACGCATGTTTTTTAAATTTTGAACAGCTTCCTCAACTGTTGACAGAATCAGCTCATCAATTTCATCTAGATCTTCTTCCTGCTCAACGATGGATATGAGATCCTGCTTATGCAAAAATGCAGACAAACCAATGTTTTCCTTAATATTATACCGTTCCTTCAAACAGTTTACGAATTGATAATAATCATCCAACAACTCCCAGTCAATATGTAAAGAGCGGTTTGTTAAATTCGTGCCGTCAATTTTAATGTAGCAGTCAAGACGGCCACGGGAAATATATTTTTGACAAACCTTTTTGATTTTCTCTTCCAGTTTCATAAATGTTTGCGGCAAACGTATATGGTAATCAATATAACGGTGGTTTACCGAGCGGATTTCCACCGTGATCATGATTCCGTCCATTTCCCGTACAGCCCTGCCGTAGCCGGTCATACTGCATATCATTTCATCACCACATTTCCCGAGTTTCACCAAAAATTGAAAAAAGGTTTGGTCCGTGTCTGAAAGCTAATGTTCCAGACCGGCACAAACAAACCTCTTACTATTATAACATAATTATTTTTTTGGCAAAAACAGTGAGCCTGCTAACAAAAATGTCGGAATAGAAGCCATTGCAATGATTAATAACCAGTCACGCGGTACAACCGGAACCGTGTGGAAAATCGTTTGTAACGGTGGATAGTAGATAACGATTAACGTTAATACAATGCTTGATATAACTGCCCATACGAGATATTTATTTTCAAACGGATTGCGGGCAAATATAGAATGTTCACTCCGGCAATCAAAAACATGGATTAACTGGGCAAGCACAAGGGTGGCAAAGGCTACGGTTTGTGCGTATTCCAGCTGACCGGGATTTTGTTTGTACACTGCAATGAAGGCGAATAACGTGGCAATCCCGATTAAAAATCCCCGGGAAATGATTTTCCAGCCCAGCCGTCTGGCAAAAATTCCTTCGTTCGGGTGGCGCGGACTTCTTTTCATAACGTCCTCTTCCGGCTGGTCCAGCCCAAGCGCCATGGCCGGCAATCCGTCTGTCACCAGATTCACCCACAATATTTGAATCGGAACAAGCGGCAAGGGCAATGCCAATATCATTGCAAACAGCATGACCAGGATTTCACCGACATTGGAAGCTAACAAATAACGGATAAATTTACGTATATTTTCATATATATTTCTTCCCTCTTGAATTGCAGCCTTAATTGTTGCAAAATTATCATCCAGAAGAACCATGGCCGATGATTCTTTGGCGACATCCGTTCCGGTGATCCCCATGGCTATACCGATGTCCGCAGCTTTAATTGCTGGTGCATCATTTACACCGTCGCCGGTCATTGCAACAATATGTCCTTTATTTTGTAAGGCTTTCACAATTTTCAGTTTATGCTCCGGAGAAACTCGTGCAAAAACAGTGACCCGGTCAACGATTTCTTCCAGCTCTACGACGGACATTTTATTCAGTGCACTGCCGTTTATAACTAAGCTGTCATTCCGCAGAAGTCCGAGCTCTTTTCCGATTGCCCTGGCGGTTTGTGCATAATCTCCTGTGATCATAATTGTTTTAATACCGGCATTTTTACATTCTTCAATTGCCCTTTTTACTTCAGGACGAGGCGGGTCCATCATACCTTCAAGTCCGATAAATATTAAGTCATTTTCCACCTCTTTTTCATGGACAAAGTTCCGCTTCGGAACAGGTTTATATGCAACAGCGATGGTTCTCAATGCTTTCGAAGCAAGTAAATCTACAGTGTTTTGCAAAATGTTGGCCCAACGGTTTGATAAATATTGCTTTTTCCCGTCTGCATAAATATACCCGCTGATCCTGATTAAAACGTCGGGAGCACCCTTTGTTACGGCATACCGGTTCCCTTTTTTATCCTCTATAATAACGGTCATCATTTTTCTTTCCGAATCAAAAGGAAATTCCTGAACTATTTTATACTCGTTCAAGAGATGTTCCCGTGAAAAACCGGCTTTCATCGCGGCAACCAGCAAAGCTCCTTCGGTCGGATCGCCGTCAATACGGTATTGGTCTTTATCTCTCACTAAAACTGCATGGTTGCATAACATGCCGAATGTTAGCAGCTTGTTGAAATGGGGGTCCTTTACCGGATTTACCACCCGGTCCTTTAAGTAAAAATGCCCTTGGGGATCATAACCTTGTCCCGTTGCCGTCAACAGCTGATTATTTGCCCAAAGATGAGTGACCGTCATTTTATTTTGGGTCATGGTTCCGGTTTTATCGGAACAAATGACCGAGGCACAACCCAATGTCTCAACGGCAGACAACTTTCTTACAATCGCGTTTTTCTTAATCATACGCTGGACGCCCAGGGATAAAACAATCGTGACAATTGCCGGAAGACCTTCAGGGATGGCAGCAACAGCCAATGACACCCCGGACAGGAACATCGTATATAAATCATGGCCTTGTAAAACTCCGATGATGACGACTAGTAACGTTAAAATGAGAGCAACGGCAATCAATATTTTCCCCAGCTGCTCCAGTCTCCGTTGTAAGGGGGTTTGCATCGTTTCAGCCGTTTGCAGCAAATCTGCGATTTGTCCCATGGCTGTCTTCATTCCCGTCCCGATGACAACCCCTTTTCCGCTCCCCCTGGTTACCATTGTTCCCATAAAAGCCATGTTTCTCATATCTCCGATGCCGATGTCTTCAGATCGAATGGTTGAAGTATCTTTTTCCACTGGCACTGATTCCCCTGTCAAGGCAGATTCTTCCATTTCCAGATTATTTGCCTCAAACAAGCGGACATCGGCACAGATACGGTCACCGCTTGCAAACCGGACAATATCACCGGGGACGATTTCCTTTGACGGGATCTTTTGCCATTTTCCGTTACGTAAAACCGATGCCTCAGGAGAAGACAATTCTTTAAGGGCCTGCAATGATTTTTCTGCTTTTCGTTCCTGGAAAAAACCGAGCAAACCGTTCAAAAAAACAATGGCCAATATGGCAATGGCATCAATATATTCACCAAGTATACCGGAAATTAAAGTGGCGATTAATAAAACGATCACCATAAAATCTTTAAACTGGCTAAAAAATAAAAGTATTGCCGATTGCTTTTCTTCTTCATGTAATTCATTGAAACCGAACTGTTTCCTACGTTTTTTAACTTCGTCACTGGTTAAACCATGATGAAAGGAGGTGTTCAAGGCTGTTTCCGTTTGTTCGAGACTCATATTATGGTATTTCAACTTTGTTTCATCCTCCCATTCCCCATCTCTTTGCAGACCGTTTATTAAAGATTATTCAGCCTTGTCCAAAAAAATGCTATACTTGTGAAAGATTGTAAATTAACCAGCAAAGGGTGTTTCGTATGTCGTTTGACGGATTATTTACTTATGCGGTGACAAAGGAATTGGCCTCGGTCTTAAAAGGCGGTCGGATTATAAAAATATATCAGCCTTTTCCCAATGAAATTATTTTATCCGTCCGTTCAGCCGGAAAAAACTATAGAGTACTCTTATCTGCCCATCCGTCCTATGCAAGAGCCCAAATAACGGAGCAACAATATGAAAACCCGCAAACTCCCCCGATGTTTTGTATGATTTTAAGAAAACATCTGGAGGGAAATTTTATAGAAGATATTTATCAAGCAGATTTGAACCGGATGATCATCTTTAAAGTAAAAGGAAAAAACGAAATCGGGGATTTGACGTATAAGAAGCTAATTATAGAAATTATGGGCAGACACAGCAATATCGTTCTCGTTGATGATGAAAAGGGAACAATTATTGACAGCATCAAACACGTCTCCCATGCCGTTAACCGTTATCGTACTGTTCTTCCCGGACAAACATATGTATTTCCCCCCGCCCAAAACAAACTAAATCCTTTTCAAATTTCTGTGGAGGATATATTGCGGAACATTGACTTTAACTCGGGAAAACTTGCAAAACAAATTGTTGAACAATTCAGCGGGATATCACCACTACTTGCCAATGAAATCGTCCACCGGGCGGGAATTGCCAACAGAATTACATTGCCAAAAGCCTTTATGGAAATAATTGCACGGATAAAAAACGGAAAAATATCACCTGCATTTGTGAAAGGTGAAAAAAAGGAGCACTATTATTTATTTCCTTTAGAACATATAAAAGGTGAAACGAAGTATTTTTCCACACTGGGCGGATTACTGGATGCTTTTTATTTCGGAAAAGTCGAACGGGACCGGGTGAAGCAAATAGCAGGAGATATTGAAAAGCTCGTAAAAAATGAACGGGAAAAAAATAAAACGAAATTAAAAAAATTGCAAAGCACACTGAAAAAGGCGGAAAAAAATCCCGTATACCAATTGTATGGAGAATTGTTGACCGCCCATATGCATAAAGTCGATAAAGGAATGGAAGAAGTTACAGTTGAAAATTATTACGAGGACAATATACCGGTAACGATCCCCCTCGATCCGGAAAAAACACCGGCGGAAAATGCCCAGCACTATTTCAACAAATACCGGAAAAGTAAAAACGCCGTCCTCCATGTGAAAGAACAAATGGAAAAAACAGAGGAAGAAATTATATATTTGGAAGGAATATTACAACAGCTGGAATCCGCAGCACCGAAGGATATTGAAGAGATTAAAGAGGAACTGGCGGAACAGGGCTACCTGAAAAGAAAAAAACAAAAAGGGAAAAAAGCGAAAAAAGTACGTCCTGAACCCGAACAATTCCGTTCGTCTGATGGAACACTTATTCTCGTAGGTAAAAATAATAAACAGAACGATTATTTGACAATGAAACTGGCCCGGAAAGAAGAAATCTGGTTGCACACAAAAGATATTCCCGGTTCCCATGTTGTCATACGCTCCCGTGAACCATCCGGTGAAACGATCCGTGAAGCGGCAATTATCGCCGCTTTTTACAGTAAAGCCCGCAATTCCGGCCAGGTACCCGTCGATTATACAAAAGTTAAATATGTAAGGAAACCGAATGGTGCAAAACCGGGCTTTGTCCTATATGACCATCATGAAACCGTCTTTGTTACCCCTGATGCCGAAAAAGTTGCCAGCATGAGACAAAACCCGAAGAAAGCCGACCGGTAATAAACTAGATAAAGCGGAGAATATTTTTCTCCGCTTTCTTGCTTGCATCTTTATTCCGGAAGATTTCGCTGAACACACGTGATTGTTTATTTATGCCATCCTGCAGGATTTTCTCGCCATTTCAATACAAACTCTTTGTTTTCTTCCGAAATATAACCTTTTTCTGCCGCAATATCAATTAAAGCTGAAAAGTTTGTTAGGGAATAGTAAGGTATTCCCTCTTCTCTACACGCCTTTTTCGCCTGCTCCAATCCATATGTGAAAATAGAAACTATACCAAGCACTTCACATTGATGTTCTTTTAATGCTTTCACCGCATTTACTGAACTTTTTCCAGTAGAAATTAAATCTTCAATTACAACCGCTTTTTTTCCTGTTTCTACTAAACCTTCAATTTGATTTTTCTTTCCGTGGCCTTTTGAGCCGGAGCGGACATAACACATCGGTAAACCGAGAAAATGAGAAACCCAGGCAGCGTGAGGAATTCCTGCCGTAGCAGTGCCGGCAATGAGTTCAACATCAGGAAACCGCTCTTCAATTAAACCGCACAATGCCCCCGCCACTTTCTCCCTTAATTCCGGATACCATAAAATTAACCTGTTATCACAATAGATGGGGGATTTAATCCCTGATGTCCAGACAAAAGGCTCATCAGGCCTGAGGGACACCGCTTCGATTTCCAGCAATTTTTCAACAATAAATTTTTCAATATTCATTATTCATCCATCTCCCATTGTTGTTTAATTGATAAGTAAGCGTTGTATGGATCCGGACTTAGCGTAATCGGCCGTCCGACTACAATGGCAGAAGAGCCAATTTTTCTTGCATATTCAGGAGTTGCAGTTCTTTTTTGGTCCGAATGATCACTGTTTGCCGGACGAATTCCCGGTGTAACGATTAAAAACCCGCTTCCGAGCTTGCGGAGCATAGGTACCTCGTGAACGGAGCTGACGACACCGTCAAGCCCTGACTTTTTTGCCAGGGATGCATAATGAATGACCGACTGTTCAAGTGTCGATAAAATCATTTGTTCTTGCTGCATTTGTTTCTCGGAAGTACTTGTTAACTGGGTTACCGCGATACATTTCGGACGTTGTTTTCCCTGCGGTGTTCCGCTCTCCAGACCTTCAACTGCGGCCTTCATCATTTCACTGCCGCCGGCTGCATGAACGGTGACAAGATCTACTTCCATTTTTGCAACTCCTTTCATTGCGCACTTCACCGTATTCGGAATATCATGAAGCTTTAAATCAAGAAAAATATGATAGTCTTTTTCTTTCAATTCATGGATGATTGCGGGACCTTCCTGATAAAATAATTCCATCCCCACTTTTACAAAAAGGCGTTCATCCGGAAAATGGTCGAGAAAACGCATTGTTTCTTCCCTTGAAGGAAAATCAAGGGCAATGATAACGGGTCTTTTCATTTTTCCAGCTCCTTCCGGTCAACTCAGAAATATGATCGATATCCATTTCATCCAACAATGCTTCCAAATCCCGGATGATTTTCGGACATGCCATCGGATCAATTAGATTTGCCGTTCCAACTGCTACGGCGTCAGCACCGGCGTAAAAGAATTCAATCACATCTTCCGCGGTCATTATTCCGCCCATGCCGATGATCGGAATTTTGACAGTTTGGCTGACCTCATAAACCATCCGGAGGGCAATCGGCTTTATGGCAGGTCCTGACAGTCCGCCTGTAACATTGGCGATTACCGGTTTTTCCGTTTTAATATCAATTCTCATACCAGTTAATGTATTGATCATTGTGATGCCGTCCGCACCGCCGTTTTCAACCGCCTTAGCCATTTCACGGATATCCGTTACATTCGGTGATAATTTTACATATACAGGAACTTCCGAAACTTCCTTCACCCGTTTTGTGACTTCTTTTGCTACTTCGGGGACGGTTCCAAAGGCGATGCCCCCCTGTTTCACATTCGGACAGGATATATTTAATTCCAATGCATATACATTCGGAGCTTTGGAAATTTCCCTGGCAACTTCCACATAATCTTCAATAGTAGATCCGGCAATATTTGCGATGATTGGAACATCAAACCGGCTTAACCATGGAAGTTCTTCCTCCATTACTTTCTTTAAGCCCGGATTTTGTAATCCGATTGCATTTAACATTCCTGACGGCGTTTCCGCCACCCTTGGCACCGGATTACCGAATCTCGGTTCTACAGTTGTCGCTTTGATCATAATTGCGCCGAGTATGCTTAAATCATAGAACTCAGCAAACTCCCTGCCGAATCCAAAACAACCGGACGCCGGCATAACCGGATTTCTCAGTTCCAACCCGGGTAAAGATACATGCATTTTGCTCATAAAATAACCTCCCCTGCAGCAAATACAGGCCCGTCACTGCATATTTTCCGGTATCCTTTTTCGTCGGCTTTATTTACCGTTTTCTTGACACAAGCGAAACAAGCACCGATTCCACAACTCATCCGTTCTTCCAGTGAAATATAGACTTCTTTTTCCGGATACTTTTCCGCAAGAGTCTTCAGCATGGATACAGGACCGCAAGCGTATAACCGGTCAAACGGAATGTTTTCTTGTACAATCACATCGGTAACAAAACCTTTTATACCCATCGAACCGTCATCCGTGGCAACGAAAGTGTCACCCATTTTCCGGAATTCCTCATAAAGAAAAGCAGTACTCTCAGATTGGAACCCCAGCACATGGGTTACCCGTATTCCTTTTGAAAAGAGTTGTTTGGATAACTCATAAAGAGGGGGAACACCGATTCCCCCGCCTGTTATAAGCACTTGCTTTCCTTCATCCAGGTCATGCACCGGAAAACCGTTTCCCAAAGGACCTAGAACATTAATATATTCCCCTTGTCTTTTTTTGGATAAAAGAATAGTTCCCCTTCCTTGTGCCCGGTAAATTAAAGTCATCTGATTTTTTTCCCGGGAATACTCGCATATGCTGATCGGGCGTCTGAGAAGCGGATCCGTTCCTTCTCCGGTTTTTAAATGGACAAATTGGCCGGGACCTGTAATTTTTTGTACTAAATCTCCTTGCAGAACAAGTTGAAAAATATTTTTTGCTATTTCTTTCTGTGTGATAATTTTCATGTTTTCCACTATTTTCATTCCCGGATCAACTCCTTGTTCATCCTATTGACTCCACTGAAAATCCTAGGGATTCCAATACTTTCAACGCTGCCCATGCTGTATCTAGGGATGTTAAGCAAGGCACTGCATTTTCGACAGATTCCCGGCGGATACGGAAACCGTCCCGCTCTATTTCCCTTCCCTTTGTCATCGTGTTAATCACAAGCCGTGCTTCCCCATTACGGATCATGTCCAGCAAATTTTTCGATCCCGGTTCCTTAACCTTGTTCACCTGTTCTGCCGGGATACCTTTATTTTTTAAGTAATTTGCCGTTCCTTTCGTTGCTAGGATTTTGTAGCCGATCTGATGAAATCTTTTTGCAATCTTGCTAGCCTCTTTCTTATCTTTATCAGCAACCGTTATGATCACCGATCCATGATGATAAAACTTCATTCCCGAAGCTACAAGTCCTTTATAAAGGGCTTTTTCCAATGTACGGTCTTTGCCCATAACCTCTCCGGTCGATTTCATTTCCGGTCCCAGAGAAATGTCAACATTTTTTAATTTGGCAAAGGAAAATACCGGCACTTTTACGTAAACTCCATCTTTTTCCGGTACCAGCCCAGTCGGTACATTCAACTCTTCCAAAGTTTTTCCCAAAATAACTTTTGTTGCAATTTTTGCCATCGGAATATTTGTTATTTTGCTCATAAACGGCACAGTACGGCTTGAACGGGGATTCACTTCAATCACATATACATCTTCTTTGTCCACTACATACTGAATATTTATTAATCCTTTTATGTTCAACGCCTTGGCCAGCTTAACAGTATACTCGACAATTCTTCTCTTTACATTTTCCGTTATATTTTGGGGCGGATAAACAGCAATAGAGTCTCCTGAATGTACACCTGCACGTTCAATATGTTCCATTATTCCCGGAATGAGAACATTTTCCCCGTCTGAAATGGCGTCAACTTCTATCTCCTTACCGGTGATATATCGATCAATTAATACCGGTTGATCCGGTGAAGCTTTAACGGCATGTTTCATATAATGCAATAATTCTTTTTCTCCGGATACGATTTCCATCGCGCGGCCGCCCAACACATAAGACGGACGGACAAGTACGGGATAGCCGATTTCTTTTGCTATGTGAACGGCCTCACCGGTACTTAAAGCCGTGCTGCCCGTCGGCTGTGGTATATCATTTTCTTTTAACGTTTTTTCAAATAATTTTCTGTTCTCTGCCCGGTCCACATCTTCCAGTCTTGTACCAAGTATTTCTACACCGTGTTCCGCAAGCTGGCTTGCCAAATTAATTGCCGTTTGCCCGCCGAATTGCACAATTACCCCTTTTGGTTTTTCCGTTTCGATCACATGCATTACATCTTCAATGGTTAAAGGTTCAAAATATAATTTATCGGAAATACTGAAATCGGTAGAAACGGTCTCCGGGTTATTATTAATAATAATGGCTTCATAACCGGCCTCCTGAATAGCTTTTACGGAGTGAACGGTTGCGTAATCAAACTCGACTCCTTGTCCAATCCGGATGGGTCCGGATCCAATGACTACAATACTTTCCCGGCCAGAGGGCACCGATTCATTTTTCTCTTCATAAGTTCCGTAAAAATAAGGGGAAACCGCTTCGAACTCTCCTGCACAAGTATCCACCATTTTATAAACCGGCATGATGCCGTTTGCTTTCCGCAGTCGATATATCTCTATTTCCGGAATTTTCCATAATTTGGCAATAGTTTTGTCGGAAAAGCCTCTTTCTTTTGCTTTTCTCAACAGAGTCAGATCATTTTTGTTTTCTTTCAGCTCTTTTTCCAAATTTATGATGTTGTTGAATCTAAGAAGGAAAAACCGGTCGATACCGCTCCAATCATGAACTGTATCTAATGGAATTCCCTGTCTGAGAGCCTCGCCAATATAGAAAATACGGTCATCCCGGGCATTTTTTATCCGTTCTTCTAATAACTCCGGAGTTCGTTCTTCTTCATCGTCCAGCTCAAGATGATAAATATTTGCTTCCAATGAACGGACTGCTTTCAGAAAAGATTCTTCAAAAGTGCGGCCGATCGCCATTACTTCACCGGTGGCTTTCATTTGTGTACCCAGCGATCTGTTTGCCGATTCAAATTTATCAAAGGGAAAACGCGGCATTTTTGTAACAATATAGTCAAGAGCAGGTTCATACATGGCAAAAGTTGTACCGGTTACGGGATTAATAATTTCATCTAGGGTCAAGCCGACTGCAATTTTACTGGCTATTTTTGCAATTGGAAATCCCGTGGCCTTTGATGCCAAGGCGGAAGAACGGCTCACCCGCGGATTTACTTCGATAATATAATATTCAAAGCTGTCCGGATTTAAGGCGAGCTGAACATTGCAACCCCCTTCGATTTCAAGGGTACGGATAATTTTCAGCGAAACATTCCGGAGCATTTGATATTCCCGGTCTGTTAACGTTTGACAAGGGGCTACAACTATGGAGTCGCCTGTATGTATGCCCACGGGATCGATATTTTCCATGCTGCAGACGACGATTGCCTGGTCCTTGGCATCCCTGATCACTTCAAATTCAATTTCTTTATACCCTTTTATACTTCTTTCAAGTAATACTTGACGGACCGGACTCATTTTCAAACCGTTCTTTACAATTTCCGTTAACTCTTCTTCATTTTCACATATGCCGCCCCCGGTTCCGCCGAGGGTAAAAGCAGGACGTACGATTACAGGGTAGCCGGTTTCTTCAACAAAGTCAAAAGCTTCTTCCAGATTATGTGCGATTTTGCTTTCCGGTACCGGTTCATTAATTTCTTTCATTAATCCACGAAAAAGATTCCGGTCTTCCGCTTTCTCGATGGTCTCCAATTTAGTCCCTAAAATTTCTACTCCATATTCATCCAAAATTCCGGTCTTTGCCAGCTCAACAGCCAAATTTAATGCCGTCTGGCCGCCCAATGTCGGGAGGAGGGCATCCGGTTGTTCTTTACGGATAATTTTTTCAACAAATTCAACGGTTAACGGTTCGATGTATACAACATCGGCAATTTCCGTATCAGTCATGATGGTAGCCGGGTTTGAATTCACCAGGATCACCCGGTAACCTTCTTCTTTTAGAGCAAGGCATGCCTGGGTTCCTGCATAATCGAATTCCGCAGCCTGTCCGATGACGATCGGTCCCGAACCGATAACCAGGACAGATTCAATATCTGTTCTCTTCATTATTCAGATCCTCCCATTCCTGAATCATACTCATAAATTGATCTATAATTGGAATTGCATCTTCCGAGCCGGGTGAACCTTCGGGATAAAACTGGATGGAAAATGCCGGATATTTTTTATGTCTTAACCCCTCTACCGTCATGCAATGAAAGATGTGTAATTTCCATTTCCGTATTTTCTACCGATTCTTTTATGACTGTATAACCGTGATTTTGGGAAGTTAACAAGACTTTATCTGATACTAATTCTTTTACCGGATGACTTGTGCTCCGGTGTCCGGTTTGCATTTTTTCCACGGAAAGACTACACGCAATCGCCAATAATTGATGGCCGAGCCCGATACCGAAGACTGGAACTTTCCCTAAAAACTCTTTGATTAGTTCAACGGCATATGGAAGATCATACGGATTACCCGGTCCTCCTGATAATACGATCCCGTCCGGGTGCTGATTGAAAACTTCTTTTCCGGACACATGATGAGGCATAACAATAATATTGCAATCCCGGCGGGTAAAGTTTCTCAATATTCCATGTTTCATGCCAAAATCAATAATGACGATCCGGTGTCCCCTGCCCGGACTCGGATAAATTTGCTTCGTTGAAATAATTTCCGTTATATTTTCCGGAGTATCACTTATTTTGCGCAGTGCTTCTACATCAGTCATATTTCCGTCGCATATTAATCCTTTTACCGTTCCGCTTTTCCTTATCATTCTTGTTAATTTCCTTGTATCAATTCCCTTGATCCCGGGTATATCTTTTTCCCGGCAATATTCATCCAATGTCATATGGCAACGGAAATATGATGGCACATCCGCCAATTCTTTAACAGTTACACCTTTAACTGCCGGTTGGAAAGACTCTAAGTCTTCATAAGTTATACCCGCATTGCCAATCAGCGGATATGGATCACGACAATTTGTCCAGCAAAAGCCGGATCCGTAATTAATTCCTGATAGCCGGTCATACCGTTATGAAACACGATTTCTCCGGCCGAGGCTTTTGTGGAGCCGAAAGCTTCACCGGTAAAAACTGTTCCGTCTTCCAAAATTAATTTTCTTTTCATGAAAGGCTGTTCTCCTTCTTCCAAACCATTTTGCCTTCTACTATAGTTGCAACAGGCCATCCCTTGCATTTCCAGCCTACAAACGGAGTATTTTTTCCTTTGGATGCAAAGGATTCCGGATCAATTTCCTGTTCTTGATTTAAGTCAATTAAAACAAGATCGGCTGTTTTTCCCTCGGCCAATACACCATACGGCAAATTAAAAATTCCAGCCGGTTTTTCCGTCATGAATTGGATTAATTGTTTTAAAGTAATGACTCCTTTTTCGACCAAATGTGTATACAGTAAAGGGAATGCCGTTTCCAGGCCGACAATTCCAAAGGGAGCTGTTTCCATTCCGTAGCTTTTTTCTTCTGCTGAATGGGGAGCATGATCCGTCGCGATAATATCAATCGTTCCATCCAATAACCCCTCGATTAAAGCTTCCCTGTCTTGACGGCTTCTCAGCGGCGGATTCATTTTATAATTTGCATCATTTGCCGGGATATCTTCCTCACATAACAACAGATGATGGGGAGATACTTCCGCTGTCACGTGAATCCCCGCACGTTTTGCGTCCCGGACAACACGGACTGACTCTTTCGTGCTTATATGGCAAACATGGTAATGACAGCCGGCTTTTTCTGCCAGCAATACATCCCTGGCAATATGAACGGATTCAGATAATGAAGATATTCCCTTTAAACCGAGTTTTTTGTCTATTTTTCCTTCGTGAACAACACCGGATCTTACAAGTGACAGATCTTCGCAATGAGCAACGACCGGTTTGCCTGCTTTTTTTGCTTCCTTCATCGCCTCATACATTAACCCGGCATTTTGGACTCCGACACCGTCATCCGTAAAGGCAAAGGCACCTGCTTCAGCCAGCTTTTTAAAATTATTTAATTGTTTTCCTTCCAAGTTTTTCGTAATTGATGCATACGGAAGAACCCTTACTTTTGCTGTTTCACGAATCCGGTTCTTCAACCATTCCAATTGCTCTGTGGTGTCCGGCACGGGGTTCGTATTTGGCATAGCACAAACCGTGGTAAAGCCTCCCCTTGCAGCCGCGGCTGTTCCGGTTTCAATTGTTTCTTTATACTCTCCGCCCGGCTCTCTCAAATGTACGTGCACATCTATAAAACCGGGGGCAACAAGCAAATTTTCCGCATCAATCACCTCTCCTGTATTTTGATCTGTCTCTGTCAACGTTTCAGTAATTTTTTCAATTTCTCCATTTTGAATAAAAACGTGTTTTTGTTCCAGTTCTCCATTGTCATTAATTAGCAACCCGTTCTTGATAATGAGTTTCATAACGGATCTCCCTTTCCGCGTGGTTTTGTAAAACTCTTTTTAATACCGCCATACGTACATATACCCCGTTTTGCATCTGTTTAAAAATTCTTGACCGGCTGCATTCAACGAGTTCTGATGCAATTTCTACATCGCGGTTGACAGGAGCCGGATGCATGATAATACTCCGGCCTTTCATTCTTTTTTCCCTTTCAACCGTTAAACCGTATGCCTTATGATACTCCTCTTTTGTCATCGATAATGTCGATTGATGTCTTTCATGCTGAATTCTGAGCAGCATGACAACATCTGCTTTTTCCACCGCTTCATCAACTGGCATATAAAATCCGTGTCTCATCAATGACTCATCAAACCATTGAGGCGGACCTGAAAAGGTTACTTTTGCACCTAATCTTTTCAAAGCATTGGCATCGGAACGGGCAACACGGCTGTGACGGATATCACCGATAATAGCTACATGCAAATCTTCGAACCGGTTGAATTCTTGCTTAATTGTCAATAAATCCAGCAGTGACTGGGTCGGATGGTGGCCGCAGCCGTCTCCTGCATTAATAATCGGAATGTCTATATCTTTTAACTCATCGAAATAGCGGTTTTTTTCGTGCCGGATCACAACTCCGGAAACACCGATGGCCTGTAATGTTTTTACGGTATCATATAGAGTTTCACCTTTTAAAACACTGGATGAGCCGGCTTCAAAAGGAATCACTTCAAGTCCCAGTTTCCGTTCAGCCATTTCAAAGCTGCTTTTCGTACGCGTGCTCGGTTCAAAAAACAAGTTGGCTACAAATGTCTGTTTTTGTGGTTTCCAAACTTTTTCTTCAGCAAATTGATTTGCTTCTTCCAGTATTTCGTATATCTCATTTACTGACAAATCATCCATCGTTAACAACTTTTTCACTATAAACTCCCCCGTTTCTTTTGTGCCCTTTGTTTGACATCGAATCAGCCACAAAAAAAGCCTCTTTCCAAGATCTGGAAAGAGGCACAATAAGTTAACGGGAAATGCAGATAAACACGTTTATGGCATAGTTATCCTTTCCCTGCAGCTTATTACGCCCCTTCCCAGCCTCTCTGGACTGAATTTAAAAGGGCATGTTATTTAATTTTCATGAATTGAAACCTGATCACGTGAATCGATCTCAGTCAGTTCTACTACAACATTTTCCTTACGGGATGTCGGGATGTTTTTTCCGACATAATCCGCCCGGATCGGCAACTCCCGATGGCCCCGGTCAACGAGTACGGCAAACTGAATCTGTCCGGGGCGCCCAAAATCAATCAGTGCATCCATTGCTGCGCGGGCTGTCCTTCCTGTATATAAAACATCATCAACAAGTACTACTTTTTTATTTTCTATATCAACCGGTATATCCGATCCTTTGACGACAGGTTCCCGGTCTTTCGTTTTTATTGTCAGGTCATCGCGGTACAGGGTAATGTCCAATTCCCCTACAGGCACTTTCGCATCTTCAATTTGTTCAATTTTTTCAGCAAGACGGTTTGCTAAAAAAATTCCCCTGGTGCGTATGCCGACGATGACGATATTTTCAATTCCTTTATTCCGTTCGATAATTTCATGGGCGATACGTGTCAGCGCCCTGCGAATTGCCTGTTTATCCATTATTACAGCTTTTTTCAAAATGTTTTCCTCCCAAATTTCTATAATTGCAATGTCGGGACATAAAAACACCCGCCTGCCGGCGGGAAAGGTTTTATATACAGGAAAAAATACATTTCATATTGGTCATCCGTTTACCTTTCCAGCCTCTCAGGGCCAAGTTAAAGGTTTATTTACTTCTTTTATGATAATAAGATGAAAATATTATTTTGTCAATAAAATTTACGAATTTCATTTCAACTGTTCAAGTAATTGTTGAAAGTCTTCCGGTACAGGCGCCCGGAATTCCATATATTTCCCTGTCCGTGGATGATGAAAGCCGAGTAAGGCTGCATGAAGTGCCTGTCCCCCGATATCCGGCGTTTTTTTCGGACCGTATTTTGGGTCCCCCGCAATCGGGTAGCCGATATATTTCATGTGGACACGAATCTGATGGGTCCGGCCGGTTTCCAGTTCACATTCGATATGTGTAAAATTTTGGAACCTTTGGATTACTCGGAAATGGGTAACAGCCGGTTTTCCATCATCGGCAACCGCCATTTTTTTTCGGTCATGTTTGTCTCTGGCAATCGGTGCGTCAATTGTTCCGTAATCATGGGGAATCACACCGTGTACGATGGCTTCGTATTTTCTTGTAACAGTTTTGTTCAACAATTGTTCAGCCAGTTTTTCATGGGAAAAATCATTTTTTGCAACCATTATCAATCCCGAAGTATCTTTATCAATCCGGTGTACAATTCCCGGTCTTAATACCCCGTTAATGCCCGATAAGTCTTGGCAATGTGCGAGCAAACCATTGACAAGGGTCCCTGATGAATGACCCGGAGCTGGATGGACAACCATTCCCCGAGGTTTATTAATAACAATTACGTCGGCATCCTCATAATAAATATCCAGCTCCATTTTTTCAGGTTTAATTTCAAGTGGAACCGGTTCAGGGATCTGGATTATAATTTCGTCATCCGTTTCACATCTGTAATTTGTTTTCACTTCTTTATCATTAACAGTAACGAGACCGTTTTTGATCCATCCCTGCACTTGTGTCCGCGTCCATTCTTCATCAAGAGAGGTAACAAGCTTATCAACACGCATACCGCTTTCGGCTTCACGGACGATGTGCATTATTTTCCCCATATTCCTTCTCCTTTTTGATTTTTCGTTCTTCCAATAACATGGCAAGAATTAGTAAGATTACTCCTGCTGTTAAACATGAATCAGCAATATTAAAAATAGGAAAGTCGTAACCAAAAATTTTTACATCAAGAAAATCAACAACTTCTTTTCTTAAAAGCCGGTCGATAAAGTTACCCACGGACCCGCCCAGCATCAACGCCAGTGCAAGGCTGTAATACGGTTTTCCTTTCGCGTATTTATGCAAATAATAAATAATAAAAATAACAGCAATAACCGTAACGATATAAAAAAACCACATTTGGCCCGGCAAAATTCCCCAGGCTGCTCCCTGATTGCGGTGGGATGTTATGTAAAAAACATTTTCAATAACCGGTATACTTTCACCCTGCTCCATATGTAAAATAATTATTCTTTTTGTTAATTGATCAATTCCGATAATTACCAATGCCAATATATAGTAAAATGCCATGTTTCCTCCCCAACTCCTTATAACTCTTCCTGCATTTTAGCATAAAAATACAGCTTTTGCATTGGATACACGGATTAAACAAGAAAAAAGACAGGTAATTGATAACCTGCCCTTTCATAAAGGGAATACCGGCTTTTTAAAATACTTCAGCAATGTTTTTACTTCACTGATGGACCGGACCGTAGGCTGAAAAACCAGCAGCTCGGCGGGAATCGGGTTCCCTGTTTCCTCACAATAGCCAAAACTTCCGGATTCCATCTTCCTTAATGCAGTCTCCAAGTCGGACAGTTCCTCTTCGGCCATTTTTTTAACCAGAGGAGATAAGTGATTTTTTTGCAAACGCTCTTCTAGATCATTTTTCATTTCAACAATCTCGTGATAGAGATTTTGGAATAAATGATCCAAGGCGGACCCTCCCATCCGGAAACTTCACCTGTTCCATACTATATGTTTATTATTGACGGTTTGTTCATGAATCAATTTGAAAATTAATTGCTAACAGTAACATAAACTAAATAAAAAAGAAAAAAGAGGGAAATGTCCATTTCCCTCTTTTATTAAAACGAGAAACTTATTCGGTCAAATGTTGGTAATGTTCTTCAACAATTGTCGCACAGCGTGTGCAAAGTTCCGGATGTTTTTCACTTGTACCGACATCCGTTTTAATTACCCAGCACCGTTCACATCTTTCGCCTTCAGCCTCCGTTACAACGATCGCGGATCTTTCAAGTTTTAAAGCATTGTCCGGAGCATCATCATAATGGCCAGCGACTTCAAAACCGGATACGATGAAGATTTGGCCGATATTTTCATTAATGGAATCAAGTAATTTTTTTACCTCGTCTTTCACATATAGCGTCACTTTTGCTTCCAACGACTTGCCGATTATTTTTTCATTCCGGGCTTCTTCCAGGGCTTTTAGAACTTCATCCCGCAATTTCATAAATTCGGTCCATTTTTTCTCCAATTCATCTGCATTCGGCAACTCTTCATATTCAGGGATATCTGTAAGCTGTACGCTTTCCTCCTCAACCCCTTTAACATATACCCAAGCCTCATCGGCAGTGTGCGGCAAAATCGGTGACAGCATTTTTAACAGAGAAACGAGGCATTCATAAATCACGGTTTGCATTGAACGGCGAACCAGATTGTCTGCTGCCTCGATGTATAAAACATCCTTGGCAAAATCCAGGTAGAACGCACTTAAATCTTCAGCAACAAAGTGATTCAACGCATGATAAACGTCCATGAAATTGTACGTTTCGTACCCGTTCCGAACGGTCTTGATTAAATTATTTAATTTAACCAACATGTATTGGTCGATTTCCCGTAATTTTTCATATGGTACTTTATCTTTTTCCGGATCGAAATCATAAAGGTTGCCTAGCATAAAACGGATTGTATTGCGGATCTTACGGTAAACTTCAGAAATTTGTTTAAAATGATCCATCGATACCCTTACATCCTGGGTATAATCAACTGAAGCAACCCACAGACGCAATACATCCGCACCGTATTGCTTTGTTACCTGCTCCGGTACAATGACGTTTCCAACTGATTTGGACATTTTCTTCCCTTTGGCGTCAACGGTAAATCCATTGGAAACAACGCCTTTGTACGGAGCAATACCATTAACGGCAACGCTGATGATTAGACTGGAGTTAAACCAGCCGCGGTACTGGTCCGAACCTTCCAAATAAATATCTGCCGGGAACTGTAATTCTTCCCTTGTTCTCAGTACACCATGGTGGGAAGAGCCAGAATCAAACCAGACATCCATAATGTCGGTTTCTTTTGTAAACTTACCATTCGGACTTCCCGGATGGGTAAATCCTTCCGGTAACAAGTCTTTAGCATCACGCTCAAACCAGATGTTTGAACCGTATTGTTCAAACAGTTTGGCTACATGTTCGATCGTCTCTTCCGTAATAATCGGTTCACCGTTTTCTGCATAGAAGACCGGTATCGGAACTCCCCAGACCCGCTGCCGTGAAATACACCAGTCGCCACGGTCCCGGATCATATTATACATTCTTGTTTCGCCCCACTGATTGTACCATTTTACCCGGTGAATTTCTTCGAGTAGTTGATCACGAATCGGATCAATGGATGCGAACCATTGCGGTGTTGCCCGGAAAATTACCGGTTTTTTCGTCCGCCAGTCATGCGGATAGGAGTGGGTGATAAAGTCGAGCTTCAGCAGTGCGCCGACTTCTTCCAGTTTTTTCGTGATCAGCTTATTTGCATCATCATAAAATACTCCTTCAAATCCGGGGGCTTCCTCAGTCATGTAACCTTTATCGTCAACCGGGCTTAAAACATCTAGACCGTATTTTTTTCCGATTACAAAGTCTTCTTCCCCGTGTCCCGGAGCGGTGTGTACGCAGCCGGTCCCCGCATCAGTCGTAACATGCTCTCCGCACATCACGAGTGAATCGCGGTCATAAAACGGATGTTTAGCTACAACATATTCCAGCTCGCTTCCGCGGATTGTTTTGACGACTTCATATTGCTCCCAGTCCAGTTCTTCGGCGACTGTTTCCTGCAAGTCTTCTGCAAGAAGGAGTTTGCGTCCTTCTGCATTAACGACAACATATTGCAAATACGGATGGACGGCAATACCCAGGTTGGCCGGAATTGTCCATGGTGTTGTCGTCCAAATTAAAATTTCCGTATCCGGATCAAGGACATCTTTGCCGTCTATTACAGGAAACGCTACGTATATTGATGGAGACCTGACATCTTTATACTCAATTTCCGCTTCCGCCAGAGCAGATTCGGAAGACGGGGACCAATAAACCGGTTTTAAGCCTTTGTAAATTAAACCCTTTTTCGCCATTTCGCCGAACACGCGGATTTGCTGGGCTTCAAATGAATGATGCAATGTTAAGTACGGATTATCCCAATCCCCTCGTACACCCAGTCTTTTAAAACCTTTACGCTGATTTTCAATTTGTTCATAGGCATATTGTTCACAAAGTTTTCTGAATTCCGTATCCGACATTTCCTTCCGGTTTATCCCTTTTTTCGTCAGTTCCTGCTCAATCGGCAGACCGTGTGTATCCCAGCCTGGAACATACGGAGCATCATATCCCATCATGGAACGGGAACGGACAATAAAGTCCTTTAAAACTTTGTTCAGTGCATGCCCCATATGAAGGCTGCCGTTCGCATACGGCGGACCGTCATGAAGAATATATTTCTGCCGGCCTTTTGTGCGTTCCTGAACCTTGTTGTAAATATCCATTTCTTCCCAGCGGGCCTGAATTTCCGGTTCCCTTTTCGGCAAATTTCCCCGCATCGGAAAGTCAGTTTTTGGCATTAACAAAGTGTCTTTATAGTCCAACTACTTGCACCTTCCTTTTTTTATAATGATCAAACCATTTCCCTGGATTTATATCGTTTAATAATAAACAGATCGCCATATCTGCTTTATAAATAAAAAAGCCTTCACGCCCCTGAAATGGGACGGGAAAGCTTCCCGCGGTACCACCCAAATAGACGGGGAATACAAATGTATTCTCCATCCGCTTCATTCCATAACGTCGGTTAACGCCGGCACCTACTCCCATGTTCAGAGCCGGAACTCAAGGGTGATCTTCCAATTTCACTTTTTAACCGAGCTCCCACCATCCCCGGTTCGCTGTATAAAAAGATGGAAATTGTACTCTCCCTGTCATCGTTTCACTTTATATAAGCATGTTAATATTCTGATATAAGAAATTATATGCAATTCAAATCATATAAGTCAATAGGTTTTCAAATAATTTTATGTATTACTTCATGACTGCATCTTCCTGCGCCGACTTTAATTCAGTCGAATCAATATGAAACTCCATTAACTCGTCCCAATCATCGGAATTGATCATGTCAAGCTGGGCTTCAACAAGAAGTTTAAGCCGGTTTCGGAAAACTTTCGATTGTTTTTTTAAGTCTTCAATTTCCAAGGCAATTTTACGAGCCTTGGAAAGTGCTTCATTGATAATCCGGTCAGCATTTTTCTCTGCTTCACGGATAATTAGTTTTGCTTCTTTCTGTGCACTGTTTTTTAATTCTTCCGCTGTTTCCTGGGCTACGATGATCGATTTATTTAAAGTGTCCTCAATATTATTAAAATGCCGGAGTTTTTCCTGCATTTCTTTTAATTGTTCTTCCAATTCCTTTTTTTCCCGTATGATTAATTCATAGTCCTTGATAATTTGATCCAAAAATTCATTGACTTCATCTTCATCGTATCCGCGGAAGGCTTTCGAAAATTCTTTATTATGTATATCCAACGGCGTTAACGGCATAGAGGCACCTCCATAAAACTGAAAAAATAATCGTCAAAAATCATTATATACTAAGTTTCGACAGTATTTGTGTATTTTCCTGCAAAAATTAATAATTATTTGTATTTGCCTAAAGTGATTCTCCATTTTCCTTTTTTCGTTCTTTCCCCGACTGACAGCAACCGGATTCTTCCGATTCCCCTCGCAGAAAGGAGATCCCCTTCTTCCAGCATATATGAAGGGGTTTCAACGACTTTCCAGTTAACCTTAACAAATCCCTGACGGATTAATGTTTGTACTTTTTGCCGTGATGACCGGCCCGCTCCCGACAGCACAACATCCAAACGCAAGGAAGACACGGTGGTTACGATTTGATCCAGGTTTTCTTCCGTTTGTATACATTCATCAAGATTTTTTTCCTCAACGCTTACTTTTGTCCGGCCGACAAACTGCAGATGGGTTTTTATAAAATCAGATATTTCCTTTGCGGCAAAAAACTGGATCCGGTGGTCTTTAATTAAAATATCACCAAATTTATTCCTTTTTAATCCCAATCCCGTCAAACTTCCAAGCACTTCCGGATGGGAAAGGGTTACAAATTTAGCCGGATATTGAATTTCAAATAGACAAATTTCAAAATCGTCCTCAGACGGTTCATAATAATCCGGATAAAGAATGGCCCTCGCCCGCTCCCCGCCTTTCTTCATCCCTGAAAAAAAGCGGACGTTGCAGGCGCTTCCTGCGACCGATTGGACAATAAATTGTTCCCGGGGATCCAAAAAACCCGTTAATTTCGGTGCATATTGAAACTCCACATCATTTTTCCAGTCCAGTACCTGGTCAATAAATTCCTTTTCTTCCTGTCGAAAATGCTGATAAATAGACATGAGCTTTTCTTACCCCGTTCTTTAAGTTAAAACATTTGCTGTAATTGTTGCACTCCTACCAATGCAAAACGCAATACGATTAAAGCGACTATCGGCGAGAAATCGATCATGCCGACAGGGGGAATAAACCGGCGGAACTTCTCCAAATAAGGTTCGCAAATGCTGCCTAAAATATAACCGAATTGGGACTCGCGTGCGCCGGGAATCCAGGACATGAAGATGTATATAATGATTACATAGAAATATATGTTAATCAGTGCTCCGATGATGGAAAAAACAAACGACATAAATCTTCACCACCTTGATTCATCATTCTGATTTTCCAGGTATACATCTGATATACCGCCAGTAACTTCAACATTATCAGGCGCACATAATATAATGTTTGTTCCTAATTTTTGAATTTCACCACCGATCGCATATACCGTACCGCTGAGAAAATCAATAATTCTTCTGGCTTCGTACGGATCAATCCGTTGAAGATTCACTACCACCGCTTTCCTGTTTTTTAAATGATCAGCGATTTCTTGAGATTCATTAAAAACCTTTGGTTCTACAATGACCAGCTTCGATGAATTTTTGACCTTTTGCAGACTGACAACATTGGCTCTTTGCTGTTGGGGATGGGAATTTTTGGTTTCATATTCCCCGGAGGTATTATGTTCGTCTTCAAATTCTTCATCATAATTTTCGTCAAGAAAAAACCAGCTTTTTATTTTCGACTTGATCCCCACAACACCACCTCCTCTACGATTCCCCAACTAGTGACGAGCCGATCCGGATATATGTTGCTCCTTCTTCGACCGCAATTTGGTAATCATTTGACATTCCCATGGAAAGCTCCTCGCACGGAGCATACGGCAATTGCAGTGCCCGCACTTCATCCCGTAACTCACGCAAAGTGCGGAAACATTTTCTTAATATATTTTCATCCTGAACAAAGGGAGCCATTGTCATTAAACCGACAACCTGAATATTCGGATACTGTTCTAATTGTTTAATAAAGGACACCGTTTCATCCGGATGAATGCCGTGTTTCGTTTCTTCACCGCTGACATTAACCTGGACAAAGCAGGCAGTTTTTTTCTTCGCTCGTTTGTTAATCTCTTTCGCCAGGGAAAGACGGTCAAGGGAGTGAATATAATCGACTTTGTCGATAACATTTTTCACTTTTCTGGATTGTAAAGTACCGATAAAATGCCAGACGGGATTCTCTCCCAGTGATTCGTATTTTTCTAAAAATCCATGGTCACGGTTTTCACCCAGGTGTTCGATCCCTGCATCGATGGCTTCTTTTGCCCGTTCAACCGTCACATACTTTGTAACGGCAATAATTTTTACTTCATCAGGATTTCTTCCTGCTTTTTCACAAGCTTGATGTACATTTTGCCTGATGATTGCTAAATTATCAGCGACGCTGTTCAATTCTATGCCTCCTCAATCCCAATAAACCCTATCATTCTTCCTGTTTGACCTTTTTCACGGCGATGGGAAAAAAAGTTGTTGTCACAACTGGTACAATAATTGCTGATTAGTATATTTTCTTCTGGAAGACCTTCATTTAACAGCAGTTCCTTGTTTAAACCTTTTAAATCAAGAGCGTACTGCCCCTTTTCAACACGGGTAAAAAATCGTCCGGCATCCGCTATTGGTAATTTGCAAACTTGGTCTATAACTTTATTATCTACAATAAAACATTGATTGCAAATAGATGGACCAATGGCAGCGAAAATTTTTTCCGGGCGAATGTCTCTTTTCCGCCAGGCATCTATTAAAGAACGGATAATATTTTTTACGGTGCCTCTCCAACCGGCATGGACAATACCGATCATTTTTTCTTCCGGCGCAAAAAAATAAACAGGAACACAATCGGCAAAGCAGAGCGCAAGCATCGTTCCTGCCGTATTTGTATACAGACCGTCACAATGACGAATACTTGCGGTGTACTTTATTACTCCTGCCCCGCGGTCTTTTTCCGTCACAAAATGTACGTAATCATTATGGATTTGTTCAGCGAACACCCAGCGGTTCAATGGAAAATTGAGCTGATCCGCCAATATAGTGCGGTTTTGGATCACATGCTCATCCCGGTCTCCGACGTGAAGCCCGAGATTGTTCCCGCTGAAAATACCTTTGCTGATACCGCCGTTTCTTGTCGTAAATCCGACAATGATTTTGGCGTCAAGTGAAATCCATTTTTTTATGAGGGAATAAGAAGATGATACCAATTCAAACGGGTCTCCCATAATACCCCAACCTTTATCATTTTATCTTTCTTCAGTTTATCATACAAACACAAAGAAGAGAAAGGGCCAGATTTCCTTTTAGTGGATAAATTGGAAATCTGGCCCCTGTATGTTACTGAATGTTTTTTGCCATCATTTTAATAGCAGCTTTTTCAAGTCTGGAGACTTGTGCCTGGGAAATTCCGATTTCTTCGGCAACTTCCATTTGGGTTTTACCCTGGAAAAAGCGCTTCTTTAATATCATTTTTTCCCTTTCATTAAGTCTTTGAATTCCTTCTCTTAATGCGATTTCATCAATCCAGTTCGTATCTTTGTTTTTGTCATCACTCAATTGGTCCATTACATAGATCGGATCCCCGCCGTCATTGTAAATGGGTTCAAACAGCGAAACCGGATCTTGAATCGCATCTAACGCAAAAACGATTTCTTCTTTTGGTACCCCGAGCTCTTTGGCAATTTCTTCAGCAGTCGGCTCTTTAGATGTTTCAGCCATTAATCTTTCCCGGATTTGCAGTGATTTGTAAGCGATGTCCCTTAAAGAACGGGAAACACGGATTGGATTATTATCCCTTAAATATCTACGTATTTCACCGATGATCATCGGGACTGCATATGTCGAAAAACGTACATTCTGACTCAAATCAAAATTATCAATCGATTTTATAAGTCCGATGCACCCAACTTGAAAAAGATCATCCACATATTCACCACGGTTATTAAATCTTTGAATTACACTCAAAACTAAACGTAAGTTACCGTTTACCAGTTTTTCCCTAGCCGATAAATCCCCCTCATGCATCTTTTTGAACAGCTCTCTCATTTCATCGTTTTTTAAAACGGGAAGTTTTGAAGTGTCAACACCGCATATTTCTACTTTGTTGTGCATCAACTGATTTCCCTCCTCTGAGGAGTGCTTTTCAAGTTTAAGTATCTCCCCGGAGGAAAAAAATATGCACCGTGGAACCGGAAGGTACATTTGCAAAACCGGTCGGTGCAGTGCAGAATTAGTAACAAATTTATATTAAATTTTTATTTAAATCCGGGCTAGACCATTTTCTCGAATTCCTTTCTTAATCTTTTGAATATTCTCTTTTCAAGTCTGGAAATATACGATTGCGAAATCCCCAGCATATCTGCTACATCTTTTTGTGTTTTTTCTTCCCCGCCGTATAATCCGAATCGCAATTCCATGATCCGTTTTTCACGGTCGGACAACTTATGTAATGCTTTCATCAACAAACTCCGGTCCACCCTAGCTTCTAAATCTTTTGTTATAATATCATCTTCTGTACCCAATACATCGGACAATAACAGTTCATTCCCGTCCCAGTCAACGTTTAATGGTTCATCAAATGATACTTCGGCCTTAACTTTATTATTTCTTCTTAAAAACATTAATATTTCATTTTCAATACAGCGGGAGGCATATGTTGCCAGCTTGATTTTTTTCTCGGGATTAAATGTATTAACCGCTTTTATTAATCCGATCGTTCCGATACTGATTAAATCTTCTATATTTATACCGGTATTTTCAAATTTTTTGGCGATGTAAACAACCAGACGCAAATTTCTTTCAATTAACATGGATCGGGCTGTTTCATCACCTTTAGGAAGCTTTTTGATCAAAACTTCTTCCTCTTCTTTTGACAGCGGTGGCGGCAATGCTTCGCTTCCGCCGATGTAGTAAATTTCATCGGCTTTTAAATGTAACTTGCGTAACAGCTTAGTCCAATAAAATTGAATATAAAATTTTAACTTTTTCACAGCCGTGCCTCCTCCTAAAACAACTTTTTCAAACATGTGGATGATGAGCGGCGAGAAAATTATGAAACATGTTCACCTTTCGTTTGCATCATCTCCGGATGAACAATACAATCAAAAAGAGCGTCTGAAGAAAGCGTTTGATCAACAAAAGCAATTAAAACTTGATTCGTCTCATAACGCGCACTTTCATCTTGAATGATGACATAATCCGGTTTAATGCAAGCAAGAAGACCGTTATCGTTTCCCACTGCACGGTAGGGGACGACTGAAAATCTGGCAGTCCACTGTTCGGGTACCGAATGGTGTTTCCAGAGTTCGTTGACGTCTTTAAATACTTTTAATACCGGATCCGGAAACAACCCAGCTGTTTTTTGCAACGATACAACCATAACCGGTATTTTAGTAAGCGGATCATACAATTGATTTCCGCTGTCAACCATTCCCTTTAACCGGATTTCTTCATTATTGACGGAAATTGTTACATCAACCAGCTGATCATACCGAATTTTTGCCGACTTCCACTTTGTAAATGTTTCTTTTGAAAAATAATAAGCAGCCGGAAAACCTATAATGACAAACAACCAGCTGACCGGATCACCAAACCCGCGAATATTCGCCATGAAAATATGAAGAGATAAATCAAGCTGGAAGTTCAACAAATAATGAGTCGCAATTAACGCACCTCCTATTGAAAATGTTAATAAATAAAATACAGACACATTTGTTATAAAATAACGAATGCGCCTGAACCCGAAGGCAAGAAATATCATGAAAAAGGAAATCCCGATTTTAAACAATGGTGAAGACAGCAACCAGGCAAACGGTGTGAAGGGCAGAAATACAACTAGTGAACCGGTGAATCCTGCAATGAATATTTTGAGAATTTTGATTTCCCGCCGTAAAACGACTGCGGTTAAATAGATTAGTAAACTGTCAAATAAAAAGTTCAGGAGCCAGATCATATCCAAGTAAACTGTCAATCGTTACTTTCCCCTTTTATAATATGTTACGCCGATGAATTATGGTCAATTTTATATAATCTGTTTTTGACCGGCCGACACCGTGTTTTCTTAAGACAAAGTATAAACCCGTTCATTTCAAAAGTGTGTCATTTTCTGTCTGTGAAAAGAAGAAAGTTTTTGTATATATTCTGTTTTTTTGTCTAAAAGTTAATGGAATACAAGAGGCCGTAATTGAATAAATTTAATTTATAACCAATTTGCGAAGCATTTAATGAAAAAAATTTCCCGGTGTGTTACTGCCTGTTCTCTTCAATGGCAGTTCACACCGGGATACAGAGTTTACAGCCGGTTTCTCCGGTTACGTAAAAACGTCGGAATATCCAGTAAATCTTCGTGTTGATTCGTGCTGGATTGGCTGCTGATTGATTTATCCTCAGAATTTTCTTCTCTTTGTTCCGTCTCTCTTTTCACATTTTGATTTTGCCTGTCAGTGACTTTATTTTTATTAAATGTCGGACGGATCGGTTTATTTTGACTCAAGTCTTCTTTAAAACCTGTTGCAATAACCGTTACGACAATTTCTTCATTTAAGTTCTCGTTAATCACCGATCCGAAAATCATGTTTACATCCTGGTCAGAAGCTGAGGCGACAATATCTGCGGCTTCTTGAACTTCGTATAAACTTAAATTCACTCCGCCGGTAATATTCATGATGACTCCTTGTGCCCCGTCTATGGAAGTTTCCAATAACGGACTGGAAATAGCCTTTTTCGCCGCTTCCTGGGCGCGGTTTTCACCAGAAGCAACACCGATTCCCATTAGGGCAGAGCCTTTATTTGACATAATCGTTTTAACGTCGGCAAAGTCAAGGTTAATCAATCCGGGAACTGCAATTAAATCGGATATTCCTTGTACACCTTGTCTGAGTACATTATCAGCTTCCTTAAAGGCTTCAATCATCGGGGTGCTTTTATCAACGACCTCCAACAACCGATCATTCGGAATCACAATCAGCGTATCCACCGCTTCTTTTAAAGCCTGGATCCCGTTGGCAGCATGTGTTGCCCTTTTTCTTCCTTCAAATGAGAAAGGCCTTGTAACAACAGCTACTGTCAAAGCGCCTAATTCTTTGGCAATTCCTGCAATGATCGGTGCTGCACCGGTACCTGTTCCACCGCCCATTCCTGCGGTAACAAAGACCATATCTGCCCCTCTCAATACTTCTTCAATTTGCTCTTTACTTTCCTCGGCTGCCTTTCTTCCGATTTCAGGATTGGCACCTGCTCCGAGACCGCGCGTCAGCTTTGCACCGATCTGTAATTTTGTTTCTGCTTTGGATAAGTTTAATGCTTGTGCATCTGTATTGACAGCGATGAATTCTACGCCTTGTACACCATCTTCAATCATCCGGTTAACAGCATTCGTTCCTCCGCCACCGACACCTATAACTTTTATATTTGCGACTTGATCTACATATGTTTCAAAATCCAACATGTGAAATCCTCCTAATTCCTATTTACTTACCTTTTATTCAAAGAAAGAGCCAAGGAATCTTCTCATTTTGCTGGTAAACTTTTCTTCATGCGGTTCAGCTTTTTTTGGCTTTTCCGGTTTTTGCTGCTTCATTCTGCCTTCTTCCTGTTCAACAGGTACTACGGCGGCATCTTGTAGTCTTCCTTGTAATCTTGCATTCTTATAAAAATATTTAATCGTACCAACGGCAGTTGTATATTGTGGTTCTCTTACCCCCAGGTAATCCGGTACGGCTACCCTGACCCGGTTTTGAAAAATTTCCTGGGCCAGTTCAGGGATCCCTTGCATGTTGGCAACACCACCGGTTAATACAAATCCACCGGGTAAATATTCAACACCCATTTTTCGTAATTCACCCAATGCTAGATCAAAAATCTCAGCAACCCTTGCCTCAATAATTTCAGCAATGTCCAACTGATTAAATTCATGTTTCTGATTGCTGCCGATTACCGGCAACTGAAAAACTTCATCAGATGATGCATGCTCATAATAAGCATGTCCATGTTCCAATTTTACTTTTTCAGCGTCCTCCGTAGATGTCCTGAGAACGATGGAAATATCCTTTGTAATATTGTCACCGCCAACAGGAATCAATACTGTCCCTTTCATATGGCCTTCTTCAAAATATGTAACAGTGGTTGATCCCCCGCCAATATCAATAAGGGCTGACCCGAGATTCTTTTCATCTTTGGACAGGGCCAGCTCTCCCGTTCCCAGGGGCTGTAATACAATATCCACGATTTCCAGGCCGGCTTTTTCCACACACCGGAGAATATTCAATAATAAAGATCTGGGGCCCGTGACAAGCATCCCTTCCATTTCCAAACGGACTCCGATCATCCCGCGGGGATCATTAATTTCATCTTGATTATCAACAATAAATTGTTTTTTCACTATATTAATTATTTCACGATCCGGCGGGATCGACATGACTTGGGCGGCATCAATCACCCTTTCCACATCTTCATTTGTTATTTCCCTGTTCTCACCATTCACAGCAACAACACCGTGACAATCGATCAATTCTACATGATGTGCCGGAATAGCAACGATCACTTTTCGGATCTGGATACCAACCATTCTTTCCGCCTGATCGATGGCTCGTCGTATAGACTGAACGGTATTGTCTATATCAACGATGGATCCTTTTTTTAATCCATCTGATTTTACATTTCCGACACCGATAATATTTAACGTATGGTTCACCATTTCGCCTATGATGACTTTTACGGTGGATGTACCGATGTCAATACTGACAAAAAAGTCATTGCTGTTCATCTGTGTGGCACCTCCTTTAATGTCAATGAAAAACAAGATGTCCCGTTTTATATAATCGGTAAAACAAATATATCATTAAGGGAATTACATACAATATGAACATTGACTTCCTGCGGGAACTGTGGATAATAAAGTTATTCGCTCTTTTTTACAAAGAATCCTTTATTTTTCCGTTTCTTTTCTGTTTTTTCTTGCCTGATCCCATCTGGTGATTAACACTCTTCTAATGACTGCTATATTTTGAAACAGCCTGACACCAAAAGCAAAAACCGCTGCTAAATACAAGTCTACACCAAGATGAACGCCGATGAAAGCCAAACTTGCAGCCAGAATCATATTGAAAAAGAATCCGGATACAAATATTTTTTCATCAAATACGTTTTGCAATTGTGCCCTTATGCCGCCAATGAACGTATCCAGCGCCGCCAATACCGCGATGGACAAATAATTCCTGTATTCGTGCGGCACATCGATTTCCGTAAGCAATCCTAAAGTTACACCGATGATTAATCCTAAAACCGGAAGCCACATCATTTTAATTCCTTTCTTCTTTTACTGTTTTCATAAAGTAGGTTTTAATCTGCCGATCAGACGCCGGTACAGTTACTTCTTTTTCCGGTTCTGTAACTGTCACGGCAATGTTATCAATGAAAAAATCATCGGGAATGGTAGAAATTTGCATGCGGTTGTATAATTTTTTGGCAGTCTCGCTGTTTCTGGCAATGACTTTTATTTCGACGGGAAAGCTTCGCAGGGGATAATCATTGACTCTTGTTTCTCCCTGTATTTCACGTATGGTTGTCGTGGCAGTTATTCTCTGGCCGGAGATCGAAATGGCTTTCGCTCCATACATGTTTAATTCGTTAATTAATTTTCTCAAAACATCGGGTGAAATGAAAACTTCATCATTTTGGCCGGGTACAATGAATTCATATGCCGGGGTTAAAACGATGGAGAATCCGGGGCCGGTCAATTCCGTGAGACCGGCTTCTTTTTTTAATTCTTCGATTGTCTCGCTTAAAACTTGACCGCGACCGGCGCTTTTATCATTATCATATTTAGCGATTTTTTGTTCTACTTGACGTATTTCCTGGATCAGACTTGCTTCCAGTTCTTTTTCAGCCAAAAAATCCTCACGCAGATCCCAAAGTCCCCTTGAATCTGTTAAAATATTTTCTTCCTTTGCAGTATTAAACTGGATGGCAAACATAAAACCCGTTAATACACAAATAAAGAAAAGGCTGATTTTAAATTTCATGGATGATCATACTTTCTGTCTGATAATTTATTATCCGCTTTTTACTACCGGTTCCATAATAATATCGTCCGATTTTTCAATTTTTACAACAACATTATCCTGAATAAGCTGATCCCGTACTCCGCCCTTCAGGGTAATTGCTTTTTCCAATGTTTCCTTGTCGCCGATTGCACTGATTTCAAAAGGTGCGGGGAATTGTACACCGTCAACAGTTATAACCGGGCCATTACAAACAATGTAGGACTGTGCATGAAGTCTTTTGCCGTTGATTGCCACTGACTCGGCACCGGAAATATATAACTCATTTACTACCTTCAAAACATGGTGCTCATGAACAATGAATTGATTAATGTTCCCTTCTTCCGGCCTGTATGTACCATCATCCAATGTGACAATTAACCCTTCACCTTTCACTTTCACATGGCCCAATGCTTTCCGCAGTTCTTCCGCTTCTTTGGCGTAATTGACCAGTTTCTTTTCACCTTTTGAAAATTCATTTTCAATTTTTATCAGTTCATCTTGTTTCTGAAATAATTCATTTTGCAATTTGCGGTTCTTTTTTTCCATTTGAATCAATTCATTTCTCAGTTTAACGGTCCTCTCCCACTCACTGTCAGTCATTTGAATCTCACTTGTATCCTCTTTAGTCAATTGGTAGGAAAAAGCAATCATGAATCCCGATACTAAAAACACAAGGGAAAGAACAATCCGGTTAATTTTCATTCTCTTTCTTTTCTCCTTTCCCCTGTTCCTTTGCATCATATGGCTTAAAAAACAATCCGACTTCCAGATCAATAACTCCCCTTACATCGGAATCAAGTTGTTTTATTATTTCAGGATAATATTTCATCTTATCGGAAAATGTTCGCAACGTAGCATGAACTTCATTTCCGTCATTCATAAACAAAATGATGCAGTACGGATCGGTTTTTTTGGGAGAGTGAATAATTTCTGAAATGGAATTTCTGATTTCCGTGGGAATTTTTTTCAATTCAGCGGCAAGCTTGTCAACCATTTTTTTGTCACGGAACTTTTTTATTACCGGAACGGTGCCGATGGAGCCGGCTTGCGTTTTATTTTCAATTTTTGCCGTTTGGCCGTTCTCCAGCAGAAGTTCCATCCGGCCGTTTTCAAACAGATAGCCTAAGGGTTCGTATTCTTCAACGGATATAGATACACGATTGGGCATGCGGATATGCATCTCGGCACTTTTTATTCCGTTCAGATTGATCAATCGTTCTTTTACATCCTTCTTTTTTATGTTAAGAACAATTGTTTTACTCGTAATCCCACTTGTTTCGATAATTTTTTCATCGGGTACGAAATGATTCCCTTTTACTTCAATACGGCTGACCCGGCTCACCGGAGAATGGATGTAAATAAAACTGATTATAAACAAAAAAAATAAACTTAATAAAATAATTAATCTGCGGTTAGTTTTTTTCTTCCTTTGTTCCTTCAGCTTTGGAATCCGGTCTTCGATTGATATGACTTTATCAGACAATATGCCACCTCACTTACATCGAGGTATTGTTTTTCTTAAGCTCAATGTTTACATAATACTTTTAAAAAGGATTTTAACAATATTTTAATAGAAAACCGGCCGTTTAGGAAGTCCTAACTATTGACATTCTTTTTATTTACGATTTCTAAACAAACTTTGTATAATCGATCGCCGGCATCCGGAATACCTAAATGTTTGGCATTATTTTTCATTTGCTTCCATTTATATTGATTATTTAAAATATCATCAATGGCTTTTAATAGTTTTTTTCCTGACAATTCACTCTCTAAGATGACAACCGCTGCATTGGCATCTGCCAGACTCATGGCATTTTTTTCCTGATGATTGTTTGTCACATACGGACTCGGGATTAATATACTTGGAAGTCCGATGCTGGTAAACTCCGCAATAGATGTCGCACCGGCACGGGAAACGACAAGGTCAACACCGGATAAAACTTCAGGCATGTTATGCAGAAATGGAACAATTTTTACATTCGCCGGTTTTTTTCTTTGCGATAATTTTTCTTTTACAGTTTCATAGTGAACTTCACCGGTAATATACAATACTTGATAATCCCTTGCAGCAAAATCCGGAATGATCTCCAGTACTGCATCGTTAATCGGCCTTGCTCCCCTTGAACCGCCAAAAATAAGCACTGTTTTTTTGGATAATGAGAGCCCGACGGATTGCTTTCCTTTTATTCCGTCATGCCCCAATATTTCAGTTGCCCTGGGATTTCCGGTCAATTCAATTTTTTCTTCCGGAAAAAATTTCCCGGATTCTTTAAATGAGATGGCAATTTTATCGACGTAACGGCTTAAAAATTTATTTGTTAATCCGGGCACACTGTTTTGTTCATGAATAACAGTCGGAATATTTAACTTGGAAGCAGCATAGACGACGGGACCGCAAACATAACCGCCTGTTCCCAATACGATATCCGGATTAAATTCCTTTAATATTTCTTTGCTTTTTTTTACTCCTTTAATAAAACGGGCGATTGTTTTCACATTTTCAAACGAAATTTTTCTTTTAAATCCGGTTATGTGAATTGTTTTAAATGGAATATGGTTTCTTGGAACGATCTTGCTTTCCAGTCCTTTTTCCGTACCTATGTATAACACTTCTGAATCTGGCTCTTTTTTTAAAACCGTCCGGATAAAAGCCAATGCGGGATAAATATGTCCTCCCGTTCCTCCTCCGCTGACAACAATTTTCATAATACACACCTCTTATTTAGAATTGTACTTAACAGAATTATTTTATTCCACCTAATCATAGAAAATTGTTTATAAAATGTAAATGTCCATAAAAAATAAAAGAAAACCCGGCATCAGCCGAGCAACATTTGTAACGGATAAATCTTCAAATTAATCTGTACATGAATTTTTTATCTGTTTCTTTTTATGTCAAGGAAATGGAAAATCTCTGACTACAAACGGGCATAGCGGCTGATGTTCAATAAGATACCGACCGCCATCAGCATTAATGTCAATGAGGACCCACCATAGCTGAAAAACGGCAAAGTAATACCGGTTACCGGAATTAATCCGATCACAACTCCAATATTGATCATTACCTGGATGGCTATCATGGAAATAATTCCCGCTGCCAAAAAACTTCCGTACAAATCCGGGGCATTTAATGCAATCCGCATTCCCCTCCAAAGTAAAAGTGCAAATAATAATAATACAAATGTACCGCCAATAAAGCCTAATTCTTCCGCCAATATTGCAAATATAAAGTCGGTTTGGGGTTCAGGCAAGTAAAAAAACTTTTGTCTGCTTTGGCCAAGTCCGAGTCCGAACAAACCGCCCGGACCAATGGCATATAATGATTGGATAATTTGAAAGCCAGAACCGAGAGGATCCTGCCATGGATCCAAAAAGGCCGTAATCCGGTTTATCCGGTACGGGGCAGCAGCAATCAAGCCTGCAAAGCCGGCCAGACCCAAAATACCGAGTATAACAAAATGGGATATTTTTGCGCCTGCCGTAAAAATCATCACGATGCATGTTCCGACCATAACCGTGCCGGTTCCTAAATCCGGCTGCAGCATTATAAGTCCGAAGGCAAGAAAAACGAGGCTGAGACTGGGAAGCAAACCTTGCTTAAATGAAGTAATTTTCTTTTGATTCCGGGACAAAAACCTTGCTAAAAATATAATCATAGCTAACTTCATAAACTCGGAAGGTTGAATGGAAAAAGCCCCGACTCCAATCCAGCTGCGCGAACCGTTCCGGACAGTTCCGATCCCGGGAATAAGCACCAGTATTAATAAAAGAAAGCAAAAAATTAACAAAAGCTTTGACCATGATTGCCATGACCAATAATCGATATTCATGATGAAAAACATGGACACAAGCCCGATAACGGCAAAAAGCAATTGCCTTTTTGCAAAATAAAATGAATCATCAAAGCGGTAATCCGCCCAAACGGCACTGGCACTGTAAACCATAATTAAGCCAAGGGATAACAGGGTTAGAATGATGATAACAAGGACAAAATCGGGAGCTGACTTTTTCACCGGCAAGACGGTCACCTCATTGATTAAATTAGAGCCTGTCCGGTTGCACGTAAAAAGGAAGGAAAGTACAGGCTCTACTTTAACTTATGCACGGCATTGATAAAAATATCCCCGCGCACCTCAAAATTTTTATATTGGTCCCAACTTGCACAAGCGGGAGAAAGAAGGATTACATCACCTACTTCTGATAATTCGTAAGCAAGCGGAACGGCTTCTTCAACATTTTCGACGATATGAATATTTTCTATACCTGCCTTTTTGCCGGTGTTCGAAAGTTTTTCTTTCGTTTGTCCGAATGTAATTAAAGCCTTGACGTTTTTCAATGCCGGAATCAGCTCGTCGAATCCGTTGCCGCGGTCCAATCCGCCGGCCAGTAAAATAATTGGTTGATCAAAAGACAATAAAGCTGAGCTTGTTGCAAGAATATTCGTCGCTTTTGAATCATTATAAAACAGGCGTCCGTTCACTTCTCCGACGTATTGAAGCCGGTGTTTAACCCCGCGGAATGTTTCCAGCACTTCATTAATTTTTCCGTTTTCAACTCCCGATAATTTCGCAACCGCAACAGCGGCTAAAATATTTTCCAAATTATGTTTTCCCGGCAGCTTTACCCGGGCATAATCTGCAACTTTTTCACCCAGGAAATAAATTGCATTATTTTTTAATGATACCCCGTGCTCCAGATATCTTTCTTTTGAAAACGGTATAACCTTTGCCTTTGTTTCTTTTGCAAATTGCCTGCATTCATCCTGATCGTCGTTGATGACCAAAAAATCTTCTGCTGTTTGATTTATTATCAAATTTTTTTTCGCATTTACGTATTCTTCCATTGTGCCGTGATAATCGAGATGGGCCTCATAAATGTTTGTTAATACTGCAATTTTCGGACGGAAATGGGTAATTCCCAATAATTGAAATGATGACAATTCCGTGACAACGATGTTTTCTTCCGTTGCTTTTTGGGCCACAAGTGAAGCAACCTTTCCAATATTTCCAGCAATCAGGGGATTTTTTTCCCCGGTCTTCAGCATCTTGTAAATAAGTGTTGTTGTCGTTGTTTTTCCGTTTGAGCCGGTAATACCGATAAAGTCAGCTTCACATATTTCATACGCAAGTTCAACTTCCGTAATGACGGGGATCTTTTTTTTCAAAGCATCCTGGACTAAAAAATTGGAGTAAGGAATTCCCGGATTTTTTACAACAAGTTCAAAGCCTTCATCGAGAAGATCTTCCGGATGCTCACCGCAAATAACCTTTATTCCTTTTTCAAGCAATGCCTGTGCATCGGGATTTTCTGAAAACGGCTTTTGGTCATTGGCAGTAACAATCGCCCCGAGATCGTGCAAGAGGCTTGCGGCAACTACACCGCTTTTCGCCAAACCTAACACCAAAACTTTCTTATTCTTGTATTTCGTTACTTTTTTCAATTATAACCACACCTCAATATAAATTCCTAATGATGCCAGAACAAATCCGGCTGCCCAAAAGGTAACAACGACGCGCCATTCGCTCCATCCGCAAAGTTCAAAATGGTGGTGTATAGGACTCATACGAAAAATCCGTTTTCCGGTTGTTTTAAAGGAAATCACTTGTAAAATCACCGATAAAGTTTCGATCACAAAAACACCGCCGATAATGAGTAGCATCAGTTCATAATTCGTTAAAAGGGAAATCGCGGCAATGGCACCGCCCAAGGCGAGTGAGCCGGTATCCCCCATAAAAACCCTGGCGGGATGGGCATTAAATACGAGAAAGCCTAATACGGCGCCGACAACACTTACACTGAAAACAGCGACATCATACTGTCCCTGGTCCCAGGCCAAAACCGCATATGCCCCGAAGGCAATTGCAGCAGTTCCGGACAGTAAACCGTCCAATCCGTCTGTCAGGTTTACGGCATTGGAAAAACCGACGAGCCAAAATATGACAAACAATACATAAAACACACCTAAATCCAGCGAATAATCGATAACCGGAATCGTAATAGCCGTTGAAAAGCCGAAGGAATGGTAGAGAAAATAAAAGATAACTGAAATAATGATCTGTCCGATCAATTTTTGTTTCGAAGTCAGACCTAAATTTCTTTTCATCACCACTTTAATAAAATCATCCAAAAATCCTACAATCCCGAAACCGATTGTCACTAATAACAACAAATATGTTTCCACCGTCATGTTTGCGTACCGGCCCGTCATGAATATTGTGGTCACGATAATCGACAACAAAATCATTATTCCGCCCATCGTCGGGGTACCGGATTTTTTCTGGTGGGATTTCGGCCCTTCTTCCCGTATGCTTTGTCCAAATTTCAGTTTTTTCAAAAAGGGAATAAACAAGGGGGAAAGAAAGACTGTAATTAAAAAGGCCAGGATTATTGTATATAAAACGACACGCTCTGACAAAATTACTTCCTCCTCTTCTTGCGGTCCAAATTCAAATCACTTTATTGTCTTTTCTATTATCGCTTCTTTTGCCTCTAAACGGTCGTCAAAATCGATAATTTTATCGCCGATAATTTGATAGTCTTCGTGGCCTTTACCGGCAATAAGTACAATATCGCCAACCGATGCATTGTTCACAGCATAACGAATGGCTTCACGCCGGTCCGGTATTACCTGATATTTTCGTCCTTTTACGCCTTCTTCCATATCCTTGATGATGGCCAGGGGATCTTCGGATCTTGGATTATCTGAAGTAAAAACGGGATCCGTTGCATAATCGCACGCTACTTTAGCCATCAGCGGGCGCTTTCCTTTATCCCGGTCCCCTCCGCATCCGACAACGACAAATATCCGGTTATGCTTTAATTGATGAATGGTTTTCAACACATTTTCTAATGAATCAGGGGTATGGGCATAATCGACAATTACCGTAAAGTCCTGACCAGCCTGCACGAGTTCAAAACGGCCGGGCACACCTTTAAAGTACCGCAAACTGTCAGCCATTGCTTCCAGTGAAAAGCCGTAAGCCAAACCTGTGGAAATGGCTGCCAGAGTATTGTAAACGTTAAATTCCCCGATTAACGGTATTTGAATCCGGACTTTCCCTTCCGGTGTATGTACATCAAATTCTGTTTTTCCGGACGAATACAGAATATTTTCCGCCCTGACATCCGGTTTGTTTTTAATACCATAAGTAATCACATGGGCGGCAGTCATTTGTTTCAACTCATTGCTTACGGGATCATCCGCATTTAATACAGCAAATTTTTTTCTGTCACTGCTGTATGAATTCCCGAGTTGGGAAAACAACAGTGTTTTTGCTTTTTTATATTCTTCCATCGTTTTATGGTAATCCAAGTGATCCTGAGTCAAATTGGTAAATACCGCAACGTCAAAATCTGTTCCCCAGGCACGTCCTTGGATTAATGCATGGGAAGAAACTTCCATACTGACGGTTTCCACATTTCGTTGCCGCATTTCATAAAAATATTTTTGCAGTGCCAGACTGTCAGGTGTCGTATTTTTTAGTTCATATGTTTCCTTTCCGATTTTCGCATATAAAGTACCGATTATTCCCGTTTTCTTTTTTTCGCTTGCAAAAATATGATCGATCAAATGCGTTACCGATGTTTTACCGTTTGTTCCGGTTACGCCGATTAAAAACAAATCACCCGACGGAAAATCGTAAAATACATTGGCCAGAACTGCCAATGCACGTTTTGTATCGTTTACGATAATGTTCGGAACATCCAATTCCAATTTTCTGTTTGAAAGTACTGCAACCGCCCCTTTTTTTACTGCTTCGGGGGCAAAATCATGTCCGTCGAATTTTGTACCTTCTATGCATACAAACAAAGAACCTTCTTTTACTCTCCTCGTATCATGTTCGATTGAAATAATTTCCGGATCCGCATCTCCGTTTTCTACTCTTGCAAACGGAAGATGGTCAATGAGCGAACAAAGTTTCATGAAAACATCTCCTTTTATGTACAAAACAAATTATTATGTCATCATCCGGTATTTTAAAAATCACCAACATACATTTTACATGATCTGTTCATTTTTTTCTATGTTTCTTGTGAATGCAGTAAAAGAACTTTTTCATCATAAACATTGTATTTTTTTCCAGATCTTTTATGTTAATTTTCCCTGGTTCAACAATAAAAAACGTCCGGAACAAAATTAGTCCCGGACGACTGTTTTTCTGGATAAAAAACGGACTGATTCAATCAAGATAAATTCTGATCGTCGACCCTTCTTTTACTTTCGTTCCCGGTTCCGGTGATTGTTTAATAATTTTATCACCGTCTCCGTTCACTTCTATATTTAAGTTTATATATTTTTCAGCGACTTCGTTCTTTTTCAGGCCGGTTAAATCCGGTACTTCTACAAGCGGAGTATCCAGCCAGGTCATTTCTTTTTCAATCTGGTTTTTTCTCGGTTTTACTTTTAACACCCGCATACTGTCTTCAATAATATTTCCCACGATCGGAGCTGCTACCGTACCTCCGAATTGAACGGTTCCTTTTGGATTATCAACAGCGACATATACAACAATTTGGGGGTTATCTGCCGGAGCAAAACCGATAAATGACACAATATGGTTATTTTCCAAGTATCTTCCGCCCTGGGCTTTTTGTGCCGTTCCCGTCTTGCCGCCGACACGGTATCCGTCAATAAAAGCATTTTTTCCCGTTCCCCTCGCTACGACGCTCTCCAGTGCATAACGTACTTTTTTCGATGTCTCTTCCGATATCACCTTTCTTTTTTCCACAGGGCTTTTTCTCATCACCGTTTCCCCTGTTTCCGGATTAATTAATTCTTTCGCAACATACGGCTGATAAAGAGTACCTCCGTTAATGGCCGCCGAGACCGCCGCCACCTGTTGGATGGGGGTTACGGATACCCCTTGTCCGAATGCTGTCGTCGCTAATTCAACCGGGCCGACTTTATCCAGCGGAAATAAAATACCCGTTCCTTCCCCTTGGAGATCAATGCCTGTTTTCTCACCAAAACCGAAATCGCGTATATATTTAAACAGTTTTTCTTTTCCGAGACGCTCTCCCAATTCGACAAAACCGGGGTTGCAGGAATTTTCCACAACTTCTAAAAATGTTTGCGAACCGTGACCTCCCTTTTTCCAGCAGCGCAGATTTGCTCCCCCTACTTTTACATGACCGGAGTCGAAAAACTTGTTCTTTTGTAAATCTACTTTTCCTTCTTCTAAAGCAGCTGCCAGGGTAATAATTTTAAAAGTGGACCCCGGCTCGTATGTACTCCAGATTGGTAAATTCCGGTTATATACTTCCGGAGAAACGTTTTGAAAGTTTGCCGGATCAAAATCCGGTCTCGATGCCATGCCCAAAATTTCTCCGTTATTCGGATTCATGGCAATCGCGATTAAACCATCAGGGTTATACAACGCTTCCGCATTATCCAATTCCCTTTCGATAATCGTTTGAATCGATGAGTCAATCGTCAAAACCAAATCAAAACCGTTTACGGGAGCTTGATAATCATCAGGCATATTTTCCATCCGTTCCCCTTTTGCCGTTGAATAAAATTGTACCGCTCCTTTTTTTCCGGACAATTCTTTATCATATGAGAGTTCCAATCCGGTTAATCCCTGATTATCAATGCCTGTAAATCCGAGAACATGGGATAAATAACTTCCAAAAGGATAATGTCTTTTTGAATCTTCCGCAACATATACGCCCTTTAAATTTAAGTTTTCAATTTCTTTCGCTTTTTCGTTGGATATTTTTCTTCCTTCTTTCAATCGTTCAATACTTGTTTTTTTTGTAATTTGTTTATATACCTCTTCAACATTTGCATCTAGCACATTGGCCAGCTTTTCCGCCGTTTCCTGCGGATTTTCTATTTGCCTCGGCACAACATACACTGTCGGGGCGCTGACATTTGTTGCCAAGGGAATTCCGTTTCTGTCCAGAATTTCCCCCCGTTTCGGTTCAAATGGAATTTCCCGGTTCCAAGAATTTTTTGCACGTTCTGTTAACATATCTCCAAGAACAAACTGCACGTAACCAAGCCGGAAATTAATAATCAAAAATATGGCCAGTCCGGAGAGAAGGACAAAAACTAGCCTTTTTCTTACCGTAACCTGGGAAACACGCCGCAAAAGACAAACCTCCTTTCCAGGCTTGTTCAATTATATGCACAAAAAAAGAAGTTAGAACGACCGGCTTTTCAGCCGGTTATTCTAACTTCGTAAAATTTTTTATCTATCCGTTTTCGTCATCTTTTCCATCCGCTGGTTTTGCTCTTTTTTCCGGATGTTTCAGCTTCACTTTCAGTTTGCTGTCTTTTGTCAAAACAGTTCCGGGCTTGATATTTTGTTTCACTACAAACCCTTCTCCTTCAAAGGAAAACGGAATATCCGCAGCCTGGGCAAGTTTCATGACGTCATTTAAAGACCAATTTCTGAGATCCGGTATTTTCCATTTACCGTCCGTCACAACGATTACTTTTTCTCCGTGCAGCAGTTTCGTTCCGGCTGCCGGAAACGTATCGTTAACTTTTGTCCCTTTACCTAAAACTATCGGCTCAAATCCCTTCGATTTTAACGCAGTCACGGTCTTTTTAACCTCTTCGGAGGAAAAGTCCGGCAGTTGTAAACTGTTTGTTCTACTCTTTTCATCATCAGGCTTTATATTTAAATATTGCAGACTGTTCTTCATTACAGGATTAAAGATTTTCGAAACAGGAACCGATCCGGATTCCAAAATATTTTCATCTAAATCCGGCTGCTGGACGAGCACATAAACGATTAAACGCGGATCATCCGCCGGAGCGGCACCAATGAAGGAAAAAATATAGTTTTCCCAGCCGGTCAAATAACCTTTTCCTTTTTCATAAATTTGCGCAGTTCCGGTTTTCCCGGCTACTTCATAACCATCGATGGCAAAGTTACGGGCGGTTCCCACATCACTGGTTACGGTTGTTTTTATAATATCCAATACTTCTTTTGCTGTTTTTTCGGAAATCGGTGTCCCGGATACTTCCGGTCCGCCTTTTCCGGTTACTTTTCCTTCTTCATTAACTACTTTTTCTACAATATAAGGTTTCATCATTTTTCCATCATTGGTAATTGCGGTCATCGCTTGAATCATTTGCAGTGCCGTTACGCTCGTCGCCTGTCCGTAGGATGTGGCATAACGGTCACGTTCCCACTGGTATTGAATCGTTCCGGTAGCTTCATTGGTCAACGGGATACCGGTTTTTTTTCCAAATTTAAATTTATCCAAATAATTGCGGTAAGTATCTGTGCCCATTTTTTGCACGAGTTTACTGACCGCTACGTTGGAAGAACGTTGGATTCCTTCCATAAAAGTAATCATTCCCCATCCGGCCGTATTATGGTCATTGATCGGCGGGGCACCTTTTACCTTCAGCGTCCCCGATTGAAACAGCTCATGGGGATTCCATACTCCTTCTTCGATGGCTGCTGCCAAGGTAAAAATTTTCATCGTGGATCCCGGTTCAAAAGCATTTTCAACAATAATATTTTGCCAATTATCCGTTATACCTTCACGGGTGTTCGGGTTAAATGTCGGCCGTTGGGCCATCGCCAGTATCGCACCTGTTTTTGCATCAGCTACAATCCCCATCATTTTGGCAGGCCGGTACTCTTCATCCACCTCATTCATCGCGTCTTCCAGAAAGGTTTGGATCTTCTTATCTATTGTCAAATATACATCGCTGCCGTTTTCAGGCTCCTTTATTTTCGTGGCGCCCGTTGGCAGGATATATCCCCACCGGTCACTTTTATATTCTAATTTTCCGTCCATTCCTTTTAACTCATGATCAAGGCTTTTTTCTAGTCCCATTTGACCGACGAGTTTTTCCTCATTTGTTTTTTCATCATTCATATAACTGGCGAACCCTAAGAGATGGGAGGCAAATTCCCCGTTGGGATAATAGCGCTTTGATTCGCGGATAAAAATTATCCCCGGCAAATTCTCTTTTTCAATTTTCTCTTTCACTTCGCTACTTAAATTTCTACCGGCTTCACCGAATTCTACCTGAAATAAGTCCTTTTTTAACCTTTTATATATTTCTTTTTCATCCATCGGGATATATTTCGCTAATACTTCAGCCGTATGTTCCGGATCAACTACGTGATTCGGGGTTTTTGCATTTTCCGGAGTCATTTCCGGATCCAGTACGGCTGCTAATTTATATGTAATCGTATCCATGGCAAGCGGTTCGCCATTTCTGTCATAAATTGTTCCTCGGGAAGCTTTCAATACACTCTCTTTTTCGTATTTGGATTCAGCATAAGCCCGCAAAGCTTTCCCGTGCACTTCACCGGTAATTTGAATCGTAAAAAACCGGTAACAAGTGATAAAAAAGAGCAAGCTGAATATAACAAACAGTAGTAATGCTCTTTTGTTCATACTCGGTTTTTTCATTTCTGGTTTACAACCTTTACATTATTCTCATTAATTGAAAGACCTTGTTTTTTGGCTGTTTCCATTACACGGTGGTATTCGGTAAGCTCATTAACCCGGGCTTGTAAATCCTCGGTTACCTTTCTTTCTTCCTGTATTTGTTTTTCCATTGTTTGAATTTCTTTGTTTACCTTGTAAATTTGTGCCTGCTTACTCAAAATATGGACAGACAAAAAACTGATCATAACAACTGCTAGTATGTAAAGGAACTTTTCTCCTTTCGTAAATAATCGCCGTTTCCGGTGTAATTTTTTCTTCTTTTTCGGTCGGGTAAGATGTCCATGTTCGTATTTGCGGGCTAAATTGCTCATTTTAAGCCTCCTTTACGACATCATTAATTTTCTCGGCAATCCGAAGTTTAGCTGAACGGGCCCGGCTGTTATGTTTAATTTCTTTTTCCGAAGGGACTACCGGTTTTCTTGTAATAATTTTTAATGGTGGTTTCATCTCATCGGGAATAACAGGAAGGTTCGGAGGTATATCAGGTGTTGAAGCATATTTTCTAAACGTTGTTTTGGCTATGCGGTCTTCCAAAGAATGGAAGGTGATGACCACAATTCTTCCACCGGTATTTAACAATCTGATGCATTGTTCCAAGGAGTTTTGAAAACTGTTTAATTCATCATTTACCGCAATCCGGATGGCCTGAAAAATTCTTTTGGCCGGATGGCCTCCCTTTCTCCTTGCCGGAGCCGGAATGGCATCTTTTATAATTTCTACAAGTTGTCCGGTTGTCTCAATTGGCCGTTTTGCTCTAACTTTTTCAATTTTTCTTGCCACTTGCTTTGAAAATTTTTCTTCCCCGTATTTGAAGAAAATGCGGACTAAATCTTCATACGGCCATTCATTGACAATTGTTTTTGCAGAAATTTCGGCCGTTTGATCCATTCGCATGTCAAGCGGGGCATCTTTTTGGTAACTGAATCCTCGTTCTGCTTCATCCAATTGCGGTGATGACACGCCAAGATCGTAAAGGACTCCGTCAACCCGGAATATACCGCGTTTTTCCAACTCTTCTTCCAAATACTTGAAATTCCGGTGAATCAGCTCTATACGGTCAATGTAATTCGATAATTTTTCTTTGGCATGTTCAATCGCATTCAGATCCTGGTCGAAGGCGTACAGTTTACCTTCCGGAGACAGCCGTTTTAAAATTTCCAAACTGTGTCCACCCCCGCCCAGCGTACAATCCACATAAATTCCTTCCGGTTTTATATTTAAGCCTTCCACTGCCTCATTTAACAGGACGGTTGTATGTTTAAACATCATGTCTCCTGCCTTTCCTGGAATTCTGAGCTGTTTAATATTTTTTCCTATAAATCAAAATCAATCAGATTTTCGGCAATTTCGGCAAAGGATTCTTCGGATTCGGAGAAATATTCTTCCCAAATTTCTTTATTCCATATTTCAATACGGTTGGAAACACCCAATATTACGCATTCCTTTTCTATTTTTCCGTACCTGCGCAATGTGGAAGGAATACTTATTCTTCCTTGCTTGTCAATTTCACATTCTGTCGCCCCGGAAAAGAAAAACCGGGCAAAGGCACGGGCGTCCTTTTTTGTAAGCGGGAGGGATTTTATTTTTTCCTCTATAATTTTCCATTCGTTCATGGGATAGCCGAATAAACATTGATCAAGCCCGCGGGTTAAAACAAATATATTTCCAAGCTCTTCGCGGAATTTAGCGGGGATGATCAGCCGGCCTTTTGTGTCAGCATTATGATGAAACTCTCCCATGAACATTTCTTTTCCCTCCACTTCATATCACAAGCGTACCACATTCCCCCACTTCCTTCCACATATTTTTTAAATTCGCTAGAAAGTAGTAAAATCCTTTCAAAAATAAAAAAAGCACCGGCAAAACCGGTGACAAAAATCTATACTTTTACGACAAAATGTTTGCCGTTGCATTCAAAAGGCAATTCCATCATCCGTTTTATAAAATCCATGCCGTATTTATTCAAAAAGTAAAAAACGTTCCAACATCGCTCCTGGTAGTTCCCGAACGGATGGAGAGCCGTTCCGATCCGGTCAAATTTCTTCAATAATGTTTCATTTTTCCTCATGATGGATTGTTCCACTTTATTCCGCAAATATTCCAGCTGGTTTACAACGAATTCTGAGTTTTTTCTGACAATTCTTTCCAGGCCTTTATCAAAATGAATTACTTTTGAAGCAACCGATTCGTATTCGGCTAAAATTCTTTGTCTGGCAAAATTAACCGCTTCTTCGATTTCTTTTGCTTTCAACTTTTCCAATGCCGATTGTTTTGCTTCCTCCGTTCCACTCATAAGAACATCTTCCAATGAAAGGCCTAATTCCCCCATATCTCGTTCTATTTGCCTTTCTAATACGGTTATATTCAGACGGGGAAATATTGGCGGGATTTTTAAGCCGAGGAGTTCAAAAGCTTTTTTTAATTCTGCCCAATAGCTGATCTCACCGGGACCTGCAATAAAAGCGATCGTTGGAAACAAAAACTCCTGCATAATCGGTCTCGTTATCACATTGTTGCTCAGCTTTTCCGGATGTTCACGGACCAACCGCACCAGACCGCTTTTTGTAAATGTATAGTTTTCCGCACGGATCGTATCTTTGTCATCGTCATCATAATAAAGCAATATTCGTTCATGACCATCATGGTAAAACAACTGGAGACTGTTTTTCTTTGTGTCGATTGTTTGGTCAAATCCTTCCGCAGCAAGCTTTTTCTGTTGCTTCAGTACATTTACTGTAATTTGATCACTGTATTCTATTAATGTTTGAAAATACGAACTTTCAATTTTCCGCAAATCCGGGTTGGCGGAATCAATAAATAAAAGTCCGTAATCTTTAAATAATTCATTGGCAATGCCGACAAAAAATTCTGTATATGTTTTGTTTTCTTCCAGCTGCTCTTGAATAAATTGCAAAATATGTTTTGTGTAGTCCGTCTCGCCGAACGAAGCAATAATGTCTTTATACCATGCACTGATCAAGTTCCGGTCCAGCTCTACGGTTGAAACCATTTGTTTTTCAGACTGATATTTTTCACCGGTAAAGCTTTTTACGAGTTTCCCGTTGTGCATTTTATACACATGATTGACTTCATGGATATCATGGTCTTCCCCGGCTACCCAAAAGACGGGAACGACGGGCCTTTCTAAATACCGCTCCAATTCACCGGCAAGTTTAATAATGGATATCATTTTATGGACAGAATAAAGCGGGCCGGTCAAGAGCCCTGCCTGTTGGCCGCCGAGGACAACCACACTGTTTTCTTCTTCCAGCTTGGAAAGCGAACGGTTAATTTCTTCAGTAAAGGAAAACTTTTTCATGTACTCCCGGATATGGACGACAAGTTCTTTACGGGGAAAGGTCCGTTCCATTATTTCGTTATAACGTTCTGTTATATGCTCTTTATTTTTATAGAAATAATGAAAGAAAGTCTCATTTTCACCGTATATATATTGGTGTACGAGTTTGTTGTTCTGTTTTAATTCCAGTTGAAGCAACTCCATCCTGATCTTCCTTTCTTTTGTTCGTTAACAAACGGTATACTTACTGTTCCATTCCTTTTATACAATGGTAAACAAACTGTAAGTGCGGAACCGGAATCATTTCTTCCTGTGCTTTTTTTAACAAAAATCCGACAATGCCGTCAATTTCTGTCTGTCTGCCGGATAAGACATCCCGCAACATGGATGATTCATTCTCTCCTGTCTGCCTGCATACACGGACGACCCTCGCAAGCATTTCATCCCGTCCGGATATTTTTAACACATCCGCGGTTTCATCAAATATGAGTTTTAATAATTGATAATAATGATCATTTTGAATGAGTTCCCCGTTTTTTACCTTCAAAATCGCAGTTAGCGGATTAATCACTGCATTAACGATCAATTTTCCGTAAAGCATATCTTTCCAGGAATCTTCTGCAAGAAATGGAAATTGATCACCCGTTAGTTCTTGTGCCAATTTCTGCAAACTATCTTCATTTCCCCGGTAAACGGCAATTTTTGTCGTTCCTTTCCCTGTGTGGTTTACCGTCCGGCAGTCATCTTTTAATGCCCCGTGTTCGGTAATGCCTAAGTAAACAGTTTTATGATTCAATGAGTCTATAATAGATAAATGCCCAAGGCCGTTCTGGACAAAAATTAACGGAATATCCGGAGAAATGCGGCAGAAGATTTGTTCCATATTTTGCAAATGATATTGTTTTACAGCAATGATATATAAATCCTCTTCCTCAGGAAATGCGGATCCTTTTGCTTTAAGCGATATATGTTTCTCCGAATCTTTCTGTTTTAAAACGACGCCTTTTTCATTGATGGTTTTTGCCTGAATTTCCGTACGGCAGTATAATGTGACTTGGTGTTCTTTGCTCAAATACGATGCGAATAACAAGCCGATTGAACCGGCTCCGATTATACCGATTTTCATGAAATCCCCACCAATCTTTTTTCTAGCTCCATCTTAACAAAAGCGTTCCATAGATTCACGAAAAAAACTCTCCGGTTCCTCTTATTTCTTCGCATAAAAAAAGGCAACAACGATGCCTGTTGCCATTGATAAGATATTCCGGTCAAACAGGATATACCGGGTGTTTCCGCTCACTGAAATTGACCTCCTTCGTTTCGTAATAGGAAAAACGTTCTTTTAATACTTCCCTAAGCTCATTTGCCGCTATAATTTCATCAACAATGAGTTCGGACGCGAGTTTATAAATATCAATTGTCTTTTTATACTCTTCTTGTTTTTTCCGAATAAATGCATATCGCTCCTTGACATCTTTAATTTCGTTTATTTTATTCGAATAAACGGCATTGACGGCCGCCTCCGGTCCCATCACGGCAATTTGCGCTGTAGGAAGTGCAATGCAGACATCCGGCTCGAATGCGGGACCCGCCATGGCATACAAGCCCGCCCCGTAGGCTTTACGGACAATCACCGATATTTTTGGTACCGTCGCTGAACTCATTGCCGCGATCATTTTAGCTCCGTGACGGATAATGCCTTCTCTTTCTACCTTAGTACCGATCATAAATCCGGGCACATCTGCAAGAAATAATAACGGAATATGGAAAGCATCGCACAATTGGATAAATTTGGCCGCCTTATCGGCAGAATCTACAAACAACACACCGCCTTTGACTTTCGGCTGGTTGGCAATAATCCCGACAACCCGGCCGCCAATCCGGGCCAGCCCCGTGATAATCTCCGGCGCGAAGAGTTTCTTGATCTCAAAAAAGCTTCCTTCATCAATGAGTGCGTCAATACAACGGTACATATCAAATGGTGCATTTTGATTGATGGGAATAATTGCTTCCAACTCTTCACTGCTTTCCGGCTGTTTTTCCACTGTTTTCTCCGGTTGATCGGTATAATTTTGCGGAAAATATTCAAGGTATTTTCTTGCTGCTTCAATCGCCTCAAATTCATCATTTGCCAAAACGTCCCCGCATCCGCTTACCGTACAGTGCATCCGGGCACCACCCATTTCTTCCAATGTCACTTTTTCCCCGATCACTTTCTCTGCCATCCGTGGTGAACCGAGATACATGGATGCATTTTTATCCACCATGATGACAATATCGCAAAATGCCGGTATGTAAGCTCCGCCTGCTGCCGACGGACCAAACAGAATGCAAATTTGCGGAACCATGCCGCTCATTTTTACCTGATTATGAAATATTTTGCCTGCACCGCGGCGGTTCGGAAACATCTCAAGCTGGTCCGTTATGCGTGCCCCTGCCGAGTCTACCAGGTAGAACATCGGAACTTTCAATTTCATCGCAGTTTCTTGAATGCGGATAATTTTTTCCACCGTTCTGGCGCCCCAGGATCCGGCTTTGACTGTCGGATCGTTGGCCATTACACAAACGGTGCGACCGTGAATTTTTCCAGTCGCGCAAACAACCCCGTCTGCCGGAAGATCACCAGCAATAAAATTGGCAAACAAGCCGTCTTCCTCGTATTTTCCATCGTCAAACAAAAGTTTCAAACGGTCCCGGACAAATAATTTATTCTGTTGCTTCAGTTTTTGGTGATATTTTTCATGTCCGCCTTTATAAATTTGTTCCCGGTATGCTTGCAGTGCGGAAGATTGTTTTTCCATCATAAACTTCACTCCTTCCGAGAGTTTTCCTTGTTTATTCGGATGATAACGTGATCAGCAGATCGCCTTCGTTGACAAAATCACCTTCCGAAACATGCACTTTTTTAATCACACCGGCCTGTTCACTTTCCACAGGAATTTCCATCTTCATCGACTCCAGTACAATAAGCGGTTGTCCCTGATCAACCTGTTCCCCGTCTTTAACTAAAATTTGGAAGACCGTTCCGGCCATTGATGCTAAGATTTCATTCAATGACTATACCTCCTCTATTTTTAGTTTTTTTAAAAAATTAGTAGTATAATTTCCGTTTTTAAAGGATTCATCACGGGCAATTTTTATTAATAACGGAATATTTGTCTTTATTCCTTCAATTTTTGTCACCCGGAAAAACCGTTCTGATTCTTCAATACATTGTAATCTGGAAGCCCCGTAAAATATGACTTTGGCAATGAGGGGATCATAAAAGGGACTGACAGTATTTCCCTCATTGTATCCGCTGTCAATTCGGACGTTTCCTGCACTCCCCCATTGCATCCTCGTGATTTTTCCCGGAGATGGGTAAAAGGTAACTGGATCTTCAGCATAAACGCGAAACTCAATGGCATGTCCTTCATGGCGGATTTCCTGCTGTTTTTTTGGCAATGAATTCCCCCTGGCAGCTTCAATTTGCCACTCCACTAAATCAACACCGCACACCATTTCGGTAACCGGATGTTCTACTTGCAGCCGTGTATTCATTTCTAGAAAGTAGCAATTTTCTTCTTCATCGACAATAAACTCAACTGTCCCGCAGTTGACATAGGAAACAGCTTCTGCTGCAAGAACAGCATATTTGTATAGTTTTTCCCGCACCCCTGGTGATAATGATGGAGCATGTGTTTCTTCAATAACTTTTTGATTTCGTCTCTGAACAGAACAATCCCGTTCGAATAAATGTACGGTATTTCCTTTTGAATCGGCAAAAATCTGAACCTCTGCATGACGGGCATTTTCTATGAATTTCTCAATAAAGATCTGATCAGACCCAAAATAATTTCTCGCCCGCGCTTTTGCCGTGGAAAAATACTTCCTTAATTCTTCCTCATTGCGGCAAATTTGCATTCCTATGCCGCCACCGCCGCCGCTTGCCTTAAGCATAACGGGAAAACCTATTTCACGGGCGGCTTCAATAGCTTCTTCCTCCGTTTCCAAATCATCAAAAGTACCGGGAACGACCGGTATGCCCTTTGCCTGCATTAATTTCCGGGCTGAAATTTTGTCTCCCATCAGGGCCAATGTATCCGGACGGGGACCGATAAATGTAATACCTGCTTTTTCTGTTTCCCTGGCAAAGACGCTGTTTTCCGAAAGGAATCCGTATCCGGGATGAATTCCTTCTGCACCGTTTGTCCTGGCAATGTCAATGATTTTCTCCTTGTTTAAATACGTATCCTTCACTGGTCCGGATCCGATATATACAGCCTTGTCAGCTTGTTGCACGTACGGTAAATCTTTATCTGGATCCGTGTACACAGCAACCGTTTCAATCCCCATCCGTCTGCATGTCCGGATGATCCTTGCGGCTATTTCACCCCGGTTGGCTATTAAAATTTTCTTCATAGAAACACCCCGTGTACTAGCTTTTTCTTTTGTTTTTCGAATCGCTGTCACTATAATCTATTTTGTAAAGTTTTAAAAAATGAATTATAGAGTCGTTTGTATTCTGGGAAAATTGGCTTGTCAGTACATTTTTACACCTGTTCATCTATGCTTGTAATCATGCCGGTTCTTCCGAATCTGTTTCCGCTGAATTTTCCTGATTTCCTTCCTCCATGGTTAACTTCCGCGCTTTTTCCATTAATGATAAAAATGTTTTGTAGTCTTCCTTCAAGATATTCATTTCTTTCTTCAATCTTTCGTTTTCTTCCGTCAAGGTTTGTACTTTTTTCTCTAAAGACCGGCACCGCTCTTTGTATATTTCCAATTCATCTCCGGATGCCAGCTTTTTCTTTTCCTTTTCCTGGTACTCTTGCAAAAAGGAAATCACATCTTCCATGGTTAACCGGCTTTTTCCTTGTTGAACATCCGTCCGGCCGGCCATAACAACTTCCCGGTCTTTTAATCCCGCCGTTTCTCGCTCTTTTTTCTTTAATTCTTTTCTCTGCTTTTTTGCGAGCTCAATCCCTTCTTTATATTGTTTCCGGACATATGAATTCCATCTGAATCCACATGCAGCAGGGGTTCTGTTTAATTTTTTCCCTACTTCCTCGAATGCTTTTAGTTGTGTACTGCCCTCCCGGATATGGCGCAGTACAACCTCCGCCAAAAGCAAATCTTCATCTTTCGTCCACGCATCTTGGCGAACGGCTGTCATACATCTTCCCTCCATTCTTTTTACGGGAAATTTTTTAATCATTATGCTTACAAAGAAAATTTTCCGCTGCTTGCCCGGAAAAGATGAATTTCCTGGTTACTCATGTATATGCACATACTAGGAAAACTAGACTTCATTCATAATTCTATTAAGCTGTCCGATAAGGTCATTTTATTAACAAAAAACAGGGTTGTCCCGGTTTGAATTCCAAGACAACCCTGTGGTTTATTATTTGCTGATAACCTCTTTACCTTTATAAGTTCCGCAATTCGGACAAACATGGTGGGATTTTTTCATTTCACCGCAATTCGGGCATTCCACCATACCTGGAACTTGAAGTTTAAAATGAGCCCTGCGCATGCGTTTTTTCGATTTTGAAGTGCGTCGGAATGGTACTGCCATGTTTCCACCTCCTTAATCAAGATACACATCATCCGTCTGAATCTTTTTCTTTAAATAAGTCAGCAAGTCCGGCGAGTCGAGGATCTATTTTATCCTCATTGTTCAGTTCACTTTCATCCACAACTTGCCATCCTTCACTTCTTGGAAATGCAGATGAAATATCATCTTCTTCATTATATACTTGTATAGGAATTTCAAGCAATATCAATTCTTCAATAATCGGTTGTAAATCGATCATTTCCCCTTGAATCGCATGGACATTCAGATCATGATCTTCCTCCGACGTTGCATCGTACTGGAAAATCTCCGTACTCTTGATCTGAATGGGAAAGTGCACATCTTCCAGCGTTCTCGAACTCGGCAAAATCATTTCTCCTTCAATCAATAACTGAAAAGTGACTCTTTTCGATTCAATATCGGCCTTCCCTTTTACACGGACCGGGGAAATGGCACGGATCTCCGGTTCCCGTTCCTTCAAATGCTCAAGGTCTAATGTTTCGTCAAACTCGAGCCCTTGATTTCTGAACTTTTGTAACTGAATCATAGACCATTTCAATTTGATCACCTCAAGGCAACAAAGGTATTATAGCTTTCAAATCATTATTTGTCAATATTTTTTTCTTTACAGCTTGCATATAAAGAACCTGTTATTCATAATAATATAAAATTGCTTTTTTAAAGTATATACAAACGGTATGAATTTGATTACAAAACCTTGTTACAAAAAAAATTTTAATCGGGGAGAATGCAATGATCAGTGCTGGGATTGTCGCAGAGTATAATCCATTCCATAACGGACATTTATATCATTTGAAAAAAACACGGGAAATATCGAATGCGGATGTCATTATTGCCGTGATGAGCGGAAACTTTTTACAGCGGGGGGAACCGGCTCTTGTTACGAAATTATCCCGTACGAAAATGGCGCTGGCAGCCGGTTGTGACCTCGTAGTTGAATTGCCGTATGTTTTCAGCACACAAAAAGCAGAAATATTCGCCAGGGGGGCCGTGCACATATTACAGGCGTTAAAATGTGACTTTATTTGTTTCGGCAGCGAATCGGGTAATATAGAAACTTTTATTCAGGCGGTTAAACATATTGAAAAAAACAAAGAAAAATGGAATATGTACATAAAACAGTTTGTTAAAGAAGGAATCAGCTATGCGAAAGCGGCTTCAAATGCATTCAAAGAAATCTCGCCTGACAATCAGGAAAGCAGTTTTCCGGATTTGTCAATGCCGAATAACATCCTTGGTTATCACTATGTCCGTGAAATTTATAGAAACGGATTTTCCGTAAAACCGTTGACGGTAAAAAGAATCGATGCAGGCTACCACGACGAGCATTTATCAAAAACAAAGATTTCAAGTGCCACAGGAATCCGGAAAGCGATTTTTCAGAACCAGTCCCTCCAAAGTATTAAAAGCCAGGTTCCCGGAACTACATATGAGGAGCTGGAACATTTCTTACAACAGTATCGGACTTTTGTCAACTGGGAGAGTTTTTGGCCATTTTTAAAATATAAAATTTTACAAAGCACACCGGGAGAATTAAAAGAACTTTATGAAATCGAAGAGGGACTGGAATACCGGATAATCCGCTGTGCCAAACGATCCGGAAGTTTCCATGATTTTATGACAAAACTGAAAACGAAGCGATATACATGGACAAGGCTGCAACGTGCATGTCTTCATGTCCTGACAAACACGGATAAAACTGAAATGAAAAGAAGAATGGAGCGCCCGGAATATATCAGGATTCTCGGGTTTAATGAGACCGGACGAAAATATTTGAATGAAAAGAAAAAACAGTTCTCCCTTCCTGTAATATCTACTTTGTCCAAAGGCGATCCGGAAAAGTTGATGCCGGATGTCAAAGCAAGCTCCATCTATTCCTTTGCTTTTTCCTCCGCCTGCAGCCAAAAAATAATGGAAGAAGAATATAAAAAAACACCGGTTATTAAAAAATAATGCTTCCCCTTAAAACAAAAAAAACCGGGATCCAGCCGGTAATAAATCAACTCTGGCCGGATCCTGGCTGTCACAGAGTCCCGGAATCAAAAGAAATAGATATCTCCGGAAATCTGTTTAAGACTCTTTATCTTTTAATACAGCTAAATAATCGAGTGCATCGTTAAAGCTGTCAACCGGGACAATTTTCATTTCCGAACCGATGTCCCTTGCCGTTTTATATGCATGGACAAAATTGGAGTCCGCCGCCCCTTGTTCGTTGGGGGCAAAAAATATCTCCGCCCCCTCCCGGTCAGCGGCAACCACTTTTTGTTCAATCCCGCCGATCGGGCCTACGCTGCCATCCGGGGAAATTGTCCCTGTTCCGGCAATCCTGTATCCTTTTGTAATATCTTCTTCCACCAGCTGATTGTATATTTCAAGGGCAAACATCAATCCGGCAGACGGCCCGCCGATTTCCTCCGTGTTAATTTGTACTTCAGGATCCATCCTGACTTCTTTATCTTCTGCCAAAATAATTCCGATTCCCGGCTTATTTGTTTCGGGGAGAATGTCAACTTTTACATTTTTCATTAACTTTTGGTCATCCCGGATAATTGTCATATGGACCGTATCGCCTTTTTTCGTTTTTTGTACATAATCCGTAAACTCACGTACCGACCGGATTTTCCTTTGATCAATCTCGATAATCCGGTCTCCTGGTTCTAATTTTCCGTATGCAGGCATATTTTCCTTCACATTAAGCACATAAATTCCTTCCATTTTTACATCAATTTCTTTACCGGCTTTTTCAAAAGCAACTTGTAAGGCATTTTCCTTGGAATTTTCCATATAATACAGCTGTCGAATTTCATATTCCTCATCTGACTCTTCATCTAATCGGACAGTTTCCTCCGGATGAAGATCATAGTATTTATTAAATTTTGTCATTAAATAAGAAAAAACATTCGCCTTTCCCATCCGGATCGTCGTTAACATGAATTCCCCTTCATTCTCTGTTCTGTTTTCCACGTCAATGACTTCATCAAGCACTTTGGCAATGCCGGGGCGGGAAACATAATACGGTAACGGATAAAAGTTTAATATTATAAAAAATACAATGAATGCCGATAGTAGGAATATTTTCTTTTTTCTGTTCACTTACGGGACTCCTTCCACTCTTCAATACGCTTCTTGATATTCGGAACCGCCTTTTCAGCCGCCTCTTCCCCTTTTGAAATCAACTCGTCAATTTCAGTAAAAGAATAAGAACTGTAGTTTTCTACCGGGGGATGGATATAAATATCCGATTGAAGCACACGTTTTTCCATTAACTCAACTTGCATAATATCAATGCTTTGCATAATGACATTATAAATATTGGTGATGTTCGCATTCTTTTTCAAGCCGGCTACATCAACAGCGATCACGAGGTCTGCTCCCATCTCTTTTACAACGGAAACGGGAACCCGGTCACTTACACCCCCGTCAACAAGCACACGCCCATTATATTCCTCGGGAACAAAGATACCGGGGATGGAAATGCTTGCACGGACGGCATCGGCAACAGGACCGGACCGGAAAACAACTTTTTCTCCGGTATGGATATCCGTGGCAACAATCCCGACAGGTAAATGTAAGTCTTCAATATTCTTATTATAAGTGAAAATACGAATAAATTCTTTAATCCTTTTTCCGGCAATAAATCCCAGTTTTGGTACTGTTACATCAATAAAAAACTTTCTTTTAAATGCACGCGAAATTTTAATCATGCCGTCAATATCCTGGCCGGCTGAATAAAAAGCAGCGACCAATGCTCCTATACTGCTGCCGGCAATCATGGATACCGGAATATTTTCCCGCTCTAAAACTTTTAACACCCCGATATGGGCAAGGCCTCTCGCGCCGCCGGAACCTAAAGCCAGGCCGATTTTTGGTTCACTCACCATCCTCCCCCCGATTCCTTCAATTTTTCAGAAGCTGATTATAAAAACGATATTCTTTTTTATTCATATAAATCATACATTATTAGGGACATGCTTCATCTGTATGAAAATCCTTCCTTTACATTTAATCATAATATATTGTCCGGCAAATGTTGATTATGCTGACTTAAAGGAGGAACAAAGTTGTCGGTTTCAAAAATAAAAACAATATTCCTAGCCTCCGTTGCTCTTTTTTTGGCAATAACGTTAATTTCGTATCCCAAGGTCGCATTAAAAGCATCGGTCGAGGGCCTGCACACTTGGTGGGAAATTGTTTTTCCGTCTCTCTTGCCGTTTTTTATTATTGCCGAGTTATTAATCGGTTTCGGCGTTGTCAAATTTATCGGTGTTTTATTGGAACCTTTCATGAAACCGATATTCCGTGTTCCGGGCGTCGGAGGGTTCGTCTGGGCAATGGCGATGGCTTCCGGTAATCCAGCAGGGGCAAAATTTACCGTACGGCTGAGAAAAGAAGGACAAATTTCAAAAATTGAAGCAGAGAGACTGGTTGCCTTTACAAGTTGTGCCAATCCATTATTTATTTTCGGTGCGGTTTCCGTCGGTTTCTTTAAAAATGCTCACCTTGGTATTTTACTGGCGCTGTCACACTATTTAGCAAATATATTTGTCGGAATTATGATGAGATTTTATGGCAATGATGAAGTGGTGATGGAAGAACGCGCCCGTTTTTCCATCAGGGAAGCATTTGATGCGATGCACCAAACGCGTATTAATGACAAACGCCCGATCGGCAAGCTGCTGGGGGATGCGGTTACATCTTCCGTGCAAACGTTGTTGATGATCGGCGGCTTCATCATATTATTTTCGGTTATTAATGCACTATTAGCACATATAGATATAACGGATTTTCTCGCAAAAGGTGTGCAAATCCTGCTTCATCTTTCTTTCCTGCCACAAAACTTCAGCATCCCGTTTATTTACGGGCTGTTTGAAATGACGATCGGTAGCAAATTAATAAGCGAAGTCAATCATGCAACACTTCTGGACAAGGCTATTGCCGTCAGCTTTCTTTTAGCATTCGGCGGCTTCAGTATCCAGGCACAGGTCGCCAGTCTGTTGGCAAACAGTGACATCCGTTTCGGGCCCTTTTTCATAGCCAGATTAGTCCAGGGAATATTTGCTTCCATTCTCACAATTTTTCTGTGGAATCCGGTCTATGAAAGCACAAATGAAAAACACTATTTTATCCTGCCGGTATTCCATCCGGCAATCGGTGAGACAACTTACTCATGTTTCCGTTTTTTTTCCGAAATCGGTCCGGTCATTACGATATGTACATTAATTATCTACATCTTTATATACATTAAAAGAGAATTTAAACCGGGCTCGTAATTTTTCATAAAAAAACTTCCGGTTGTGGCTAATCAGAATTAACCACAATGGAAGTTTTTTGTTATTTGGAAAACTTTTCTTTTAAAGCCTCGTTTACAACAGCAGGAACTAAATCCGATACATCCCCCTGATATTTTGCAACTTCTTTAACGATACTTGAACTCAGAAAAGAATATTTTTTGTCCGTCATAATAAAAAATGTGTCTACATCCGGATTAAGCTTGCGGTTCATGGATGTAATCCGCATTTCATATTCAAAATCCGAAACAGCCCGGAGTCCCCGTAAGATTGCCTTTGCATTCACTTTCCTCGCATAGTCGATTAACAGGCCGTTGTAAGAATCGACAATGATATTCGGCATGTCTTTCGTTGCTTCTTTGATTAAAGCTACCCTTTCTTCTTTCGTAAACAATGTATTCGGCTTTTCCGTGTTATCCAAAACACAAACATAGATTTTATCAAATATTTGCGAGCCTCTCATAATGATATCCATATGTCCGTTCGTAATCGGATCAAAGCTTCCGGGACATACTGCTATACGTTGTTCCATTTCATTTCCTCCTAGCATGTTGATAAATCGATATAGTGACCGTCCCGTAGCGGTCATGTTTTTTTCTTTCAAGCGATTGAACGGTATCCGGCAGTTTGTGCTCTAAAGCATGTTCACATACTACAACACCGTCCGGATCCAGCAATCCATGTTCACTTATTTTCTCCAGAATATTTATGTAAACGTCTTGATTATAAGGAGGATCCAGCCAAATGACACGAAAAGACAGATTGCGCTGAATAATTGCATTCAACGCACGTTTCCAGTCATTTTTGTATACCTCCGCCTTTTCGCGAAATCCGCATATGTCAAGATTGCTTTTGACCGTTTGTACTGCTCTATAGTTCCGGTCAACAAAAACCACTTTTTCCAATCCCCTGCTGAGACCTTCAATACCCAGCCCTCCGCTGCCGGCAAACAAATCCAGCCCCGTGCCCCCGTCAAAATAAGGGCCAATCATGTTAAAAACAGCCTCTTTTACTTTATCCGTTGTTGGTCTTGTCCGGTCACCCGGGACGGCTTTTAAAATTCTTCCTTTTTGTGTGCCTGATATAACTCTCACAGCATCACCTTTTTTATATATTATTCGTTATCATACTATCACAAAAAACAACCGTTCATAAACCATTAAATTTTTTTGTGAAAAACGTATATATTTTTGTTGAAAGGAAATAATGAGAATAACAACATCTGAAAGATGTTGTTACCAACCGCGAAGAAGACTTACGTTTCCCCATAAGTTCTTCCTCCGGTTTCTCCTCTCCCTTTGCCTTCGCTCATTTTAGAGTTCGAAGGAGCCCTGCAGAATATTCTGCAGGGGATTTTTTTACTTTTATTATATAAAAAATCCCCATATTATATAAAAAATCCCCACATTTATCTGAAAAATATTACTTTTTCGTTTTGATTGTAAACTTTAAGAGAAAAAATTTCAACCAAAAACTGTTCCTGGATATAAAATTGATCATGAATCTTAATAAACGGGGGTTGATCTTTTAACGATAAAATTCCGAACTGTTCTTCATTTAAGTAAAAAAAATCTTTATTGTCATAAAAACGGTAAACGGCGGATGACCCGGAAACAATGATCTCATTTGCGGATATGGTTTTATAGCGGTAGCCGAATGATTCCATGAGCACTTGAAATGGGAAATAATTGCTGTTTTTATAAAAATATATTTTTTTCTTTCCAACCCCGTTCCCGTCTACGAAAATCTCCTGCTCTGTAAAAAATTGCAGCTCTTTTACTTCCGTTCCGCTGTCTTGATGATCTTGAAAAAATGTCGTCTGTAATCCTTTAGTTCCTCCCAGGATCCGGTCAATATCCGACAAAGATGTTATCCTTCTGTCCAAATTTAATATAGACGACCGGAATTTTTCCATTTCATCGTCCGTTAGATGCCGTCCGACTTCTTGATACATTTCATTAAGCTTTGGATTTTCCGGCGGTTGTTCGGTTACAAAAGAGGCAAGAAGCGGAATCACCCATTTTTCTTCATCTTGGCCGTTCCATGCGTTGGCGGTAATAAATTGTCCCACCCAACTTCCCATTAACTTCCCTTTTTCCGTCTTCGGCGGAAAAATGACAACCAACGGATGTTTTACCGGCTCCGTGCTTTCGGTTATGATCATGGCCGGAACATGATGATAATTACTTTTATTCAGGATTTTCACGAGATCCTCAACTATTTCTGTTTTAAAGCCTTTCTCATAGAAAACAGGTATTTTATTTTTTATGTACGCATATTGTAATGGTTCTTTTTGCCAATAAAGAAAAAGATCATCTGTATCAGTGTTAAATACGTAATAATTTAAATGATCCTGATCACTTTCATAGGAAAGGACTGCATTGGATGCCCAACTTCCGCCGGTAGCATCCAGCTCGATAATATGCAAACTTGTTTCACCCGGGCGGAATTTGTCGATGACGGCATACCAATCTTCAAGTACAAACGAACGGACATCGTCCGGCACCCTGATTTCATATTGAATTTCCAACATATTACCGGTAACTTCTATATCATAGATCTTTTCATTTCCAACGAATTGGTCGTTAATGACAAATTTTTCACCGGAATTTGGCAACAGTATTGTATATTTTCCTTTGTCCATATTTTCCACAGTCTGGTTGACGATTAGTTTCCCTTTTACATGTTTAATTTCAAACTGTTGGCGGGCTTCCTCTCTCAATAAAGCAGGTCCGTTTAATTGTTTCCATTGCAAAAAGAGCATAATCAAGACTGTGAACAATAAAAAAAAGAACAGCCAGCGGTATTTTGAAAGCATGATAAAACTCCTTGATCATGTTATTTTTTTGCAACAGGAAAGGCTGTCCCGGACTTCAAGCAAACCACAAACTTGGTATTGAATCAGGGCGTAGTTTGTGGCTTGTTCCGCATACCGCCGGACAGCCTTTCTTCATTCCATTATTTCTAAAAATCAAAAGCCGATTTTATAATCATATTCTTCATGTTTCTCCGGTTTTGAACGGTCAAAGTCCGTCCTGAGAAACGGCCGGTATGAAAGTTCCACCTTCTTCACATAAGGCAGACGTTGAAGTTTTTCCATAATATATTTGCTCTCTTCCTGGTCGCAGTATAACACCGCGTATTTCAACCGCTTTGAAACATAATGTACGTTTCCGTATTTCCTTAATTGTCTTGCCTTTTTTAAATTATTCAGCCATACAATAAGACCTTGTCTTTGTTTAAACATTTCATAATCACCTGTTCATTTGCATTATCCGTGACAACCACAGCCTCCTCCGGTGGAACATCCGCCGGAAGATGTGGCCGTTTCAAAAAACGGGCTTCCTGTTACAACTTTAACACTTTCTGAAACAGATCGTCCAATAATTAGACTAATTTCATCCAGTAACTGCTGTAAATTATTTTCTGCTCTTTTAAAATTAGCTACATGTTCATCCAAATCCATTTCTCTTTTCGCCAGTCGGACTTCTTTCATAATTTTTTGATAGTCCGGATGGTACCTGCCAAATCTTTGAATCTCTTCATACCGTTCCTTTAGCCGGACAAAACGGGATATTTTTTCCTGTGACTTTTTGTCCGTTTTCATTTTATATAAATATTGGCGGTATTCTTTCGCCAACTCACTTTCTGCGATCATTTTCCCCAAGTTTTCGGCTGCATCATAAATCCGCACCGATTCCAAAGTAGCAAACATAACGGCACCTCCATTAATTATCATACCACAGGAAACCTGAAAATAGAATCTGTCCGGTCCATCACGCCAAAGCTGCGAATGCACGAAAAAAGCTGCCCTCTCTTTTTTCAGGGCAGCAGTTTTATTGACTGTTCATTGACTGGAACATTGCAAGCATAGCCGAAGCAAGCTGAAGACCTTGGGACACTTTTTCAACTTGATCGGGAATCGTTTTTTTATAATGCTTCAGAGCTGATCTTTCAAACTCTTTCAAGTCAAAAGGATTTCTGGACAGCCGTCTGTACCATGAAGGTTCTTCCCGTAAATACCGCAGTAAGTCTTTATTATTTTTTATATAAATATATACATCCGGTCTCATTTCATCACATCCCCGTTAATCTTTCCGGAAAGAAAAAGGATGTCCCGGCCGTCGTTCCGACTGATGTTGTACATTCTCCCGGTATTCCGCATTCGTCCCGTTCATTTCATTCAAAAAATTTTGTAACGATTCAATCGCTTCATTTACCTTTCCTAAATACTGTTGTAATTGATTGAGATCAATTTTTTTAACATATTGGATTATTTGATTAAGTACATCATACTTTGAAAAATGATCATGGTTTTTCTTTTCTTCATTTTTTTCTTCTACAACATGGGCGGTCTTTTTGTACCTGTTCCATTTTGGATCATTTTCACCTAGTATATACCATTCTTCGTAAAGGTCCTGCCAGGTTGTGTTCCCTTTCCTCACTTCCGCCACTAACTTCGGATGTCGTTTTACAAACTTTTTAAATCGTTCTACCGATGGATGCAGCTTTTTTTTATCCACTCGTTCCACCCCTTTTTGATACTTCATTATAAAATATGTACCGGGGAACGGAGCGGGCACATTTTTTGCATTAAGTTCAAAAGCCCCGGTTTTTACCGGGGCCTTTCCACAAAGTTTTCCGTATAAAACTTTTTATACACACCGGTGCCCATATGGGTAAAATGTTCATTTAGCATGGTTTCCCGGTGTTTTTTGCTGTTCAGCCAGCCGCTGACAGCCGCTATACTGTCAGTATAATGATATGCAACATTTTCACCTGCATATTCATATAATACGTTATTTTTATCCAAACGGCCGGCCAAGTCTTCATCCGGGCGGTCTTTTTCCGTTGTGTTTTCATTATCATGCATTTCAAGACTGTAATGATAAGCAATTTTACTTAAATCTTCATCCCAGACCAAAGGAGCCAAATTATATTTCTTCCGGACAATATTAGTCAGTTCAAAAATTTGCCTTTCCGCTGCTTTATCCGCCAATTTGTATTCATCATCTGTTAATGGTTCACTTTCAATTAAGTCACCACGGTAAGTCATATCATACGGGCGGTGTTTAATCAGTGTGTAACCGTCCAGAAAACGGATAAACATAATTTCACCGGTAAAACGGTCAAAATACAGTTGGACATAAAGATCACCAAGGGTAATTAGCGGCTTTGTGTTCAGATCATCTTCAAATAACTCAAACCGGTATATGCCGTGGTCATTTTTCAGGACCACTTCACTCTGCATTGAAACTTTCCGGTATACTGATTCAAGATTTTCCCCGATTTGAAAGGGGTTCGTATCAATATCTTTGCTTGCCACTGCAACCGTTACAACACGGTCACGCAGCACACCGGCAAGCATATATGTTTCCCCTTCATTATAAATGTACCACATGTATCCGTAATAAGAAGGTTCAACCCTTGACGGTTCACCATACTTCTCCTTAAAAGACTGAACAGACCCTCCGATAAACGTTGAAACTCCGGTTTCCGGTCTTTTTTCATTTTTTTCTTTCATTTCTTCTTCTATTTCCAGCTTCCGGCTTTCCACAATCTCCCTTTCATGTTCTATGATCTCGTCTTCTTTTTGTTTGAAAGAGTTAAAGGAGAACACAATGAATATGATACCAGTGATCAACACCAAAATGCGTATTAATGCTTTCAGCAGACTCCCTCCTGCCCATACCGGTAAATCAAAGAAAAACAAACCGGCAGCCTGTATTCAAAACCATTCGCCGTTAATTTATATTTTATTATACCATTTTTTGGGCTATATAAAAAAACGAAGCACCCTCTTTTGTGCTTCGTAATCCGCGTATATGAAGAAAATTCCCTAATGTAAAAACTGTTCCGTTTCTTCCTCTTCGGTTATTTTTTCCGGAACTGCCTTCGCATAATCATCTCTTGTAATATCCGTTAACGATAGGATCCCGCTAAGCTCCTCCCCGGCAAGAACCGGTAATCTTCTGATACTGTATTTCTCCATTAACCGCACCGCTTCATTTACAGTGTCTTCTTCCTGGACCGTAATCACATTACTCGTCATAACTTTTTCCGCCTTTGTTGAGCCCGGATTTTTTTCTGCATATCCTCTCAAAACAAGATCCCTGTCGGTAATGATCCCTGCTATCCGTCCCTCATGAACTACAGGAACAGCACCAATATTGTACTGTTTCATTTTTACGGCAACTTCATAAATATTATCCAACATTGTACAAGTTTGAACATTCCGGGTCATAACGTCCTTTACTTTCTCCAAATTCATAATTCCTCCTTAAAATTCATAAAATGTAGCGTAGCGGAAAAGTCATATATATTGTTTCCTGAATTCACCATGTTATGCAATAATAAAAGTTTCCTGTACTGTTATAAATACAATGATTATTGTATTGAAAATTTAGACTATTTAAATAAATATAAAAATAAATGGAACCATTGAATTTTGGAGGGATGGTATGCAGCTGGAAAACACAAATATAGATCAGTTGCAAATAGATTTAAAAATTTTGGATGATATTTTGCCGAAACACGGACTAATAAGAGCGGGACAGTGGGATTATGAACGGGTAACCTATGACCGGAAAATCGTGCTCAATGAGCACGTCTATTATTTGCGTATCCAGGGATTTGCGGTTTCAGGCGATGTTGGCAGCAATAAAGCACGGATCCGGTTAAAAGTACCGATCCTTGGAAAATACTATTATCCGCACGGGGTCGAATACGGAGAAGACGAAAATTTTCCAAAATCTTTAGTAGCCGAATGTGAAGAAATCTTATCCGCGGTTGAAAAGGATCTAAAACCTTTTCATATAAACACGGAAATAGAAAATGACAATTCATTGACAAAAAGGAGCTGAAATCAGCTCCTTTTTCATTAGAATCCCAAAATAGCTTTTAGCAAAGATGTTGTTTCTCCTCCTGGATAAAGCACGTAAAGAAGAAGATATACAAAAACTCCCGTAACCGACGTCCCAAACCAAATGATACTGGTCACCGGCCCAATTTTCCGGTGCTCATCCAGGCGATCTTTAAAACCGAGCCACAATGTACGGATCCCGAATACAGCTCCGGCAGTCGCCAAAAGTATATGAAAAATCAAAAAGATTGTATAGTAAACTTTAATATAGTCCGGACCGCCGAATGAAGTATTTCCGATAAATACTGTGCGGCCAAGATAAATGGTAAAAAAGATGACGGCAAAAGTTGCTGCCAGAATCATCATTTTTTTATGTTTTTCAATTTTTCTTTGTTTAATATAGTACCATCCGACTGCAACAAATATTCCGCTTAGAACAATGCATAATGTACTTATCGTTGGCAATACAGCGATACTGATCATAACATCATTCCTCTTTAATTCATCGTTTGTTTTTTCATACTTGAAATAAAATCCCGGTCCTTTTCTTCATTTCTGAACCATTCCGCCAGCACCCTGTACAAAACCACCCCGTAAATCAATTCCTGGAGCACTTTCATAATCACACCGCCTGCTTGCTGATCATGAAGCGGAGGCATGAAATTAAACATCTCAGGCCCGGCTAAATTTAAATCAGAAACTACATCGGGCGGAACGCATAATTGCAGGGATTGAATCCAAAGCTCAGTATTTACATACGTGTCAAACAACGGCGTATTATTAAAGATAATTAAAGCGCAGGCGGGCGTAATTAAAACACTGTCAGCAAACAAATACGCTACCTTTTTCAAGCCGGTTAAATGATGGTAGTCGTCCACTTTGTTGACGAGCGGCCACCACATGAAAGTTGCCGCAACGAATAGTAATATTGAATATACGGCATGATACATAATGTTTGTTTTTACTGTATCAAAAATAATCGGTATGTGGTAAAAAGAAAACATGCCGTTAAATAATAATAAGGCTGCAACCGGCTTCGTAAACAATTTAAATACTCCTTTAACAACCGGGAACGATAATATTTTTTTCCACATCCATCCCGGCACGCTTACAATAACAAGGGGCGGAACCAGCAAATATAATAATGCCATTTGGATCATATGAAAAGTAAACATGAAATGGCCGATTAAATCAAGGGGTGAGCCTTTTACAATATAAACAAGAAACAGGGAAAATGTAAACAAATACAATTCCTTTTTCCGAAGCGGCTCCTCACCTTCAAAAATATGCCTTTTTCTCGTGCCGAAATAGATAAAAGTAAACAATAACAACAGCAAAAAAACAAGAAAGTACGGACTCCATAGAGCCTGGAATCCGAACTGTTCCAAATTCAGCAGCATGAGTACCACCCCGGTTTGTGCTGCCTATAAAATATTATACTATGGAAAACGGGCAGCACGAATTATTTTTTGACAAACCCGCGACAATTGTTTCACTATTCCCTATATTCATTAAATAAAGAGCGTCCCGGAAAAGATTTTTTTCACTGTTTGTCCGGACGCTCTTTTCACTTTTCTACCACCAAATAATCGTCATAAACACCAGCACGGTAACAAAAGCAACAAGAATTGCCGAATACATAAAGGTCATCGGAAATGTATGGCCTTTTTCACTGGCATGCATAAAGTAATACAATTGAAAACCGACCTGGACCGATGCCAAGAGAAGTAAAAACGGGATAACGAATTTGGGCGGAAAGTGATTTGATCCGACTGCAATAAAGGCCAATATTGTCAAAAATATCATTAACATAAATGAAATGAGTTGAAATCTCATTTCTTCTTTGCTTTTTTTCCGCCGGTATTCAAACCGGACGTTAAAGTCCGGTTCCTTTAGTTGTTCATTTCCCATTTTCACCCCACCTTTCCGATTAAATAAACGGCAGTGAAAATAAACACCCATACGACATCGATAAAATGCCAATAAAGACTGGCTACATAATATTTAGGAGCGTTGTATAAATTTAATCCCCTTTTTGCGTTCCGTACAATTAACGCGGTAATCCAGCCTAATCCGAACGTTACGTGGGCACCGTGGGTTCCGACCAATGTATAATATGCCGAGCTGAATGCACTGCTTCCGAATGTAAAACCGAATTCCTTTACATAGTGGTTAAACTCGTAAATTTCCAACGCTAGAAAGGAAGCGCCCAATAGAACAGTTATGGCAAACCACAACTGCATTTTTTTAAAGTTATAATTCCGCATGTGATAGATGGCATAAACACTTGTCAGAGAGCTTGTTAACAAGATCATGGTCATTAAGAATACAAGCGGCAGGCTGAACAAATCTTTTGCGAGCGGGTGGCTGGCATCCGGAACGGAATCTTTTAAAGCTAAGTATGTGGCAAAAAGGGAGGCGAAAAGCACCGTTTCGCCTGCCAGAAACAGCCAGAAACCGATAAACTTATTTTTCCCTTCCATCGTAGCCGTTTCAGGGTGTTCCGGCCACGTTTGGGGTGTAAACTTCTCTGTAACATTCATCCTGCCCTGCCCCCTTTTCCTTCATCGTCCACTAAATCCTCTTTCGGAATGTAATAGCCGTAATCATCAAGCAAAGAACGGAGCAGCATTGTACCGAACATAATTCCGAGTCCTAAAATTAACACGGGAACACCCCACGGTTTTCCGTCACCGACAACATTTAACGGACTGTACATAGCGCCAAACGCAGCGATGAACAGACCGGAGCTGATGATAAACGGCAGAATAGAGTTGTTCGGCATATGGATATCTTTGAGCGGTTCCGCAGGAGGCAGCTCTTTATTCCCCTCCATTTTTTCCAGCCACCATGTATCCAAACCGCGTACCAGTGGCGTTTGCTTAAAGTTATAATACGGTGGCGGTGAAGGAAGCGCCCATTCCATTGTCCGTCCGTCACCCCATGGATCGTTGGCAACCTTTTTATTTTTAACTGAAGTAACCACAATATTGATCAATAACAAGACAACACCGATAAACATCAGGAAAGCACCGATCGAGCTGATATAGTTTCCGGCATCCAGTCCCTGCCCGGGTAAAAAAGTTGCCACACGCCGGGGCATTCCCATCAATCCAAGGAAGTGCTGCACGAAAAAGGTTAAGTGGAATCCCGGAAAGAAGAAGATGAACGTCCAGTACCCGAGTTTTTCGCTTAATTGTGTACCGAACATTTTTGGCCAATAGAAGTGGGCAGCTGCAAACAGGGCGAATACTACTCCACCGACAATGACATAATGGAAATGGGCGACGATAAAGTATGTGTCGTGAAGCTGATAATCAAGCGGAGCCACAGCCTGCATAATCCCGGTTACTCCGCCGATAACGAAGCTCGGAATAAATCCGAGTGCCCAAAGCATCGGTACGGTAATTTTAATATTGCCGCCCCACATCGTAAATAACCAGTTAAAAATTTTAATTCCGGTCGGTACGGCAATGGCCATTGTCGCAACAGCAAAAATAGCATTAGCCACATTCCCCAGCCCTGTGGTGAACATATGATGCGCCCAAACCATAAAGCCCAAGAATCCGATGAGAATGGTTGCAAATACCATTGATGAATATCCGAATAACCGTTTACGGGAGAACGTTGGTACAATCTCTGAAAAAATACCAAACGCAGGCAGAATTAGAATATACACTTCCGGATGGCCGAAAATCCAGAAGAAATGCTCCCAAATAATTGTGTTTCCTCCCATTGCTACATCAAAAAATTTACTGCCGAACAAACGGTCAAACATTAGCAGGAAAACACTGATCGTCAAAGGCGGGAACGCCAGCAAAATTAATGACGAAGCGACAAATGTTGTCCATGTAAACATCGGCATCCGCATAAACGACATACCCGGCGCTCTCATGTTAATAATTGTCGCCAGAAAGTTAATCCCTGACATCAATGTTCCAAATCCGGATATTTGTACACCGAGCAGGTAAAAATCGATTCCGTGCCCTTCTGATCTCATGGAGAGAGATGCATAAGACGTCCACCCCGCATCCGGCGCACCACCCAAAAACCATGATAAATTCAGAAATATGCCCCCAAGGAAAAACAGCCAAAAGCCAAGGGCATTCATGAATGGAAAAGCAACATCCCGCGCTCCGATTTGCAAAGGTACAACGGCGTTCATATAGGCAAATAACAGAGGCATTGCCGCAAGAAAGATCATCGTTGTACCATGCATCGTCATAACTTCGTTAAATAATTGTTCACTGATAAAGTCATTTTGCGGCTTCATCAGTTGGATTCTGATGAACATCGCTTCTAAGCCGCCGAGGAGAAAAAAGAATCCTCCTGCCGCCAAATAAAGATGGGCAATTTTTTTATGGTCGACGGTAGTTAAGTACTCCCAAATAAATGCGCCAATCCCCTTTTTACTAGCGACAGTACTCACGGTCCTACCCCCTTCATTTTTTACTATTCAGTAACTTTTAAATTTATTAAATATTCAGTCAATAAATCGAGCTCTTCTTCCGTAAGGTCAGCTTTTTCATACATTAAATTTCCAGGCTTGAATTTTTCCGGATACCGGATCCATTCTTTAATATTTTCCTCATTAAACTCTAAATATCCTGCCACTCTTGTACGATTTCCGAAATCAGCCAGGTTAGGAGCCGTTCTTGCATTTTCGGGTCTCGGATCATTCGGACTGACTGCATGGCAAGCTAGACAGTTTTTCTCCCGGAAAATTTCTTCGCCCCGTTTTGCTTTTTCGCTCACCGGCTTTACCTCACTAGCTTCTTGCATAGCTTTTACCCATTGGTCAAATTCGTCCCGTGGAAGTGCTTTAACTTTGAAGTCCATATATGCATGGGAAGGTCCGCATAATTCAGCGCATTTACCGTAGAAGATGTTACCGGCTTCATTTGCTTTATCGTTGTCAAAAACTAAATAAAATGAGTTTTCGTTATCGGTGTTCGTGTCGATTTTACCACCTGCTGCCGGTACCCAAAAGGAGTGCTTCACATCAGATGCTTTCAAGTTGAAGAAAACTTTTTCATCTGTAGGGACAACCAAGTCTTGAGAGGTAATAATGCCCAAATCCGGATATTCAAATTCCCACCAATATAAATTAGCTCTAACATTTACAACAAGTGATTCACGGTTTCCATCCTTATCCACCTTTTCCATTTCTTCAAGATCACCTAATTCAAATGTGGCCGCAAGGGTTGGAACTGCCAAAATAAGCAATAATATGACCGGGATTGTCGTCCAGATTATTTCCAGTTTATGACTGCCTGCCACCTGCTCCGGTATGTAATCTTCCTTTCCTTTCGTTCTCCTGAACCGTATAAGTACAATAATAAAAATGATAACGACAACTGAAATAACAAATACCATAATTCCCGTACTAAGCAGGAGCAGCTGGTATTGTCTTTCCGCAACCTCGCCGGCCGGCCGCAATGTTGACAAATATGGTTCCCCGCATCCGGCCAACATGAGCATGAGGAACAAAAGGCTCAACCCCGGTCGCCATTTTTTGACCATCCATTCATCCCCTCTCTCCCTTTCAATTTTGGAAATGTTTTCATTTCCTGATGTGAATTCTCGGGGCTGTAAGATCTATGAACACGGCGGGCACGTGTTCAGGTTAGGTATAAAGTGCGGGGCATGCGCCCCACACGTCATACCGTCATTACAACTATATGAATCTTTATTATATTAATGTGGAAATAACCATAGATACGAATAAAATTGTTAAATAATTAAGAGAAAACACGAACATTTTTGTAGCCCACTTGATTTCATCCCATTTTTTAGAACCAATAATTCCGAGGAGCAGCCAGCTTACATTTAATAACGTAGCCAATACGACGAAGGGAATTCCGAGTGATATTAAATAAAACGGCAACGGGAGCAGACAGGCAATCCATACCAATATTTGCCTCTTTGTCACTTTACTTCCGTAAACAACAGGGAGCATCGGTACGCCGGCTTTCCTGTATTCTTCCGTACGTCTCATTGCCAGAGCTAAAAAGTGCGGTATTTGCCATATAAACATGATTAAAAACAAAACCCATGCTACGATATGCAAATCACCGTCAATCGCCGCCCAGCCGATTAACGGAGGAACAGCACCGGAAAAACTGCCTATTACCGTGTTTAAAGTATATTTTCTCTTTGACCAGAGAGAATAGAGTACTACATAGGCAAATGAACCAAAAGTTCCTATAATTCCAGCTGTGATAGTGGTTTGAAACAGGAAAATTAATCCCAACACAACAAACGTTGCACCGATTCCGAGAGTTAACGCCGGAGAAAATTGACCGGATACGGTAGGTCGGTTTTTCGTTCTGTCCATCTTCATATCGATATCGCGGTCAATAAAATTGTTTAAAGTCGCTGAACCCGCGATGACAAACCAGGTTCCGGCCAACATGAGCAAAACACGATCCAAGTGGTCAAAAAACTTTAAATCATTGTAAAACAAAGCTAACCATGTCCCGGTAAAAGCGGTAATCAAATTAGAATTAATGATTCCGATTTTTATTAACGCCAGGAAATCTTTTAAAAAGGAGGCTTTTGTTTCTGCTGTTCCTTCTGCTTTTTCTTGCCTGACTTCCCTTGTTGCGACTTTTGTTTCCTCCAATTCAAGAAGTCCTCCTCTCGTTTTTATGAAAACCCCTTGACATTACTATATAAAATTTACCGCACGATTTCTATTCTTTCACTTTTGCTATTGCATTTCCTTGACAAAAAACCAGGAAACGTCACTCATTTTATATTTAAACATAAATATACGATTTATGTGGATATATTATTAAAAATGTTTGACATTTTTGTGTCATGATTTTCATTTATTTATAATCTATAATTTACCACTTCAACATATAATGATAAAAAACATGCCGATGACGTGCTTTGTTTCTTTATACTCTGTTATACTAAGAGCCAGAAAAAAATTCAAGTATTTTTTATTTTTAGAATTTATTCTAATTTATTAGTTGTCAGACACTTGTTTCTCCTGTAGGATAAATGATAACAATATGGAAAAGAAGGTGAATCCATGGGGCGCCAGTTCATTAAACCGCTTGCAGCTGCTTCATTGACAGGAATGATCATATTATTACTGGGCGGAGCACTGGTTACAAAAACAGATTCCGGTGACGGCTGTGGTACTTCATGGCCGCTTTGCCACGGTCAGTTGATCCCCGCAAACATTACATTTGAACTTATCGTCGAATTCTCTCACCGCATTGTCACAGCCATTGTCACACTCTTCGTTCTATGCCTCATCATATTGTGCTGGAAACATATGACAGAAATCCCTGAAAGAAAAGCACTATCGGTTTTGGCAATCGGCTTTTTAATTGTCCAAAGCACTATCGGTGCTTTAAATGTTGTTTTCGGACAATCGGATTTCATTTTGGCATTGCATTTCGGAATTTCCCTTCTGTCCTTTTCTTCCGTGTTACTCTTAACATTATTGATTTTTAACGTTGATCAGCGTTTCTATAATAAAAACGAACCGGTTGACCCGAGAATCATCCGCCATACAACCGGTGTTACAATTTACAGTTTTGGAGTCGTTTATACCGGTGCCCTCGTCCGCCATACAGAATCGGGGATGATTTGTCCTGCTTGGCCCTTTTGCAACAAAATAACGTATTTCACTCCGTCCAACTTCTATGAGTGGGTGCAAATGGGACACCGTTATGCAGCCGGCATTTTATTTTTATGGATTTTTTACATTATGATCATGGCAGTCCGTACTTGTAAAAATCAGCCGGTTTTATATTACGGATGGATTCTTGCATTTTTCCTGATATTTTTACAAATTGTCTCCGGCGCTTTAACCGTTTTCACAGAATTAAATATTATCCTCGCTTTGCTACATACATTATTTATTACTTGTTTATTCGGTTTGCTCAGTTTTTTTGTCTTCCTCTTTTTTCAGAAACAGCATGAAAACAGAAAATGCGGTAAAACAAGGAAACAAGACATGGTTCATAAACTGCCAACGGAAAACATAAAAAAACTGTCCTGAGAGGAGGAACCTCCCAGGACAGTTTTTTATTTGGACAAAACAATCAACAGGTCTCCCTGTTCAATCGGGTCATTCTGTTTTACATAGATTTCTTCGACGGTTCCGGAAAACGGAGCTTGTATGGTTGTCTCCATTTTCATAGCTTCCGTGATGAGCAAATGATCTCCTTTTGATACTTTTTGCCCTTTTTCCACCAGTACTTTTACAATTGTACCGGGCATCGTGGCGCCAATATGGCTGTCGTTATCCGGATCAGCTTTCACCCGCTCTACATTTTCCACTTTGACACTCTCATCTTTCACTACAATTTCACGGCGTTGTCCGTTCAGTTCAAAATACACGATCCGTGTACCGTCGTTTTGCACCTGTCCGATAGAGACCAGTTTGATAAACAGAACTTTTCCTTTTTCGATTTCAACGGAAATTTCCTCGCCCAATCTCATCCCGTAAAAGAAAGTCGGGGTATCCAGACAAGAGACATCGCCGTATTTTTTGTACGATTTCACATAATCAAGAAATACTTTCGGATACATGCAATATCCGAGCACGTCATATTTTGTCGGTTTTGTTTTCATATCTGTGAAAAGCTTTTCTTTAACTCTGTCAAAATCAACGGGCTCCAACAGTTCACCAGCACGTGCAGTTAACGGTTTCCGGTCTTTTAAAATAATTTTTTGTAATTTTTCCGGAAAACCACCATGAGGGATCCCGATATAACCTTGGAAAAATTCAATGACAGACTCCGGAAAATCGATGGTATGGCCTTTTTCATAAATATCTTCTTCCGTCAAATTGTTTTGAACCATGAATAAGGCCATATCCCCGACTACTTTTGACGACGGGGTTACTTTCACAATATCTCCGAATAAAAAGTTTACTCTCCGGTACATATCTTTCACTTCATCCCAGCGGTCCAGCAGTCCGACAGCTTTCGCCTGTTGCTGCAGGTTGCTGTACTGGCCTCCCGGCATTTCGTGCTGGTAAACTTCCGGATGCGGCGACTTCATGCCGCTTTCAAACGGCTCGTAATAATTTCTCGTATCCTCCCAGTATTTTGAAAGCTTGTTTAAACTATCGATCGATACGGTTGGTTTCCGTTTATGGTCCTGCAGTGCGTAATACAGCGAATTGGCACTCGGTTGGGATGTTGAACCGGCCATCGAACTGACTGCTGTATCGACAATATCCACACCGGCTTCAATCGCCTTTGCATATGTGAAAATTCCATTGCCACTCGTATCATGTGTATGCAAATGGATCGGAATATCAATATGCTCTTTTAATTCAGAAATCAGTTCGTAGGCAGCTTCCGGTTTCAGCAAGCCGGCCATATCCTTAATGGCTAAAATATGGGCTCCCTGCTTTTCAAGTTCTTTAGCCAAATCAACATAATATTTTAACGAGTATTTTGTTCTTTCAGGGTCGAGGATATCACCTGTATAACAGATCGTTGCTTCTGCGATTTTTCCTGCATCCCTGACGGCCTGAATGGCAATTTCCATGCCTTTCACCCAGTTCAGGCTGTCGAAAATACGGAAAACATCAATACCGGATTCAGCTGCTACTTTTATAAACTCTTTAATGACGTTGTCCGGATAATTTTTGTATCCGACAGCATTTGAACCGCGGAATAACATTTGGAATAAAATATTCGGAATTTTTTTCCTTAACTTTATGAGCCGCTCCCATGGATCTTCATTCAGGAAACGGTAGCTGACATCAAAGGTCGCTCCGCCCCACATTTCCATGGAAAATAAATCCGGCAGTAATTTTTGTGTCGCCTCCGCGATATTTAACAGGTCATATGTACGCACTCTGGTGGCAAGCAGCGACTGGTGTGCATCGCGGAAAGTTGTATCAGTTAACAATACTTGATTTTGTTTTTTAATCCATTCAACCAGACCGTCCGCTCCACGCTCTTCAAGGATTTGTTTTGTACCGGTAATGGTTTCATGCTGCACCGGAATATTTTCAACATTTGGAATTCGGGGTGCGGAAAAGACCGGTTTTTCCTTTTTACCGATGCCTGGAAAACCGTTTATTGTAACATCGGCAATATATGTGAGTAATTTCGTTCCCCTGTCCCGCGGAATCGGGAATTTAAATAATTCTGGTGTTGTATCAATAAAGGATGTATCATATTCTCCGCTGAGGAATTTCGGATGTTTCATAACATTAATAAGAAACGCAATGTTTGTCTTTATACCACGGACTCTGAATTCCCGCAAGTTCCTAACCATTTTTGCCACTGCTTGTTCAAAGGTAAGGCCCCACGTAGATACTTTTACAAGCAAGGAATCATAGTATGGCGTAATCACAGAGCCCTGGAAAGCACTGCCTGCATCCAGACGTACACCAAAACCGCCGCTGGAACGATACACACTAATTTTTCCGGTGTCCGGCATAAAGTGGTTGAGCGGGTCTTCCGTTGTAATCCGGCATTGAATGGCATAACCAATTGTATGTATTTCATCCTGCCGCGGTATGCCGAGTTTCGGATCATGCAATTCATAACCTTCCGCAATCAGAATTTGGGACTGGACAATGTCCACACCGGTAATTAATTCCGTAATTGTATGTTCAACCTGGATTCTCGGATTCACTTCTATAAAATAAAACTCATTTCCGGAAACAAGAAATTCGACAGTTCCCGCATTGACATAATTCGTGCTTTTCATCAGACGCACAGCGGCATCACAAATTCTCTCGCGCAACTCCGGATCCAGGGATACAGACGGAGCAACTTCAACAACTTTTTGATGACGTCTTTGCACCGAGCAATCTCTTTCGTACAAATGGACAATGTTTCCTTTTTGGTCTGCTAAAATTTGCACTTCAATGTGCTTCGGATTTTCGATAAATTTTTCAACATATACTTCATCGCTGCCAAAAGAAGTTTTTGCCTCTGATTTTGCACGCTGGAAACTTTCCGCCACCTCATCTGCGGAACGGATAATGCGCATACCTTTTCCGCCGCCGCCCAATGCTGCTTTTACAATGATCGGATAACCGTATTCTTCAGCAAACCGGCGAACATCTTCCTCATCTTTTACCTCTTTTCCCGGTACAACCGGGATTTTAGCTTTTTCAGCAGCTTGTCGTGCTTTTACTTTATCTCCGAAAATATCTAAATGTTCGATATCGGGTCCAATAAAAATAATACCTTCTTCTTTACATCTTCTAGCAAATTCAATATTTTCAGACAAAAATCCGTATCCAGGATGAATAGCATCCACATCATTTTGTTTTGCAATACGGATAATGTCTTCAATGTCCAAATAAGCGTCAATTGGTTTTTTCCCTTCGCCCACTAAGTAAGCTTCATCCGCTTTATAACGGTGCAAAGACCCGATGTCTTCTTTTGAATAAATTGCAACCGTCCGGATGTCCAGCTCTGTACATGCCCGAAAAATGCGAATCGCAATCTCTCCCCGGTTCGCTACCAGGATTTTATTGATTTTCCGCATAAAATCACCTCTTCTTAAATATTTTTAATATCGTATTCTATGATTTTATTTACCGCAGGCTTCATATAAAATAAGCCGTCCTGAAAGCAAAAGCTGGAATAATAAAAAATTCGCGCTTTTAGGACAGCAAAATTGTAGATTATTCATATAATATCATAAATATTGACAAAAAGTATATAGTGATGAAAAATTCTCTCTAACGTCCTGCTGAAACCCGGACTGTTCCGCGTGCATTGGAAGGACGGGACTTTTTTCTATCTAAATTTGCATATGCCGATACGTTTAATAAAAGCCCCATTGCAATCGAAAGCACCGATAATGACGAGCCTCCGTAACTGATAAAAGGCAATGTAACACCGGTGATCGGGATTATTCCGCTCACACCGCCTAAATTGACAAAGGTTTGTATACCAATCATTCCGCTGATTCCGAAAGCGAGTAAGCTGCCAAAAGGATCCCGGCATTTCATACCGATATAAAATCCTTTTAACACGATATAACCGAGTAAAAAGATTACAAAGGCAACGCCAAAAACCCCCAATTCTTCGGCAATGATTGCCATAATAAAATCTGTATGGGCTTCCGGCAAATATCCTAATTTTTGAATACTTTTCCCCAGTCCGGCGCCCTTCCATCCCCCGGAACCGATTGCCAGAAAGGAGTTTACGAGCTGCAGTCCTTCATCCGATGCATATTTAAAAGGATCCGTAAGACTGTACAGCCTTCCCAGTCGTGCTTCAGTGAAAATATCTTCGCGGTTTATGTATATAATCGGAGAAAAGGCGAGAATAACAAAAATACCGATCAAACATAACTTGCCAATATTTTTCCAATTCATGCCGGAGCAAAAAACAATGAGGAAACCTGTTGTAAAGATAATCCCGGCAGTCCCTATATCCGGCTGAAGAATAATTAAAAACGTAATTAAGACTAGAAATATAATGGGAGGGATCACTCCCTGGTTAAAATTGTCTATATACGATTGTTTTTTGGCATATACCGCTGAAAGATAAATAATAATCGCGAGCTTTACAAATTCGGCGGGTTGAATATTGCGGACCCCGACTTGAAACCAGCTCGTTGCGTTGTTAATATTTGTTCCGAGGAATAAAAGCAGTATTAGTACGAATATAGATCCGAATATGATGAATTTAAGAAAGCTCTTGGACTTAAGTTTTTTGTAAGGAATCATGACGGACAGGACAAAAGCGATGAGGGCGACAAGAAAGTTAACAATCTGGCGTTTAAAAAAATAATCGCTTTCCAAACCGTATAATTGTATGGCCGTTATCATACTGGCGCTGTATACCATAATGATCCCGAATATACACAATAACAAATATGTTATGAATATCGAATAATCAATCGCTTTTAATCTTTTCTTTAACATATTGTCTCTTCCAATCCGAAAAGTTTGCGTACAAGCAATTTAAAAGAACGGTGTACTGTTATATTTTACCATATAATATAATACTACTTAACATGATTTAAATAAAAAAACCCAAACAATTGTTTACTCAACTGTTTGAGTTTTTCGTACCGTTTACTTTTTCAAATATGCTTCGTGAAGAGCAGAAAGCTTCCGTTCAACCGAATCCAGTAACTCTTTGCCGTCTTTTTCATCGACAAGCCCGAGCTTCACGGCAAAATCGATCTGACGTGAAAGTCCAAACATTTGTGTGTCTAATACTTCTTCATATAACGGGCATTGGGGCATCGTTAAATGATCCATCTGGACTTGGATCAACTTTATAATCTTATCCGCGTATGATTGCAACAATGAATATGCTTTATCGCGGTGATTGACTTTATGTAAATCTTTTAATTCTGACGCCACCATTATCCCTCCCTTACCAGAAACCATTCTTCTTAAAATTCTACCGTTTAAATCAAAAAAATGCAAGAAAATAAAAATTATAACATTTGGCAGGAACAATCAAAGTGACAATAAAAACAATAAACTGTATACTTATAATTAGCGGTAAAACAGAAGTAATCCATATACATATCGGACTTCCTTTACAATAACGACAATAACTAGAAAAGGGGAATCATCATGGGACAAGTAATCCAAATCAAAGGGAAAGTAAAATTTCCGATCACGATAGATCCGGGCGTGTGGATTTTCGATGACCGGAAAATTGATTTAGATGAATTTTTTGCCGGAACTGTGAAAGAAGAAGATGAAGAAGTTTATGAAGAAAAAATATCAAAGTACTGGGAAAGGGAAATCCGTGAAGGATCTGTTTCTCCGCCAACATTAAAAACCGAACGGAAATTTGAAAAAGAAAAAGTGCTAACCGGAACGTTCGGAATGTTATTCGAGCCCTTTTTGAATAATGCGGAACCTTTGCAAGATGCAACAAAGCTCGTTATAGAAACGGATACAGATCAAATTGAAGTTCCAATTGGTGAAGCGAAAGATCTCATTTTTAAATTTTCCCACCAGGGAAAGCCTTTAAAAGAAGACGGTCCTGTTCATATCTTATATAAAGACGGTTCAAATCTTGAAAATCCGATAAAAAATGTGAAAGGTTTAACGGTAAAATAAAAACGCTTCCCGGCTGACGACATGTGCGTGTAAGCGGCAATAGGAGTCAGCCGGGATTTTTATGCCAGGCGTATAAAATTCACCCCTTAACAAAAAATAAATACAAGAATAATGTCAATTTCGGGGTGAAATTATGAAAAAGATATGCTTCATAACTGGTTTAGCCATGATTTTGCTGTTTTCCGGATGTTCCGGCACCGACCAGTCTCAACAACGGGATGAAAATAACCGCCAGTATATGAATGTACGGAATACCACGGTTAAAGGAGTCAGCCGGGATGAAAGTGAAACGGTTTCCAAACATTTAGCCAATTTGGCTGCAAACGTGCCTGGGGTAAATGGAAGTTCTGCCGTTGCACTGGGGAAATATGCCATTGTGGCGATTGATGTAGACAAAGATTTCGATCGTTCAAAGGTAGGATCAATAAAATACACGGTTGCTGAAGCATTAAAGAAAGATCCCTACGGAAAAAATGCTGTCGTTGTTGCAGATCCCGATATTTTTGCCCGGTTAAATGAAGTGCGTGAGGATATCCGCAACGGCCGGCCCGTTCAAGGCATATTGAATGAATTATCAGATATTGTCGGCCGTATTATGCCGGAAGTACCCGGTGACCTGCAAGATCCGGAAGTTGAAGAAAGAATGGATGAATCAAAGCGTGAAATAAATGAAGAAGAAGCGGAAATGCTTGATAAACAACAGAATAATCAATCCAAGAAACATTATAAAGGTTCGCGCCAGTAAACAAAGAAGTCAGACAATCCGTGTTAACGGTATTGCCTGACTTTTTGCCGTTAATAAAGAATTTTACCAATCATCCTCACGTTCCCATGACCGGTAGAATCGGAATTTTCCGGTTGCAATTCTTTTCTCGGTACGTTTCTTAATACGCTCATGGCATTCACTACACATATACGTATGGATCGGGCGGTTGCGCAGTTTTTTGGCCAGGGGGGTATCAGGATCCAGCTCATCGATCCGCTCGCAGAGTACACATTGTACTTTCATGATATCCTCCAATCATACCTTGAATGATCGTTAAATTTTTATTTATAAGTTTGGTTTTACATTTTTATCTCTTTTTTATCCCATGCTTTCCTCAATCTGTAAATGAACATCGCTAAACATATAACAAACAGCCCTTCTGCAACAGGTAAAAAAACGGCTAAAAAAGTTAAAACCGTACATCCCAAAAACAAAAATATGTACACAATTACTGTTTTGATCAATGAAAGTTTCCGGGCAAAGCCTAATTGGTATGCAATGATACTCAGCAATACAATTGTACCATAAAGCAGCCACATACCTAAATCCGGATGATCCCCGACACGAAAAATTTCCGCAAAAAATGTGAGACGTTTTTCAAGCAAATCGCCCTCCTCCTTCATCCAAAAATACTGCCTGGTTTTCCTAATATTTTCTATGTTTTCCCGGTGATTTCCTTTAACTTTCATCCTTGTCCGAAAATTATCCAGTACAAGAAAAAACTCCTTAAGATCACCGGAAAAGTGATCATAAGGAGGAATTATTAAAGGTTTCCGGATTTTTTCTTTTTGGCCAATCTTTCCCGTTTGGATTTATCCAATATTTTTTTTCGCATCCGGATTGATTCCGGGGTAACCTCTACATATTCATCGTCGTCAATATATTGCAAAGCCTCTTCCAATGAAAAGACCCGCGGCTTTTTTATCACCGTTGTATGTTCTTTTGTTGCCGAACGGACATTGGTTTGATGTTTCGTCTTACAAATGTTGACAGTCAAATCATTATCACGGTTATGTTCACCGACAATCATTCCTGCATAAACTTCGGTACCGGGTTCAGTAAAAATTACCCCCCGGTCTTCAATTTGCAAAATTCCGTATGTGGTAACCGTTCCGGTCTCCATGGAAACGAGGACGCCCCGGTTCCGCCCGCAGATATTTCCCGGCAGCTTCGGTAAATACTTCTCAAAGGAATGGCTGTATACACCGTATCCCTTTGTAATTGTCATAAATTCCGTGTTATATCCGATCAGTCCCCTGGACGGAACAAGAAATATGAGGCGGACCTGGCCCTCATTATGGACCATATCAAGCATTTCACCTTTTCTTTTTCCAAGCGATTCAATCACAGCACCCGTAAATTGTTCCGGTATATCAATAACGACCCGTTCAAACGGTTCACATATTTTTCCGTCAATCTCTTTTAAAATTACTTCCGGCTTGGAAACTTGAAATTCATATCCTTCACGGCGCATCGTTTCAATTAAGACGGATAAATGAAGCTCACCGCGTCCGGAAACAATCCAACGGTCAGCCGCATCTGTATTTTCCACCCTGAGACTAACATCCGTGTGCAATTCAGTTTTTAAGCGCTCTTCAATTTTTCTGGCGGTCAACCATTTTCCTTCCCGTCCGGCAAATGGGCTGTCGTTAACAAGAAACGTCATTTTCATCGTCGGTTCATCAATCCGGAGCGGGGGAAGAGGTTCCTGGACATCGACCGGACAAATTGTTTCACCGACATTGATATCCTCCATACCAGATACCGCTACAATGTCCCCAGCATATGCTTCATTAATTTCGATTCGTTCAAGTCCGAGAAAACCAAACATTTTTGTCACGCGGAATTGCTTAACGGTGCCGTCCAGTTTCATTAATGCCACTTGTTCACCAACACGCATTGAACCGCGGAATACTCGTCCGATTCCGACCCGTCCGACATATTTATTGTAATCGAGCAGAGCTACCTGCATTTGTAAAGGTTCTTCCCGGTTATCCACCGGTGCCGGGATGTGTTCTAAAATGGTTTCAAATAAAACGCGCATGTTTTTCTCTTGTTTCTCCTGATCGGGTTTGATTCCAGCCGTTCCCTTTATGGCTGATGTATATACGACCGGGAATTCAAGCTGATCATCATCGGCATCCAATTCGATAAATAAGTCAAGAACTTCATCAGCCACTTCCAACGGCCTGGCAAATTCCCGATCAATTTTATTCACAACAACAATCGGAGTTAAATGTTGTTCCAAAGCTTTTTTCAAAACAAATCTTGTTTGCGGCATACATCCTTCATAGGCATCCACAACTAATAAGACACCGTCTACAAGCTTAAGAATCCGTTCAACTTCCCCTCCAAAGTCCGCATGTCCCGGTGTATCCAGTATGTTTATTTTTACTCCGTTATATTCAACGGCAGTGTTTTTCGCTAATATCGTAATGCCTCTTTCTCTTTCTAGATCGTACGAATCCATCGCGCGTTCCCGGACTGGTTCATTGGCACGAAAAATCCCGGATTGTTTCAACAATTGATCAACTAGTGTTGTTTTCCCATGATCAACATGGGCAATGATCGCGATATTGCGTACATCATTCCTTGTTTTCATATTTCCCCTGCTTTCTTGAAAAAATAAGCTTTAATATTATATCATAACAAGTCATATGTGTAGAAAAAAATATCGTCATCAAGTATGATTATGAATATAGGTTTTATTATTTTCAACATAATCGGAAACAATATTTAATGCAATAAATGGAAAGGGATGGGGATATTCATGAAGAACATCCATTGGCTGTTACTTTTGTATGCTGTTTTAGCTGTTACGTCAATGATTGGAATCGGAATCGCCATTTCATATCAAAGCCTTACTTTTATTGCCGTATTTATTGTTATACTTTTTCTCTCCATGGGACTGGGCTTCCAGACGAAAAAGCGATTGCGGGAAGCGGGAAAATTATGAGGAAAACATAAAAGGGTTGTTGCGAAAATACGGACAACCCTTTTATGTTTTTTCTGTATAACTATGGAAATATTTCTCAATAATTTTTCCGTGCAATCCGGGTTTGGCAGCTAATAATGAACTGCTCTCCAAGAGGGATAACGGCTCTCCGTTTAATTTCGTAGCTTTTCCGCCCAATTCTTCAAGGATTACCCAACCTGCCGCAAAGTCCCATGGAGCGAGATGCAGGGCTATATATCCATCCAGCCAGCCGCACGATACATACCCGAACTCCAAAGCTGCTGATCCGATAGAGCGGCTTCCGCGTATATCTTTAATTAACGGCTTGACTAATTCCGGATCGATGCGGTGGTTATCAGTCAGCCACAATGCGTTAATGCCAATAATCGCTTTTTCCACCGGCACTTCCGTCAATTTCGATAATGCCCCACGATTGAAATAAGCCCCTTGTCCTTTTACAGCCCAGTACAAATCATCTTGAATGACATCATATATATAGCCGAGTTTACCCTCTCCGTTTTCAAACACTCCGATGGAGATGGCGAAGTTTCTCCTCATATGAACAAAATTCATTGTACCGTCAATCGGATCAATGACCCAAATAACCCCGTTAGTGTCATTAATCCGATCTCCTCCACCTTCTTCACCCAAAATTCGGTGTTCCGGAAATGTACGGCGGATTTTTTCCACGAAAAACTGTTCCGTTTCCCGGTCCACATTTGTTACTAAATCATTCGCATTTGATTTTGCTGAGACACTTAATTCTCCTTGCAGTGAATTCCTGATTTTTTCTCCTGCTTCCTGAATCCAGCTTTTAACGAACTGATCAATTTTCATCCAATTTGTCATACTATAATTCCTCCGTAATTATTTATTACCGATAGCAAATTAATAAAAACAGCACGAGAAAATACCAAATCCCGGTTCCCGGCGGAAAAAAGGTCAAAGTCTGATCATATCAGTATCTTTCGATTCCTTCATCATCTTTACGGCATGGTATGCCGAATAACCGCTCATTTCTTGAAATTCACGGAATATCTTTTTTTCCTCCGCTATACTTGGTACAACCTTTTTAAATTTCCGGTAATGGGCCATCATCTCTTTTCTGTTAACCCCTTGTTTGTAAACTTTCTCAATGATTTCAAAAAAGTTGATCACAGAAATAATTTCCTCAACAGACCAATCCATCGAGATCGGATAAGAATATTCCACTCATATCCCTCCGTAAAGCGATTTGCAGCAAAAAACGGCATCACCCGTTCATTCATTTACTTTCAAAACTTCTCTAATATTAGCATTCGAAAACAGTACAGTTTTATTCTTACTGGCGACACAGTATTCCTAAAAACGATAATAGTGTTACATCTTTGCCAATGTAAATAAATTATACCAGTTTTGCCGGGAATCTCTAATTTTTTACATAAAAAATAAGGACACAATAAATGTGTCCCGTATAATCTATAAAAACGGTTATTTATTATTCTTTTTTCTTATTTTCACCATTTTTACAACCAGAACATTGACTATAAAGTACAGAAACTTTTTCACCGTCTAAAAAATCAATTGTGGAACCGCATACAGAACAAACGATTTGCTCCATAAAAATATACCCCTCTCCCGCTATATTTAATATATCATTAATATTAATTGTGTCATACTATATATTAGGTCATAACCGTTTTTTTGTCAATATAAATTTAAATGTTTTCACTTAATTGTATGTTTCATGCATTTAATAATACCTTTTTTACACAAAAAATACCCCATGGTAACCATGGGGTATTTTCTACGAAGTATATTTATTTTAAAATATGAATTGGTGTTCCTAAAGCAACTTCTGCCGCTTCCATGGCAATTTCTCCGAATGTCGGATGGGCATGGATGGTCAGGGCAATATCCTCAGCCGTTACTCCTGCTTCAATGGCCAGGCCGATTTCCGCGATTAAATCGGATGCATTGGCTCCGGCAATTTGTCCGCCGATCACAACACCATCATCTTTACGTACCACAAGCTGATAGAATCCTTCAGAATTATTTAATGCAAGTGAACGTCCAAGTGCCGCATACGGGAATTTGCCGACTGTAACTTCAATACCTTCTTCTTTAGCCTGTTCAGGAGTGTATCCCACAGTGGCCAGCTCCGGCTCGGTGAACACAACAGCCGGCAGAGCGAGATAATCAATTTCTGAAGGCTGTCCGGCAATCGATTCAGCTGCGATCTTTCCTTCATAAGAAGCTTTATGGGCCAATTGAGGTCCGGGTACAATATCCCCGATTGCGTAAATATTTGGTACACTTGTACGGCATTGTTTATCGATCTCAACAAGCCCACGCTCGTCTACTTTAACACCTGCTTGCTCGAGACCAAGCTCATCTGTATTCGGCCGGCGTCCGACCATGACGAATACATAGTCCGCAGATATTTTTTCCTCTTTTCCGTCAGCTTCATATGTAACGACTACGCCGTTTTCGGACTCTTCGACACCTTTGGCCATGGCGTTTGTAATGATTTGAGCGCCTTTTTTCTTGAAGTTCTTTTTCACAAGCTGTGTCATTTGTTTCGGATAGCTGCCTCCGAGAATATCCGCAGCCCCTTCTAAAATTGTTACCTTCGTTCCGAAGTTTGCATAAACACCGCCGAGTTCCAGACCGATTACACCACCTCCGATAATAACGATCTCATCGGGAATTTCTTTTAATGAAAGGGCGCCAGTTGAGTCAAGAACACGGTCGGAATATTTAAATGCGCTTAACTCAATCGGCCGTGAACCGGTGGCAATAATTGCATTTTTAAATGTATATGTTTGTGAGCTGTTTTCGGTCATGACACGTAAAGAATTACTGTCAACGAAAAATGCTTCACCTTTTACAATTTCAATTTTATTTCCTTTTAACAAACCGGTAACTCCGGCAGTTAGTTTTTCTACAACACTGTTTTTAAACGCCTGGACTTTTGAAAAGTCCGCTTTTACATTTTCTGCAGTAATGCCGATTTCCTTGGAATTTTTCATTTCATAATACTTTTGGGAAGCGTTAATAAGCGCTTTTGACGGAATGCATCCAACGTTTAAACAGACACCGCCCACTTCCCCTTTTTCAACTATCGTTACTTTTTGTCCCAGCTGTGCTGCCCTTATCGCTGCAACATACCCCCCCGGACCGGCTCCAACTACGATCGTATCTGTTTCAATTGGGAAATCTCCTACTACCATCTTTTTACGCCTCCATTAGTAAATATGTTAGAAAAACAAAATATAAAGGAAGAAAAGGAGGAGTTGCAATATTTTTCCAACTCCTTCTGTTATGAAATCATGCCCAATAAATAGTATAGCAATATTCAAACAGTTTCGCATCATTTTAACACGCAGAAGGAATTTTCAAAATAATGCAACATTTCCTCATTATTTTAATCAAATTATACTTCCATCAATAACAGCTCCGGATCATTTAACAGACGTTTGATATGGTTTAAGGCATGCTGGCCTGTAGCACCATCAATCAAACGATGGTCAAATGTCAGGGATAGTGCAAGCATTGGGGCAGCTACAATTTCACCATCACGGACGATCGGTTTTTCTGCAATCCGTCCGACTCCGAGAATAGCAACTTCCGGATAGTTTAATACCGGTGTGAACCATTGGCCGCCGACAGAACCGATATTTGTAATCGTCGCAGACCCGCCTCTCATTTCATTCGGCGCAAGTTTTCCTTCACGGGCTTTTTGAGCCAATTCATTAATTTCAGCGGAGATTGCAAACATTGATTTCCGGTCTGCATCTTTAATGACAGGGACTAACAAACCACGATCTGTGTCAGCCGCAATACCGATATTGTAATAATGTTTTTGTATAATTTCTTCCGTTTCCATGTCATAAGACTGATTTAATGCCGGGTATTCACGAAGCGCGCTTACCAGTGCTTTTACTACATAAGGCAAGAAAGTAAGCTTGATGCCTTTTTCCGCGGCAACTTCTTTGAATTTCTTTCTGTGGGCTACCAGTTTCGTTACATCGACTTCGTCCATTAATGTAACATGCGGAGCCGTCTGTTTTGCTTCAACCATTTTCTTCGCAATAGCTTTACGGATGCCGCTGATTTTTTCACGAGTTTCCGGATACTGTCCTTCAAGCACAGGACGGGCGGTTTCGGATTTTTCTGTTGTTTCTGCAGCTCCTGCAGGTGCGTGTGCTTCGGCAGGCTCTGCCACTTTTTGCTCTCCTCTTAAGAATGCATCAATATCTTCTTTCAATACGCGGCCGTTTTTACCGGTACCGGTAACCATACGGATGTCGACACCTTTTTCCCGGGCATATTTACGCACGCTCGGCATAGCAATTACCCGTCGGTTTGCAACCTTTTCTTCCCCTGCTTGGTCTTTTGGCGCAGGAGCAACTGATGGTGCAGATTGTTTTTCTTCTTGTTCAGTTGCCTGGACTTCTCCGTATCCCGGCGCATCAAATGTGATCAATACGTCACCGACAACGGCCGTTTCGCCTTCTTGAACTTTAATTTCCAGGACTTTACCGTCTACAGGAGATGTTAATTCAACGACTGATTTGTCGTTTTGAACTTCCACAAGGACGTCATCTTCTTTTACTTCATCACCGGGTTTTACAAACCATTTGACAATTTCACCTTCTGTAATTCCTTCACCGATGTCATGCAGTTTAAATTCATATAACGATACACCGCCAGCAACTCCAGCCGTTTTCTCTTCTTCCGTTTCCGCTGTAGAGCCTGCATCTTCATATCCCGGTGCATCGATTGTTATTAAAACGTCGCCGACAACGGCCGTTTCGCCTTCCTGAACTTTGATTTCCAATACTTTACCGTCTACAGGAGATGTTAATTCAACGACTGATTTGTCGTTTTGAACTTCCACAAGGACGTCATCTTCTTTTACTTCATCACCGGGTTTTACGAACCATTTGACAATTTCACCTTCTGTAATTCCTTCACCGATGTCATGCAATTTAAATTCGAATGCCACATTGATCCCTCCTGGTATAAATTATCCCGTTGTCCGGAGTTTAAATGAAAAGAAGAGGGGGGACGAAAGACGAACAATCATCCCCGCCCTCACAAAATTGGAAAAAGCTCTAAAATGTTAATACTTCTTTCGCCGTTTCAATGATATCTTTGTAATTCGGAAGCCATACGGATTCCGCATGAGCAAACGGATATACCGTATCCGGAGCCGTAACCCGCATAACCGGAGCTTCCAGGCTTAAAATAGCCCGTTCGGTTATTTCTGCAACAACGTTTGCAGCGATACCCGCTGACTTTTGTGCTTCCTGCACGACAATCGCACGGTTTGTTTTCTCCACCGAAGCAATGATGGTATCAATATCAAGCGGACTAACCGTTCTTAAATCAATGACCTCCGCTGAATAACCATCTTTTTCCAATTCTTCGGCAGCTTTCAACGCTTCATGGACCATAGCCCCGTAAGCAATAATAGAAATATCTTTTCCTTCACGTTTAATATCTGCCTTATCCAAGTCAATCGTGTACTCACCTTCAGGTACTTCTTGACGGAATGAACGGTAAAGTTTCATATGCTCCAAAAAGACTACCGGATCGTCGGAGCGGATGGCGGATATTAATAAACCTTTTGCATCATACGGCGTTGACGGAATAACGACCCGGATGCCCGGAGTCTGGGCCATCAAGCCTTCTAAACTGTCCGCATGCAGTTCTGGTGTATGTACACCGCCGCCAAACGGTGAACGAACAGTGATCGGCATTTTAAATGTACCGCCGGTGCGGAAACGGTAACGGGACATCTGACCGGCCAGTGAATCCATTACTTCATAAACGAAGCCGAAAAATTGAATTTCCGGTACCGGACGAAACCCGGTCATAGCCAGACCGATTGCTAATCCCCCGATCCCTGATTCAGCAAGGGGAGTATCAAATACACGGTCTTCACCGAATTCCGCCTGTAAATTTTCCGTAGCACGGAATACACCACCATTTTTCCCGACATCTTCCCCAAATATTAATACTTTATTGTCACGTTTCAATTCCAAACGCATTGCATCATTAATTGCCTGAATCATCGTCATTTGAGCCATGGCTTACTTCGACTCCTTTTCTTTATAGATTTCGTATTGTTCTTTTAAGTTAGGCGGCAACTCCACGTTCATAATTGAAATTAAATCCGTTACTTTTTGTTTCGGTGCTGCGTCAGCCTGTTTAATCGCCTGTTTAATATCTTCTTTTGCTTCCTCAATCACCTTTTCTTCCATTTCCTCATTCCAAAGCCCTTTATTCTCCAGGAAAATTCGGAAGCGCACAAGCGGATCTTTTTTCTCCCATTCACTGTCAAGTTCTTTCGTGCGGTAGCGTGTCGGGTCGTCACCACTCATGGTGTGCGGGCCGTAACGGTAAGTGATTGTTTCTATCAATGTCGGACCTTCACCGTTGATTGCACGCTCACGGGCTTGTTTTACTGCAGCATATACTGCCAATGGATCCATTCCATCGACTTGAACGCCGGGTATTCCCGCTGCTACTGCTTTTTGGGCAAGGGTATTCGCCGCCGTTTGCAGCTCAACAGGCGTAGAAATAGCAAAATGGTTGTTTTGAACAACAAAAATTGCCGGTACTTTATAAACACCTGCAAAGTTAATACCTTCGTAAAAGTCCCCTTGGGATGTTCCACCATCACCGGTATATGTGATTGCGACGGCTTTTTCTCCCTTTTTCTTCAGCCCGAGGGCAATTCCTGCGGTTTGAATATATTGGGCACCAATAATGATCTGCGGGGGTAAGATACGCAAATCTTCAGGAATTTGCATTCCTTGATAATGACCGCGTGACCATAAAAACGCTTTATATAACGGTAAACCATGCCAGACAATTTGAGGAATATCCCTGTAACCAGGAGCAATATAATCTTCTTTTTCCAACGCAAAGTGCGAAGCAATTTGGGATGCTTCCTGTCCGGCTGTCGGTGCATAGAAGCCGAGACGTCCCTGCCGGTTCAAAGAAATGCTCCGTTGGTCTAAAATCCTTGTATAAACCATCCGGCGCATTAATTCCTGCAATTGTTCATCACTTAAATCTGGCATTGCATCCTCGTTTACCACTTCACCTTTTTCGTTTAAAATCTGAAACATTTGAAATTCCTTTTCAACTGCATCCATTTGTTTTTTAACTTCAAACGCTTTTGTTTTCGATGCCATTTCCCTCTTCCTTTCTTAAAAATATATTTAAAGAGCTGTTAATAGTTTGTCATCTTCCCTCTGAAGATAAACGAAATTCATTTCTCCCGCCGCCAAACAAACTATGTAGGCCTGTATCAATGTTTTTAGAAAAAAAATTAATACAAAAATCATGTTCAATAAAAGTGTACACTACCGTAATTAATTCGTCAACAATTTGATCTGATAAGGTTTTAAAATAATTAACAAACAATTTAAAAATTTCTGTACCAATCTGTATTAATAGTATAATTTTTTCTGTACTAATACATCTCCCTGTTACGGATATAATAATATTGTTTTCATATTGGTTATAATTATTTATGGCTGTAATATAAAAGGAATTGGAAAAAATATTACCCAATTTTATTATCATGTTGTTTATATTGCATGAATTATTGATCACTAATCTAAAAATGGCGGAGAGTTCCGATTAACATTTTTTATTAACTTTGTTAGACTATTGTATAGACATTGACTTGCCGGCTTTTAACCCAAATTTCGTGAAACAGGAGTGATTTTTTTGATAACGATGAAAGACATCATCAAAGACGGTCATCCGACACTCCGGAAAGTCGCCGAAGAAGTGAAGATGCCTCCGTCGGATGAGGATAAAATAATATTGAAATCCTTATTGGAATATGTCATAAACAGCCAAGATGAAGAGATGGCCAAAAAATACGGACTCAGACCTGGCGTCGGACTGGCTGCACCGCAAATTAATGTATCAAAACGAATGATTGCCGTTCATGTTGAAGATGAAAAAGGAAAATTGCACAGCTATGCATTATTTAACCCGAGAATTGTCAGCCATTCAGTCCAAATGGCTTACCTGAAACATGGTGAAGGCTGCCTTTCTGTTGACGAACCGTATCCCGGATATGTACCGAGATATGCAAAAGTTACCGTGAAAGGATATGATATTGACGGTAAGGAAGTAAAAATCCGCGTAAAAGGATATCCGGCCATCGTATTCCAACATGAAATCGATCATTTAAACGGCATTTTATTTTATGACCGGATTAACCGGGAAAATCCGTTCCAGCCGATTGAAAATGCCATTGTAATCGAGTAAAATGTCACGCTGAAATCTAAACAGTTCTTTCCGTCACTCTTTCCGTTCCAATTCCAAATGACATTCCAATTTCAACCATGAAATTTCATAAAAATTTAACATATACTATAACCAGATAAAATGGACTGAAAACAAACAAAAAACGACAATACAACAAATATATGCATACGGGAGGAGTGACAACATGTTAAAAAGGCTGAAAAAAAAGCTAATCAACCGTTGGAAAGAACTGCTCCGAAAAAAGATGATCGCATAGCCGGGCTTGTCTGTTCAGACTTGCCCCTTTTTTCAGTTTTCTCAATATACTGGACCGTGACCATGTTCCACAAATACGACCACCTTCCCCTTGCTACATTTTACACCAGTACTATTCCTTTTCTGCAATTAACAGTAATCGTTTCATCAAAACGTGCATTTCACTGTTCATTCCGTTATAATATAAAGAAGTTATTTTGATTTCGGTAAGGAGAGAGTGTTTGAAAATGATTTACAAAGTTTATGTTCAGGAAAACAAAAACGAGGTTCCTGTAAGAGAACGGACAAAAGCATTGTACGTAGAAGCTGATTCCACCACTGAAATTTATAAAAAGTTCGAAAAAACCCCCTATCTAATTGAACATATTCAGGAATTAAAAGGAAAATATCTTGAATATGAAAAACAAAGTGAAAACTTTAAAATAATGGAGATTTAATGGAGATTTAGCATGAAAATTAAAAAAGACCAGACTGCTGTTTTCGCCCTTGGGGGGTTAGGGGAAATCGGCAAAAACACGTATGTTGTCCAATACCAGGATGAAATCATTGTTATTGATGCCGGTATTAAGTTTCCGGAAGATGAACTGTTGGGAATTGATTATGTCATTCCCGATTACACTTATTTAGTAAAAAACCGTGAAAAAGTTAAAGGAATCTTTGTAACCCACGGTCACGAAGACCATATCGGAGGAATTCCTTATCTTTTAAAACAGGTCAATCTGCCTGTATACGGCGGAAAACTGGCCATTGAGTTAATCCGCAACAAGTTGGAAGAACACGGTTTACTACGCACGGCTAAACTTATTGAAATTAACGAAGACGATATTATCAAGTTCCGGAAAACTTCTGTATCATTTTTCCGGACAACCCACAGTATTCCTGACTCTTACGGTATTGTGGTAAAAACACCGACAGGTAATATCGTTCATACCGGCGATTTTAAATTTGATTTTACACCGGTCGGGAAACCGGCCAATCTGACAAAAATGGCCGAGATCGGCAAAGAAGGTGTACTCTGCTTATTATCGGACAGTACAAACAGTGAAAATCCGGAGTTCACCCTGTCAGAAAGAAAAGTCGGTGAGAGTATTAACGACATTTTCAGAAAAGTAGACGGCAGAATCATCTTTGCCACCTTTGCGTCAAACATTCACCGGCTGCAGCAAGTCACCGATGCGGCGGTAAAGACAGGAAGGAAAATAGCTGTCTTCGGCCGCAGCATGGAAGCTGCTATGGAAATCGGACAATCACTGGGATATATAAAATGTCCGAAAGATACAATTATCGACCCGGGCCAATTAAACAAACTTCCGGCGAACCGGATCGTTATTTTATGTACGGGAACACAAGGTGAACCGATGGCGGCATTGTCAAGGATCGCCAACGGTACACACCGGCAAATTCAGATTATTGAAGGGGATACTGTTGTATTTTCCTCTTCACCGATTCCGGGCAATACCGCCAGCATTAACCGGACGATTAATTTACTTTACCGTGCCGGTGCCGAAGTCATTACCGGTGCATTAAATGATATTCATACGTCCGGTCACGGCGGCCAGGAAGAGCAAAAACTGATGATCCGGTTGATGAAACCAAAATTTTTCGTACCAATCCACGGGGAATACCGGATGCAAAGCATTCATGCGAAAACTGCTGTTGAATGCGGTGTTCCAGAAGAAAATTGTTTTGTCATGGATAACGGAGAGGTGCTGGCATTATCGCGAAACAGTGCACAAATTACCGGAAAAGTTCCATCCGGTTCCATCTATATTGACGGAAGCGGAGTCGGGGATATCGGAAATATCGTCTTACGTGACCGGAAAATTTTATCAGAAGAAGGACTAGTCATTGTTGTCGTCAGCATTGACATGAAAAACTTCAAAGTTGCGGCCGGACCGGATATTATATCAAGAGGATTCGTTTATATGCGGGAGTCAAGCGAACTCATTAAAGAAGCCCAGTCAATCATTGCCAGACACCTGGAAAAGATCATGAAAAGAAAAACAACCCAATGGTCGGAAATTAAAACTGAAATAACTGATATTTTAGCACCGTATTTGTATGAAAAAACAAAAAGAAAGCCGATGATCCTGCCAATAATCATGGAGATTTGAATAATCACAACAAAAAAGCTGCTCCGGTTGTCCGTAAAAATGGGCATGCCTGAGCAGCTTTAATCATTGTTCAATATTTTTGTTTCAAAACGGTTAATATGTTTGTCGGCACCGATGGCAATCAATATATCCCCGTAATGGAGCACCTCATCCGCATTCGGGGAAATGATGATTTCCTTGTCCCTTTTAATTGCCAAAATATTGATGCCATATTTGGCCCTGATGTCAAGCCCACCGATTGTGTAACCAGCGATTGATTTATTGACGGATATTTCAACAATGCTGTGTTCATCGGACAGTTCCAAATAATCAAGTACATTCGGGGATACAAGGTGATGGGCAATCCGTTTTCCCATATCCCTCTCCGGATGGATCACATGATCAGCACCGATTTTCCATAAAACTTTTTCATGGTAATCATTCAGGGCTTTTGCCGTAACTTCTTTAACGCCCATTTCTTTAATGATCAGTGTTGTGAGAATACTTGCTTGAATATCATTGCCGATTGCCACAATTACATGGTCAAAATTTCTGATTCCCACACTTTTTAACATTTTTTCATCCGTCGAATCCCCGACAACGGCGTGGGTAACGATATCAGAATACTCATTTATAATATCTTCATTTTTATCAATGGCCAATACACTCATGCCAAGCTTGGACAATTCCCGACAAATGCTGCCGCCAAAACGTCCGAGTCCGATTACGGCAAATTCTTTTTTCACCTGCAATTCCTCCAAGCATTATTACGTTCATAAGTTATTACTGGGAAGGCCCGTTCACTCCTCCCTCTGCTCTTCCCGTAAAAATTCCTTAACCACTTCAACAAAGGCTGTTACTTGTCTTAATTCAAAAGCCGTACTGTATCCTAACAGCCATGTATCCCGGCCGATCTGTTCATTATTTTCATTTAATAAAGGGATTTTGTGCAATTCATCATTGATTCCGTCCAATGTAATTTCCGGTAAAATCGCATAGCCGATGCCGTTTAAAGCCATCTGCTTGCATGTTTCAATCTGGTCAACGACGATTACTCTTTTTGCATTTGTTTTAAAACGCCGGTGCCACCATTCTTGAATTTCCTGATAATAATTCGAATCACTTTTGAACTGGATAAACGGCCTGTCTGTTTTGACCACGTCTTCTACCCGTTCAATTTCCCGGTCAACCAAATACAAATTGTCTTTAAATAAATGTTTTTTAACCCCTTTCCAATCAGGAGTGCCACGGATTATACCGATATGCACCTGATCATCATATACGGCTTTCAAAATTTCACTGCTCCAACCGGTGATCAGGGAAATTTTGGCATGCGGATATTTTTCCACGTATAACTTCAGAACTTTCGGCAGCCAATTTTGGCCGACAATCGATGCACAGGCAATTTTTAACGTCCCGTGCACTTCGGATTGCAGGGATTGAATCTCTTCCCGCACCTTTTCTTCTTTCTCTAATACTTCATTGGCAAGTTCAATAACTTTTTCTCCTGCCGGTGTTAAAGTCAGGCCTTTGTGGGAACGGATAAACAACGGGGTGCCCCAGTCTTTTTCGATGGATTGCAACCTCTGCGATAATGCAGGTTGTGTAACAAACAGTTTTTCTGCGGCTTTCCGCATATTCATTTCTTTCGCTAAAACTGATAACAGTTCAAACTCTGAAAGATTCATTTTACTGCCACCTGTAACTTTTTTCTTCATTCAAAATTATAACATCTTAATCCGGTCATTTTTTACACAAGATTCCCGGACGCTTTTCCTTATAGCGAAACACAAAGCTTCCATAACTTCACGCATAAAAAAACCTCCGGAATTACGGGAGGCTGTCCAATCCTTTTATTTGCAACAAATGAATGTAAGCGGTTAACTGTTTTAAAATTACACGTCGTGTTAATATGCCTTCAAAATAACCTTCATTATTTACCGTACAAACAAACGGATGATTAATTAATAATTTCAAGCCCTTTTCAAGGGTATCATCCAATGTTAAAGTAGGGATTTTTTTGTTCATGATTTCTTCTACGGCGAGCTTGTCAAGCTTTTCAAATTCGAATCGTTTCAGCCCTGTAATTGCATCTAAAATCAACGGTGTCGATATGAGACCGTGCAATTTGTATTCCGAGTCCAAAACCGGAATAGCTGTGTATCCGGTTTGGGTCAGGACCAGCAACGCATGCTCAAGACTGTTCCCAACTTGTACATGAGCCACGCGGTCCGAGGGTATGATATAATCCCCGACCGACTTGTCTAAGAAGCCGCTTATACGTACATCGATCATTTGCAATTCTCCCCAATTTTTATTCTGAACAATGATATTTTAACATAGATAAGCGAATATTTCTTATGAGACGGGGAGATTCCATGCAAAAAGTTTTCTACATTTTTTTACAAAAATTAAAAAGAAGATCCGGAAAATTTATGTTTGTAACAAATCAAAAATTTCAATGGCCGCCATATCAATATTATCGAACGAATATACATCTGTTTTTCCGTCCTTTTTATAAATGCTTACTTCGAACATGTCCGTCTTTGCATAATAATTGACCTTGCAAATCCGTTTTCCGTTTAGCTCAAAGTATCTTTCCGAATCTTCATTACCGTTCTTCATTTGATTTAACCGTGATAATATTCCTTCCAGCATTGACATATTTCTTTCCTCCCGAGTGAAAACTGGATTAATTTGTTTCATTTTCGCCTTCCATCTTTTTTTCTGATACAATTACTTTATTGAAAGGAGTGAACAAGTTGAAACAAATCGTTATATATACGCAACCGGACTGTCCACCTTGTGAAGTTACCAAGATGTTTCTTAACGATAAAGGAATCCCCTTTATTGAAAAAAATATAAAGACAGATCCCGGTGCACGTAATGAATTGATAAAAAAATACAAATCCTTTTCGACTCCGACTGTAATTATCGGTAATAAAGTCATAACCGGATTTAATCCGGGGAAGATTGAAAAGGAATTATCAGAACAATCATAACCTGAAAAAGTGTGGACTTCCTTTTCTTACATTTCCACAGTTGTTTGGTTACTATACAACGAAATAACCGGTAATTGCTGATGCAACATTTCTTAAATTTTGTTAATATATAAAATAAATAGTAGAGTTGGGTTTGCTGTAAATGTATATGAAAAAGAAAAAAACAAGAAAGAAATTCCTTAAAAGATTTACCGCAATTTTATTCTTATTTCTCATTTTCGTCATCACTGGCCATTTGTACATGAACCGGATTGAACCAAGCTGGATCGGAACAAACCGGATTGATATACAGCATCCGCTTATTCCGCAATCTTTCCGGAACTTTAAAATTGTTCAATTCAGTGATACACATATCGGATTCCAAATGGATTTTAAAGATTTGGAGAGAGTTGTCAATAAAATTTCCCAGGAAAATCCAGATATGATTATTTTTTCCGGAGATTTAGTGGATAATCTTCTCACCTTTTTTGAGTATGAAGAAATCATTCTGATTCTTGCGAGTTTAGAGGCGCCTTACGGAAAATATGCTGTATACGGAAATCACGACCACGGCGGTTGGGGAACTGAAAAATACAGACATATTATGGAATCCGCAGGATTTCGTGTATTAAGAAATGAAGCGGTTCCGATAAAAAATGGAAACGATGACGAAATCTTACTTGCCGGTGTGGATGATGCTATGCTGGGTAATCCGGATTTGGCAAAGACTTTAAAAGATGCCCGGGACGAAAGATTTACGATTCTCGTCTCCCATGCTCCCGATCTGGCAGATGAAGCCGCTTCATTACCGGTCCATTTTCAAATAAGCGGACATACCCACGGAGGACAAATCAAACTTCCTTTATTCGGCCCGTTAATAACGCCGCCTTACGGTGAAAAGTATGTGGAAGGATTATATTCGATAAACGGGGATTTTATCCTTTACGTAAACCGCGGTCTTGGAACGACAAGACTTCCGTACCGTTTATTATCCCGGCCTGAAATTACCGTCTACACATTAAAAAATTATTGATTGAAATTAAAAAGAGGTGTATTTCATGAAATCTTCCGGCAGTGAATACGATACCGATTTTCCAACCGAAAAGTTGTCACAGGCTCTGTTTATCGTTAACCGTCATGCTAAAACAGCTTTGGATTCGAAATATTTATACCGGCTGAAACATGCAGCCATTAAGAAAATGCTGGCTGAAGGAAAAGCAAAAAAAGTCGGACTTCATTTTTCGAGAAATCCGAAATACAGCCAACAACAGTTGGATGTCCTCATCTCTTGCGGAGACTATTATTTCCATATTCCCCCGACAAAAGAAGATATCCGCACACTTACACATTTAGGCAAATTGGATGATCACTACCGGAATCCCAAAACGGTATTACCTTTACGGGAAGCGAAAAAAATATTACAAAAGTATACAGGAATTCACAAACAAACCAGATGTAAGCAAAAACGAAAATATCAATATTATAAACCGGTCTTCAAAAGATTGGGAGAATAAATAACCGCTGAATAACAGAAGCTGTCCTGAATTTACGGACAGCTTTTCTACATTCCGTTTTTTAATGCAACATCTCTTCAAGCATTTGCTGAAAGTCCAATAAAAGGATTGTCGTGTCTTCCTTTCGTACTATTCCTTTTACATAAGGGTTCGTCCGGTCCAGCTCTTCAGGCACCTCAACTTTTTGAAATGAAAGAATTTGTTCCACTCCGGACACATGGAAGATCAACCGTTTTTCACCAAATTCCGAAACAATAAAGCGCTCTCCTTCACTTCCGTCATCGGAGGGAATATTAAGGAACCGCGCCAAATTGACCACCGGCAAAATAGTCCCACGGATATCCGTAATACCTTCAACATAAACCGGGCTACGGGGAATTGGCGTTACTTTTGTCGGCATTAAAACTTCATTGACATTTTTCACCGGTATGCCGAAAGACTCTTTGCCTAATGAAAATTCCACAATCATTTCCTCTTCTTCCATAACATACTCTCTGTCGAGTTCCTTTTGTTCCATCTCTAACACCTGCCAAAAATCTTAATTTACTTTTTTCATATTAAATGTCCCAATATTTATATAGCGCCTGGGTACCGCTGTTTTCTTCTCCCATTTCCGCCAGTTTTTCATACATTTGTTTTGTCAGTTTCAATCCCGGCAGGTCAATCCCCATTTTTTCCGCTTCACTTAAAGCAATTGTCATATCTTTAATAAAATGTTTAATAAAAAATCCAGGTGAATAATCTTCTTTTAAAATGCGCGGCGCGTAAGATGAAAGCGAAAAACTTGCTGCTGCTCCCGTCGATATTAAATCGACAACTTTTTGAACATCCAGCCCCGACTTTTTTGCATAGACAAGCGATTCACATACACCGATCATACCGGAAGCAATCGCGATTTGATTTGCCATTTTTGTATGTTGGCCGCTTCCTGCTTCACCAAAATAATCTATTTTTTTCCCCATCACTTGAAATAACGGGAGAACTTTCTTATATACTTCATAATCACCGCCCGCCATGATCACCAGTCGGGCTTCCTTTGCACCGATGTCGCCACCGGAAACAGGGGCATCCAATACGTGAATCCCTTTATCCTTACCTTTTTCATAAAGCTTTTTCGCCAGGGTCGGAGAGGATGTAGTCATGTCGATCATATATGTATCCGGTCTTCCATTCGTAATTAAACCATCTTTTCCCAAATAAATTTCCTCAACGTCTTCGGGAAAACCAACAATTGTAAAAATGTACTCTGCTTTTTCGCTGATCGCTTTGGGTGAATCAGTCCATACGGCACCTTTTTGCAGAAGTTCATCAGCTTTAGATTTTGTCCGATTATAAACATACAGGGGATAACCTGCTTCCAATATATGTCCGGCCATGCTTTTTCCCATGACCCCCAGGCCGATAAAACCGACAACCGGTTTTTGTTCAGCGCACATAAAATCACTCCCGGACAAGTAATGAAGCTTAATAACTATATTTTACCATATCAGTTAAGAAAAAAAGCTATTTAAGTAATGATTGAAGGAAATATCAATCAATTTTTCCGCTTAAATAGCCTTTTTTTATATTCTATATTTCTTCTGCCAGATTTTCCTGTCTAATCGTTTCTTCCAGTTCTTTCATTGCAAGCTCCTCATCGCCGCCTTCTATGGTGATCGTGATTTCCGAACCTTTTCCGATTCCAAGGGACAAAACCCCCATTATGGATTTTAAATTTACCTTTTTTTCTTTATATTGAAGGGTGATCTCGGAATCGAACTTTCCGGCCGCTTGTACCAGTAATGTGGCCGGACGGGCATGCAATCCGGTTTCATTTGTTATGACAAACGTTTTTTCTATCATGAATTTTCACTCCCATACTTATAAATATTGAGTTTTAGTGCAAATCTCCATTCTAGGCAGCAAAAAACTACCATTCCGGCCAAAAACATTTATAAGCCCGTTTCTGGTAATAATTTTGTCCTGCACCCATGAAGAGTTATATTTTCACCATTAATATAATCATTTTCAGAATCCGCCAACAACAACAAAGATTTACAATATCAGACGGTTTGCCTGCACGTCCGGATAATTGAAGGCTTTGATTTTCCACCGGCTGATCGTGTTTGCTTCCGGCATGAATCCAGCCGGGACTGATCGAATTCACCCGGATATTATACCCGCTCAGGCTTGCAGCCAGAGCACGGGTCAAGGCAATGATTCCGCCTTTTGAAGCTTCGTAGCTTTCTGTATTTTTAGCGGCTTGAAAAGCAAGAACAGAAACAATGTTAATGATGCACCCTCCGGATGACCGCATATACCTGGCAGCTTCTTTTGAACAGAGAAAAACACTCCGCAAGTTTGTATTCAGTATATCATCCCACTCAGCTACCGACACATCAAAAATGAATTAAACTTCGCTATACCGGCGTTATTGATCAGGATGTCAATCTGTCCATATTGTTGCACGGTAAACTCAACAAGGCGTATAATATCTTCTTCTTTTCTGACATCCGTTTCGACAAATGTACAATATAATCCCTTATTGGCAATTCCGTTTCCAATGCTTTTCCTGCCACAAAATCATGATCATCAATCACGACTTTTGCAGAAGCTTCAGCGAACCCGGTTACAATTTCCCTGCCGATTCCATCGCACCGCCTGTGACAATTACGGTTTTATTTTTATCCATCCTGAGGATTCCTTTCTCCCTTAAATTTTATGAGGTCACAATAATAATTTAAATTATTTTATAAAGCAAATATCTTAATAATGCAATTGTTTTTTAAAAATTTCATGATTTATTAAGATCTGCAAAAAAGTTTTATAACGGATCCGTGACCGATCTGCAGCCGGTATATTTTTATCAAGTTCCTGAGCTTCAATAATGTAATTACAAAAAGGTTTGCCATAAACAGGCAAACCTTTTCCGGTTATTTATTTAGCAAAAATGTGATTTCCAATTTTGATTGTAACATCCCTTGTGGTAATCCACTTGCTTGTACTTTTTTCCGGATTATAGAAATATAATGAACCATTACCTTGTCCTTGAAAAGCAAGCGCTTCCTGGACGGCCTTCTTCGACTCTTCATCTGCCGGTTTATTGATCTCACCATTGGCAACCGGGGTAAAAGCAAAGTAACCGCCATCTTTTGAGTAAATCACTTCACGGATGGTGTCCGGAAAATCCGGATGATGGAGGCGGTTCAAAACAACTACCGCTACAGCAACTTTTCCGGCATAAGGCTCACCTTTTGCCTCTGCCGCTACAAGCCGTGCCAATAATTCTTTCTCATCTTCCGGTAAAGATGCCGGCAAGGCGAGATTTTGTCCCGGGAAAATCGTTTCTGAGTTTAAGTGATTCAAAGACTTAATCCCTTGGACGGAAACACCGAAATGTTGACCGATTTTGTACAAACTGTCATCTTTTTTCACTTTATAAACAGATGTTGCTCCGGTTTCATTCATTCCGGAAAAGAATAAAAAGGCTGAAAATGCGAAAAATGCCGTTAATCCTTTTTTTAACATTTTCTTCAAAACCACCTCCTGTTGAATTCCCTTTTAGACTAACAATGTTTTATTTGGGAATCATTAGTAGAAGATTGGCAATGATGGAAAATTATGGGAATACTCAAGAGGAGGATTCTCTTTGTTAACTTCTCGGTTTATCTAAATAATGATAAATGACATCGCCCCCGACTTGGGCAATTCCGTGGAAATGTTTAAAGTCTTCTCGTTCCAGCAGACATTTTCTAAAAACCATAAAATCTTCTTTTTTTACCCGGCATTCCTTTATTTCTCCCCGGGCCAGACGGTCAAGGAGTGTACGTGCTTCTTTTTCATCCAATTTCTCTTCCCTCCAAAACTAATAACAAGTTTATTATTTATTCAATTAAATTTCTGAAAGAGATTAAGTAACCCTTTACATTTCACAATGAATAGTGCAAACTAAATTATAATTATATTGTTTTAAAGGAGAGATGTAAAATGAAAAAAGCCGCTGTTGGTAATGTGATCGAATTTAAAAACGGACTGCGCGGGGTTGTGGAAAAAGTTTATGAGAATTCGGTTATTGTAAATTTAACATATATGCCCAATTACCGTGAACTGGATTTGGAAGAACGCACTGTTGTCAACCATAAGAAATATAAAATTATAAAGGAAAATTAAAACGTTTTCTTTTCAGAATTAACAGAAAATAACAAAGTAATAATTTAATAATTTACTCCATTATAAACCGCCTGTATTTTTTACATAATGAAATGTAAGCGTTCCGTTTACATTTCTTTTTTTCAGTATTTTTATGTGTTTTTTACTTGCCCGAAGTATGCTAAAATATAACTAGTTTTGAAAGGAGTTTCATTTTTTATGAAAGAGACATTTACCAATTGGAGATTTATACTCGGGCTGGTAATTGCACATGTTTTAATCTATTTTGCTTTCAGCCAGTCGAAAGTGTTTTGGTACATCATTACCGGTGCCATGCTCTTCTTGATCGCTTTTGTCATTTTACAGGAAGAAACTGACGACCGGTTATCCGTCGGCCGTTATTTATTGTACGGATTACTATCAGGTGTTCTCATATACATAATCTTTTGGATTGGAAACTTTTTAATCGATTTATTTCATATAAAATATTTTTCCAAACAAGTAACGAAATTGTACCGGCTGTTTGCACCGGAACATATTTTACATTATATTGCATTAATCCTGATCCTGATACCCGGTGAAGAGATTTTTTGGCGCGGATTTGTCCAGAAACATCTGCTAAAGAACACAACAATGTGGAAAAGTGTTATCATATCAAGCTTGTTATATGCTTCCGTCCAAATTTATTCAGGTTATTTCATCCTGATCATTGCTGCTTTTATATGTGGAATTTTCTGGGGATACTTGTACGCAACGAAACGCAGTCTTCCTCTTGTGATCATTTCCCATCTCGTCTTTGATTTGTTACTGCTCGTTCTTTTCCCTTTACGTTAATAACAACGGTGTCCGTAAAAGACACCGTTTTTTTACCGGATTAATAATAACACAAGAAAAAACAGGCTGATATAACCGAATAAAGGATACAGCAGTGAAAGCAACGTTCCGTAATCAATCAGACTGAACATAAAGGCGATGCTGAAAAGAAACAAACCGGCAACAAAAGAATGAACATGAACCTTCTTCCTGATAAACCGTTCCAGCCCGTATATATTCCCTACTACCGAAGTAAAAATTTCTCCGTAAATAATAATTATGTAAAGAAAATATAACGACCCCGCCAACCGGTTCATCATAACCGCCATTGGGATATGATATGATTGTAACGAAGGGAGCTGGACAAGAGTGACGTGACTGAAGATTAATATTATAGTCAAAGCAAGACCACCCAGTATTCCCCCGGTTTTTACCACCCGTTCATCCCCGATTTCATTTGCCGCCGGAACTAAAACGGCGCTCGTCAACATAATATTAAAAGCCGCATAAGCAAAGGCACTGGTGAACGATCCCCATTCAAAATCGGGAGCCCATAAAACATTATCAATAAAACCGTCCGTCCGGAAAGATAAAACCGCTAACATGAAACTAAAGGCAATTAACAGCGGAACAACCAGAGAATTAACATATACCAATCCTTTCGTCCCGATGGTTAAGGTTATTAATGCCAGGATCATTGTTAAAAGAATGCCAAAAATTTTCGGCAAATGGAGTTGCTCTGAAAAAACGCTCCCCGCACCCGACAGCATCACCGCTGTTACACCGAGCAACATGATAAACATGAGCAAATTGATAACAGGAGTTATGTACGGTCCATACATATGAACATTCAGCTGATGAAAACTGCCAGCCTTTAACCGGATTGCCAATTTCATAATTTTTACGCCAAAGGCTATAAAACATAAACCCGAGATTAAGATACCGCCCAGCCCGAACAGACCGTAGCGGGAAAAAAACTCAACAATTTCCCTGCCCGTTGCAAATCCGGCTCCCACCACCGTCCCCACATACACGGAAGCTAATTGCAGCGAAGCCCTCCAGTTCAATCCACTCCCTCCTTATCCAAATCTTATGCATTGTTGGACAAGTAAAGAACGAAGAGAACTTTTTTATAAAATTTCATGCAAAACACTTGAAAGTCAAAGAAGGTCAAATTATAATAAAGACAGAAGGTCAAAAATGGTCAAAAAATACGGATCATCATACTTATTCAATCCTGATAAAAAGGAGTTGATACGGATGTTATGTAAGAAGTGCAATAAAAATCCCGCAAGTGTACATTTTCAGCTTTATATAAATGGAAAACAAACCAATTATGCTTTGTGCCAAAAATGTTATCAAGAAGAAAAGCAAAAATTCAGCTCTTCAATGAAAAACTTTTTCAGCAATCCGAATCCATTCATGTTTGACGGATTCACCCAGCCATTTCAAGGTTCCGGTGGTTCCAGAACAAAAACAGTACATGCCCCTGGAGGCGGCAGTTTTCTTGACCAGTTCGGTCGGAATTTAAATTTAGACGCACAAAACGGGAAAATTGATCCTGTGATTGGGCGTGATGAGGAAGTTAAAAAAGTTATTGAAATCTTAAACCGGAGAAATAAAAATAACCCGGTTTTAATCGGGGAACCCGGGGTTGGAAAAACTGCCATTGCTGAAGGACTGGCTTTGAAACTTGTCTCCGGTGATGTTCCGGCAAAATTAAAGGGCAAACAGCTCTATCTGCTAGATGTTGCATCCCTTGTAGCAAATACAGGAATACGGGGACAATTTGAAGAAAGAATGAAGCAATTAATTTCTGAGCTGCAAAACCGGCCGGAAGTAATTCTATTCATTGACGAAATCCATTTAATCGTCGGAGCAGGTTCTGCGGAAGGTTCAATGGATGCCGGTAACATTTTGAAACCCGCTCTTGCCCGCGGGGAAATTCAAATCATTGGGGCAACCACGTTAAAAGAATACCGGCAAATCGAAAAAGATGGTGCCCTGGAACGGCGTTTCCAGCCCGTTCACGTACATGAACCGTCCATTGAAGATACGATCACCATTTTAATGGGTTTGAAAGAAAAATATGAGGATTACCATCACGTAACTTATGATGATGAAGCAATACGTGCATGCGTAACCCTTTCCCACCGTTATATACAGGACCGATTCTTACCTGATAAAGCTATTGACTTAATGGACGAAGCCGGATCAAAATTAAACCTTGAATCCGGTGCAATGACACCGCAATCAATTAAAGAACGTCTGGAACAAATCGCTGCGGAAAAGGAAAAAGCGTTGCGCTCTGAGAATTATGAGCTTGCAGCAAAACTGCGGGATGAAGAACAAACTTTACAGGCCCAACAACAAGCCGGACAGGAATCAAAACCGGTTGTTGATGTACATTTAATCCACCAAATCATTGAAGAAAAAACGGGTATTCCCGTAGGCAAAATCCAAGAAGATGAACAACAAAAATTAAAGAATTTAGAGAAAAACCTTGCTGCAAAAGTGGTCGGCCAGCAGGAAGCAGTAGAAAAAGTTGCAAAGGCAATCCGCCGCAGCCGGGCAGGATTAAAAGCCAAAAACCGTCCGATCGGTACATTCCTGTTTATCGGTCCGACCGGAGTTGGAAAAACCGAACTGGCCAAAGCACTGACGGAAGAACTGTTTGGTACACCGGATGCCATGATCCGGCTTGATATGAGCGAATACATGGAAAAACACAGTGTATCCAAATTAATCGGATCACCTCCAGGTTATGTCGGCCACGAAGAAGCAGGACAATTAACTGAAAAAGTGCGCAGAAATCCTTATAGTTTGATCCTGCTTGATGAGATTGAAAAAGCCCATCCGGATGTATTGCACATGTTTCTCCAAATTATGGATGACGGCCGGTTGACGGACAGCCAGGGAAGAACGGTAAACTTTAAAGAAACAGTCATTATCATGACAAGCAATGCCGGACAGCATGTTAAAAATGTCCGGGTCGGGTTCGGCAATACAGACCAAGTTGACCGGACAGAATTAACTGACAACTTACGTAATTACTTTAAGCCTGAATTTTTAAACCGGTTCGACAGCATTATTCAATTCAATTCCCTTAATAAAAAACATTTAATGAAAATTGTTGATTTAATGCTTAAAGGATTGAATCAACAACTTGCCGAACAAAACAGGACCATTGAAATTACAAAAGAGGTTAAAGAAAAACTTGTAGAATTGGGTTATAATCCTGCTTTCGGCGCAAGACCGTTACGCCGGACCATTCAGGAACAACTCGAAGACCGGATTGCCGACTATATCCTGGATCATTCGGAAGTACTTCAAATGAAAGCTGTCATAACGGACGATGACTGTATTGAGATTATCGAAAAAAAATAAACCAGAGCGGCTGAACTTTCCTTGCCGCTCTGGTTTTTATGTAAACTTCCTTTAAGTACAAAAGAAGAAAATAATATGAAGTTTTTTCATAACTTACCCGATGATGCCGCTTAACCCAGGCTTCATATTTATTAGGGTGTACCGGGCATTCCCTTATTTTAGGTTTGCGAAAAAAACGCTGGTATTTATTTAATAAATAATCCAGCTCCTGGCTCGACTTCAATGTTCTTTCATCGGTAAAACCGTATTTTTTTGCTGTTTTTATTAACTGTTTCCGTTTTTTCTTTATTTCTTTCTCTATCGCATGTTTGCTTTGTATCACGTTCACTTTTAAATCCTCCCACCATTCACTCATAGGAAAAACAGTTCCCTAGTCATTAAACCAAAATAATTACACAAAGTAAAGCGAATCGGCAAAAAAAGACAAAATATTCATTCTTAAATATTTAATATAGAAAATAACCAATATTCCATGCATAGACTTTATATAATATCATCCGCCGGCAGGAGGATATGAAAGGTCGTTCTTTGACCGACCTTGCTTTCCACTTCTATTTTTCCGCCGTGTTCTTTAATAATTTTGTAGCTGACCATTAAACCAAGCCCAGTTCCTTTTTCTTTCGTTGTATAAAACGGTTCTCCCAGTCTTCTTAGTTTTTCTTCTGGAATGCCTCCGCCCTCATCAGAGACCGATATTTTGAGCAATTTATTGCTTGCTTTTTTTATGCTGATGGTCACCTTGCTGTTTTTCTCTGATACTTCAATTTCATTCTCTACAATATTCGTAAAAACTTATCTCATTTGATCAGGTTCACAAAAATAAGGAATATTTTTTCCTCAAAACAAGTAATGATTTCGATTTTTTCTAATTGCGCCCGGTCTTGTAACAAATGAACAGCTTCCTTCATGATTAACTAAATTAATTTTTTGATACTGGATAGCCTGGGATTTTGCCAGAACAAGAAATTCATTGACCATCGAATCGATTCTTTCCAGCTCGGCCATAATAATACTAAAATACATAGAATATCCGTTTGTTTCATCCCTTAATAATTGGATAAAGCCTTTTAAAGAGGTCAACGGATTCCGGATTTTATGGGCAATCCCCGCAGCCAGCTCACCGACAACATTCAGTATTTCCGTTTTTCTCAGCTGTTCTGCCATTTTCCATTGTTCCGTCACATCACGGAATATTGTTAAATTCATACCTGTGACAATATTCCGCTTTGTATTTACCTCGACAACTTTTTTTACCTCCCATCTGGTAACTGGATTTCACAAATTTCCAACTTCCCTTTATGATCCAGTGTACTTTTAGATATCCGGGCACCGTATACTCTTTTCTCTTAAACATCATAATGATGTTATTAAACAATGCTCATGTTTCATTCTGAATTTGAAAAATAGCCTTGCCTTCCTCATTGATTGCATGAATACGGATCGGATTGGAATGATCATCATAACCGGATGGTAAATAGTAAATAATCCGACCAAAGAAGCATATTCCCTCAAGTAAACCGTCAAAAATTTTCTGGAATTTCCTTTCACCGGCGTCCGGCTCCTTATCTGTTTTCAACTCCCTTACCGGAATATGATTGGGAGTCATATCATTTATAATGCAAATATCCGCATCCGGACAAACATTGCTTTTACTATCCAGGATAACGTATTAGTAATCACCGTTTTTTATTCGGAGAATCCTTTCCGGTATTTTATTTCCATCCCGGTCCGGTTCATAATGATAAAAAATCCGGCAAAGTTTTCATTTTTAATTGAGCGCGCGAACATCGGAAAAACTTGCAGGCTGCGGAGTTTGCATCAATAATTTGTATTTATCAACCAATAATACCGGTTCTTTCAGTTTATGTAAAAGTTTATAAATATTCTTCTTTAAACGTTCATGGTCTGAAGGGAATTTTTTATCTATGCCGGAAATTCTTTTATCCATATTCTGTCTACAATCTTCCAGTATCCAGTATCCACCTTTCCTATCTGCTCCCCCCTACTCAATTAAAAATTCGACAATTATTGTGAAATCCCTCGTCCAAAAACTGAAATATAAAAAATTCAGCAACACCTGTATTTTCTGTTATTTATCAATCATTGAAAAAAAATATATAATGAATATATGGGAACAAAATTTCTTATTCACCCTATGTTTAATTTGATCTGCACAATGAATGGAGGTTGTGTCATTGACAAAAAAAAGGATCCACTATTTTGATAACGGAAGATTTATATTAATTTTCCTCGTAGTTTTCGGACATTTCCTCCGTTCATACATTCATGACGGAGAGCTCCTTTACGCCTTGTACATAACCATCTATTTTTTCCACATGCCTGCATTCATCATGATTTCCGGTTTTTTTGCCAGAAGTTCATATAAAAAAGATTACTTTCTGAAATTATTGAAAAAGTTAATTTTGCCGTATATTATCTTTCAATTTATTTACACCGTATATTATTTCTTCCTCTTCGATGAACAATCTTTTTCACTCAATTTCTTTGTACCGCAATGGTCTCTTTGGTTTTTGCTTAGCTTGTTTTGCTGGCACGGTATGTTGCCGGTTTTTGCTAAATTTAAGCCGGCCGTTGGATTATCCCTTTCTTTTATCATCGGAATTTTAATCGGGTATATTGATTTTATTGATTCCTTTTTAAGTTTATCGAGAACATTTGTATTTTTTCCGTTCTTTTTAATTGGTTATTATTTAAAAAAGGAACATCTTCAGTTACTAAAACATAGGGGCATACAACTTCTCTCACTGGTAACGTTTACAGTCATATTCATCTTTTTCTATATCTACCCGGAGTTAAATTTTGAATGGTTATTCGGTTCCAAGCCGTATTTCCGGATTGCTACGGATCTGTCGACCGCCTGGTTTATCCGCTTATCTATTTACGTTTTAAGCGTGGTAACCGTTTTAGCCTTTTGGTCCCTGGTGCCAAAAAAACAATATTCGTTTACCAAAATCGGCAGATATACGCTGTATATTTATCTTTTACACGGCTTTTTCATCCGGGCTTTCCGTAGTTCCGGTATTGAAGAATGGATTAGTGAACATCAATTGTACTTGCTTCTTATTCCCGTTGCGCTATTGCTGACCTATATTCTTTCGAGCAAATGGATCCGCATGATCACCCAGCCTGTTATTGAATTAAACATTTCAAATTGGAAAGCACTGTTTATGCGGTTGAACCAAAGACTATTTTCTTAGAAGGCCCCATTATTTTCTATTCTTACAATTTATAGATTTGTTCTAGTAAGATAGCTGAATTTATGATAGTATTATTTACTGTGGTAAATTTGTACACCATCGAACATGCAGATTTTATTTTAATAACAGAGAAGGTGAATTCCCGATGTCTGGTTTTATTGGCTGTATATACGAACAGACTCAAAACTACAGCGATGAACAAATGAAACAATTTAAAAATATGAACCGGGTGATCACCCACAGGGGCCCTGATGATGAGGGCTATTATTTTGATGAATACGTACAATTAGGATTCCGGGAGCTTAATTTGAAAGATTCCGGCAATCATGACCAATGCATCTCCTTTGGTCATGACCGCTTTCATATCGTATTTAACGGAAAAATATATAATAATGAAGAATTACGAAAAAAACTGGAAAAACGGGGAGTTCAATTTCAAACTGAATCAGACCCGGAATTAATTTGTGCCCTTTACAAAAAAGAAAAAGAAAATATGGTAAAACAATTACGCGGCACATTCGCTTTTATCCTTTGGGATAAAAACGAAAAAACTCTATTTGGTGCAAGGGATCCGTTTGGATTGAAACCTTTCTTCTACTGTGAGGATTCGGGACGCACATTTGCTGCGTCGGAAAAGAAAAGTATTTTATTAGCCCTAAACCGTACTGAAATAAACGAAAAAGGGCTTCAACATTATTTGACATACCAATTCGTTCCGGAACCGGAAACGATGCATTATGGAATTCATAAATTGGAACCGGGACATTATTTCATTAAAAGACCCGGTTTGCCATTGGAAATTAAACAATACTGGCGTGCGTCTTTTCAACCGGTTCATAAATCCGAAGATGAATTTGTCCAAGAAATTCGGAACGTGTTATTTGATTCAGTTAGTAAACATATGCAAACTCAAGCACCAATCGGTTCCTTCCTCTCCGGCGGAATTGACTCTTCGCTGATTGCATCGATCGCCAAGGAATTTAAGCCTGATTTAAAAACTTTTTCCGTCGGTTTCGAACGGGAAGGATACAGCGAGATCGATGTAGCAAAAGAAACGGCGGAAAAAATCGGCGTAAAGAACATCAGTTACATTATCACACCCGAAGAGTATATGAATGAAATACCGAAAATTATGTGGCACATGGATGATCCCCTGGCCGATCCCGCCTGTGTTCCTTTATATTTTGCGGCACGGGAAGCAAAAAAATACGTCACAGTTGTACTATCCGGTGAAGGGGCGGATGAATTTTTCGGCGGATATAATATTTACCGTGAACCGGAATCATTAAAAATATTCAACCGTATGCCGCAAGTTTTTCAATCATTTTTAAAGTTGATCGCCCGGATGATGCCGGAGGGAATGCGCGGTAAAAGCTTTATTGAACGGGGAACCACTCCGTTGGAAAACCGCTATATCGGTAACGCTAAAATGTTCACTGAAGAAGAAAAGCGCCAATTCCTTCGTGTTTATAACGAAAATGTTCATTATTTAGATATCACAAAACCGTTATATGAAGAAAATAAAAATTATCATCCTGTTGAACGGATGCAACATATCGACATTCATACATGGCTCCGCGGAGATATTTTGTTAAAAGCGGATAAAGCAACAATGGCTCATTCCGTAGAAGTTCGGTCACCGTTTATGGATGTGGAAGTATTTCTAGTTGCCTCCCGGATTCCGGCCGGATTGAAAACAGCAAATGGAACAACGAAATATATTTTACGGAAAGCAGCGGAAGGAATCGTTCCGGACCATGTATTAAACAGGAAAAAATTAGGTTTCCCGGTACCGATCCGTCACTGGTTAAAAGATGAAATGAATGATTGGGCTAAAACGATCATCCGCGAGAGCAACACTGATCATCTGATTGATAAGCAATATGTCCTGCAGCTATTGGATGACCATTGTCTCGGAAAAGGTGATTACAGCCGGAAAATCTGGACCGTTTTAATGTTTATGGTTTGGCATCAAGTATTTATTGAGCGTAAATATTCTTTCGATAAAGACGCGTTACAGAAAAAAACGGTAGCCGCAACAAATTAAGCAGCCATCAAACGGCTGCTTTTTTGATCCTGTCTATGGATAATAAGTAATTGCCTGACTGCCCATTTGCTCCCAGGCTTCTTTAAAGTCCCGGACAGGTGCTTTTTTATTTTTTATTCCGGTCAACGGATCATTAAAGTATATATATTGATCATCGTATCCCGTTACAAGAACGGAATGTTCTTTATACGTGATTTGAATCGTTCCCGAAGGAGTGTGCCATGTTTGAAAGTAATCTTCCGGCAGTTTTTTATAAGCCGTATTGATGATTACCCAAACCGGATGGCCCGAAGATAAAGCAGTTTTCAACACATCAAATTCAGCTCCGGTTAAATCTAATATTTTACCCGGCAGATATTGTTCCGCCAGCTCACGGACAGGACCGTGGTAAACACCGAGTCCCGGATGATCATAACTGTACATATCACCAACAAAACCGTCATAAGGATTGCCGAAATAAACCTTTCCGTTTTCATATTTAAAAGGTGTTTGATCCTTTTTAATTTCCTTGGCCAGCTCCATTTTGTCCGCCTTTACCCCCGCATGCTCCAATAACATTGCCAAGCTCGTTACTTCACAACCCCGCGGAAGTTCCGGCAGCTGCTCTATTACAGGGGCATCAATTAATACAGAGTCTTTAATTTTTACAACCGACCAAACTTCTTCATTTACCTCTTCGTTCAGCAGGTAATTTGCAAGAACGGTCAAGTCCAACTTTCCAAATTTAAAAATATGGACGATGAAAAGGATAAAAATAAAAATAAATATAGTGAATAATGATATGATTTTTCTTTTCTTTCTCAAAAAGAGGATCATCAACATAAACAATATAAGCAATAAAAGTATAAACAGCATAATTACCTCCTGAACAGTAGGTTTAGTAAAAATGCTCCTGTTTGTTATATCGGCTAAAAAAGGTATTTTTCTATAAAAAATAATGTAAAAAATTAAGCTGAGACCTAATGCATAAATTCCTTCAATTTTTATTATACCTTAGCTGTTCTATCTTTTCTCCCGCGCTTCTTTGTAATTGGAATTTATTTTCATAAAATGTACAATGATAGTAAAACACATGTTTAAAGGAGCTTGGCAATGAAAACTGTTGTAGCAACATTAAACGCAAAATACATACATATGAATTTGGCAATCCGCTACTTAAAAGCTTATGCAGCACCGGAATACGAGGTAGAACTGGCAGAATATACAATTAAAGATCCGCCGTTGCAAATTGTATCCGACTTATTTAACAGAAAACCGGATGTAATCGGCTTCAGTTGCTATATCTGGAATATTGAAGAAACGGTTAAAGTCATTCAAATATGTAAGAAAGTAATGCCGGATGTAAAAATTATTTTAGGCGGCCCTGAAGTTTCATATGATGTTGAGTACTGGCTCCGCCGACTGCCTGAAATTGACTGTATCGTCATGGGGGAAGGTGAAGCAACATTTAAAGAATTGTTGAGCGTCATCATAGAAGGTGAATCCTATGAAAATGTCGCCGGAATTTGTTACCTCGATAACGGAAAGGTTAAGATCAATCCGCCCCGAGAAAAAATCGATTTGCGGACAATGCCTTCCCCGTTCCGTTTTGAAGAAGATATCGAACAACTTCCTTCCCGTATTGTTTATATTGAAACGAGCCGGGGATGCCCGTTCAATTGTCAGTTCTGCTTATCTTCCATTGAAATCGGTGTCCGCTTTTTTAACAGGGAAAAAATTAAAGACGATCTCCGCTATCTAATGGCCAACGGTGCGAAAACAATCAAATTTATCGACCGGACATTCAATATTAGCCGGAGTTATGCGATGGAAATCTTTCAATTTTTAATCGATGAACATGTGCCCGGTACCGTATTCCAGTTTGAAATTACCGCGGACATTATGCGCCCGGAAGTGATTAAATTCTTAAATAAAAATGCCCCGGAGGGATTGTTCCGTTTTGAAATCGGCGTTCAATCGACAAATGATTATACAAATGAATTAGTGAAAAGACGACAAGATTTTGAAAAGTTATCTCGGACGGTAAAAATGATCAAAGAAGGCGGCAAGATTGTCCAACATCTAGATTTAATCGCCGGTCTTCCAGAAGAAGATTATGCATCATTCCGCAAAACCTTTAATGATGTTTTTGCTCTCCGTCCGGAAGAACTGCAACTGGGATTTTTAAAACTGTTGCGGGGAACCGGACTCAGAATAGAAGCAAAGCGGTGGAATTATCAATTTATGGATTATGCACCTTATGAAGTTTTAAGCAATAACCGGCTATCCTTTTCCGACATTGTGCGGATTAAGCAAGTTGAAGACATATTGGAAAAGTATTGGAATGACCACCGGATGGATACGACAATTGAATATATTGTTTCGAACTGTTTTGAAACGCCCTTTGACTTTTTCCAAGAATTCGGGGCATACTGGGACGAAAACGGCTGGGCCAAAATCGGCCATCAACTGGAAGACCTTTTCACCCGGCTGCACTCCTTTATAAAAGGAAAAAATTTTCCGCAAGCCAGCCAGATTGTCAGTCTGATGAAGTACGACTATCTTATGAATCATAAGCAAAAACCGCGTAAAAAATGGTGGTCGGACACCATTGATAAAAATGAGAAGCGGCATGTATATACCGCTGTAAAAAGCACGGATTTACCTGACCATATTCAACAGTTATCCGAAAGGGAATGGTTTAAAAACATCATCGTTGAACATGTTTCCCTTAACGTTACGAAATATGCAAAAACGAAGGAGATCGATGAAACCGGCTGTTATTTGATCGTATACTATGACGGTAAAAGTAATTGTGAAGCTTTCACGGTTGAAAAAAGCATGATCGAAGGAAACTAAACCGGCAACAGGCCTTTTCTCAGGAAAAAGGCCTGTTTTATCCAATAATGATCCGTTCCTTCGGATAATGGAAATTTTCTTTTTCTTCTTTTCCTCCGATTATGAAAATAAAAGTCAAAATACCGACACGTCCGATAAACATTAAAATCATTAGCACAATTTTTCCGGCTAAAGTCATTTCGGCTGTTATGCCGAGCGACATTCCTGCTGTTCCGAACGCCGAGCACACCTCAAAAACAACAGCAGCAACAGGTAAATTTTTTTCAAAGAAGCATATGAACAAAACCGCCGTAAAACAAATCATAACCCCGAATATTAATACAACAAAGGATTTTAATATGTCTTCATCATGGATTTCTCGTTTAAAAATTTTAATTGAACGGTTTCCTCTGGCAAAATGATACAGAAAAAGCAAATTTACCGCAAAGGTTGTTGTACGGATCCCTCCACCGACGGAACTCGGCGATGCACCGATAAACATCAGCCCGCTCAATAAAATCATACCGGCACCGGAAATACCCGATAAATCCATCGTCGTAAACCCTGCACTGCGGGCAGATACCGAATGAAAAAAAGCATAAAAAATTGCTTCATGCATTTTTTTATCCGCTAAAAAATCGCTCCATTCGAATAGTAAAAATAAAAGCGCCCCCGCCAAAACAAGAATGAAATAAAAAAGTACCGTTACTTTTGTGAACAAGGAAAAGTGAAAGTTTTCTTTTCTCCGGAATAAAAAATTTTTCAGTTCGATCCAGACAGGAAACCCGATTGCACCGAGAATAATCAATATCATATGAACGGTTTGCACAAAGTAATCATCCGCAAACGTTATCAGAGATGTACCGGTAATATCAAACCCCGCATTTGTTGTTGCGCTTGCTGCGGAAAAAAGTCCGTGAAAATACGCCTCCTGCCAGGAGGTGTACTGTTTCAAATAATATGTACCGAGAACGATTGCACCGGCAATTTCTATAATAATGAATACTACCGCAACATCCCGTAACAGGCGGACAAGTCCGGATAAATTTGTTTGATTTTGTTCAGTCATTATAAGCCGTCTCGTTTGCAGACCGATTTTTTTGCGGAAAAACAACCAGAATAAAGTCCCGAGCGCCATGATGCCGATCCCGCCAATTTGCAAGACAAAAATTAAAATCCACAGTCCGGCAGCTGTAAAGGTTTCATGGATGTTAACAGTTGTGAGTCCGGTCACACTGACAGCACTGACCGCAGTAAATAGAGCATCGGAAAAGCTCCAAGGTACTCCATCTTTGCGGACAAAGGGCAAGCTTAACAATACCGTTGAAACAGTTACAGCTAAAAAATAAAATCCCGTAATGATTTGAACTGGTTGTAGTTTCGGAAATATATTTTTTTGAAACTTTTCTCGCATAATTTCTCCACCATTCGTCAAAAGTTTACGGTTACCATTATTTTAACTTATGGGGGTGCTCTTATGAGTTAAAAATTCCCACTAATGATTGATTTTATAGAATCCATAATAAATACTGGACAATATTAAAGGTGGTGAATGAATAATGGCAAGATCAGCGAATAAATTACTAGTACCCGGGGTGGACCGCTTTTTGGAACAGGTCAAATATGAAATCGCGGAAGAATTCGGGGTAAAACTAGGGGCAAACTCCGCTTCCAGAGAAAACGGCTCGGTCGGCGGGGAAATTACAAAGCGCCTCATCCGGCAGGCTCAGGCGCAGTTGCATAACAAAGAGCAAAACTGAACGGTTCTCTTCACTATTTTCCGACCGGAAAAAAATCAGGCTCTATACACAGTATCCTGTATAGAGCCCTGTCTTATAAAATTAACGGACGTTTGCTTCTTTTTTCTCAAAAACTTGATCTTCCATGACCTGTGCTTCTTTTCTTTTTGAAATAATGAAACCGATGACCGCAATTCCGATCAATACTGCCCAGAATGTAAACTTCCAAACAGTTGTTTCCGGAAAGCCTTCATAAATGAAACCTACATTCGGGTGTGACAGCGTATAAACGCCAAGCTTTACACCCACCCATCCAACGATTAAAAAGGCTGTATCTTCCAGGGAAGGATATTGATTTAATAACTTTACAAACCATGTAGCGGCAAAACGCATAATCACAAGGCCGATAAATCCGCCAAGAAACATAACGATAAATTGGCCGCCGTTGATTCCTCCAACCGTAAAATCCCCCCACGGGCGGAGTGTAACGGCAAGGGCCACCGCTGCCAGCATAGAATCAATGGCAAAAGCGATATCCGCAATCTCGACTTTTAATACAGTCATCCAAAACCCGCTCTGTTTTCCAGATTTCGGTTTCACATTGACTGTACCCGTATCTTTCCGTTTTTTGATAAAATGATTGATCGTAATAAATAAAAGATATAACGCACCTATTGCCTGTACTTGCCATACATTAACTAAAAAGGAAATGATAAAAAGCGTTGTAAAGCGGAATATAAAAGCCCCCAGCAATCCGTAAAACAACGCTTTTTTCTGTTGTTCCTTCGGGAGGTGCTTGACCATTACTGCCATAACTACCGCATTATCTGCTGCCAAAATTCCTTCTAATCCGATGAGCACAAGAAGTACCCATGCGTATTCCAATAATAGTGAAAAATCCACTTGATTCCCTCCACTGTCTTCAAATTTCTCTTGTACAAAAACTCCGGGAAAACAAAAAACCTTTACCGGCCAGTTACGCGGTCTGGCCGGTAAAGGTCTCGCGTGGCATGCCGGTGCCAACAAAGCCGGTGGAAAATCCACGGAATGACGACTTTGTTTCAGGGTGTTCCCCTGACGCTACTCCCCTTTACAGGAAAGAGAGTATATGATTCACGTGAGTTTTTGGCACATTTAATTTTAATAACATTATATATTCCTTCCGCGGTTTTCGCAATAACAATTTCTCAAAAACTAATAAATTTTTTATAAGGGATTCCGTTTCCGGTTTAAATAACGGGTTTCTTTATCAAACAAACTGTACAGGACAGGAATAACAAATAATGTTAAAAATGTGCTGCTGATTAGCCCGCCGATGACAACAATTCCCATCGGACGGTTGATTTCTGAGCCTTCACCGATCCCGACCGCCAAAGGCAACAGTCCCAAAATCGTTGTCAATGTCATCATTAATACGGGACGGAGACGGTCCTTTGCAGACTGGACAATCGCATCATATGAATTCATGCCGTAACTTTTCAGTTTATTAATATAGTCAACAATCACAATCGCATTGTTGACGACAATGCCGGAAAGCACAATAATGCCGACAACCGCCATTACACTATACGGCGTATTCGTGACGATGAGACCTGCGCTCACCCCTACAATGTAAAACGGAACTGAAAACATAATGATCAACGGATATTTAAACGATTCAAATTGTGCCGCCATCACAATATAGACGAATATAACCGCTAGAATCAGCGCCAATACCAAATCTTTAATGGTCGATTGCAACAAATCCTGCTCGCCTGTATAGGATATTTTTGTTTCTTCCGGTAAATCGAGTTTTTCAATTTTTTCTTCGACCTTCCCGCTCATTTCACCGACCGTTAAGTCATTGGAATATTTTATTGAAATGTTAATAACACTTTGCTGGTTATGTCTTTGAAAATGGACGGGACTCTCTCCGATGCTGATATCGGTAACATCTTCCAGCGTTACATATTCTCCGTTATTGTTCCGGATTAACAGCTTTTTCAATTGGTCGATATCCCTTGTAATCTCTGCATCATATAATACTTTTACATCCATGATATTTTGGTTTTGATCGGTAACATTCGCAACTGTCACCCCTCGGGTTACATCGTTGACGAACAGGGCCACTTGTGCAGGGGTTAAGCCGTTTTCCAGGGCACGCTTTTTATCAACGGTAATTTGCACTTCCTCTACCGTTTCCGTCAAATCCGTTGAGAGCTCAACAACTTCATCCATTTCATCCAATTCAGCAACAATTTTATTCACGTTTTCTTCCAGACGTTTTTGATTCGAGTCAGTAACATTGAATGATAGTGTATTTGGCTCCATACCCGTCGATGAATGCATAAATACGGATACTTCCGCCGATTCATTTATTTTTTTCGCGGCTTTTTCAAAATCCTTCAATTTTTCTTCGGTGAATTCAAAAACTGACACATCCCGTTCGTCCAGTTCCTTCATTTTCACGTAAATTTCTGCACTGTTTCTGGACGTATTCCCCTGGGCGGATTGCTGCTGGGTAGAGCCGACAAGACTGACATAAACATCCACCGCCTCTTCATCTTTCAATTCATTTTCGACAGCCTGCACAACCTTGTCGGTTTCAGTTAGCGCAGTCCCGTTTTCTAACTGTACAGAGATGGTAAAAAATCCTTCATCCGTCGGCGGAAATAATTGTGCACCGATACTCCGCAAACCGAAAACACTAACGGCCAGAAAAATAAATACGAGGGACAAAACGGCAAACCGGTGGCGCAAGCACCATTTTATCGCCCGTTCCATTCCTTTTAATGGTTTGGACTTTTGCCGTTTCTCCTCCACGTTTTCTTCCGGCTTTTTTAAGAACCGGCTGGCAAGCATCGGTACTACAGTTACAGCTACAAATAAAGAAGAGAACAAGCTAAAAGCAATCGTCAATGAAAACTCTAGCATCAATGACCCGATTATGCCCTCTATAAAAATAACCGGTACAAATACAGCAATTGTTGTTAAAGTGGAAGCGATAATGGCCGACCCAATTTCTTTCACACCAAAACGGGCCGCTTCCTTCGGACTTTTCCCCATGTCGAGGTGCCGGTTGATATTTTCAATCACCACAATGGAGTTATCAACAAGCATTCCAACACCGAGTGCCAGTCCCCCGAGTGTCATCAGGTTAAGAGAAAAATCAGCCAGATAAATTAATACAAAAGTAACAATAACGGAATACGGAATGGCAACAGATATAATTAACGGATTTTTTATTCCCCTTAAAAAGAAGAACAAAACAACCGATGCAAACAAAGCACCAAGAATTAAAGATTGGACAATATTTTTAATAACGATTTGAATATATTCGCCCTGGTCAAACAGGACATCTGCCTTAATATCTTTATATTTTTCCAGACTTAATAATTCTTTCAGTGTTTTCTGGAACTGTTCGGAAACTTCCGCTGTATTCGCTTCAGATTTTTGCAGAACACTCATTAAAACAGCCGGCTCTTCATTGGCCCTTGTAATAATTGATTGATCCTGCTTTTTCATTTCAACATGACTTACATCCCCGACCGTTATTTCCTCTCCCGTGAGAGGGTTGACGGTAATGACAAGATCTTTAACAGCATCGGCTGAATCCACGGTGCTGATGATCCGGGTCGTTAATTCCTTTTCTCCCGAGATCACGGTCTGGCCGGGCAGTGATATTTCATTGGCAGAAATAACATTAACGATGTCTTCCTGGGTTAATTTGTATTGCTCCAGCTTTTCCTGGTCAAGTTCAACAACAATATCTTTGATTAAAGAACCGGTAACCGTTACACTGGCTACCCCTTCCACACGGGAAAGTTCCTGTTCGAGATTTTCAGCCAATTGTTGCAGTTCTTCATCATTGCCCCCGCTGCGGAGCGCCAGCTGCATAACCGGAAGCTGGGACGGGTCAAATTTTAAAAACCTCGGTTTTTCGGCATCATCCGGCAGCGGTGTCTGATCGATTTTTTGCAGGACATCCGTTTGAATTTCGTCAATATCAACAGACCAGGAAAATTCAAGTAAAATCAGATTAGAACCTTCACGTGAAGTTGACATAATATTTTTCAAACCGGGAACCGTAGATAAATTTTTTTCTAATGGGACCGTTACTTTATCCAGCACTTCTTCCGGCCCCGTTCCCGGATAGTTCGTAACGACGACACCGACCGGTGCCTTTAGGTCGGGAATTAATTTTAACGGAATTTTTGTAAAGGACACAATGCCGAGAATTATGACTAAAAACATCGTAACAAGTGTAAATACCGGCCGATTAATAGAAAAATTACTGATTTTCATTTTCCACCCACCATTTTTTGATCATTCAAACTCTAACACAACGGTTGATTTTGGAAAGACTCGTACTTTTGTAAGAGAACACTGTCATTTATTTTACATCGTCCATCGGATTATAAAGTTCAACATCTGGATGTTTATCCTGAAACCAGCGCAGGGCAAAGTCGTTTTCAAATAAAAATACATACCGGTCATGACGGTCCCTGACTAACATACTCCTAGGAGTGTTTAAACTTTCATCTAGAGAATCCGTTTTTACCCAGCGTATGACCTTTGAACCAAGATACTCCATAACTACATCCACATTGTATTCTTTTTTCATGCGGTGTTCAAACACTTCAAATTGGAGCTGTCCGACTGCCCCGAGAATATACTCTTCAAATTTCGTGCTGTATAACTGTATAGCACCTTCCTGAACGAGCTGGCGGATTCCTTTATGAAATTGCTTTTGTTTCATAACATTTTTCGGTGTTACCCGGGCAAATAATTCAGGAGTGAATTGCGGCAAAGGTTTATATTGAAAAACCGGTTTCCCTTCCAAAAGCGTGTCACCAATTTGATATATTCCCGGATCATATATACCGATAATATCCCCGCTTACCGCTTCTTCAACGGTTTTACGGTCATCGGCCAAAAATGAAGTGGATTGCATTAGTTTTACCGTTTTTCCTGTTCTTGCCAGAGTCACGGTCATCCCGCGCTGGAACTGTCCCGAACAGATGCGGACAAATGCGATCCGGTCCCTGTGTTGTGGATTCATGTTCGCCTGGATTTTAAAAACATAACCGGAAAATCTTTCTGTCAACGGATCAACAGGACCCTGATCCGATTGTCTCGGCTGCGGTCCTGGTGCAAATTTGAGATAAGTTTCCAGAAACGTCTGTACACCGAATGCCGTTAATGCACTTCCGAAAAATACCGGCGTCAGCTTTCCTTTTAAAATTTTTTCTCCGGAAAAAACATTTCCCGCTTCATTGAGCAATTCAATTTCTTCCATAACTTGCCCGTATAAACTTGACTCTTTGATCGGATGGTTGACTTCCAGTCCGCCGTCTTCATTCAACGGCAAAAAACGCTCCTCCCCTTTTACCCGAAATTGTTCAATCCGGTGGTAAAAACGGTCATATATACCGAAAAACTCTTTCCCCATTCCAATCGGCCAATTCATCGGATAAGCGTCAATACCCAATACTTCTTCGAGTTCAGCAATTAAATCGAGCGGCGGTCTGCCGACACGGTCCAATTTATTAATAAAAGTAAATATCGGAATACCGCGCATTCTGCAAACTTTAAACAACTTAATGGTTTGCGGCTCAATACCTTTTCCTGAGTCAATGACCATTACGGCGCTGTCCACAGCAGTCAATGTCCGGTACGTATCTTCACTGAAGTCGTCATGTCCAGGAGTATCCAGGATATTTACCCGGAAACCGTCATAGTCAAATTGCATAACACTAGATGTAACAGAGATCCCCCGCTGTTTTTCAATATCCATCCAGTCACTTGTGACATATTTTCCCGATTTCTTTCCTTTCACCGTTCCGATGGAATGAATTACACCGCCAAACAACAATAACTTTTCAGTTAATGTTGTTTTTCCCGCATCCGGATGGGAAATGATCGCAAATGTCCTGCGGGATTTTACTTCATCCGAAAAATTTTTCATTCTAATAATTCCTTTCTGAACAGAACTTTTATGATACAAAAAATATTACAACTGGCCGGACGGCAATGCAACATGATTTCACAACTTTTAAAGGGAAAACCGTTTATTTCCCGTTTTGATTGAATTGATCTTTATGAAGCCATTTTTGGATTAACCGCCTGGATAGTTGGATGATGCAAATCAATACCAAAAACATTAAAAACAACAGTTCCGACAATTCCATTATTTTAAACGGGTTGATTAAATTTTTTAAAGAATAATCAAAATCATAACCCGTTAAAATATCCATTCCGACACTCAGACCCGTTAACGATATTAAGCTTAATAATATAATCCCAATCTTTTTCATGATCCGCTCTCCCTGCTTTTTACTGAATAAACTTTAGTATATATATTTTCGGCAAAAAATGAAATCCTATGTCCATACGGCTGTTACACTCCCCTGGAATGATTTCAGCCGGGTTGTATATTTTACCACAGATAACAAATATTAATTGATGAGCTAAATCATGGTAATGGCTGTAAGGAGTGGGTCGGATGATTTTACTTTCGATCTTTAATATTTTCAAACGAAGAAAACAACGGAAAAAACAAAATTCCCAATTTATGCAGAAACAATCACAAACAAATCAACAAAACGATACGAGCGGACAGGCAGACCAACTGGAGGAAAAATATTTTAAAAATAAGATTGGTGAGAATATACAAATCATCATGAAAACACTGGGGGACAGTTCCGATCTAATCATCCGGAAACTTGAATTGCCCACAGAGCAGCCAATTCAAGCAGCCATTATCATGATAGACGGATTAATCAATGGCCGGACCGTCAATGAAAATATTATCCATTCCCTTATATCAAACGAAAAAACAATCCGGGAAGCTGACAGAAATAAAATTTTTGACGTCATTGAAAAAAAAGTGCTTTCCGTTACTGCCGCAGAATCTGTATATGACTGGAATACATTTTTTGATTCTTTATTATCCGGTGAAACGTTAATTCTCATTGACGGATATAAAAAAGTGCTGGCAACAAAAACCTCCGGTGGTGAAAAACGGCAAATAACACCGCCGGAGACAGAAGTATCGATCCGCGGGCCGAGGGATGCCTTTACCGAATCGTTAAATACAAACGTCGCTTTAATCAGAAGAAGAATTAAAAATCCCCATCTTTGGCTGGAAACGCTGACAGTCGGAAAAGTTAACAAAAATAAAATCGGCATTATGTATATTAACGGGATCGCCAATGACAAAATCGTCCGTGAAGTGAAAAAGAGGATCAAACGGATCGATACCGATTCCATCATAGAATCCGGTGAAATTGAACAATTTATTGAAGAAAGAACGTATACATTTTTTCCGACCGTTTTTCAAACGGAAAGACCGGATGTTGTGGCAGCTAACCTGCTGGAAGGAAGGGTCGCTGTTTTAGTCAGCGGATCGCCCTTCGTCCTGACGGTTCCTGCTTTATTCATCGAATTTTTTCAAGCTGCGGATGATTACAGTACGAGATTCGATATTAGTGCTGCCATCCGGATATTACGGATTCTGGTCTTTTTCATATCATTGGTCGCTCCTGCAACATACGTAGCAATCACAACTTTCCACCAGGAAATGATCCCGACGATCCTGATCATTACAATCGCCGCCCAAAGGGAAGCTGTCCCCTTTCCGGCTTTTGTGGAGGCATTCATTATGGAAATTACGTTTGAAATTTTGCGGGAAGCAGGGGTAAGACTACCACGGACGATCGGACAAGCGGTTTCCATTGTCGGTGCCCTGGTAATCGGCCAGGCAGCCGTTGAAGCCGGAATTGTTTCTCCTGCAATGGTTATCGTTGTGGCGATCACCGCCATCGCCAGTTTTGCCACCCCATCTTTTTCTGTGGCCATCTCCATCCGGCTCATACGGTTTATCCTTATGTTTTTGGCCGCATTTATAGGGTTTTACGGAATGATTTCCGGCTTGATGTTCATGACCCTACACCTTTGCAGTCTGCGCTCGTACGGCGTTCCGTATATGTCACCCCTTGCCCCGGCAATGATGAAAAATCTGGGTGACACATTAATCCGCATGCCGACATGGGCGAAAAATATCCGGCCGAAATTAATTAGCCAGAAAAATATTAAGCGTCAAGGCAATGAGCAACCGCCGTCCCCCCGGAATAATTAAACAATCGGGTGATGTTATGCCAAAAAAAATCCTTATCATTTGTTTATTTATCGTTACGGCCAACTTTTTAACCGCCTGTTGGAGCCAGAAAGAATTAACCGATATTGCTTTCGTCGTGGCTTTGGGTATTGACAAAAACGAAAAAGGCGATATTGTGGCAACATTACAAGTCGTAAACCCGAAAAACGTTGCCGGAAGTAGCCGGTATTCGGGGGAACAAGGACCGCCCGTAACCATTTACACCGGTTACGGAAGAACAATTTTGGAAGCAACAAGAGAAGCCATCGATCATATATCAAGAATTCTATACTATTCCCACACAAACTTGGTTGTGATAAGCGAAGATTTGGCAAAGGAAGGAGTTATCGAACTATTTGATGCCCTTGAACGGATCATACAAATCCGAATAACCGCCAAACTCGTCATTGCCAGACAAACGACTGCCGAAGAATTTTTGCAAATATTAGCACCGATTGATCAGATCCCCGCCACTAAAATTATTAAAATATTGGACTACAGTGAAAGATTCTGGGGTAGGAGTATAAATACCAATGTAGGAAATTTTATCGATGAAGCATATCTGGCGGGAGCGGATCCTGTTGTTACGGGATTTATCATTGAGGGGGACCGTGAAAAAGGCAAAACGGAAGAAGGGCTAAAACAAGCGAAAGTAGCGGCGCAAATTTTGACAGACGCCATCGGAATATTCAAGGATGGAAAACTTGTCGGTTGGGCTGAAGAAGACAGTGCGCGGGGAATTTTATGGGTGCGGGGAAAAGTCCGCAATTCCGCGATCGCTTTTGACTGGAAAGAACATAAAAAAGCCTTTTCCTACCGAGTAATGCGGACAAAGTCGAAAGTTGAACCGCAACTGAAAAATGGTAAGCCTTCTTTTCATATTCATATTGATACGGAGGGAAACCTTGCGGAAGTTCATGTCCCCATAGACTTGTCCGATCCGGATCTGATCAATGAGTTGGAAAAATCCATTGAAAAGAAAATTAAACAGGAAGTTTTGGCGGCAGTCCAACTTTCAAAAGAGAAAAAAAGCGATTTTTTGATGCTCGGGAACAAACTCCGGGTCCATTATCCAAAATATTGGACAAAACATTTAAAGGAATGGCGGGAATCTATTCTCCCGGACTTAGATGTTTCTGTGTCTGTTCATTCTTATATACGCAGGACTGAATCACGAATAAAACCGTATTATTATGAGATGAAAGAAAATTAAAGGCGTTGAATGGCTATGGAAAATGCAAAAATTGACCGGTTACAGTTTTTTGTATTAATTGTTTTGTTTGAAACCGGCACATCCCTGGTGATCGGCTTGGGAATCGGTGCCGGAAGGGATGCGTGGATCGCCATCATGGCGGGTGCTTCTCTCGGCTGTTTGCTGTTTCTTGTTTATTGGCAGTTGCATCGTTATTATCCCGGAGATATTATCACAGGTTATATTCCGAAAATTACCGGGAAATGGATCGGCATTCCGTTAAGTTATATTTACATTATTTATTTTCTATATTTGGCTTCAAGGGTCTTGCGTGATTTTGGTGAATTGGTCCTGACGTTTTCTTATCCGGAAACACCTTTGTTCATCATCAATTCCATTATGATTTTATTGATTATATATGGTGTAATAAAAGGCATTGAAACACTGGCAAGAACAGGTGAACTAAATCTTATTGTTATCTATTTTCTGGCATTTACAGGCATCTTTCTTCTTTTAGCATCCGATGTGATTGTTTTTGACCGGATGCGGCCTGTATTGGAATACGGGATAAAACCGATTATTAAAACGGTGGCAAACGAAACTTTGTATGTTCCTTTCGGGGAACTGGTTGTCTTTTCCTGTATTTTTCCGTATTTAAATGATACAAAAAAAGCGCGTACAATCGGAATTTTGGCGATTTTGACCAGCGGAATCAACTTATCACTTACAATGCTGCTTAATATCCTTTCGATCGGCATCACCGTCGTGGAAAATTCTCCTTTTCCCCTTTTAGCAACAGTCCAGGAAATCAGTGTGGCTAATTTTTTAGAAAGAATAGACGTTTTTTTCCTTGTTGCTTTATTTATCGGTGCATTTTTTAAAATCTCAATCTTTCTCTACGCAGCTGTCACCGGTCTTGCCAATCTTTTTCATCTGCAATCCCACAGGGAAATTACATTTCCTTTTGGGGTAATCATTCTTATTCTTTCAATGATCATCGCCAGCAACTTTGCCGAACATATATTAGAAGGTCTTGATGTCGTTCCCATTTATTTTCACTTACCGATGCAAGTAATCATTCCGATCCTTCTTTTCATGATCGCATACGTTAAAAACCGATCTAAAAAGAAAAACTCGGAAAACCTTCTGCCCGGACAACAATCAAGCCGGTCAAGCGGGAATGAAACCACTGTAAGCGGAGAGTAAAGGTCTTCCCGCTGACCTTTACTCTTCTGCACAGAAAATTTCGTAAAAAAAAGCATTTTCCCCTTGACAATAAAAATTAATTGTATTATATTAAAAATGCACACACTAGGAAATAAAAATGATTCCGTAGCTCAGCTGGGAGAGCGCTACCTTGACAGGGTAGAGGTCGCTG
>CALGYZ010000053.1 GCA_937934645.1 uncultured Bacillaceae bacterium | reverse complement strand
CGTTCGTCCTGAGCCAGGATCAAACTCTCCAAAAAAGTTTGATTGCTCTGACTATTAAAACGCTTTGTCTTGTTCAGTTTTCAAAGTTCAATCTCTATTATTGTAACATCTAAATCTTTTTTTGTCAAACTTTTTTAAAAGTTGTCGAAAAAACTGGATTTATACGTTCCTTAAATGCGACCTAAATAATATATCATTTATAAAAGCTCCTGTCAATGCCATATTAAAAATAAATATACTGCTGTCGGTAAGTTTTATTTTAATAATAAAACCGGTACAGAGTATACCGGCAGAAGTTCCGTATTTTTTATAGTATTTCATTGATATACAAATGTTTTTCTTTCGATAGATCAATGATTTCATCCGTATCCATTAATTGAACGATTGTTTTGACGGGATTTTTTTGGTCTACGTATAATATTTTTCCCGACCTGCCGGATGAAAGCTTCACCATCATATTTATCGTTAATGGTGTTATACAGCCTGATAACTTTTGTAATATTGGAATGTCAAGTTGACCAAACATCTCATACAGCATAATGTCCAAAGCTTTAATCGGAGAGACTTTCGTTTTGTAAATTCTGTCACATGTAAGTGCATGATAAACATCGGCGACGGCAATGATCCGGGCGTATAAATGGATCCGGTCTCCTTTTTCTTTAAACGGATAACCGCTTCCATCCAAACGTTCATGATGCTGTAAAATACCCATTTTAGCAGCAAGGCTCAAAGAAGGAATATCTTTTACCATTTTATAACTGTTAGCCGGATGTAGTTTAATTTCCTTTAAATCTTTTTGACCGATATGACTCTGCTGCAAAATCAACGGATTCACTCTGGCCATTCCGCAATCGCTTAAACAACCGGCCAATGCAACCTGAATCCGCTCCCCTTTTTTAAATTTCATACGTTTGGCAATATATCCTGCAATTAATCCTGTACTAACCGCATGATGATAAATGTACTCCCGTTTGTCTGTAACGTAGTTTTGCAAAAGTACTAAATGCACGGGTTTTTTTCTACCAGTTCGAAGAGCGGGATAAAGTCCTCGCGTATCTTATGAATATCTACCGAATAGCCGGCCTGCCAATTCTGAAATTCCCGTTTATAAACCCGGACCATTTTCAAGTACGCAGTCCGAAAATGATCGGATTTTTTCTCAGCTTGTCTTACTCCAGATGATTTTTCTTCTTTCTTTTCCGGAACGGGGATGCTTTTTCTCCCTGATGAAATCCTTTCTGCCTCAACTTCTTCAATCAAAAATGCTTCGAGCACTTCAATGATTTCCGGAGTGACCTCCGTGTTTTTCGGGATAATTGGATATTTCGTCAAGCCGTATATATTTTCAACAATCCGGTAACCTTCCTTTAACTCGAAAACTTTTACTTTTGCCATTTTCCACATCCCTTTAAAAAGCATGCTCTAATTTTATTATAATATAATTCACCTGGTTCATTATGTGTGATCATTCTGAACATAAAAAGAATGACAAAAAAAGACTTTCAAAGTTCCCCTGATTTAAGGGAAAGCTTTGAAAGCCTGTTACGAATCCTACGTCTTTTATTCCTCATCCTCTTCTTCTTTTTCCACTTTTGCCACTGCAGTGACAACACTGTCTTCATCAAGCCTGATCAATTTGACACCCATTGTATTTCTTCCGGTTTTTGAAATATCTTCAACACCCATCCGGATAATAATTCCGGAGTCGGTAATAATCATGATGTCTTCATCTTCGCTAACAGTTTTCATCGCTACAAGATGTCCGTTTTTTTCCTGGATATTGCATGTACGCAATCCTTTTCCTCCCCGGTGTTGAAGACGGTATTGTTCAGCCCCGGTACGTTTTCCGAACCCTTTTTCTGTTACGACAAGCACATCTTGATCATCTTCCAGAATTTCCATGCCGATGACTTCATCATCTTCATCAAGGGAAATGCCTTTTACACCGGCGGCTGTACGTCCCATTGACCGGACATCCGTTTCCGGAAAACGGATTAGCATGCCTTTTTTCGTTCCGATAATGATATCTTTTGTTCCATTGGTTAACCTGACAGATATCAGCTCATCACCTTCACGGAGATGGATGGCGATCAAGCCATTGCTCCGGATATTCGCAAAATCAATCAATGGACAACGTTTGGAAATTCCTTGTTTTGTTGTAAAGAATAAATAGGATTCTTTTTCCAATTTCTGTACAGGAATCACCGCATTAACGGTTTCATCCTTATCAATTTCAATCAGGTTAATGACCGGTAAACCTTTTGCAGTCCTTGAATACTCAGGAATCCGGTATGCCTTGGTTTTATATACCTTTCCTCTATTTGTAAAGAATAAAATGGTATCGTGGGTTGAAGTTGTAATTAAATGCTCAACAAAATCATCTTCGTTCGTGCTCATCCCCTGTATACCGCGTCCGCCTCGCCGTTGTGAACGGTATGCCGAAACAGGGGTGCGCTTAATATAACCGTTGCCTGTTAAGGTGATAATCACCGATTCTTCCGGTATTAAATCTTCATCGTCGATATCGATCTCCCCGACAGTGATTTCTGTTCTCCGCTCGTCATTGTAGCGTTCTTTAATTTCTGTCAACTCTTTCCTGATGATATCCAAAATCTTTTCTTCATCAGCTAAAATTGCCTTTAATTCGGCGATGAGCGCTTGAAGCTCCTTATACTCCTCTTCAATTTTTTCCCGCTCAAGTCCGGTCAGGCGCTGCAAGCGCATATCAAGAATAGCCTGGGCCTGTTTTTCCGTCAGGCCGAAGCGGTTGATTAAATTTTCTTTTGCAATCTCCGTAGTCCGTGAACTGCGGATTACATTAATTACTTCATCAATATGATCCAATGCAATCCGCAAACCTTCCAAAATATGAGCCCTTGCTTCGGCTTTTCTCAACTCGTATTGTGTTCTTCTGCGGATTATTTCTTTTTGGTGTTCTAAGTAATAATATAAAATTTGTTTTAAATTCAGCACTTTCGGCTGGCCGTCGACAAGGGCAAGCATATTGATTCCAAATGTAGTTTGCAAAGCCGTATGTTTATACAAATTATTCAATACTATATTTGGATTTACATCTTTCCGTAACTCCATGACAATCCGCAAGCCGTTGCGGTCGGATTCATCCCGTAAAGCCGTAATGCCTTCGATGCGTTTTTCCCTAGCCAGTTCTGCAATTTTTTCAATCAATTTCGCTTTATTGACCTGGTAGGGAATTTCCGTAACAATAATCGCATGCTTGCCGTTCGGCATCTCCTCAATTTCTACTTTCGCCCTCAGTGTTATGCTGCCTTTACCCGTTTCATAAGCACGGCGTATTCCGCTTCTTCCCATAATTAATCCGGCTGTCGGAAAATCCGGACCTTTAATATGCTCCATTAATTCCTCTACGGTAATATCAGGATTACGGCTCAGTGCCAAAATCCCGTCAATGACTTCTCCCAGTTGATGCGGCGGTATATTTGTTGCCATACCAACGGCAATTCCGGTTGTCCCGTTCACTAATAAGTTCGGAAAACGGGAAGGGAGAACAACCGGCTCTTTTTCCTGGCCGTCGTAGTTTGGCTGATAATCAATCGTATCTTTGTTAATATCACGCAATAATTCCATAGCGATTCTTGACATTCTCGCTTCCGTATACCGCATGGCAGCCGCTGAATCACCGTCGATGGAGCCGAAGTTACCGTGTCCGTCTACTAAAGGGTACCGGTAACTGAAATCTTGTGCCATCCGGACCATCGTTTCATACACGGCTGCATCACCGTGTGGGTGATATTTACCGATTACATCACCGACAATACGGGCACTTTTCTTATACGGCTTGTCCGCCGTATTCCCGATATCATTCATCGCATATAAAATCCGGCGCTGAACGGGCTTTAAACCGTCACGCACATCCGGAAGCGCCCGGGAAACAATAACGCTCATGGCATAATCTAAAAAAGACGTCCGCATTTCTTTGCTTATGTTAACTTCTTGAATATTTGAACTTGGTGTTTCCATAAGTCAACAATCTCCTTTTCAATTGTTACAATACAAATTCGCCCGAAATCGAAAGGAACGGATAACAGAGTTTGTAAATGATATTTAATAACTTGACGGCTATAAAGAGTACCCTTTTACGGAATATCCTTCTATAAAGAGAGATAAAAGACTAAACATCACGTCTAGTCTCTTAAATTCCCAATTTATATATCCAAATTTTGCACATACACGGCATTTTCTTCGATAAACTGCCTTCTCGGCTCCACCCTGTCTCCCATCAACATTTCAAACGTTTCGTCAGCCTCAATGGCATCCGTTAATTGTACTTGTTTTAATGTGCGGTTTTCAGGGTCCATCGTTGTTTCCCAGAGTTGTTCCGGATTCATTTCACCAAGACCTTTATACCGTTGAATTTGTGGTTTCGGATTTTCGGGCAATTCTTTTAAAATTTCTTCCAACTGTTGATCATTGTAAGCGTATCTAACTTGTTTCCCCTGTTGTATTTTATATAACGGCGGTTGTGCAATATATACGTAGCCGGCTTCAATAATCGGCCGCATGTAACGGTAAAAGAATGTCAGGAGCAATGTCCGAATATGTGCACCGTCAACGTCCGCATCCGTCATGATGACAATCTTATGGTAACGGGCCTGGGAAATATCGAAATCTTCTCCAATTCCCGTACCGATGGCTGTGATCATCGACCGTATTTCGGCGTTGGACAATATTTTATCCAACCGCGCCTTTTCGACGTTCAAAATTTTCCCCCTTAAAGGCAATATCGCCTGGAAATGACGGTCTCTGCCCTGTTTTGCCGATCCGCCCGCAGAGTCCCCTTCAACGATATACAATTCGCAAATGGATGCATCGGTCGATGAACAATCGGCTAATTTTCCCGGTAAACTTGAAATCTCAAGGGCATTTTTCCTCCGGGTCATTTCACGTGCCCGTTTTGCAGCCACTCTTGCCCTTTGGGCAACAATTCCTTTTTCGACAATTTTTTGTGCGACATCCGGGTTCTCCAGTAAAAACTTTTCAAAATTCTCGGAGAAGAGCGAATCAGTGATAGTTCTTGCTTCGGAATTGCCCAACTTTGTTTTTGTCTGACCTTCAAATTGGGGGGTTGGATGTTTTATGGATATAACCGCAACCAGACCTTCACGTACATCTTCTCCGGCCAGGTTGTTGTCTTTTTCTTTCAACATATTTGTCTTTCTTGCATAATCATTGATCACACGTGTTAAGGCCGCTTTAAAACCGGATTCATGGGTTCCCCCTTCATACGTGTGAATATTATTGGCGAAGGAATATATAATACTTGTATAACCGTCGTTATATTGCAAGGCGATTTCTATTTGGATCTGGTCCCGTTCGGCTTCTATATAAATCGGTTCTTCATGCAATACATTTTTTGATTTGTTCAGGCTGGAAACATATGATTTAATTCCGCCTTCATAATGATAGACCTTTTTTCTCTGGTTCTCTTCCCGCTGATCTTCCAGCTTAATCACTAATCCTTTATTTAAAAAGGCCAGTTCACGTAAACGATGGGCCAGTAAATCAAAATCAAATTCCCTTGTTTCCGTGAAAATTTCAGGATCCGGGGTGAAGCGGGTTGTCGTTCCGGTACGATCGGTTTCCCCGATCACTTTTAAATCAAAAAGAGGAATCCCGCGGGAATACTTTTGATAATAAATTTTTCCATCCCGGTGAACATATACTTCGAATTCACTGGACAAGGCATTAACAACGGAAGCACCTACACCGTGAAGTCCTCCGGAAACCTTATAACCGCCGCCACCGAATTTACCGCCGGCGTGAAGTACTGTATGGATGACTTCAACCGCAGGTCTTCCGGATTGTTCGTGTATATCAACGGGGATTCCCCTTCCGTTATCTTCAACTTTAATCGAGTTGCCTTCTTCGATTGTGACGGTAATTTCTGTGCAATAACCTGCCAGGGCTTCGTCTATACTGTTATCAACAATTTCCCATACAAGATGGTGTAGTCCGCGGGAACTGGTAGAACCGATATACATCCCCGGACGTTTCCTTACTGCTTCCAAACCTTCCAATACCTGTATTTGTCCAGCATCATACGAAACTTCCCGTTTGTTTTTATCTTCCATTGTCAAAGTTTTCACCTTACTTTCTTCATACTGTAGCACTTTTTTATCGAAAAAAGGTGTTATACAATTTTCCCGTTTTCCACCCGGTAAATATTTGCATTTTTCAATGTATCGTGATCAATTCCGTCAATACTTGTCGTTGTTACAAACGTTTGCACTTTCCCCTGAATCGTGCTTAATAAATGGGATTGTCTGTAATCATCCAATTCGGAAAGAACATCGTCCAACAGCAAAACCGGATACTCACCAATCTCATTTTTTATTAATTCAATTTCCGCCAATTTGACTGATAAAGCTGTTGTCCTTTGCTGACCCTGGGAGCCGAAAGTTTGAACATTGCGGTTATTAACCTCAAAAACCAGATCATCTCTGTGTGGTCCGATCAGGGTAACTCCCCGTTCAATTTCCTTTTCCCTGATGGAATGAAATTTTTCCTCATATGCATTAAACATTTTCGACAAATCCCCATATTCTGATACATGGACGGAAGATTTATAATGGATTTCCAGGTTTTCCATTCCTCTGGATATACTGTGATGGATGGATTTTGCCCATTCCTCCAATTGGGTCAGAAATTCATATCTTTTTTTCACAATTTTTACAGCAAAATCAATCAGCTGTTCCGTATATATATCAAGCATTAACGGATCGGTTTGTTTTTTCGCCTGCATTTGCTTTAAATATTGGTTTCTTTGCTGCAGCAATTTTTGATATAAACTGACATGATACAAGTACACCGGGGACACTTGCCCAATTTCCATATCAATAAAACGCCTGCGGATTCCCGGGCTTCCTTTTACTATATTCAAGTCCTCGGGAGCAAACATGACGACATTGATTTTCCCGATGTACCGGCTCAGTTTCGGTTGTTCCAGATGATTCCATTTCGCTTTTTTTCCTTTTTTCGAAATGATTAGTTCAAGGGGAAAGGTCTGATTCTTTTTTTTAACGTATCCTTTTATTTTAGCATATTCCTCATTCCATTTTATCAGCTCTTTGTCTTTCGCTGCCCGGTGGGATTTTGCAAGGGCCAAAACATAGATCGCTTCCAGCAAATTTGTTTTCCCTTGAGCATTCTCCCCAATGATAACATTGACTTCATTCTTAAATGATACGGACAGCCGGGTGTAATTTCGGTAATTTTCCAATTCAAGCTCTTTTATATACATAACGGACATCCTTTAAGACTCTTGAATAATTGTATAGGAACCAAAGCCCGGAATATCGATTCGGTCACCGTTTCTTAACTTTCTCCCCCGGCGTGTTTCCTGTTCGCCGTTGACAAAAACTTCATTTTCCTGCAAAAACATTTTTGCCATTCCGCCCGTTTGAATCACATCGGTTAATTTTAAAAACTGACCCAATGTTATATGTTCCCCGTCAATTTTGATTGATTTTGCCATTATATCGTCCCTCTCATTAAACCCTACGTTTTATTTTACTAAATCTTAATTAATAAACAAAGTAATAAAATAGTATGTTAAAGCATTTTTCCGCTTTTAAACATTAAAAAAAGTACTATGTTATAAAACACTTTTTTTAAAAATATTGACATCAGAGAGAAGCTGACGGATGGAAATTTCGGAGGAGTTTTCAGCGTGGGGAAAGGCCTGGAAAGAACCGTACTTAATAAGATCCTCGTATCTGTATTATATCACAGTACAGTTTTTGTATCCAATCCAGGCCTAGTATTATTTAAAAAGTCCGTACAGGAAGAATTAATTGTAATATTGTATCGTCCTCATCTGTTTTAATGACAAACGGCCGCATGGCCCCGGTGAAATAAATGGTAATCTCGGTGCCGTCAATCGCCCTTAAGGCTTCCATCATGTATTTGGCACTGAAAGAAATTTTCAGTTCTTCACCTTCAATCGACAAACTTTTGACCGTTTCAACAACTTTGCCGATTTCCGGAGTATATGAAGAAATTTCGATGATTCCGTTATCCATGGTCGTAAATTTAACGACATTGTTTTTTCCTTCTCTTGCTAAAAGAGATGCGCGGTCTACCGCATTTAAAAACTCTTTTGTATTCAATTTCACTGTTGTTTTGCTGTCTGTCGGAATCAATTTTGAAGTATCAGGGTATTTTCCTTCCAAAAGCCTTGAGTAAAACAATAAATGTTTTGCTTTAAACAATATCTGTGTTTCCGTTACGATAATTTCAACCGGCTCCTGGGAGTTTTCATCTATAACTTTTATTAATTCATTCAGGCTTTTACCCGGGATGACGATACTGAAAGAATTGTTTCCGAATAATCCGGTTTTCAACGTTGCTTTTTTCAGGGCCAGCCGGTGGCTGTCTGTGGCAACCGCAATTAATTCATCATTTTCAAAGTTCCAATGGACACCGGTTAAAATTGGCCTTGTTTCCGATTGGGAAACGGCAAACACTGTTTGTTTAATCAGTGTTGCCAGCAAATCGGCCGGCATGGAAAAAGAATTTTCTTCGTCAAGTTCAGGAAGCCGCGGGTACTCTTCCGCATCTAATCCGTGAATAATAAATTCTGCATTACCGGAGCGGATGATTGTTTTAAATTGATCCTCCACTTCAATTTCTACAATGGATTCCGGAAGTTTCCGCACAACCTCATTGAAAAACCTAGCTTGCAGGACGATCGAACCGGTTTCGAAAATTTCTACAAGCTCAACTTCATCTTCTTCTTTCGGAATGAAAGATTTGATGGAAATATCTGAGTTACTCCCTGTAAGAGTTACCCCTTCTTCTGTTACATCAATTTTTATTCCTGTTAAAATCGGAATTGTCGTCCTGGATGCAACGGCTTTAAGAACATCTTGTACACTTTTGGCAAGTCTCTCCTTCAGTATGTAAAACTTCATGGTCTTTATCCTCCAAGAATGAATTAATTATATAAAATAACAAAGTAATTATAGTAATACTTCCTGTGACTATGTGGATAAGTATAATAAAGAACGGAAAAGACAGTCTATCCACATGTGGACAGACTGTGTATAAACCGGGAAAGTTATTCACATTGTGCACATTGAAAAAAGAATGTATTTTTCCACAACCCGGCGATTTTCTCTTTTACCGTGATTTTATTTTGTTCTCTAATTCTTTAATTTGTTTTTCAAATTCAGGATCCGATTTAATTAATTTTGATATTTTTTCATGGGCATGGATAACGGTTGTGTGGTCCCGGCCACCGAATTCCTCACCGATTTTCGGCAGGGATGAATCGGTGAGCTCCCGGGATAAATACATGGCAATTTGCCGCGGAAAAGCAATGGATTTCGTCCGTTTTTTAGCCGCAAAATCTTCCATTTTGATTCCATAATGTTCGCTGACAACTTTCTGAATTTCATGGATTGTGATGACTTTCGGCTTGGAGTTCGGAATGATGCTTTTTAATGCTTCCGCAGCCAAATCGGGAGTGATATCCTTATTTTCCAGGGATGAGTAGGCGACGACCCTGATCAGGGCTCCTTCAAGCTCGCGAATGTTTGAATCAATTTGATTGGCAATATACAACATCACTTCATTTGGAATATCCAGGCCTTCTGCTTTTGCTTTTTTGCGTAAAATGGCGATTCTTGTTTCTAAATCTGGAGGGGTAATATCCGTAATTAAGCCCCATTCGAAACGGGAGCGCAAGCGGTCTTCCAGCGTCGGTATTTCCCGGGGTGGCCTGTCGCTGGAAATAACGATTTGCTTGTTTTCTTCGTGTAACGTATTAAAAGTATGGAAAAATTCTTCCTGTGTGGATTCCTTTCCGGCTAAAAATTGAATATCATCAATGAGCAGAATATCGACTTTCCGGTATTTGTTGCGAAAATCATCCGGCCGGTTATCACGGATCGCATTAATGAATTCATTTGTAAACTTTTCCGATGTTAAATATGCCACTTTCGCCATTGGATTATGTTCCAGAACGTAATGACCGATGGCGTGCATGAGGTGGGTTTTTCCAAGGCCAACACCACCGTATATAAACAACGGATTGTATGCTTTCGCCGGAGCTTCAGCAACGGCCAGTGATGCGGCATGAGCGAAACGGTTGCCTGAACCGATGACAAATGTATCGAACGTGTATTTCGGGTTCAGCATGCTTTTGGCTGATTCCGGTGTTGTTTCCCGCTTTGCAAACTTTCTCTCCGGTGCGGACATCTCCATTTGTTCATCCAGATTGGAATCCGGCGTGACGAATTTCAGAGTCATATTCTCCCCGACTATGTCATATAAAATTTCTGTAAGGATTTCTTTATAGTTCCCGTCAAGCCATTCACGTGCAAATTCATTCGGTGCTTCAACGATTAATGTTTTCCCGTTAAGAGAAACTGCCTTTGTAGACTTCAGCCACGTTTCAAAACTCGGCTTACTGATCTTTTTTTCAATAATTTCAAGCGTTTTCCCCCAAAGGTCATCGATATTTTCCAATGGCTGTTACCTCCTTGACCTCCTCACCGCGGAGAAATGAAAAAAGATTTATAAAAACCTTTGTGGATAAAATATTATAACAGATAAAATGATTATCAACATCTTAAGACCATGTGGATATTTCCTATCCACGCATGTGGAAAAATTATCAACAAGTTATCAACAACCTGTGGATAAAGAGGAATAAAAAAATACTTATCCAAAGCTAAAACACATATCATCATATCAAAATATCCCCTGTTCCGCAATGATTTATAGAAAATATCCACAAACATAATCATTGTTGATAATTATTTATCCACAGGGTTTTAATTTGTGAAAAATGTGTCGATTTTTTGTGGATAGCGGACAAGCCGGATATTTAAATATCCACAGGTGATTGTTGAGAATCTGCATCAAGGCTGACAGAGGAAGAAATGCTTGTACTTTCGTGAGCTTGACATCCATTTTGATAGTTCATATAATATTAAGGACTGTTTTGAATTGTTTCCTCACGGGGAGGTGTCATACATGAAAAGAACGTTTCAACCGAATAGAAGAAAGAGAAGCAGAGTGCACGGATTTCGCAAAAGAATGAGCACAAAAAACGGACGTAAAATTATTGCCCGCAGACGTAAAAAGGGTAGAAAAGTATTATCTGCATAGACCACTGATGAATCAGTGGTCTTTTTTATCAATGGCCGATTTTACAATTTCTATTGGTTTAGAAGGGAATCACATATATGTAGCGAAATAATTTATTGAGGATCTAAAAGGGTGTAATAACAATGAAGAAGAAATACCGGATAAAAAAAAATGAGGAATTTCAAAAAATTTTTAAACGTAGACAATCCTGTGCTAACCGGCAATTTGTCATTTATAAATATAAAAATGATCAATTCGATCATTTCCGCCTCGGATTATCGGTGGGGAAAAAAATAGGTAAAGCAGTTACGAGAAACCGGGTAAAAAGATACATAAGACAGGCTTTTACGGAATTAAGAGATGACCTGGATCCTTCGTATGACTATATTGTGATTGCCAGAAAACCGGCAGCCGACATGAATTACCATGAAGTAAAAAAAAGTTTGGTCCATGTCCTGAAAATAGCAAAAGCTTTGCCGAAAAACTACCGGGTATAATTTTAAATTTCTCTAAAACGGGTTAGAATGTACAACAAAACGATTTCCTTCGGAGTATAAAGGGGATTGTACAGGAGGAATTGATTAAGTGGAAAGCAAAAGGTTCGTTGCGGTTCTTCTACCGCTCATTACCTTGATTCTTTCAGGATGCACGGAAATGAATGAGCCGGTTACAAGTGAATCACCGGGTATATGGAATGAATTTGTCGTTTATCCTCTGTCATGGCTGATTATAAATATCGCCGGTCTGTTCGGACATCCCTGGGGTTACGGCATGGCGATCATGATCGTAACCGTTTTGATCCGTTTGCTCATTCTACCTCTTGCCGTAAAGCAAATTAAAAGTTCGAAAGCAATGCATATGATTCAGCCGGAACTTGAGAAACTCCGCCAAAAATACAGCTCCAAGGATGCGGTGACACAACAGAAATTGCAGGAGGAACAACTGTTATTATTACAAAAATATGATATAAACCCGATGGCGGGATGTTTGCCAGTTTTGGTTCAGATGCCCATTCTCATCGGATTTTATCATGCTATAATGAGGACGGAGGAAATTAAAGGAAATTCATTTTTATGGTTTGAATTGTCAAGTCCGGATCCTTATTATATTTTGCCTGCCCTTGCCGGACTTTTAACATATTTCCAGCAAAAAGTATTGATGATAGGACAGCCGGGGAATCCGCAAACGGCTATGATGCTTTGGATGATGCCGCTGATGATTGTCATATTTTCATTGTTTTTGCCGGCTGCCTTGCCGCTGTACTGGATCGTGGGAAACATTTTTACTATCATTCAATCTTATTTTATTAAAATACCTGTTGCTCCATTGGCGGAGACGGAACAGGCTGCAAGTCTTACAGGAGGAAAGAAAAAGTGAAAGAATTGACTGCTACCGGTACAACAGTTGACGACGCTATCAACCAGGCTTTGCAAGAGTTGGAAGTGCGGAAAGAAGATGTGGATGTAAGAATCATTGATGAAGGGAAAAGGGGATTTCTCGGGATCTTCGGTGCCCGTCCGGCCATTGTCCGGGTGACGGTGAAAATCGATCCGGTGGAAGAGACAAAAAAATATTTAACCAAAGTATGTAAAGAAATGGGGATCGATATAAAGATTGACACTTCCATAGAAGGAAGATACGTCTATTATACGTTAACAAGCAACCAGGCAGGCCTGTTAATCGGAAAGCGGGGACAGACGTTAAATGCTTTGCAAACATTAAGCCAATTGGTTATAAACAAATATTCGGATAAACATAGAATTGTCCGGCTGGATACGGAAAATTACAGAAAAAAGAGGGAAGAAAGCTTGATCCGGTTGGCTAACCGGATTGCAAACAGGGTTGCAAGGGAACAGAAAAAATATTCATTGGAGCCGATGCCTTCCTTTGAACGGAAAATCATCCATAATGCTTTGGCTGGGCATAACAAAGTTACGACCTATTCAGAAGGAAGTGAACCAAACCGATATATTGTTATATCACCAAAATAATTTGAAACCTGTAATTTGTAAAGAATGCAAATTACAGGTTTTTTTATTTGAAACCCAGGAATATTGCAATTATTCAGTATTAACGGGTTTTTCCCGGTTTTTTTATGTAAAAAAATTGTTATCAACATGTGGATAAGTTAAAATGAATTTCATGAGTTGAATGATACACAGTGGATTTTTCTATTCCTTCCGACTTATGTTTAAATAGTATGTGAAGAGTTTACGATAAAGTTTGTGGATAAAAATTGTTCAGGTGAGGTTGATCGTAATGGATATAGATACTATCGCAGCAATTTCGACTCCGCCGGGTGAAGGTGCAATAGGGATTGTGCGGCTGTCGGGGCCGGATTCGCTGGAAATTGCTGACCGTGTGTTCAAAAGCCCGTCGGGGAAAAAGTTAAAAGATGTCCGTTCCCATACCATTCATTACGGGCACATTATTGATCCGAGGGAAAATAAAACGATCGAAGAAGTTATGGTATCGGTTATGAGAGCGCCGAAAACTTTTACCAGGGAAGATGTAGTAGAGATTAACTGCCACGGGGGTTTTTTGTCTGTTAATCGGGTTTTAGAACTCCTTTTAAGCATGGGTGCCCGTCTGGCCGAGCCCGGGGAATTTACAAAACGGGCGTTTCTGAACGGAAGAATCGACTTGTCGCAGGCTGAGGCGACGATGGATTTAATCCGGGCGAAAACGGACAAAGCCATGAATAATGCCCTTGGGCAATTGGAAGGACGTCTTTCAAGAAAAGTAAAAAAACTGCGGCAGGAACTTGTGGAAATTCTTGCCCATGTGGAAGTGAACATCGATTATCCCGAGTATGATGACGTGGAAGAAATGACCCATACATTATTTAAAGAGAAAGCCGAATATGTTAAAAAAGAAATTGAGAAATTGTTAGAAACGGCAAAACAAGGAAAAATATTAAGGGAAGGTATAAAAACGGCAATTATCGGCCGTCCGAATGTCGGGAAATCTTCCTTGTTAAACAGCTTCGTCCAGGAAAATAAGGCAATCGTTACAGATATTCCCGGGACCACAAGGGATATACTGGAAGAGTACGTGAATGTCCGCGGGGTGCCTTTGAAACTGATTGACACTGCGGGAATCCGGGAAACAGAAGACGTTGTGGAAAAAATCGGAGTGGAACGCTCGCGTAAAGTTTTACGAGAAGCGGATTTAATTTTATTATTATTAAATAATAATGAAGAACTGACGGACGAAGACCGGCAATTGTTTGCATCGGTTAAAAATATGGATGTTATTGTTGTTATCAATAAAATTGATTTAGAACAAAAATTAGATATGTCCGAAGTAGAACGGCTCGCAGATGGAAGGAAAATCGTTCCGGTTTCCGTGAAAGAAGATCAGGGAATTGAAGAGCTGGAAAAAACAATTGCTGATATGTTTATTTCCGGGCAAATCGAGGGCGATGATTTAACATACGTATCCAATGCAAGGCATATCGGCTTGCTTAACCGTGCGTTACAGTCGGTCTGTGACGGCCTTGAGGGCATAGAAAACGGAATCCCGGTAGATATTGTACAAATTGATATGACAAAAGCATGGGAGTTGTTAGGGGAAATTACCGGAGAAACCGTTCATGATGAATTAATTGATACACTGTTCTCCCAGTTTTGTTTAGGAAAATAAAGAGCGGAGGTTTGGTATATGCAAACATATGAAGCGGGAACCTTTGATGTCATTGTAGTCGGAGCCGGGCATGCCGGATGCGAAGCGGCATTAAGCGCGGCAAAGATGGGGGCCAAAACGGCAGTCATCACCATCAATCTTGACAATATTGCCGCCATGTATTGCAATCCGTCAATTGGCGGCCCGGCAAAGGGAATCGTCGTACGGGAAATTGACGCACTGGGCGGCGTAATGGGGAAAGTGATTGATAAAGCGGCCATCCAAATCAGAATGCTGAATACGAGAAAAGGTCCGGCCGTAAGGGCATTACGCGCCCAGGCGGATAAAGTTGTATATATGCAGGAAATGAAAAAACTGCTGGAAAATCAACCGAACTTACAGCTGATCCAGGGCTTGGTTGAACGCCTCATTGTTGAAGACGGCGTATGTAAAGGCGTCATTACCCATACAGGCGGAATATACCGGGCGAAAACAATCATTGTTACAACCGGAACTTTTTTAAGAGGAGAAATTATTATCGGTGAAATAAAATATTCCAGCGGGCCGAATAACCAGCAGCCCTCCATCACCTTATCGGAGAATTTGGAAGAACTCGGTTTTGAGTTAGTCCGTTACAAGACAGGAACACCTCCGAGAGTAAACGGAAATACGATCGATTACTCAAAAACAGAGATTCAGCCGGGGGATGAAGAGCCGCAGGCTTTTTCTTATGAAACAACCGAATATGTAAAAGACCAATTACCGTGCTGGTTAACATATACTACCGAAAAAACGCATCAAATCATCAATGATAACCTGCACCGAAGCCCGATGTTTTCCGGAATGATTAAAGGACGGGGCCCGCGTTATTGCCCGTCAATTGAAGACAAAGTGGTACGCTTCCATGATAAGCCGCGTCACCAGGTATTTTTAGAACCGGAGGGACGGAATACAGAGGAGGTTTATGTGCAAGGCTTATCGACAAGTCTGCCGGAAGAAGTGCAGCATGATCTCGTTAAATCCGTCCCGGGTCTTGAAAATGCAAAAATGATGCGGACGGGATATGCGATTGAATATGATGCCATTTACCCTACCCAGCTGTGGCCGACCCTAGAGACAAAACTTGTGAAAAACCTATATACAGCAGGACAGATTAATGGTACAAGCGGTTATGAAGAAGCTGCGGCCCAAGGGCTGATGGCGGGAATCAATGCGGCACTACGGGCGCTTGGTAAAGATGAAGAGGTGATTTTAAAGCGTTCGGAAGCATATATTGGTGTTCTCATTGATGATCTTGTAACAAAAGGAACGTCTGAACCGTACCGTTTATTAACATCCCGGGCTGAGTACCGTTTGCTGCTCCGTCATGATAATGCGGATTTACGCCTGACGGATCTCGGTTATAAACTCGGACTCATCAGTGAAGAGCGGTACCGGAAATTTGCAGATAAAAGGGAAAAAATAAACAACGAGATAAAAAGATTGCGTTCAACAAGATTAAAACCGGATGAAAAAACCCAAAATTTAATCGCCAGAATCGGGGGCAGTCCGTTAAAAGACGGAATTTTAGCAAGCGATTTGCTCAAGCGACCGGAAATGAAATATGAATATTTAAAAGAATTGATTCCGTCACCGGTGCCGTTGTCAAAAGAAGTTGAAGAACAGGTAGAAATCCAAATTAAATACGAAGGTTATATACAAAAATCATTACAACAAGTAGAAAAAGTAAAGAAAATGGAGGATAAAAAAATTCCGGCGGATATTGATTACGATGCTATTAACGGTCTTGCCAACGAAGCCATTGAAAACCTGAAGAAGGTACGTCCGCTTACATTGGCCCAGGCATCCAGAATACCCGGAGTCAATCCAGCGGATATTTCCATTTTATTAATCTATTTGGAACAAGGGAAAATTGCCCGGATTTCCGACCGGTGAATGCTACTTTCCGTTTTTTGCAACGACCGACTACTGGCAAGAAAGAGTGATGATATGAATATTGAGCAATTCCAATCTGAACTGAAAAAATTGCAAATCAATATAAATGAAGACCAACTAAAAAAGTTTGAGCAGTATTACCAAGCCTTGATTGAATGGAATAAAAAAATGAATTTAACGGCAATTACGGAAAAAAACGAAGTATATTTAAAGCATTTTTATGATTCTTTAACGATTGTGAAGAAGTTTCCCTTTTCCCTGGCTGAACCGTTGAAAATTTGTGACGTAGGAGCGGGAGCCGGATTTCCGAGCATCCCGCTTAAAATTGCGTATCCGGACTTACAGATTACGATTGTAGATTCGTTAAAGAAACGGATTACGTTTTTGGAGCATTTGGCCGAAGTTTTGGAGCTGAAAAACGTATCATTTTACCATGACCGTGCCGAAACATTTGGCAGAAACAAAGAGCACCGGGCACAATACGATATCGTGACTGCCCGGGCGGTGGCGAGAATTTCCGTGTTAAGTGAATTTTGCCTGCCGCTGGTGAAAAAAGGAGGATACTTTATTGCTTTAAAAGGTTCCGGCGGAAGGGAAGAACTTGAGGAAGGAAAAAGAGCAGTAACCTTTCTTGGCGGAAAAGTCCGTGAGATCCTCTCTTTCCAACTTCCAATTGAAAATAGTGACCGAACCATTATCCACATTCAAAAAGTAAAAAATACCCCGAAAAAATATCCGCGGAAGCCGGGTGTTCCAAGTAAAAATCCTTTATGATATGATTAATTCTATAAGAGCGCCCGGCCGGCGCCCAGTCTTTGTAAAGCAGGAACTTATAGAAAACAGGAGAAATATGTAATTAGTTATATTTCTGGTGACTTGGGATGAGATCATCTGCCGGTAAGTATATATTTGCTGTGAAGTATCCCGCTGCAAGCTGTCTTTTGCCATTTTGCTGTCAGGGATTTTTTAAAAGGATGGTGTATGTTCATGAGACATCCGTTTTCACGATTATTCGGAGTTACAGAAAAGGATAAGCAAGAATCGAAAAAGAACTATTTGGACGACAGCGGGGAAATTGCGGAAGAAGATAAGGAGCAAATTACGAAAGTCCCTGTCGATCAAATTATTCCCAACCGTTATCAGCCGCGGGCCATATTTGATGAGGAAAAAATTGATGAACTGGCAAAGACGATTCATACCCACGGAATTATCCAGCCGATTGTCGTGCGCAAGGTGGAAAACGGCCGGTATGAAATTATTGCCGGAGAACGACGTTACCGTGCCGTAAAAAAGCTCGGCTGGGATACTGTCCCTGCAATCATTAAAGACTTGGACGATAAACAGACTGCATCGGTCGCATTGATAGAGAACCTGCAGCGGGAGGAATTAACTCCGATTGAGGAGGCTTTAGCATACAATCAGTTAATTGAAGTTCACAAATTGACACAGGAAGCATTAGCCCAGCGGCTTGGAAAAAGCCAGTCAACAGTGGCAAATAAACTGAGATTATTAAAACTGCCGAAAGAAGTTCAACAGGCTTTGCTGAAAAAGGAAATTACCGAACGGCATGCCCGTGCTTTAATTCCGCTGAAAGACGAGGAAAAACAAGCAAAAGTATTACAGGAAATTATCGACAAACAATTAAACGTGAAACAAACGGAAGACAGGGTTAATAAATTATTGGAGGCACCGGAAAAGAAGAAAAAACCTAAACGTATTTCCTTCAGTAAAGATGTGCGGATTGCCGTTAATACCATCAGGCAGTCCCTGCAGATGATTCATAAAAGCGGAATAAACGTAGATTCAACGGAAGAAGAATTGGAAGAATTTTATCAAATTACGATCCGTATTCCAAAAAAGAAATCATAGTATAATAGACCATAAGTTATAAAGACTGTGCGAAAAAACAGTCTTTTTTTATGGAAAAAAGTTTAAATGAAATTCACAGGATCATTACGGATATTTCGTAATAACGGAAATCTTTTTTATATGATTCATGTTACAATAAAACTATCAAACTTGTGGTAAACCTCACTTTAGATTTAACCGGAAACAATTAATTAAACTTTTATAGTTTTGAGGTAGGTGTCATTGTGGGAAAAATCATTGCGATAGCAAACCAGAAGGGCGGAGTGGGTAAAACAACGACTTCCGTTAATTTATCAGCTTGCCTTGCATATATCGGAAAAAAAGTTTTGCTTGTTGATATTGATCCCCAGGGAAATGCAACAAGCGGTATTGGAATTGAAAAGGCGGATATTTCCAAGTGTGTTTATAACCTTCTCATCGATGATGAACATATTGAGAATGTTATTGTTCCGACCGAAGTTGAAAATCTTTATGCCATACCGGCAACGATTCAATTAGCGGGTGCGGAAATTGAACTGGTACCGACGATTTCCAGAGAAATGAGATTAAAACAAGCTTTGGACCAGATAAAAGAAAAATATGATTATATTATCATCGATTGTCCTCCTTCACTCGGATTATTGACCTTGAATGCTTTAACCGGGGCGGATTCCGTTATTATTCCGGTACAATGCGAGTATTACGCACTGGAAGGATTAAGCCAGCTATTGAATACTGTGCGGCTGGTCCAAAAACATTTAAATACGGATTTAAGAATCGAAGGTGTTTTATTGACGATGCTTGATGCCCGGACGAATTTGGGGATCCAGGTAATTGAGGAAGTCAAAAAATATTTCCAGGATAAGGTGTTTAAAACAATCATTCCGAGGAACGTCCGTTTGAGTGAGGCGCCCAGTCATGGTAAGCCGATTATTATTTACGACCCGAGATCTCGCGGGGCGGAAGTATATCTTGAATTGGCGAAGGAAGTGGTGCGAAATGGCTAAAGGGTTGGGCAGAGGATTGGAATCGTTGATTAATCCCATCGAGCTTTCTGATGAAAAAACAGTCGAGGAAATCCCGGTCCGTGAATTAAGGCCAAACCCGTATCAACCGAGGAAAATTTTTTCCGAGGAATCCATTGACGAATTAAAACAGTCGATTTTGGAACACGGGATTCTTCAGCCATTAATCGTAAGAAAAAGTATAAAAGGATATGAAATTGTTGTCGGTGAACGGAGATACCGTGCGGCAAAGGAAGCCGGACTGAAAACGGTCCCTGCTGTTGTGCGCGAGTTATCCGATGAACAAATGATGGAAATGGCTGTATTGGAAAACCTCCAGCGGGAAGATTTGACCCCGATTGAAGAAGGGGCGGCTTATCAAATGTTGATGGATGAGCTGAACCTTACCCAGGAACAACTGGCAAAAAGGATCGGCAAAAGCAGATCGCATATCGCCAACCATATCCGGCTTCTTTCCCTGCCCGCCAGTATCCAGCAATACATCACAGAGGGGAAACTGTCGATGGGCCATGGCCGGGCACTTCTTGGATTAAAAAATAAGTCAAAAATGAAAGCCCTGGCTGACAAAGTGATTAAAGAACATTTAAATGTCCGCCAATTGGAGCAGCTGGTCCAAAAATTAAACAAAAATGTTCCACGTGAAACACAAAAAAAGAAAGAAAAAAGAGATATCTTTATCATTGAGCAGGAAAGTTATCTCCGGGAACGTTTCGGTACAACCGTCCATATTAAACAAAACAAAAATAAAGGGAAAATTGAAATAGAATTTTTCTCAAAAGACGATTTAAACCGGATCTTGGAAATTTTAAATCCGGATGGTCTTGAATAAGTCATATTTTATATATGGCTTATTTTTTATTGTAAAAATTAATAATTATGGTACGATTAGACAAAATCATTTTCCTTTCATTTAACATAGAGTGGGTGAAAATATGGTCTTATCGGGAACAATTGTCAATGCCGTTTTAATTATTATTGGTTCATTGATTGGCCGGCTGCTATCGGGCATACCGGAGACAATGAAAAATACAATTATGAACGGGATTGGTATTGCTGTTGTTGTGCTTGGAATACAAATGGGACTTCAAAGCGATAATTTTTTAATTGTCATCATCAGTATTGTTGCGGGTGCTGTGATCGGTGAGCTTTTCCGGCTGGAAGATAAATTGAACCAGGCCGGAATATGGATTGAAAATAAGGTTGGTGGACGGGGAAAGGGGAATATTGCAGAGAGTTTTGTAACGGCAACATTAATATTTTGCATCGGAGCGATGGCTGTTGTCGGAGCTTTGGACAGTGGAATACGTGGAGATCACCAGGTTTTGTATACGAAGGCAATCATTGACGGGTTTACTGCGATTCTTTTAACGAGCACCCTTGGTTTAGGGGTTATTTTTTCATCTGTTCCGGTGTTTCTTTACCAGGGACTCATTGCTCTTTTTGCCCAGCAAATTTACCGGCTTATTCCCCCTGTCCTGATGGACCGTTTTATTTTGGAATTAACGGCTACCGGCGGTATTATGATTATCGCTATCGGATTGAATATTATCGGATTGACAAAAATTAAAGCCGCAAATCTTCTCCCTGGTTTACTTGTCACGGCGTTTATCGTTCCGGTTTTATACTACTTTCATGTATTCTGAAAACAGCGGAAGTAGATCTTGTGAAACGGCTATACGGGCGTCCGGTGGTTCGGGAAATTTTCCTAAAGACAGCTGTTTAAACCGTGTCTTCTTTTAAATACATATTTTCATCAACCGGAATGTCCTTCAGCCGGTACAGCATTCCGGCTCTATAAATCCCTTCCGCTATAACTTTCGCCAGTCCCATAACTAAATGGAGTCTTGTATTCTGTAATACAAAAAACTCCATAAAACCGCCGATATTTACAATGCCGGTTAAATGGATATCCCCGACGGGAGGAAGAGATTTGTTAACACCTGCTCCCGGTTTTAACGCACCCTTTTTCAGCATAATCGTACCGACGTTTTTGCTTTGACCGAGACATGCATCGATTCCGACAACGAACTTTTTGCTAAAATTCTTGTTGATAAAATCCAGTTTATCATTTAAATTCATTGCATGGACGGGCTCTTCCAGTGTTCCGAAAACATGGAAATTAGCGGGTAAATTTTTTTCCATCAATAAAGTGCCGACCAGCGGTCCTAAAGAATCTCCGGTTGAACGGTCACTTCCGATACATAGGAAAAGAACCGGAATTTCCGGATTTTGCGGTAAAAAGGAATGAAGTTTTTTTCCTATTTTTCCGGGGGCGGCCCCGTTCTGCCAATTAATTTTGATTTCGTTTTGCCGTTTAAAAAAATCCGGTCTGAACATTTGTTTCCCCCTTTACGGGTAATCATCGTATTATCAGTTTAGTAATTTTAACTTTTTTTTATACATGGAATAGATCGTGTCAAGGAATAATTTTTTAAAAAACCATCAATGAAATTTAACTATATGTTATAATTATGTAACATATGTCAATAAAAGAATTATTGAGATTCTTTCTTGGACAGTGACGGGGGAGGAATTCGGATCATGGAGGAAAAAACTTTCCAATTAAATGATATTGTGGAGATGAAAAAACCGCATCCTTGCGGTACAAACCGCTGGAAAATTATCCGGATGGGCATGGATATAAGAATTAAATGTCTAGGTTGTTCTCACAGTGTATTGTTGCCAAGAAAGAGATTTGTTAGAAAAATGAAAAAAGTAATCGGACATGATGAATCTTGATTATTATGCACTTTTTATACGTTATGATCAAACTTAAAATACAGGAGTGAACTGAATGTCTTTAACTGCCGGAATTGTCGGTTTACCTAATGTGGGGAAATCGACTCTTTTTAATGCCATAACACAGGCGGGTGCAGAAGCCGCCAACTACCCTTTTGCCACGATCGATCCGAACGTCGGGGTTGTTGAAGTACCGGACAAGCGGTTGGATAAGCTGGCGGAAATTTTCAAACCGGACCGGACAGTCCCGACAACTTTTGAATTTACGGATATTGCTGGAATTGTAAAAGGGGCAAGTAAAGGGGAAGGATTAGGAAATAAATTCCTGGCCAATATAAGGGAAGTGGATGCGATCTGCCATGTCGTCCGTTGTTTTGACGATGAAAATATTACCCATGTCGCCGGAAGGGTAGATCCCATTGATGATATTTCAACCATTAATATTGAACTCATTTTGGCAGATCTGGAAACTGTGGATAAACGGATCGGGCGTGTAGAAAAGATTGCAAAACAAAAAAATAAAGAAGCGATGGCTGAACTTGAAGTTTTGACAAAATTAAAAGGAGCTTTTGAAAAAGAATTGCCCGCACGCGCCGTGGAATTTACGGAAGAACAACACAAAATCGTAAGGCATCTGCACTTACTAACAATGAAACCGGTACTATATGTGGCAAACATCGGAGAAGATGATATTTTGAATCCTGATGAAAATGAGCATGTGCAAAAAGTAAAAGAATATGCCGCAAAAGAAGGAGCGGAAGTTGTTTGTATATGCGCCCGGATTGAAGAGGAAATAGCTGAATTGGATCCGGAAGAAAAAGATGCCTTCTTAGAAGAGCTTGGAATTAAGGAATCAGGTCTGGATCAACTAATCCGTAAATCATACCATTTGCTCGGGCTTGCCACATTCTTTACCGCAGGGGTACAGGAAGTCCGCGCCTGGACCTTTAGGAAAGGAATGAAAGCCCCCGAATGTGCAGGGATTATTCATAGTGACTTCGAAAAGGGGTTTATCCGGGCTGAGACAGTGTCTTATGATGATTTAGTCAGTCACGGTTCTTTCAATGGGGCCAAAGAAGCAGGAAAAGTCCGTCTTGAAGGAAAGGATTATATTGTCCAGGACGGAGATATCATGCATTTCCGGTTTAATGTTTGATTTCCTGACGGAGAACAGAAAAAATTATTTTTTAAATTGCAGTTCATTCTTTACTATGTTATAATTTTGTATCGTGAGTAATACTGTATGTTGCTCCTTGCCCGTTTTTTTACGGGCCGTTTAAGTCCAGAAGGAGGTGAAAGATCGATGAGAAACTACGAAGTTATGTACATTGTCCGTCCGAACATTGAGGACGAAGAAAGAAAAAATCTTGTTGAACGTGTGAATAAAATTTTAACGGATAACGGTGCAGAGATCACCGAATCTAAAGATTGGGGCAAACGCCGTTTGGCCTATGAAATCAATAATTACCGTGACGGTTATTACCAAATTGTCAACTTCAAAGCTGAACCGGACACAATCCGGGAGTTTGAACGTTTAATCAGAATAAATGAAGATATTATCCGTTATTTAATCGTTAAAGAAGAAAATTAATAAAACAAATTGTTTCACGTGAAACATTTTTTGGGGGAGTTGATTCTGATGTTGAATCGTGTAGTTTTAGTCGGCCGCTTAACAAGAGATCCGGAACTTCGTTATACACCGAGCGGAGTGCCCGTTGCAACTTTTACTCTTGCATGCAACCGTCCGTTTACAAATCAGCATGGTGAACGGGAAGCTGATTTTATTAATTGTGTTGTTTGGAGAAAACAGGCTGAAAATGTTGCCAACTACTTAAAGAAAGGCAGTTTGGCCGGTGTTGACGGCCGCATTCAAACAAGGAGTTATGAGGCACAGGATGGCAGAAGGGTTTTTGTAACCGAAGTAGTGGCTGATAGTGTGCAATTTTTGGAACCGAAAAGTGTTACTGCCAGCCGCGAATATCAAACTCCGCCGGCCGGTTATCCGAATTTCGATGACCCGTTCAATCAAAACAATCAGAATCAGCAAAACTCCCCTGATTCATCCAATAACGATGATCCGTTCGCGGATACCGGACAAACAATTGATATTTCTGACGACGATTTGCCATTTTAGTAAATTTGTGTCCGTCTAACTTTAAGGAAGAAAGGAGTGTTATAGATGGCTGCCCGCAGAGGACGTGGAAAACGGAAAAAGGTTTGCTACTTTACAGCAAACGGCATTACCCATATCGACTATAAAGATGTGGAACTGTTGAAAAAATTCATTTCTGAGCGCGGAAAAATTTTACCCCGTCGTGTAACCGGAACAAGTGCTAAATATCAGCGGATGTTGACAAAAGCAATTAAACGTGCCCGTCAAGTTGCATTGCTCCCGTATGTTGCAGACGATAAATGATTCGATATATAAAAGCGGCAAAGAACATTCTTTGCCGCTTTTGTATTAATACTTGCCGCAGAAAGTTTTGTCCCGGCTGCGAACCGTGCTTCAGCATGCCTTTCCGGGGAATGTTGAAGCAGTAATTAATAATCGATAAAATAAAAGTATGATTTTAAATTGTTTATTTAAAAAGAGGTGTTTAAGTGAATGCACGAAAGATCACTGAAGGTGCGTTAACGGTTGCTTTATACATAGTTTTGTTATTGATGTTTTTATACTTTCCTTTTTTCGGTATTGTTTTTTCTTTCGTCCTGCCGCTTCCATTTATTTATTATACGGCCAAATATAATTGGAAAGACGGCCTCCTTCAATTTCTTGCCGCTGTCGTTTTATCTTTTCTTGTCGGTACGGTTGCGGCAGTTCCGGTAACATTTATCTATGGATTGTTCGGTGTTGTTACCGGTTGGTGTATTTATGATCAAAGGGACCGTTTTATCACGTTTTCCTCTTCAACATTAACGTTTATTGTAACTACGATTATTGTCTACGCTGTGAGCGTATTGTTTTTTGATATAAACTACTTACAGGAGTTTAAAACGGCAATGGAAGAGTCGGTCCGTGAAGCTGTATCAGTGATGGAACTCATGGGCCGGGACACGGGGGAAATCACCGGTCAAATTAATGATTATATTGACCTGATAACGACCCTTCTTCCGTCTGTCATTATTCTGGCATCAGCAGTTATTGCTCTGTTGATCCATGCGATTTCTTTCCCCGTATTACGTAGGTTTGGCATAGATGTTTTAAAAGCCAGACCGTTCCGGGAAATTACTTTACCGAAAAGTTTAATATGGTATTATTTAGCTGCTTTACTGCTCTCTCTTTTTGTCAATGCAGAAAAAGGAACTTTTTTATACGATGTCAGCGTAAATTTGCTGTACATACTGGAAATGCTATTCGTTTTGCAGGGACTTACGTTTATCTTTTATTTTTTCCATAAAAAAGGTTATCATCGGGCATTAGCCGTAGTATTGTCCGTATTCATCATATTGAATCCGCTTTTAAACCAATTGACCCGCATTTTGGGAATTATTGATTTAGGCTTTGATTTACGCAAGCGGGTACAGCCGAAACAGTAATGTCCATTGCCTTAATCTGCTTAGGAGTTGGAGTTTATGCCAGTCTTTTTGGAAAATAAAGGGATTAAAAAGGTACTCACACTATTTTCCTTAGCTGCCGCCTTGCTCATCATCGCATTGGCTTTCTATAACTGGTGGCTGAGTATTATATGCTTGCTTGCCTTTGCCTTTATAACATACTTGTTTATAAAACAAGCAACAGAATTTCAAAATGAAATAGAAGATTATATATCACTTTTGTCTTACCGGGTAAAAAAAGTCGGTGAAGAAGCCCTGCTGGAAATGCCAATCGGGATTTTACTGATCAATGATGACCTGGTCATTGAATGGGCAAATCCGTATATATCATCTATTTTTAACCAGCCGTCAATCATTGGCGAGTCGCTCTACGATGTAGCGGACTCTTTGGTTCCGATTATTAGAAAAGAAGCGGAAAGTGAAAAAGTTGTTTTAAACGGACACAGTTTCCGCGTGGTTTATAAAAAAGAGGAAAAACTGCTCTATTTTTTAGACATAACTGAGCAAGAAAAAATTGAAAAAAAATTAGAAGAAGAAAAACCGGTGATTGGTGTCGTATTTTTGGACAACTATGATGAAGTCACCCAGGGAATGGATGATTTGGCCAGAGGAAATTTAAACAGTCGTGTGACATCTTTATTGAATGAATGGGCAGCTGAGTACGGAATTTATTTAAAAAGAATTTCCTCTGAGCGGTTTATGGCTGTTTTAAATGAAAAAATACTCGACCAATTGGAAAAAGATCAATTTTCTATTCTCGAAGATATGAAAAAGGCGGCATCTAGGAGCAATCTCCCTTTAACTTTAAGCATCGGTATCGGAGCTGGCTTGCCTTCATTGCCTGAACTGGGAAGTTATGCCCAATCAGGACTTGATCTTGCATTGGGCAGAGGCGGCGACCAGGTTGCCATTAAACGCCCGAACGGGAAAGTAAAGTTTTACGGCGGAAAAACGAATCCGATGGAAAAGAGAACGCGGGTCAGGGCAAGGGTTATTTCCCATGCATTGGGGGACTTAATGCAGGAAAGCAGTAAAGTTTTCATTATGGGTCATAAATTTCCGGATATGGATGCGATCGGTTCATCAATCGGTATTTTAAAAATTGCCCAAATTAATCAGAAGGAAGCATACGTTATTATCGATGAACAGGAAATTGATTCAGGCGTGAGCAAATTATTGGAAGAAGTCAAAAAGCGAACGGAAATTTACAAGCATTTTATATCACCGCAGGAAGCGCTCGAAATGAATTTATCCAATTCACTGCTTGTCATTGTTGATACGCATAAACCGTCACTTGTGATTGATGAAAGACTCGTTAATAAATGTGACCGTATTGTCGTCATTGACCATCACAGACGTAGTGAAGAGTTTGTCCAAAATCCGTTGCTGGTCTACATGGAACCGTATGCTTCATCCACATCGGAGCTAGTAACGGAATTATTGCAATACCAACCGCACGGAAAAATTGATATACTGGAAGCAACAGCTCTCTTAGCCGGGATCATTGTTGATACGAAAAGTTTCACATTGCGGACCGGTTCACGGACATTCGATGCCGCAAGTTTCCTGCGCTCCAAAGGGGCGGATACCGTATTAGTACAAGAATTTTTAAAGGAAGATATAGATACTTTTATAAAACGTGCGAAACTGATTGAACACGTTGAGTTTTACAAAAACGGTATTGCGATTACGAAAGGCAGTCCGGATGCAGAATATAATCATGTTCTCATCGCCCAAACTGCGGATCAATTATTGGCGATGGAGGATGTTGAGGCTTCTTTTGTTATTTCAAGGCGGACGGACGGCTATATCGGAATCAGTGCCCGGTCGCTTGGAAACATCAATGTCCAGGTAATTATGGAGAAGTTGGAAGGCGGCGGCCATTTAACGAATGCGGCTACGCAATTGGAGAATGTAACCATTGATGATGCCGAAGCCATGTTAAAATCAGTAATCGACGAATACTTAGAAGGAGGCACAGATAAATGAAAGTAATATTTTTAAAAGATGTTAAGGGTAAAGGGAAAAAAGGTGAAGTTAAAAAGGTTGCTCCCGGTTATGCACGCAACTTCTTAATTAAGAACGGATATGCAGTTGAAGCGACACCCGGAAATTTAAAAGCCCTTGAAGCACAGAAAAGAAAAGCACAACAGAAAGCACAGGAAGAGTTGGAAGAAGCTAAAAAATTAAAAGAAAAACTGGAAAACATTACAGTGGAAATTACGGCTAAAGCAGGAGAAGGCGGTCGCTTGTTCGGATCTGTTACCTCCAAACAAATTGCCGAAGAATTAAAAAAGCAATTTGATATTAAAATCGATAAACGGAAAATTGAACTGGAAGATGCAATCCGTTCGCTCGGATATACAAAAGTTCCGGTAAAACTGCATACGGAAGTACAGGGAACATTAACTGTTCATGTTAAAGAAGAAAATTAACATTAAATTTTTCCATCGTCTTTCCTCTTATTCTCTGATAAAATAATAAAAGAATAGGAATTCAGGCTGTCTCATACAAAGAACGATCCGGATTCAATTTGTATTTGAGCCAGCCTTTTTATTTGCCATTATAATTTTGGAGGTTTGAATGACTGAATGAATGACCTGCTGATTGACCGAACTCCTCCACAAAATATAGAAGCTGAACAAGCAGTATTGGGTGCTATTTTCATAGAACCGGAGAGTTTAACCACAGCTGCCGAAATTTTGCTTCCGGAAGACTTTTACCGAAGTTCCCACCAGCAAATTTTTTCTGTAATGCTTAAATTGAACGACCTCGGCAAGGCTGTGGACGTTGTAACGGTATCGGAAGAATTGGCATCATCCGGCAAGCTGGAGAATATTGGCGGGATTTCTTATTTAATGGAGTTGGCCAATGCGGTACCTACTGCTGCTAATATCGAATATTATGCAAAAATTGTTGAAGAAAAATCATTGCTGCGGCGTTTAATTCGCACAGCAACGGATATTGCCAAAGAAGGTTATACAAGGGAAGATGAAGTTGATACGCTTCTAACCGAAGCGGAGCGGAAGATTTTGGAAGTGGCAAACCGGAAAAACACCGGTGACTTCCAAAACATCAGGGATGTATTGGTCAAAACTTACGATCACATTGAACAACTTCATAACCGGAAAGGGGAAATTACCGGAATTCCGACCGGGTTCCATGAATTGGATCGGATGACAGCCGGATTCCAAAAAAATGACCTGATTATTGTTGCAGCCCGTCCTTCTGTGGGGAAAACAGCCTTTGCACTGAATATTGCCCAAAATGTTGCGACAAAAACAGAGCATAATGTCGCAATATTTTCCCTGGAAATGGGCGCGGAACAATTAGTCATGCGGATGTTAAGTTCTGAGGGAAATATTAACTCGCAAAATTTACGTACGGGTGCATTAACTGATGAGGACTGGCGGAAGTTAACGATGGCGATGGGAAGTTTGTCAAATGCGGGGATTTATATTGATGATACCCCGGGAATCCGGGTGCAGGAAATCCGGGCCAAATGCCGACGCTTGAAACAAGAGAAGGGCCTGGGCATGGTAATTATTGACTATTTGCAGTTAATTCAGGGAAGCAGTAAACGGGCGGAAAACCGTCAACAGGAAGTCTCGGAAATTTCCCGTTCATTAAAAGCACTTGCCCGTGAATTGGAAATTCCGGTAATTGCATTGTCCCAGCTTTCCCGGAGTGTCGAGCAAAGAACAGACAAGCGTCCGATGATGTCGGATATCCGTGAATCAGGAAGTATTGAGCAGGATGCTGATATTGTAGCCTTTTTATACCGTGATGATTATTATGACCAAAACACAGAAAATAAGAATATCATTGAAATTATTATTGCGAAGCAGCGGAACGGTCCGGTGGGTACTGTTCAGTTGGCCTTTGCAAAAGAATATAATAAATTTGTAAATCTGGAAAAACGGTTTGATGATACACAAATACCACCCGGTGCATGATGAACCTGCAGTGATGATCTGTAGGTTTTTTGTTATATTAATAGAAGGCAAATGCAAATTGTTTGGAAAAAATAGACAAATATAAGCGAAATAATGAAAACCGGAGATTAGAGGCACGGCCTTATTACCTGGAAAACTGTTGAAAATAGTATAGATTCTTCTTTTCTACCGGTTGTACTTTTCCGGAATTTTTGTAATTCCCTAGTAACGACTAGGGAATTTAATATTTTTTTAAATCTAATCGCAAAACGGCTATTTTTCATTGTAAAAACAGGAAATTCGTTTGTAAGTAATGAATTTTTGCATGAGTTCATGTTAAAGTAGTATGTGGTGTAGAAGATATCTTTGGCAAGTTAACGGTATTTAAATAATAGATAACAGGTGATAAGAGAGGAGAAATCCCATGCCTAAGAAAATCTTAGTGGTTGATGATGAAAAACCAATTGCTGATATTTTGGAATTCAATTTGCGAAAAGAAGGATATGAAGTATATTGTGCATATGATGGCGATGAAGCGTTAAAATTAGTAAATGATATCCAGCCGGATTTAATATTGTTAGATATTATGCTTCCTGAAAAGGATGGTATAGAAGTATGTAAAGAGGTACGGAAAAAATACGAAATGCCGATTATTATGCTGACGGCAAAGGATTCGGAAATTGATAAAGTATTAGGATTGGAACTTGGAGCCGATGATTATGTAACGAAACCGTTCAGTACAAGGGAGCTTCTGGCGAGAGTAAAAGCAAATTTACGCAGACATCAGCAGTCATCTGCAGCTTCTGTTGAACAGGAGAAAAATGAAATTACCATCGGATCACTCGTTATTCATCCCGATGCTTACATTGTTTCCAAGAAAGGTGAGATGATCGAATTAACCCACCGGGAGTTCGAATTGTTGTATTATTTGGCTCAACACCCCGGACAAGTAATGACAAGGGAACATTTACTGCAAACGGTTTGGGGTTATGATTATTTTGGCGATGTCCGTACGGTTGATGTGACTGTCCGCAGGCTCCGGGAAAAAATTGAAGACAATCCGAGCCATCCAACTTATTTGGTGACACGTAGAGGAGTCGGATATTTTTTGCAAAATCCTGAACAGGAGTAGTTCGTATAGATGAAAAAATATACTTTTTTCCGATCTATCCGCTTAAAATTTATTTTATTTTTCGTTTTATTAATTTTGATCGCAATGCAAATTATCGGTGTTTATTTTGTCAGGGAATTGGAAAATGAATTGACCGATAACTTTAAAAACTCTATTTTAAACCGAGTTAATTTATTAACTTATAACTTGGAACAGGAATTTTTGAAAGAACGTCCGGCAGAAGATGAGAATACATTAGAAGATGATGTAAAACAGTTATTAGTGGAAAATTCATCTCCCGACATCGAGGAAATCCGCGTCTATGACAAAAATCTCCGGGTCATTGCAACATCCGATTTCAGCAGCCAGGACAAAGTCGGTCAAAGAACTACGGATGTTGTAGCGACAAGGGCGCTCGTAACCGAAGAAATGATCGAGAAACTGACTATTGATTCCGCCAATGAGCGGAAATGGTTTTTATATGTCCCTTTAAAAATTAACGGGCAGGTAGAAGGGATCGTTCATATAGTCGGTGAAATTGAACAAGTTTTTGACCAAATAAAAGTGATTAACAGTGTGCTGATCAACGGTACAGTTATTGCCCTTCTCATTACAGCTGTTTTGGCTGTTTTTGTTGCTCAAACGATCACCAGGCCGATTACGGATATGAAAAGACAAGCCCATGCCATGGCAAGGGGGAATTATTCACGGAAGGTTAAAGTGTACGGTAATGATGAAATTGGTGAACTGGCAAAGACTTTTAACAATTTATCGAAAAAACTAAAAGATGAGCAGGCAAAAACGGACAGTGAAAAGCGTAAATTGTCATCTATTTTAAAGTATATGACTGACGGTGTGATATCAACGGACAAAAAAGGGCGGATTATATTAATTAACGAGGCAGCGGAACGGATGCTGAATGTTTCACGTGAAACAGTCATATCCGAAAACATTATATCCGTTTTGGGGCTGGAAAATGAATATACACTTAAAGAGCTGGCAGAAGAAACAAATTCTTTCATTCTCGACTTCAGCACAAAAAACACCCCGCTTATATTACGGGCAAATGTTTCTATTATTCAAAAAGAAACCGGATTAATGAACGGGATCATCGTTGTGCTTCATGATATTACCGAACAGGAAAAAATTGAACAAGAGCGGCGGGAATTTGTGGCGAATGTATCCCATGAATTACGCACTCCGTTGACAACGATGAGAAGTTATCTTGAAACATTAACCGACGGAGCGTGGAAAGACCGGAAAATTGCGCCGAAATTTTTAAATGTCATCCAAAATGAAACAGAACGGATGATCCGTCTAGTAAATGATTTGTTGCAGTTGTCGAAACTTGACAGTAAAGATTATCAAATGCGCAAAAAGAGTTTGGATTTCAAACAATTTTTGAACCAAATTATTGAACGGTTTGAAATGTCAAAGGAAAAACCGGTAAAATTTGTACGCAAGTTTCCGAAGAAGCCTGTTTTTATTGCATTCGACCAGGATAAAATGACACAAGTTTTATACAACATTATTTCCAATGCGATTAAATATTCACCGGAAGAGGGAACAATCACATTGCAGATTCTTGCCTACCATGATCATATCGAAGTAAGAATATCCGATAAGGGTGTCGGAATACCAAGAGAAAGCGTTCACCGGATTTTCGAACGGTTTTACCGTGTAGATAAAGCCAGGGCAAGGCAGTATGGCGGTACAGGGCTCGGACTTGCCATTGCAAGGGAAATGGTTGAAGCCCATGGCGGGGAAATTTGGGCAACTAGTAAAGAAGGAAAAGGTACGACCATTCATTTCACCCTCCCGTATGAACGAGACCAAGAGGATGATTTCTAATGAAATTAGAAAAATTCAAAACAGTTTTATTAACGGTTTTAGTGCTCGTCAGCATCATATTATTTTGGAACTTGGTGACTTTCCAGCAAAACTATGAAATGGTCAATAATCAAGATTATGTAAAAGAAATATATATTATCGACAAAAAGATGAGTGAAAAAGAGTTGATTGTCCCGAACAAAATTATTTTCAGGGACGGAAAAAACAATTTCACAGGCATTCAAAATATGGATCATATTACCTCGGCAATGGACAGGCTGAAAGGCTGGAAATTCAGCGGATTTCAACGGAGCAATAATGAATTGGCAAAGAAATTTTCCAATGCGGAAAAAAATCAGGTATTGATTTTCCAATTTCCAAGCGAGCTGCCCATGGATCTATTAAAGTCACTGTTTACGGTTGAGACGACGGAAATCCCCGGTGATGAATTCCGGAATATATTCATCTTCCAACAAGATTTGAAAGGAGAGAACGGGGTTGTATATTTTGCATCCAATGATTTTACGTCAGTTGTAAAAGCCAATATCCGGTCCGCCTCACCGGAACATTATAAGAAAATAGCCAAAAAAATAAGGGAAGAAGGAATATCATATTTGGCTTATGAGAAATCCCCGGGAAGTTTTTTATTTCTCCCGGATGAACCGGTTACGCTGGAAAACGAGCAGTATTACCCGCGGCTTTATGATAAGGAGATTTTCGTAGACGCATTATTTAAAAATCCGGGAATGTTGACGATCAGTGATCAGGAATATACGGATGGTTCAGCTTTATTAAAAGTAGATCAGGATTTACATAAATTAACTTATGTGGATACAACGGTGAACGATTCACCGGGATCTTTACACGATATGATTAAAACGGGCATTAATTATATAAACGGCCACGGCGGATGGACGGATCAATATTATTTTTCCGGCGCATATTTTAATGCAAGCAAAGTTTATTTCCAGCTTTATGCGAAAAATTATCCGGTTTTTAATGAACGCGGATTGAATGAGATTGAATTGAAAGTAGGCAACAACAAAGTGCACTCTTATGAGCGCCCGTATTTCAGGCTGGATTTTATTACTTTTAATCCGGACAATGAGAGATATACATTACCGCCGGGAAGCGAAGTTTTGGCTCATTTGGAGAAAAGCGGAATAGACATTACTGCTGTTGAAGATATGTTAATCGGGTACCATATGCAAAGGGACCAGGAAAAGGCTGTTATTAAGCTTCAACCCTCTTGGTTTTACAAAATCGGACAGTCATGGGTGCGGATTCCTCTGGAACTGGGAGGGGTAAATAATGGATTGGAGTAGGGCAAAAACTGTTTTTATTATTATGTTTCTTATACTGGATATTTTTTTATTTTATCAATTCATGAATCAAAAAAGTGAAAATAATTTTGATATTATCCAGGAGACGCCGATCGATCAACAATTGAAAGCCGATAATATTCAAATAAAAACGGAATTACCGGATAAACCGTTAAAAGAAAGTTATATTAAAGCGGATGAAATGCATTTTAAAAAGCAGCAGTTGATTGATTTATCGAATCAAACAATTACGATTATTAATGATACGACACTCAAAAGTGAACTGACAAGACCATACAAGTTAAAAAACGACTGGAAAGCGGCGGATATTGATCATTTTGTATCAACTTATACGTTTAACGGCGATAAATATAAATTTGCCGAATATGACCGTTCGAAAAATATTATTACTTACTATCAAGTTTATAAAAATCATGTTTTATTTAAAAATAAAAGCGGACGGATTCAGCTGTTTTTAAACGATCAAAATGAAATTGTATCCTATACTCAAACGATGCTCGGAGGAATTGAAGAGGTATCGAAACAGGAAATTATTACCGCTTATGATGCGATGATTATTTTATACAACAAAGGTTTATTGGACGGCGGCAGCAGTATTACAAATGTCGAATTCGGCTACTATACGCTCGTGCCCATTAAAACCTCCCAATTGTTGGCACCCACCTGGCGCTTTACGATTGACCGTAAATATGATTTTTTTGTTAATGCGGTTGAAGGACATGTGTTAAATGCAGAGGAGGAACATTTAAGCAGCTGAATGAAAGTTCGGCAAAACGGACAGATTGTGCTAAAATGGATATTCAGATAGATTCATAGACTGGTAGATTTGTCTGCCGGCCATTCTTATCTTTTTTGCAGTAATGCAGTTGGAGTGAAAGCAAATGACGTTGAAATTCAGTGTGTTAGCCAGCGGGAGCACCGGTAATGCAATATATGTTGAAACAGACAAACATTCATTTTTAGTTGATGCAGGCTTCAGCGGAAAGCAAATAGAGAAACTTTTACAGCAAATTAATCGTGATCCGGGGGACTTATCCGGGATTCTCGTCACCCATGAACATTCCGACCATATTAAAGGTGTAGGGGTTTTGGCAAGAAAGTATAAACTTCCGGTTTATGCAAATACCAAGACGTGGGAGGCCATGTCTCCGTCCATCGGTGAAATTCCTGTTGATTTGAAGTTTGAGTTCCCGATGGAAAGTGTAAAAAGCTTTAACGGACTTGATATTGAATCGTACGGTGTATCCCATGATGCGGCAGAACCGATGTTTTACATATTCCACTATGAAGGGAAAAAGCTGGCCATTATTACCGATACCGGTTATGTCAGCAACCGGATGATCGGAATGATAAAAAATGCCGACTACTACATATTTGAAAGCAATCATGATGTAGAAATGTTGCGCATGGGAAAGTATCCGTGGAATTTGAAGCGGAGAATTTTAAGTGATGTCGGACATATTTCCAATGAAGACGCGGCACTGGCTATGTGTGAATGCATCGGGGACCGGACGAAAGGAATCTACCTGGCCCATTTAAGTAAAGACAATAATATGAAGGAACTAGCGAGAATGTCCGTTACCCAAATTTTGGAGAAGCGCGGATTCCCGGTTGGAAAACAGTTTTTAATTTATGATACAGATCCGAAAATACCGACGGAATTAAAAGCAATTATATAATTTTCCCACAGCTGTTTCATTTGGCAGGAAGTGATCCGTTTTTCGTTATGCCGAGTGAAACAGCTTTTTTTATATAAATGCAGAGGATAGCATAGATAGAATGGTTTGCCGGAAAAGTGTTATATTAATGGGAGAAAGTATTTTGATATTGAAAGGATGGGTGCCATGGACTATTATGACTACGGGAACGGACGGAAACATAAATCTAAAAAGTCCGGTTATTTTTTTTCCGGTTTAGTCGGGGCAATCATCGGCGGCCTGATTGTTTCATTTGCTTCACCATATATTACGGAGATTGAACAAAAACAGGACAGTGCTGTAATAGAAAAAACGGAACAAAAACAAAAAGGCGGCGGGGATATTGTGCAAAATGTTTCCGTGAATGTAGAAACGGATATTACGAAAGCTGTTAACAAAGCAAGTGATGCGGTTGTCGGAATTACAAATATTCAAGGCGGAAGTTTATGGACACCGTCCATGGAGGCTGGTACCGGTTCCGGCGTTATTTATAAAAACGACGGGGATAAGGCTTATATTGTAACAAATCATCATGTTATTGAAGGGGCAGACCAGCTGGAAGTCACCTTAAATGACGGGACAAAAATCGATGCAAAATTATTGGGAAGTGACATTTGGACGGATCTGGCAGTTTTGGAAGCAGACGGAAAACGGATAAAAACCGTTGCTGAATTTGGGGATTCGGATGCATTAAAATTGGGTGAACCGGTCATCGCGATCGGAAATCCCCTTGGTTTGGAATTTGCTGGTTCTATTACCCAGGGGGTTATTTCCGGACTGGAACGGACGGTCCCGTTGGATTTCGACGGTGATGGCAGACCGGATTGTAATGCAGAGGTAATACAGACAGATGCGGCGATTAACCCGGGAAACAGCGGCGGTGCTCTTGTAAATATTGCGGGACAGGTCGTGGGGATAAATTCCATGAAAATCGCCCAGGAGCAGGTGGAAGGAATCGGCTTTTCCATACCGATTAATTCTGCCATACCGGTTATTAAAGATTTAGAGATCCACGGCGAAGTGAGACGGCCGTATATGGGGGTGTCTTTGGAAGACATCAATGAAATTCCGTCTTATCATCAAGAGAAGTCTTTGCGGTTGCCGCCGGAAATTACTTATGGTTTGCTTGTTGTTGAAGTTGTACGGGGCAGCCCTGCGGATGAAGCCGGACTGGAACAAATGGATGTAATCGTAAAGCTGGACAATACAGAAATCCATTCCGTCATTGATTTAAGAAAATATTTATATTCAGAAAAGAAAGCAGGAGATTCAATGACTGTCGGTTTTTACCGGAACGGAAAATACCGGGAAACAACACTTGTATTAACGGAAGAGTCCTTATAGTTTCTGATAATTTCCGGTAAAATCGCATACCTGAATTTATCTGTTAATAAAAAAGTTAACGGGGGAATATAGATGGGTAAAAAAGTCATATACTGTTGTGAAGAGCATGTCGAATTGGGTTTGGATGAATTAGTTAATCAAATGGAAACAGCTCCTGTTTTATCACAATTGGATTCAGAAAAGTTACCAACAACGACCTGTGGATATTGTGGAAAACCTGCTATATATATTGTGTCGAACTAATATTCCCCTACAAAATGTGGATATGTGTTGTGTATATGTGGATAACCCCTGTTAATAACTTGTCAGTAACTTGTTTATAGCATGTTTATAAGATGGGGAAAATAAAAAACAGGGTCTTTCCCACAGTTTGGAAAAGACCCTGTTTTTATTTATACACATGTGAATTGTGAAGCACGGTATTAATCCCGGGTCAGCAAGGCAACGCATTCTACATGGACGGTTTGGGGGAAAAGATCGACTGGTTGTACGGTTTTTAATGAGTATCCGAACGGTACGAGTTCTTTAATATCAACGGCAAACGTTTCAGGATTGCATGAAACATAAACGATTCGTCCGGGTTTGGCACGGCCGATTTTCCTCATCACTTTTCCCCCGGCACCGGAACGGGGAGGATCGAGCAGTAACAGTTCCGGTCTGCCAAAAGTTTCTAACACTTCATCAATTCCCCTTCTGGCATCTTTTGCGAGAAAATACGTGTTTGTTATTCCGTTGTCCCTGGCATTTCTTTTTGCTGATTCAATGGATGTTTCCACAATTTCAATACCGCTCAGCTCTTTTACCCTTTTGGCAAAAGGAAGGGAAAAAGTACCCACTCCGCAAAATAAGTCAATCATTTTTTCATCCGCCTGCGGCTTGCCCATTTCCAGGGCAAGTTCAACTAATTTTTCCGCCTGGATTGGGTTCGTTTGGAAAAACGTATCGAACCAAAGACGGAAACGGAATCCGGCTAATTCGTCATAAATAAAGTCCCGGCCTGCTAAAATATGTGTTTTTTCCGCCTGGGTCCGATCCGCCCATGCCCGGTTTTCCATCCACAATAAACTTTTTACCTGCAGATGGTTTTCTGTCACCCGTTTGATCAAATCGGAAACGGGCTTTTCCAAAGTTCCGTGTGGCGTCTCTGTGGCAAACAGGGCAAGCATAATTTCTCCTGTTTGGGCCTCCCGGACCATTAAATGGCGGAGAAGGCCTTCATGGGTATCTTTATTATAACCGGATAAATGATGATCCTTTGCCCAGCGTGCCACTTCCATCGCTGCGCTGACCATATTTTTCCCGGCAATCAAACAAGTTTCCAGACCGATGATATTCCGGTAATTTCCTTGTTCATGCAAGCCCAGTATTCCGTCAGGGGAAAAAGTAAATTCCATTTTATTCCTATAATGCCAGGGTTCGTTCATACCGATTGTCTCTTTCACAAGTCCGGGGTCAAATCCTTCCTTTTCGACCATCCGTTTGACATAATCTGTTTTATATTTTAACTGCCCGTTGTAATCCCAATGTTGCCATACACATCCGCCGCAACGGTGAAAATGGGGACAAGGCGGAGTAACCCGTTCAGGGTGGGCATGAATAATTTCTTCCAGTACGGCTTTTTGCCTCCGCCGCTCCGGCCGGTTAACACGGACCCGCACTTTTTCCCCCGGTAATGTTTCCGGTACGGTTAACCTCAGTTTTCTTTTATTTCCGTTTACCTCGTGCCAGACAACCGCCCGGCCTGCCCCTCTTTTGTCAAGTTCGCGGATTTCCAGTGTAAAAGATTTTTCTGCACCTGTTGTCAATACCCTTCCTCCCTTTTAAATGATGATGTTACCTAGTTCTGCTTTATATCGTTTATAATTAATCGTTCTTTAATCTAATGAGAACTTTGCTTTTCCGGGGAATAGCCGTACGGTTTCATGCTTTACTTATTATAGCGGAATCCGGAGAATTTTAAAATGAACATCGAACAGGAGAAATCAACCATCGCTTTACAAAAGTGAAAAGGTTTTTTTAAATAAGAAAAATTTTATTAACCCGGCGAACGTATAATGGAAGTACGAAGGGGGATGGGAGAGATGACCAGGTTCAGCCGGAAAGAAAAAAGCTGGATGATGTACGATTGGGCGACTTCCGCATATTCCGTCATTATTACGACAGCGGTTTTTCCTGTTTATTACACATTTGCCGCAACAAATGCGGGAATTGATTCCGCCCAATCCACCGCTTACTTGGGTTATGCCGTTTCCATCGCAACATTTATTCTCGCAATGTTATCGCCGGTACTCGGCACCATTGCCGATTACTGCGGGTTCAAAAAAAATTTTTCCTTTTCTTTCTTATGATGGGGATCTTTTCCACTACTTTGCTTGCGTTGATTCCCGATGATGCATGGTTATGGCTTTTCGTTGTTAACATTCTGTCAGCAGTTGGTGCCCGCGGGGCGGGAATTTTTTATGATGCCTTTCTTGTTGATGTGACATCTAAGAAAAAATGGATGAAGTATCCTCAAGGGGATTTGCCCTTGCATATATCGGGAGTACCATACCTTTTGCACTGAGTATTGGGCTTATTGTTTTAGCCCAATACGGACTTATTCCGGTTTCGGTGTCCGCATCTGGTCGGATTGCTTTTCTCCTGACAGCCTTCTGGTGTCTCGTATTTTCCTTTCCGATGATCAAACATGTAAAACAGATTCATTATGTTGAACGGGAGCCGGAAATTGTAAAGAACAGTTTCTGACGGCTGGGAAAGACGTTTGCAGAAATTAAAAAGTACAGGAAAATTTTTTGTTTTTACTGGCATATTTCTTTTATATCGACGGCGTGATACGATTATTTCTATGTCAACGGCTTATGGTGCCGACGTCGGATTAAGTGCAACGGATATGATTATTGCCCTCCTAGCCGTGCAAATTGTTGCCGCCCCTTTTGCCATGCTTTTTGGTTCACTGGCAAAAAAGTTTGGTACAAAAACGATGTTGTATGCCGGAATATGTATATATATCTTTATTTGTACATATGCGTTTTTTATGAAAACAGCCGTTGATTTTTGGATATTGGCAATGCTCGTCGCAACAGCCTAGGGTGGAATTCAGGCTCTCAGCCGTTCCTTTTTCGCCCGGATGGTGCCTCCGGAAAAATCAAATGAATTTTTCGGTTTTTATAATATTTTCGGCCGGTTTGCCGCAGTATCCGAACTGTTATTCATGGGAATTATCACTCAGATGACCGGAAACTCTTCCTACAGGATCTTTGCTTTGATTGTATTATTTGTCAGTGGCTGGTTCATATTAATGTTTGTGCCGGAACCGGAAAAAGGAGCGGCCGGATAAAGGACTGGACCCGCAAGACGGCGGCTTTTTTCTATTCCCGTAATTTGGTACGATGAGAAAAAAAGAAAGGAACCAGCGGATGAAAATAACAATTGTTGCTGTCGGAAAAATAAAAGAGAAATATTTAAAACAAGGAATTGCGGAGTATTTAAAGAGACTGTCTCCTTACGCAAAAGTGGAAATTGTAGAAGTGGCGGATGAAAAAGCTCCGGAACATTTAAGCGAGGCGGAAATGGAAGAAGTGAAACGGAAGGAAGGTCAACGGATTTTGCAGCATCTTGACTCGGATACCTTTGTCTTCACCCTTGAAATCGACGGAAAAATGAAGTCATCGGAACAATTTTCCAAAAGAATTGAAGAGCTTGCCACTTATGGAAAAAGCAAACTTGCCTTTGTCATCGGAGGTTCTCTCGGATTAAGCAGGGAAGTCCGGAAAAGAAGCAACTTTTCCCTTTCTTTTTCCAAAATGACCTTCCCTCACCAGCTCATGCGTCTGGTCCTCTTGGAGCAAATTTACCGGGCGTTTAAAATTATCAGGGATGAACCGTATCATAAGTAATGAAAATTTACAGTGCTCTTTTAACAGGAGGGCATAAACATATGTATTTGTATTATGGTTTATAACAACCCGGCAGGGGTCCTCCTATTAGCAATCATTTAAATCATATAGCCAATAAAGATTGGCAATTTTTAATACCCTGATTTTTAGGATCAGGGTGTTTATTTTCATAGAGCCATGCACTTAGTAAATATGAGCTTGCTCAAAACTATATGGAATAAATCCCCTTAACCGGCAGAAAAATTAGAGAAAATAAGTCGATTCTTACCAAAAAATAATGAATGAATTAACAAAGAAGGATGAAAATTTTAGAAGAGAAAGTGGAAACATGTGATATAAATCACATAATTCCACCTTTTTATTTTTTATAATGAAAAAAAGTTCTCCCCTGTTTTCCTGCCTTAGCAGAAAAATTTCAGGGGATATGAAAAATGAAAGGAATGTATTGACGTAAATTTAGAACATGGCTATAATTCCCATATAAAAAAATGTGAAAATAATAACAAACTAGTCTATCAGTGCAAACAGTTTTGTTCATAGTGACAAAAGCAATGTTGTGAAATTTAAAGAAAAATCAGGATCTTTCGACGGATTCCTGACAGTAAATTTTATTTTTGTAGTAGTTTGCTCATGATATCACAATATATTTTTCCGCATCGGGAAAATTTGTTGGAAGCTTTAAGAGAAATAATTGGGGGGGAAGAAAATGGTAAAGATAATTGGTCTTGTAGGCTCAAATTCTGATCATTCAACAAACCGGATGTTGTTACAGTTTATGCAACGTCATTTTGCGGATCAAGCGAAAATCAATCTTTTGGAAATAAAGGATCTTCCTGTGTTTAATAAGCCGGAAGACAAAAAAATTCCTGAAGAAGTACAGATCATGGCGGAGAAAATCGAAGCTGCCGACGGAGTGGTAATCAGTACTCCGGAGTACGACCATTCTGTACCGGCAGCACTGTTAAATGCCCTTCACTGGCTGTCCTACGGTATTCATCCGTTTGTTGATAAGCCGGTAATGATTACAGGTGCATCCTACGGAAGGCTTGGGACCTCCCGTGCACAGGCTCATTTGCGTCAAGTTCTTGAAGCACCGGAATTGAAAGCCCGTGTGATGCCCGGGTCCGGATTTTTGCTAAGTTACTCTCTACAGGCGTTTGATGAGGGAAACAATTTAAAGGACCGGGAAGAAGTGAAGAAATTGGAGAAAATGTTTACCGACTTTTTATCCTTTGTGGAAATTTGCAAACAATTAAATAAAGCATATGCGATGAATAAAAAGGAAGTTGAAAACTTTTCCTGAGATGAAGTATCAGAAAGGAGACAATAAAATGAAAATCGTTGGTATTGTCGGATCGAATGCGGAAGTATCGTACAACCGCCAATTGTTAAAATTTATAAAAAATCATTTTCATTCCCTTTTTGAACTGGATCTTGTTGAAATTAAGGATGTTCCGATGTTTAACCAAAGTAATGACCAAACATACAGTGAACCGGTTCAGCGGATACACCGGAAAATTACGAATGCCGACGGTGTAATCATCGCCACACCGGAACATAACTATACTGTTCCGGCTGCTTTAAAAAGCCTGATTGAATGGTTATCCTACAAAATTCATTCACTGGAAAATAAACCGGTTATGATTGTCGGGGCTTCCTATTTTAATCAGGGCACATCCCGCGCCCAGGTGCACTTGCGCCAAATTTTGAATGCTCCGGGTGTCAATGGGATTGTTATGCCCGGAAATGAATTTTTGCTCGGAAATGCAAAGGAAGCTTTTGATGAAAACGGAAATTTAAAAGACCAGGGTACCGTTGAATTTTTGAAAAGCTGTCTGGAAAAGTTTATCCGGTTTATTAATGTTGTATCTGTTTTGGAAGATAAACCCGCCGCTCTCCTGGAAGATTTACACGCTACCGGAACAATTGAAACAACGGTTGAAGGCGTTGATATGTATGCGGAGGACTGGCTGGAGCAGGCAGCGGAAAAAGTTAATGCCGTGGAAGGTAACACGTACGTTAAGTTGGACCGCGGACTGTTAACCGTGGATCAAATCAATGATTTTCTGCGCTCAATGCCGATGGAATTAACATTTGTCGACAGCAACAACCAATTTTTATACTACAACCGGACATTACCCGCCGAAGAAATGCTGGCATCCCGTACTCCGGGACAAGTAGGTAATCCGCTCGCCAAATGCCATCCGGAAAAAGTCCATAAAAGTGTTGAGTGGGTCATCCAGCAATTACGTTCGGGCAAAACGGATTCCGTCCGTGTCCACGTTCCTACACACGGACCTGATAAATTTGTTGTCCACACATACAAAGCAATGTATGATCAAGACGGAAATTATGCCGGGGTTAATGAATATGTCCTTGATTTGAAGCCGGTCATTGATTGGTATTTGCAACAAACAGGTCAAAAACTGGTTGGTAATCCGGATGCGGTCTCCGGCGCATCAGTGAAAGGAAGCAGTGAAGGAGCGGATACCGTCTCCGGTGCTTCGGTGAAAGCATAGCGATATAAGTGATCTATTAAACCCTGAACAAATAAGACAAGTGGAGAAAAAGTTATTTTTTCATCACTTGTCTTTTTCTTGTTTTATCCTATCCGTAAGTGTCCGGTCCGGTAAGGATTTGTGAACCGCCACTGTGGAAGTTTACAAAAACGTGCGCTGCCTCTTGAATGAACATGGATTTTACTTTTCTCATGACCATGAGAAAAAAGGTTTCATTCTTTCCAAATCAGATTTAAGAATCATTCCAAAGTCAGCGTTGGAACATTACTGTTCCGCGCTAAAATCCGGGCACCTTTATCATTTGACACAAATATAACAGGGGTTTGCTTCTCTAATAGTTGTAGACAGGATCCAATAATTTTTTCGTCAGGACTTTCGGATAGTTTGTGCTTTTTTAAGTAATCTTTATTCGGTATTTCAACAAATTTTAATCGATTGGCAGATTGGTACATTTCCAACAAATCAAAGGCAATTTGGGCTGATTTCCGTGTACCGGGATGATCACTGTTTTTTAAACCGTCCAGCTCTTTCATTACTTGTTTGCTAATATATAATTTCAAATCGCTGTCACGGAAGGTGGCAACTAACATCAAAGGCTCATGCATGAGTATGTTTGTATCAGGTAAAATGTCCACCCCGGTTTCCTCTCTGACTTTTTTAATTCTTAAATATTTTAATACAGCAGTTTCCTGCAGCAGGTTTTTTAATAATTTCCTGTTCATTTTTACCCCGCTGTAGTGTGCATGAACAGCTGAGAGGATGGTGACTCCGATCAAAATATAAAAGTAAAAAATATCTTCATTTTTAACTGAAGCCAGGAACAAAACAATATGTAAAATAATTATAATAAATCCGAGAACCTTTTTTTGCGCATAAAGTTGCCCCAAACCTGCAATAAATAAGGATAAAAAAGATGCTTTGCGGTCTTCAATGGCCTTTTTCGGCTTCCTTACACGAAAATAGTTTGCAAAAAGAATGACACTTAATATATACACGGCTATAAGGTTATTTCCCTGAATTCCGATATATTCAGAACTGAGTGCAAGCATAATTAAGAGTAGCATATTGGTAATCCTCCAAACTTTCATAAATGAAATGGTTTTCAATATCTTTCCGGCAGCATTTATACGGGAAATTGATGACCCTCGGCAGAATAAGCGTGTGATGTGTTGAGCCATGATATTCCTCAGTTTCGGTGTGTGGTTTTCTGTTACCGGCTCCGATTCAGGATTTTTTGGTACGGATTAAAATTCTTCTGTTTCCGGAAAGCACTGTCGCCTCAAATGCTTTTTCAGTCCATTCGTCTTTTGTACTCGGGAAGATCGCCTTGTAATTAACCTTACGAATCTTCTTTTTCCCCTTCATTTCTAATAAAATTGTACCTGCAATTCCCCCGATTAAAAGAATATAAATAAGCATCGCTTTACCCATCTTTCACTGTCTCTCCCTTTTATATCAATATAAAATATAGTTCTATAATACCATTTTTCCTCTGGTCAGGAAAATTTATTCCTATTATAAGGGACTAAAGGCATACAAAAAGGAATGCTTTTAAGCATCCCTTTTCTTCAAAACTCGTCCAATCGGTAGATCAAAAATTTCCCGTATTTTCCATGTTCTTTATATGCCTTAACTTTATTAATCAATCTAAAAGGTGTTTTATTGTTAAGAAATTTTTTGTATTCAGGGAGCGGATAATACAGGATCATATCCACGGGGCGTTCATTCTTTTTAACGGAAAGAAGGATGTTGCGGACAACTTTTTTAAACACCTTTGGAGAAAAAGGATTGAAAAAGTAAAATAAGTTTTCATCCGGTTTAATTTGGTAGTTTTCAGCAAGACAGTATTCAAACCGGATCGGTGCAGTAAGGTGCTTGTATTTTTGCCTGTATAAAGCTTTATTTCTTAACGCCTCCTCATAGGTAATATCATTCATTTCTATGCCGGTGACGGGCACGTTGAAATGGTAATGAATATAAAAAACAACCCTTCCCTTGCCGCTGCCGAAGTCGACAACTTTGTCCGAAGGTTTAATTTTGTATGTGCTGAATAATTTTTCCAGTGCATTATACGGTGTCGCTTCATATCTGTTGTAATCTTCTGTATGTTTCTTCCATTCTCTCAGCCCGGTCGTCCGTATGTGCAACTTTTGATCGAGCAGTCGTTCACCCATATTTTTTGCCTTCCTTTCTCGATGTTACATTTCTGTTACATTTTATCTCCTATTCTACTAATCTAATTTTGTGCAGGCAAGCTTTCCCCTGATTAATGGAAATGACCACAAATACATCCGAAAACAGTATATAAATATAGAATTAAGAACGTTTTCAGCTCCAATTTTCTGTACACAAATTATTGTCTTCCGGATGCCAAGTTGTAATGAAATGACTGTATAAAAGATTTAGAAACTTGTTCAAGAAAAGTTAAAAAATAAGTGATTGTGAAAAAAGTACGGGTATGGTAGTATACAAGTATAGCATAGGGATACGAAAAGATTCATCATATTATTCCTCATTATTGCTATGCCTGTAACCGTTTACTACAAAACTCTAAATTACGGGGAGGATTTATCAATGAGTATGGTTCAAGCGGATTTGAAAGCAAGAGGAAATGCTCCCGGCGGACAAACCGTACATCCTTTTGGTGTAAAGGATCAAATCGGTTATTTGTTGGGGGACTTTGGAAACGATTTCTCCTTTATGTTCATTATGGCATTTTTGATGGTGTATTACACTGACGTATTGGGAATCAACGCAGCTGCAGTCGGAACGCTTTTCTTTGTTTCTCGTTTTATTGATGCATTTGCGGATGTCATTTGGGGGCGTTTTATTGATTCGCAGAAAACGACAAAATTGGGAAAATATAAACCGTGGATTCTCAGAATGTCCCTGCCGCTTGTGATCTCTTTTATTCTTTTATATGTGCCACTTCCGGATATGTCTGACGGATTTTATTTAGCCTGGGCATACGTCACGTATATTGTTTGGGGATTATTGTATACAACAGTGAATATTCCTTACGGTTCCATGGCTTCTGTTATTTCGGGAAATTCCCTTCACCGTACGTCACTTTCTACATGGAGAACAATGGGTGCCACATTGGCAGCTTTAATTATAAACGTTCTTGGACCTTTGATCGTATTTGTTGATAATCAAATGAGCGCCAACCGGTTGTTTATGACTGCCGTCGTGTTCGGTGTTCTTGCGATGGCCTGCTATTTCGGCTGTGTACGGTTTACAACCGAACGGATTGTTCTGCCGGAAAAAACAGCAGAGCAAAAAGGAAATATGGCAAAAACATTAAAAGGACTATTAAGAAATAAACCGTTGCTTTGGATGCTGGCATCATCATTATTGTTTTTAATTACAACAATGCTGATCAGTTCCGTAAACGTCTATTTGTTTAAAGACTATTTTTCTAATGCGACCGCTTTAAGTATTGTCGGCTTTATCCAGGCCGGAACGGTCATACTGGCTATGCCGTTGATCCAGCCGCTTGTGAAAAGATTCGGCAAAAAAGAAACCGCATCCATTGGTGTTCTTCTTGCATCAGCGTTCTATTTTGTCATGTACTTTATTCCGAATATTCCGCTTTCACTGTTCTTAGTTTTAATTTCGTTTGCAATGTTCGGCTTTGGAATCTTTAACTTAATTATTTGGGCACTGGTCACCGATGTTATTGACTACCATGAATATTTAACCGGATTGCGTGAAGATGCAACGGTATACTCGGTATACTCTTTCGCACGAAAACTCGGACAAGCCGTTGCCGGCGGTGTCGGCGGTTTTGCCATTGCGGCGATCGGCTACGTATCCGGACTCGACCGTCAGCCGCAGGAAGTGCTTGACGGTATTTACATGATTGCCACTTTGATTCCGGCAGTGACATTCCTGCTTGTATTTCTCATTCTAACATTCTTTTATCCGCTGAATAAAAAGCGCGTTTATGAGCTGACAATAACGCTGGAAGAAAGAAGAAGCGTAAAAAATTAATAAAGACCGGGATTTATAAAGATTGCAGATAAAGCGGTTGACTTTTGTCAACCGCTTATCGCATTTGCAGGTTACGGTGTTCGGGTTACTTTGCTTATGTTTCTTTTATCTTTCAGGAAAAAGGAGAAAGTTTAAAAATGATAAATTTTTATCCATTCCGTATACGAATCCATTGCTTCTTCATCCAACCTGTAACCGATGCCGGGTTTTTCCGGAACATGGATGACACCATTTTCAGCAACAACTTCAGGCTCGATTATATCTTTTTCCCAGTACCGTGAAGAACTTGACGTATCCCCCGGCAATGTAAATTGCGGCAGGGTGGCCAATGCGATATTGTGGGCCCGTCCGACACCCGCTTCCAGCATACCCCCGCACCAAAGTGAAATGCCGTTTTCTTTACAATAATCGTGAATCCGTTTGGCCTCAGTCAATCCCCCTACCCTTCCGATTTTCAGATTGATGATTTTGCAGCTGCCCAGTTCATGCGCTTTTCTGACATCATCGAAGGAATGGATGCTTTCATCAAGGCAGACTGGTGTATTTATTTCTGCCTGTAATTTGGCATGGTCGACAATATCGTCATGGCCCAGCGGCTGTTCAATCATCATGAGATGAAATTCATCCAATCGTTTCAAATGCTCCAGATCGTTTAACGTGTAGGCGGAATTGGCATCGGCCATGAGCGGCACATCGGGAAAATTTTTTCGCACTTCCCGTAATACTTCTACATCAAATTCAGGTTTGATTTTTAATTTTATCCGTTTATATCCGTCGGCAAGCGATTTTTCGATCAACCGGAGCAAATCAAGTACGGATTCCTGGATGCCGATGCTGATGCCGGCTTCAACCTGTTTTTTGTTTCCACCGAGGGCTTCGGCCAATGTAATATCGTTTCTTTTAGCGTAAAGATCCCACACGGCACCTTCCAGTGCAGACTTGGCCATATTGTTCCGTTTGACCGGCTTAAAAATGGTAGCTAAATCATCCGGATGTTCAATCGTATTTTTATATTTTTGCAATAAAGGTATCAGGAAATCTTCCATCATGTGCAAAGTAGTTTGTACTGTTTCCTCTGTGTACCAGGGAATGGAAAATGCGACGGATTCACCATAGCCGCGGTTGCCGTCTTCATCAACCGCTTCCGTAATAAAAAGTTCTTTATGCTGAATGGTGCCGAAACTTGTCGTAAAAGGTGTTTTCAGATTCATGTTTAATTTTCTTATTTTTATTTTTTTTATTGGAATGCCCATTTTAAAAATCCCCCTTAAAACGATATATTTGAAACAATACATACAATTGTCAGTTCTTAAATCCGGTCAAATGATAAATCCATGCTAAGATAAGTATATTAAAATAATAGCAAAAAGGGAGATCGGTATGAGAATAGAGCATGTTGCCATGTATGTGAACGACTTAGAAGCTGCAAAGAATTTCTTTGTAAAATTTTTCGGTGCATCACCAAATACGAAATATCACAATCCTAAAACCGGACTGGAAACGTATTTCCTATCATTTGATAACGGTGCCAGACTTGAAATTATGACACGTCCTGACATGGCTGATTCTGAGAAAAACCTGTTTAGAACAGGGTATACCCATTTAGCATTTAGTGTCGGGAGTAAGGAAAAAGTAGATGTGTTAACCAATCAATTAAGAGAAGCCGGGTATGAAGTAATCAGCGGCCCCCGCACTACCGGTGACGGGTATTATGACAGCTGTATATCGGGACCTGAAGGAAATCAAATTGAAATAACCGTATAAAGTATGGAAAAAACACGGACGGATAAAGATTTAGAAATGATGTTAATGATTAAAATGGGAAAGACAGCTGATTTTGGCTGTCTTTTTCTATTACCTATGGTCCTATAAAAGTAATTACGCAGTCCTTGTGATATGAAGTTGAAAACTCATCGGCACGTTCGTGTAAAATTGCAGCAACCAGGCAATCATTTTTACCGCGACGGTTTTTATATCCGGTGAGAGCAAATATTTTGAAAAATCCCCAAAATAACTAAACGATTCTCGTATATTTTCCTTTTCCGTAACTGGGGCGGGCATATTCGGAAAACGGGACTCATATGGATATAAAGGCAATAAAATGTGATCAGGGGATGGTTGATAACATGGATGAGAAGACATCCAGACAGCATAGTTCCGGGACGGAAAACCCGAAACAAAGACAATTGGACCGGTACCGCGTACAAAACACAGGAAAACCGCTCACAACAAAACAAAATTTAAAAATCTCCAATGACAGTGAAATTTTAACAGCAGGCGAACGCGGACCGGCTTTGCTGGAAGATTTTTATTTCCTGGAAAAAATGTCCCATTTCAACCGGGAAGAGATTCCGGAGCGGGTTGTCCATGCCAGGGGCTACGGCGCCTACGGGGTGTTTGAATGTTACCGCTCGATGAAGCATGTGACAAAAGCGGCCTTTTTATCGGAAGCCGGAAAGAAGACGCCGGTTACCGTCCGCTTTTCCACGGTACAGGGGCCAAAGGGATCCTATGATACCGCCAGGGATTTGCGTTGTAAAGGGGCAAAGTTTTATACGGAAGAAGGCAACTATGATTTAACGACCATTGCGATGCCCGTATTGATTGTGAACGATCCCAAAAAATTTCCCGATGTAATTCACGCCTACCAAAATAAACAGGATGACGGTATCCCGACGGCAACGGGCGCCCATGATCGCTTTTGGGATTATGTAGCCAATAATCCCGAATCGCTTCATATGGTTATGTGGATAATGTCACCGCGCGGTGTGTTGCGCAGTTACAGGATGATGGAGTCGTGGTCCATCAATACGTATTTGTTTATTAATGATGAAGGCAAAGCAACGTTCGTCCGGTTTGTCTGGAAACCTGTTTTGGGTGTCCATTCTTTACTCAATGAAGAAGCGATTAAAATCGGCGGATTGGACCCGGATTTCCATCGCAGAGATTTGCGCGAGGCGATTGACCGCGGAGCCTATCCGGAATATGAATTGGGTGTACAGCTGATTTCTGAGGAAGATGAATTTAATTTTGATTTCGATATTTTGGACCCGACCAAGTTTTGGCCGGAAGAACTCGTTCCCGTCCAAATGGTCGGTAAATTAACACTAAACCGGAATATCAAGAATGAATTTGCCGAAATGGAACAAATTGCTTTTAACCCGGCAAATGTGGTCCCGGGAATTGGATTTTCCAATGATCCGGTCTTGCAGGGAAGGTTATTTGCCTACCGGGATACCCAGCACCACCGGCTCGGAAGTGCTAACTATGATGATCTGCCCATTAACCGTCCGTTATGTCCTTTCCATAATAATACCCGGCGCGGTTATATGCGCTACAGGATTGATGTGGATCAAGTGAACTACCGCAACAATTCACTCGCCAACAATACCCCCTACACAACACCTCCGGAAAAAGGCGGTTACGAACATTACCCGAAAAAAGTGGCAGGCCGGGTTACCCGCAAGAGAAGCAATTCGTTTAAAGATTTCTTTACACAGCCGAGAATATTCTGGAACAGCCTGACACCAGTGGAAAAACAGCACACCATCGAAGGGTTCAGTTATCAGCTGGGTAAAGTAAAAAGTGAATCGGTCCGCCAGCAAAATGTTGATTTGCTTGCAAATGTTGATACGGAATTGGCCAGCATAGTTGCGGATCATATCGGAGTGAGACGCCCGCGGGGCGCCCATGTACAGGTCTCAACGAAATATCCTTCCTTGAGCCAGGCGAACACACCAAAGTACGCCTATACACAAAAAGTGGGCGTATTAATCGGTGACGGTTTTCATACTCATGAAGTGATGAATGTACTAAACTTGTTTGATAAGTACGGAGTGTTTTATTCGATCGTCAGCCAAACGCTCGGAACGGTTACGGGAAATGACGGAAAACAGCTGAAAGTCGATGAATCGTTCCTTACAACGAGTGCGTATTTATTTGATTCTTTATATGTTGTCGGCGGAAGATCAAACCAACAGGAAAAGTTTGATTACAATATTAGAAACTTTGTCCATACAGCCTATATTTTCTTTAAACCGATCGGTGTTGCCACGACAGGACGTTCCTATATTCAGGCTTCAAAGGAAAACAATTTAGCAGGTGTTGTCTTTGCCGAGAATAATCCGGACTTCGGGGAACAATTTATTATGGCTATTGCCCGGCAACGGTTTTGGAACCGGACATAAAAAATGAAGGAAGGTACCCTTTAGGGTACCTTTTAACTTTTTTGATTAATATAGTTTAAGCAAAACTTCCAGGTGGCAAGTAAGTTGAAATGTATTATTTTAACGCTTCCAGTATATAATTTAATGCTTTGTCCGGATCCCTTGTTAAACTGATGTATTCTTGTCCCCCCGTGGAGAGTAATGTAATGCCGAGACGGTCCGTGTCTTCTTTAATATCTTGATAATTTGATGCCACTTGAGGGGCGAGAATTACCAAATCAAAATCCTTTAAAATATCATGGTGTGCACCGTACGCTCCCGCGGCAGCAGTAATCGGAACATTATTTTTTTCAGCACCTTCTGTTAAAGCGTTGGCCAATAAACCGCTCGTGCCTCCGCCGGCACATAATACAAGTACATTCTTGTCTTTTATTTGTTTTTTATCGGGCACAGGAGTTCTTAAAATTTCTTCTTCCTCTGTTTCCTTTACAGTCATTTCTTTATTTTCTCCTTCAGCAGGAACATTTAATTCCTCTTCTTGTTTTTGTTTATCATAAATTTTAAAGAAAGGATAATAGATGATAAAATCAATGATTAAAAGAATGACCGCCAGAACAAAAGCGGATACAGCAAACCCCGTTCCCATTACTAATCCGACAGGTCCCGGAGTTGTCCATGGCAATAAGTACATAAAGCTGTCCATGCCGATGACTTCAACAAAAAATTTAAATAGCCAGACGTTGACAATTGGTGTTAGAATAAATGGAATCATAAATACCGGGTTCAATACTAAAGGGGCACCAAACAAAATCGGTTCATTGACACCGAAAAGAACGGGTATTGAAGCTGCTTTTCCAACCGCTTTCATTTGTTTTGACTTTGCCATAAATGCAAACATAAATGTAATGACTAATGTTGCGCCGGTTCCTCCAAGTGTGGCTACAAAATGTTGAAGCCCGGGTGTCAATACATTGGATGCATGTTCACCTGCTTGAAAAAGTCTCAAGTTGATATCAAGATTCATATAATAAATCGCGGCTACGGCAGGTTCCACGATTGACGGGCCGTGAATACCGATAAACCAGAAGAACGCCATGGCACCATAAATGAGTGCGAGGCCAATATATCCGTCGGCGGCTGTAAAAAGGGGCTGGAAGACTTCAATAACCCACTGGGCAAAATTTACTTCCGTCAGGTTTCTGATCACCATATCAAACAGCCAGAAAAACAGGACGGATACAGCGAAAGGGATTAAATCTTTAAAGGTTTGGGAAATGTTTGGCGGCACTTCTTTCGGCATTTTAATTGTTACATTATTCCGGATACATAATCTATAAATGTTCGCGGTAATAAAGGCAACGACGAATGCAGCTAAAAGACCGGATGTTCCCATGTGGCTTCCGGAAAACCCGCCTTCAAGCGGGTCGGCTGCGACAAGCAGGAATCCGCAAATTGCCGCAAGCATTACGGAAATGTTATTAATCTGGTTGTTTTTCGGCAACTTTCTATTAAAGGAATCTGTTAAACTCTTCGTTGTAGTTGCTGCAATTAGCATTCCAAGTAAACCCATAGAATAATTGTACGGTTTAATAAGGGCTGTTTCGATTTTTTCACTCCAATAAAAACCAAAAATATTGGGAACGTATGCAATCAGCATAAAAATACTCGAAAATAAAACGACTGGCATTGCAGCGATAAAGCCTTCAAAAATAGCCCGTAAATACGGGTTTCGCGACAGTTTTTCAAAAAAAGGATTTGCTTTTTCAATTTTTGCGATCAGGCTATTCATTCAGTCTCATCCTTTCTTGTAAATATCAAATAAATGTCCAATAATATCGCAGAGCAATAATGCTGCCATTAAATGATCCTGTGCATGAACCATGATGAAACCTATTTCGGTATTTTCCCCTTTAGCTTCGGCGGAAAGTACGTCAGTCTGGTTTTTATGGGCATCAGCCAATAATTTTTTTGCTTCCGATACGAGACATTCTGCTTCTTTCAAATTTCCCTCCTTTGCTAAAGTTAAAGCGTTTAATAATTTCGATCTGGCATCGCCTGCATAAGCCACAATTTCAAATCCAACCAAGGATATTTCTGCTTTATTCAAAAAAACCACTCCCGTATGTTTGAATTTGTTTTTATTTTTTCGTTTTATTTTGTAAGTTTACTTTATCATCAATTTTGTGTGAAATCAACCGATTTAATGTTTTTTTGTTTGACATTTTTCATGTTTGTTGATAAATTAATGCTGTAATTAAACAAAATAAAACAAAATGAAACATTAATGAATAAAAAAACAGGGGGGTAAAAAATATACGGTGAGATAAGTCGTGAAATGATTTTATTAAAATAAGGAGGATATAATAATGATCCATAAAAAATTATCGCCCTTTCCGAAAAACTTTCTCTGGTCTGCAGCATCTGCAGCTTATCAGGTTGAAGGAGCTTGGAATGAGGATGGAAAAGGGGAATCCATCTGGGATACTTTCGCAAAAATCCCCGGTACGACTTTTAAAGATACAACTGGTGAAATAGCGGTAGACCATTACCACCGTTATAAGGAAGATATAAAATTAATGGCTGAACAAGGATTAAAAGGGTATCGGTTTTCTGTAGCCTGGACGCGGATATTCCCGGAAGGTAAAGGAGAAATTAATGAGAAGGGTGTAGAATTTTATAACAATATCATAAATGAATTGATTAAACATAATATTGAACCGATCTTAACCCTGTATCATTGGGATTTACCACAAAAATTACAGGATGAATACGGAGGTGTTTATGGCAAACTAAAAATGCATTGTTTGGCCACCAATTTATGTAGGTT
>CALGYZ010000052.1 GCA_937934645.1 uncultured Bacillaceae bacterium | reverse complement strand
AATAATTAAAATCGATATCCCTATACTGTCCAAAAAATGTTCACCCTGCCTTTTCCGTAAAAAAGTTTTTCTTGCGGCACAACGCCTTATGAAGGGTTGATTTTAGATAAAAAAGTACTTCTCTGATTTTATGATAACATATTTGTTTTTCCGCAGTCTTGAATTTTTGTCGCAATTTTTATGCCAGAAGCAGGATTTGCCGGCGAAAGATCTTTAAAATTAACCTGTTTTTCTCACAACCCCCTTATTGCCCCAAGCCTCTTACGGAAAAATTGTCCAAACCGGTACAAGAAAATATGTTATCCGGAGGTTTTAAAAAGCCGCCCGAAGTGTGCAAATTCCTGAACTGTATCAAATGGAACAGGAATCATCCAAAAACCGCCCCTTTTCCTAAAAATATCGACAACCTGTGCCATATATCCCCCATATGCCACAAGCAAAAATCAAAAATGATTGCCAAGGTCCTAAAGTAATAGAAACAGGTATCAAACAACTGTAAATACCGCAGTTTTCCACATTTTTTTACATTATTCCCGCAAAAATTCCCTTACATTAGTTCTTAAGAACCAATTGAAAAAAACGTTCTTACTTACCATTGCATGGCAGCAGAATAGTGTTACAATTTAGTCGAATCGTGCCACGATTTATTATTTTCCAACATTTTGTATGCAAATTTGGTTGGAAGGTTGGCGGTCAAAATCGAATATTCACGACAAGCATCCAGGAAGTTTAAAATCTTTTGTTATGATGAAGAACCAAATTTAAAAATCATAATTTTCGTTCTTTTTCTTGTAAGCTTTTTTTCTGTTATTTTTGCCATCGGGATCGGTCCTGTCTCCGTTCATCCTGTTATTGTAGCAAAAATCATTTTCAGCAAAATTCCGTTCATCAATGATCATATTGTCACAAATTGGACTCAACTGGAAGAAAATATTGTCTGGGGGCTGCGCTTTCCCCGCGTGTTGTTGGGAATGATCGTCGGCGCCTCTTTGGCCATAACCGGCGTAGCCATGCAGGCTTTAGTGCGCAACCATCTCGCAGACCCTTTTATTCTCGGAGTATCCTCCGGAGCTTCGGCGACAGCCACTTTAGGAATGTTGTTCGGCGTTTTCTCATTCCTAGGTACATATGCTCTTTCCATCAGCGCTTTTATCGGTGCGGCCATGACAATCATTCTTGTCTATTCGCTCTCAAAAGTGAACGGAACAGTCAATATTACCCAATTACTGCTCTCAGGCGTTGTCATCGCCATGATTATGGATGCCATAACAAGCATTATCACTTTGAGCGCCCCGAATGCGCTCGGACTTCATAACGCTGTTTTTTGGATGGCCGGAAGCCTGGCAGGAGCAAAATGGGGCTATTTAAAACTCCCGCTCATCGTTATGATGGTTTGCATGATTATTTTGTTAATTCATTACCGGGCACTGAATGCTCTTCTTCTGGGCGACGAAACAGCAGTCACACTCGGATTTAATGTAACCCGTATACAGAAAATGCTTGTCTTGGTCGCCTCTCTATTGGCAGGGACTACTATTTCTGTAAGCGGTTCCATAGGGTTCATCGGTTTAATGGTCCCTCATCTGGCAAGATTGTTGGTTGGCTCTAACCATAAAAAAGTTTTGCCGGTCAGTGCCTTGCTGGGCGGAATCCTGGTCGTCTGGACAGACGTTGCAGCAAGAACCGTTATAGCTCCCGAAGAATTGCCGATTGGCATTCTTACCGCACTCACCGGCG
>CALGYZ010000051.1 GCA_937934645.1 uncultured Bacillaceae bacterium | reverse complement strand
ATTACCTCCTTTTCCTACTGCTACTATAATTTTACCGTATATTCCAAAAAATTACATGGAACCGAAAACAATTAAGAAGATCAGTCAGCTTCTTATTGACAAAACATGTGCAGAATTTGATTTTCTGTAAAAAACTTTTCAATATTATTTACAATATTTACCAAATTTGTTTACACAGAGGTTCAATTTTAGTTACTCTTGTAAAACTTTTGCCCATATCTTAAAAATATTTTTCCGGAAACATAAGAAGCTTCAATTTATTACATTATTGTAAAATTTTATTTATAATTTATCTGTTTCATGCAAAAAACAGCTTTACTTAAGAATTTCCGTATTTTTTCTGAAGATTTGATGTAGAATAAAATTAGATATGTAAACGTTTCCAATTTTATTTTCCGTTTTATACGAATGTTCAGATGTTAATAAACGGCAACAAAGGGGTGGTGATGATGTCTTACACATTAATTTTAAGTTTCTTAATATTAATACTATTTATACTTTTGATCAAAAAGGACGATACTGTGCAAACCGAGACAGAAATAGTAAAAGGCATAGTGAACGACAATTATAATTTTTACACCTGCCCTCGCTGTGAAAAGAACAATTACGTAAGAATAAACAGCCTTATAAAAGTGTGCAGCAGTTGCGGCTGGAATCTGGACGAACCGTACATTTATGACTCAGTCCGCCTCAGCAAGGCAGAAGCTGTTTCTGATGATCGTGTATTAAGTGATTTAAAAGTCAATGATCAAGTATATATTTGGGATGACCCCCGCAACGACCGTACATCCCTGCCGATTTATAATAAAGAAGGACAAGTCATCGGCCTTGTGCCGGCAGAAATCATGCCCGATTTATTTCCAAAAATTTCGATGAGCAAACGGATTTTGGCAAAAGTAAAAAAACTGAATAAAGTCAGCGGTGAAATTGAAATCTTAATTACCAACGATTTACAAAAAATGTGGAGCTGATAAAATTTGAATGCCGGCTTATAACTGCCATATGTCAACCTCTCTGTCGGGACAGCTTCAACATAATTTTCATTTATAAGGAAAAAACGGCATTTTAAGGAGAGATTTAACAATAATATTTCACACATCCTGTTCCATCCTAATGAATGAACATATACACGGAGGGACAGAGCATGACAAAACTAAAAGAAATTATGACAACTGATGTCATTACTGTCAATGAAAACCAAACGGTTCAAGAAGCTGCTGAATTAATGAGCCGGTATAATATCGGCGCAATACCCGTAGTAAATAATGATGGAAAAATTACAGGCATTGTCACCGACCGTGACATTACACTCCGGACAACCGCACAAGGTGAAAACCCGCAAACTCCTGTATCTGAAGTTATGACAGCACAGAAAATTGTAAAAGCAACGCCTGACATGAATGTGGATCAGGCGGCTGAATTAATGGCAGAACAACAAATCCGCCGTCTACCGGTAGTGGAGAATGGTGAAATAATCGGAATGGTTTCCCTCGGCGATTTGGCCGTACAACATCAATTTGCTGATGAAGCAGGCGAAGCATTGCAAAACATATCCATACCGTCTGCACCGCAGAAATAACCAAAAGAAGCAGCGTTTTCTGCTGCTTCTTTTGGTTATTAGTAAAACCGTTTGAAGCTGTCAAAATGTCTCTTCCAGTATGAATTGTTTAAGCTTGTAATTTCAACACCGTTATTGTTTGCATTAATGAATTGGTTATTTCCTATATAAATTCCGAGGTGGGAAATCCCCTTTTTATATGTATTTTTGAAAAATACAAGATCGCCCACCTGCGGTTTGCTGACATAATAGGAACGGTTATAATATCCTTCAGCATTTGTCCGTGGTATTTTTTTACCGGCCTGATTGTATACATAATATATAAAACCGCTGCAGTCAAAGCCACTCGGTGAGGATCCTCCCCAAACATAAGGAACACCGATAAAACTTTTGGCCACATTAATTAATTTATTTACGTTATAACCGCTGCCGGATGTTTGGTTCGAACTGCCAGATCCCGTATTGGCGCTTCCTTTTACGGTCAATTTTTGTCCGGGATAGATCACATCAGATCGTAAATTGTTCAAAGATTTCAACTGGGCAATTGTGATTCCGAATTGCCTACTGATTTTCCAGAGCGAGTCACCTTTTTTAACGGTATAGGTTGTTATTCCTTTATTTCCGCCGGATGTTGATGAACCTGAACTGTTTCCGGACGGACTGCCACCTTTAATTTTTAATACATCTCCCGGGAAAATCAGCGTCGTTGTTAAATTATTCCATTTCATTAAATCTTTATATGATACACCATATCTGAAAGCGATGCCGCTTAAAGTGTCTCCGCGCTTTACTGTATAAGTTGTTTCCGTTCCGGAGCTTTTTCCGCTGTTTGAACTTTTGTTGCTTTTGGAAGAACTTTTACTTGGACCGCTAACCGAAAGAACATCTCCGGGATAAATTAACGTCGATGATAAGTTATTCCAATTCATTAAATCTTTTACTGTAACTTTATATTTTAAAGCGATTCCACTTAACGTATCTCCCCGTTTGACTGTGTATGTCTTAGTTGACGAAGTGCCAGATGCTGTAGAAGAACCGCTTCCAACTTTTAATACTTGGTTCGGATAAATAATATCAGATTTTAAATTGTTAATGCTTTTAAGTTTTGCGACCGTCGTATTATACTTTTGAGCAATTAACCAAAGCGATTCACCGCGCTTAACTTTATGGGTCGCTGCCCCGGCTTCGTCCGCCGCAAAAAATAAAGCTGAAGCAATCGCGGCACTTGCTGTTACACATTTAATGACATTTTTTTTACCCAAAATGATCCCCCCGTATGTACTAAACCTTGTGCTACTTTTATACTAATACCTATTATATCTATTATTGTAGGAATTTGGTAGTTTACTAGTGTTTTTGTAATTCAATTGTAATAATAGATACTATCATACTAGGTATTTTCTTCCAACATTTGGATAATAATACACAATTTAACATTTTTTACCTGTTTATGACGCTTATTTATAAGCTGAATTACATAAAAAAGCGGCTTTTTAAAAAGCCGCTTTTTTACTATTTAAATAGTCACTTTTATAGTGTTATATTACTTTTTATTCAAGTCCGAAAAATGCACGGAAAATCCGCTGGCTGATCTGGTTTGCCGCACTGTGGGGTTGCGGGACCCCATCGCGATAGGCATGGGGGACCGTAACAGCAATGGCGATCTCCGGTTCATCATAGGGAGCAAAACCGGCGAAAACCAAATTCCAGGTTTTTATACCGTTTTTATATGATTCGGCGGTACCGGTTTTCCCCGCCGGATTGTAGGGCTCCCCGCTGAAAAAACCAGTTGCTGTTCCTTGTGCGCCATGAGTAACAAGCCAAAAGCCCTCCCGGACCCGTTCAATCATTTCGTCAGACATTTCTACCCTGTTTAAAACAACCGGGTTAACAGCTTTTACTAAAGTACCCGGTCCGTTATCCTTCTTCATCGGCTTTCGTATTTCTTTCACAAGCTGCGGTTTCATCCGGTAGCCGCCGTTGGCGATTGTTGCCATATATTGAGCTACTTGCATCGGTGTATATGTATCCAGCTGGCCGATGGCAATTTGAAAATACGTTCCCGGATTTGTTCCTTTCATTCCTGCTGTTTCATTCGGAAATCCGATTCCGGTAGGAACACCGAGACCGAGTTGATGAAAATAATAGCGGATTTTTTCGATTTTTTCATGATCATATTTTAACGGGGCACCGGGCACATACTTCCCCCCCATCATTTCAATGGCCGTTTTCCACATATAAACATTAGATGATCGTTCCAGGGCTGTTAGATCATTAATATGGCCCATAACCGTATGGGAAGAAAAAGTGCCGGAACCGCGGATTCTCATAACTTCATCAAGTTCTTTTTCCCCGATTTCCCTCACACCTGACGCATAGCCCGCCAGCATGGTTGCCCCTTTAACGACCGAACCTTGTTCAAAAGCGAAAGTAAAGGTACCCGGGGTATAGTCACGGAATTGTTGCGCTTCCCGGTCGTATACTTTTCCGGACATCGCAAGAATATATCCCGTTTTCGGTTCTATGGCAACGGCAAAAGCAGTATCCAATGTATCTGTATACGGACTGCCCATGGCATTTTTCAGTTCTTCTTCCAATATTTTTTCTACTTTTTCCTGAAATTTCATGTCAATTGTGAGAACTAGATTATAACCGCTATGTCCTTCTGCCCTCACCTTTGTTTCTGTAATTTCCCCGTTCCGGTTAGTCGCAATCTCTAATCCTTTCTTTCTGCCCAGCAAAATCTCATCATACATTTCTTCAATATAACTTTTTCCGACGCGGTCATTTCTTTCATAGCCTTTCGCCATATAGTAGTCTGCTTTTTCCAAAGGAAGGCCTTCATCGTCAGTAGTTACCCCGCCCAGCATATTCCAAAATGTATCGCCGTAATTCCTTTTTCTTTTCCAATCAGTCGTAACATCAATACCCGGAAACTCTCCCAGCCGTTCACTGACAGCCGCAAACTCCCGGTCCGTTACTTTTTCATTTTTGATCATTACCGGGGTAAATGCGGGTGCAGAAGAAAGTTTACGGTAAATCGCTGCCATATTTAAATCAATTTCTTCTAAATCTTTCTTTTTAATCCGTTTTAACTTTAATTGGTAGAGATCATTTTCGGTTAACTTTTGTTTTTTAAACCGTTCTTCTTCCTCTTCCGTAATCAAATGCCGGCCATGTTGATTTTCCAGCAGCCAAATATCCTTTAAATCCCGTTCGGTAACTTTTTGCTTATCCTTTTCATTCATGGAAATATGCCGGCTTAACTTTTTTGCCAACTCCAAAAAATCTTCCGGTTTCGGATATTTCGGCGGAGTATAAGTGATTGCTCTTTCCCCGGTGTTGTAAACAACAAGCCGGTGTTTGCTGTCATAGATTTTCCCCCGCGGAACCGGATATCCGACCGATGTAACATCCGCACGTTTCACTGCCTCGGTATATTCTTTACCTTTTAAAACTTGCATATATCCGAGACGGAAAATCAGTATAGAAAATAAAAGAAAGATGGTGATAAATAAAATATAAATACCCCGTTTTAAAGAATCCGCTTTTCTCAATCATTTACCCTCCCCGCAACGAATAATACACTTTTTTTCATTCATATGCGGGGATTGAACAATCATCACACTGCAATTTAAAAACGAAAGACTTATTTGCCTGTTTCTGCAAAAACAAAAAAACGGCCCTCAAGAAGACCGTTTTTTTACATAACCGGCTGATTGTTTTTACGGAGGAAATCCGTCCACAACGTCCAAGGATATTTTTCCGGCGGCAAGGAAATAAAGGTCATCGGCTCTTTTTTCACCGGATGCAAAAGTGTTAATTTATGGGACCATAAAGCGATTTGCTCACCGAGTTTATTGACGTGCCGGCCATATTTTTGGTCACCGTAGATTGGATATCCGCTGGTGCTCAATTGTACCCGAATTTGGTGCGACCGTCCTGTATGCAGTTTGACGGACAACAAACCGAGGTCATCTGTTTCATCCAGTACTTCATATTCTAATACTGCTTTTTTGGCATGCTTCGTATCTTCCGGTACAACATGAACGATATTTTTTCTCCGGTTTTTCAATAAGTAATGTTCAAGCAAACCGTATTTTTCCGGAGGGCAACCCCGTACCACAGCCAGATAGGACCTTTCAATTTCCTGTTTCCTGAATGAATCCGAAAGACGGCTGGCAGCTTTTGAAGTTTTTGCAAATACCATCACGCCCCCAACCGGTCTGTCAAGACGGTGGACAAGGGCCAGAAAAACATTTCCCGGCTTATTATAGCGAATTTTTATATCATTCCTTAATATTGACAATAAATCGCAGTCCCGAGACGAATCTTCCTGAACCGGAATATTTACGGGCTTTTCTGTTACAAGTAAATGATTATCTTCATAGATGATTCGTACGTCCAATTTACTTACCCCTTATCATTTTACTTCATTTATTTTTAACCATATCCGGCAAAACTTTCAAAGGCACCATATCCTGTATCTCCCTTCCCTTTATTACATGACAAAAATGTTCTTGTACAAATATCATATCTACACTTGTTTTCATGCTTAAATCGGCAGGGAGGAACCGTAAAGATTACAATGTATAAGTAATATCATTACTCCAGCTTATGAAAAACGAAAAAGGAGCTGAAAAAACAGCTCCTTTGATGATGGTTTTTACCGTACATTTCTCCGTTTGTTACCGGTGTTAAAAATATCATTTACCAGATTATTAAAGTCATTAATTAAACCGTCATTTAACCGGTTATTCCGGATATTGTCGCCAAAGTCAGTCATCCGGCTATAAAAGTCAGGATCAGCGGAAACATACACTTTCCGAATTCTGGAATCCGCTTTCCGTACCTGACCGGTAATTTTTTGTTCAAACCGATTAGATATCGGAGTGTAATTTCTTGTTGTTCTTGTATTCCGGTTAATATTACGGACACCGTTATACCGGTCATTCATTGCATTATCTTTATAATTCAGCGGGTCATTTTCCGGATTCCCTGCATCATTCTGTCCATCAATTATTCCGTTATCCCTTGTGCGGTTATTCTGATCGACCACACCGTTTCCGGTAAGATTATTATTTGCTCTGCGGTTATTTACATTATGATCTTTTAGCCGGACGGCAACATAAGCATTATTTCCGGAAACGATCACCTGGGCATCATCCACTTCCGGCAACTTTTCCACTTCCCTTTCCGCCCGTTCAGAAATGCTTAACGAACGGAGCCGCCCTTCGTTCCGAACATGCATCGGAGTTGTTTCGTTTGTCCTCATTTGCCGGTTATATTCTGTTTCATTTCTTCCGGTGGCATCATCGTTCCATGTACACCCGGTTAAACCGAGTGTAACAACCGTTAATCCTGTAACGATATACCTTTTCATTTTTCACTCCCCTTAATACTTTTTCATGTTTATGGTGGCATGTTTAAAGCGAAGTATACGTAATAGAAATTGGAAATGTCTGTTTTACCAGAAAATTGGAACCGGATGAAAAATGATTAATGATCTTTCGCTCATAATTTTCTTTTTTAAAGGAAAAAATATATTTTGCGGTATTGAAAGGGGAATTTATTGGCGGGTGATTTTTCATGAATGCATATTACAAACAACTATACAACGTGGTTTTTCACCAATTTGGCATAAAACCGGATGAAAAAATAATTTATAAAAATTGCTACTTGACGGTTCACGATTATTTGTTGGCGGTAAGCGTTGAGGACCGGGTAAAAAATATTCTGGCTTTGTTGAAAACGTTTTCTGACCGGGATGAAGCATTGGAATTTTTACATAGTGCAATCTCCCGTATTATTAAAGAAGTGATCGTTCACCATAATAATGACTTTGATTTTTTTAAATACCGTCTCCGGGAAATCAATAAAATTTTTTAAATTTCACATTTTATGCCTCCACTTTTCATAAAAAATGCAGAAATTTATGCCGTTGCGCATACCATTTGTTATGATAAAGATGTAACGTTTGCTTTAAACAGCAATCAGAACTTTTTTGGATTGAAAAAGGAAGATGATTGATGAACCAAGGCAAAACACCTTTATTTGACATTTTGAAACGTTACTCAGAACAGGAAACTTTTTCATACCATGTCCCCGGTCATAAAAACGGACAACTATTTGCAGACTTCGCCCGGACTTTTTTTCAATCCGTTCTTGCCATTGATGCAACAGAAATTACAGGACTTGATGATTTGCATGCCCCTTCCGGCCCGATCATGGAAGCGATGGAGTTATTGGCGGAATTATATGGTGCGGATCAAAGCTTTTTTTTAGTCAACGGCACAACTGTTGGAAATTTGGCGATGATCTTATCGACAGTAAACGAAGGGGACCGGGTCCTGGTCGGAAGAGATTGTCATAAATCCATTTTACACGGGCTAACGCTGGCCAAGGCAGAACCGGTCTTTATGTCACCGAAAATTGATGAAAACTGGAAAGTATCTTCCGGTTATGATGCAGGGACGGTAGAAAAAGCTTTACAGTTATTTCCCGACATTAAGGCGGTCATTCTTACCTACCCCAACTATTACGGCCTTACTTATGATTTAGGGGAAATTATATCTGTTGCCCGCAAAAAAAATCTTCCTGTCCTTATAGATGAGGCCCACGGTGCGCACTTTATCCTTCCTCCGCCGTTTCCCGAAAGTTCCGTTCAACTGGGTGCCGACATCGTTGTGCAATCAGCCCATAAAACATTGCCGGCCATGACAATGGGTTCTTTTTTACATATTAACAGCCGCCGGATTGATCCGGAACGTGTAAAATTTTACCTGCAAATGTTGCAGTCCAGCAGTCCTTCCTATCCGCTCATGGCATCGCTTGATTTAGCAAGGTATTATTTAGCATCATACAACGAAGAAGATTTAGCTTTTTTCATAAAGGAAGTAGAAAGGTTTAAAAAGATATTATGTACAATTCCGGAAATCGAAATTTTACAAACTCCGAACGGATGCAAACCCGATCCATTAAAAATTACGCTCCGGTCAACAAAAGGAATAAGCGGATTTCAATTACAGGAGTTACTGGAGACTGAGTGGGTATATCCTGAATTGGCCGACATGCAAAATGTCCTACTCATCCTGCCGTTATTAAAAAAAGAACAAATGTATCCTTTTACAAAGACAGCCGAAAAAATTGCTTCCGCAGTAAAAAAAGAGGATTATGAGCAATCTTTCTTGATCCGTTCACGGGAATTTTTATACCGGGATGAACTTTTTTCCGTCTTATCTGTCCCGTTCAAAAAAATGGAACAAACCGAAAAAGAAGAGATCCCATTATCAGAAGCTTGCGGCCGCATTAGCGGGGAAATGATCATTCCCTATCCACCGGGAATCCCGTTAATTATGGAAGGTGAGAAAATAACAGAAGAGAAGCTGGGGATATTAATGAATTTGCTTGCCCAAAATGCGAATTTTCAAGGCGGCCGAGTATTGCAAAAAAGGAGAATTATTGTTTTTAAGAATGTTTAAGAAATGGCCGGAAATGAAAAAGAGCTCACATCTGTGAGCTCTTTTTCATTGTCATCCGGTTTTTTATTTTAAATTACCGGGAACGGATTTTACGATTCTTCCGGAACCGGATTTTTTCACCGGATTTGATGCAGGGCGAATAACTTTCATGATGTCACCCCCTTTCAATGGGAAAACTGCCATTTATTGATGTACGGCTTCTTTGGCAAAACGGTCCTTCCAAATTAAGTTTAATACTTTCCGCACATTCCGTTTTTCATACGGACACGGCCGTTCTCCGGTAATAATCCTGTACCACGGGCAATGGTTGCCCTGGCAAGCCGGACGGAAGAAACAAGATTGGCAACCGGAATCCGTCTCTTCTCCCGTTGTTAACCATGTTGCAATTTTATCATAATCCAAATCCATGGATCCGTCAGCATGAATTTTTCCAACCTGGTTCATTTCCTCATTCAAGCATGTCGTACATTTATAAAGCTGGCCGTCTGAGCCGATCACCATCGCGTACGGTTTTGCCGCATAGCAAACTGATGCGGTCGGCGCCATAATGCCGGGAATCATGGAACTCAGGGACAAGCCTTCCTGTAAAGCTTCTTCCTGAAACTCCCAGATTTTTTTGTTTGATACGATATGGTTGCAAATCGGTAACTCTTCGTCGTTCGGTCCCCCCCATCTACCAACAGGACGGAAGAACATACCGAACCGGTCGTCTCCGGCAAAATAATCTTTTAAATATTTTATCAGATTCGTAACTTCATCCATATTTTCGCGGTCAAAGTTTACCCGGATTGTAATATCAAACTGACCGTCACTTTCCTTGATAGCCTTTAAGTTTTCCATAATCCGGTCAAAAGTGCCCTGACCGCCCGCGAGATGACGTGTCCGGTCATGCATTTCCCCGACACCGTCAATGGTGATCATAAACTGGCGTACTTCCCAGGACAATAATTTTTCAAAAACGTCTCTTGTTAAAAACCATGCATTCGTAGAAATATCTGCAGAATATGCTATATCATGTTCCCTGGCAGTCTCCATAAAGGAGCGGGATAACTCTTCGATCACATCAAGTTCCAAAAGCGGCTCCCCACCGAACCAACTGATATGCAATTCCGATAAAACTTTTGCCCGTTCTTTTACGAGGTTTTTAACTCCGCTGATTACTTCCGGAGTCATTCTTCCTTTTATAAAATCCTGGTAACAATATGTACAGCGGAAGTTGCACTGTTCCGTTGTCATTAAAATCAAATGCATCATATCCGTCCGGTGCATGGACTGATGCAAAACTTGGGCCCGTTTCATTTCATCCACATGTTCCGGAACAATAAATCCATTGTCCAATAATGCTTGTTTCACTTCGGTATCCAGCTCTTCCACTCCCTGTCTACGGATAGAAGCCATAACTTCGTCTTTTTCATCCTTGGAAAAATGGACCATCGCTCCGGTATAGCTGTTAAACATCATCAGCCCGCCGTCTTCCGTGCGGGATAATGCATTAAATTTTGACGGTACGTATTTTGTCATCTTACCTACCCTTTCCTTCCGATACTATTCTAAATTATCTTATTTTTCCATTCCCTTTTTATAACCGCTGTAAAAAGCCACGCAACATGGCTCCGATGATTCTTCCAGTTTTAGCGGGTCATTTAAGGCAGTCAGTACAATAAGTATAACTTTGTTTTTCTGTTTAATCAATTTCCCGGATATGAAAAAATGACTTCATTCCCCCTTTACAATTCGATAAAAAAATGTTATGATAAAAACGCGACGGTTGAACAAAATAAAGAAATGTATTACTATATAAAATGGAATTATAATGATCGGGAAATAGCTCAGCTTGGTAGAGCACTAGCATGGGGTGCTAGGGGTCGCAGGTTCGAATCCTGTTTTCCCGACTAATTTTTCCAAAACAATGTCAGTTAAACTGACATTGTTTTTTATTTCAATGATCATGCCAGTAAATAAGCACGGCAAAACAGCCGTGCTTTTCGTTTACTTCTTCTTCAACCAGAACTTAATGACATTCCTGTCATCTTCGATCTTCAAGATCTCATGGCCCGAACTTTTGGCCCACAATGGAATATCATTTAATGAACCTTTGTCTGTTGAATGAAGTTCCAGAATTTCATTACTTTCAATTTCTTCTATTCCCTTCTTCAGCTTTATAACCGGCATCGGGCAACTTAATCCTGAAACATCCAATACTTTGGCCGGTGTTATTGAATCAGGTTGATTCTGCGCAGTCAAGGCCTCACCCGAGTCACTGATTTTTATTTCTTTCTGTACCCGCTTCCCTGTACCATAAACGGCAGAATAAGTTTTCCAGCCGCCGTCGATATTTTTTACCCGGTAACCGTTATTTTTTAATATCCGGGATGCTAAATAACCGCGCAAACCGACCTGACAATATACATAAATCGTTTGATCACGCGGAATTTCATCCAGTCTTGAACGTAATTCATTTAACGGTATATTGATGGAACCTTCAATATAACCGAATGCTCTTTCAGCCGGTTCCCGGACATCAATGATCAGACCGCCCTGCTTCACAATTTCATCCACTTCATGCCACTGGATGTTATCCAAATCTCCCGACATAACGTTTGATGCTACGTAACCGGCCATATTTACCGGGTCTTTTGCGGATGAATACGGCGGTGCATATGACAGCTCCAAATTTGTTAAGTCTTTAACGGTAAGCCCGCCTTTAATGGCTGTTGCGATGACATCCATCCGCTTATCGGTTCCTTTCATTCCCACTGCCTGGGCACCGAATATTTTTCCGCTCTCTTTATCAAAAATTAGTTTTAACGATATTGGCGAAGCACCCGGATAATATCCGGCATGGGAATTCGGATGAATGTGGATGACTTCATATGGAATATTAAGCCGTTTCAACATTTTTTCATTATTTCCGGTTGAGGCTATGGTAAAATCAAAGACTTTTGCAATAGACGTTCCAAGGGTGCCTTGGTATTCTACTTGTCTGCCCATAATATTGTCAGCAGCAATCCGGCCTTGCCGGTTGGCGGGTCCTGCCAGCGGAATCATCGCTTTTTCCCCGTTAATATAATCACGGACCTCAATTACGTCTCCCACGGCATAAATATCTTCATTAGATGTTTGTAAATATTTGTTAACAATGATTCCGCCCCGTTCACCGATTTCCAATCCGGCGTCTTTCGCCAATTCATTTTCAGGACGGACACCGACTGAAAGAATTGTCATATCCGTTTCAACGGCCGTTCCGTCTTCCAAAATGACTTTTCTTCCTTTATCCTCGAAAGATTTAACACCGTTGCCTAAAATTAACTGTACACCTTTCGCTCTTAAATGGTTGTGGAGAATGCTCGCCATTTCATAATCGACCGGAGTCATTACTTGATCGGACCGTTCAATAAGGGTAACCTCGATTCCCCTGTCGACCAGATTTTCCGTCATTTCAATTCCGATGAATCCTCCGCCGACCACAACGGCTTTTTCCGGCTTCTTCTGATCTATAAAAGACTTGATGCGGTCCGTATCCGGAATATTTCTTAACGTAAACAGAGTCTCATGTTCATCTATACCCGGAACGGGCGGTATGACCGGCCGTGCTCCCGGTGAGAGTAATAACTTATCATAGGATTCTTCGTATATTTCATCCGTTTGCAAATTTTTTATTGTCACGGTCTTTTTCTCTGGATTAATTTTTACAGCCTCATTTTTGGTCCGGATATCAATATTAAAGCGTGCAGACATGCCCTCTGCCGTTTGGACGAGCAGATTTTCACGCTCTTTAATTGTATCGCCGATATAGTAAGGCAATCCGCAGTTAGCAAAGGAAATATGCTCTCCCCGTTCAATAAGAATAATTTCAACTTCTTCACTTAATCTTCTTAACCTTGCGGCAGCCGTTGCCCCTCCGGCAACTCCTCCGATGATAATAACTTTTTTCGTCATGGTGCCTCCCTCCGTACAGATGGTAATCCGTAATTTTTTCCTTGATTTCATGTTTTGTTAAAACGTCAACGTTACATCTGCATCTTTGGCAAATTCCAAAAACGTAACTGCTCCACCGGATTCAACACCGTCAACAAAGTCTTCCATTTCGAGTCCCATAACATCCATTGTCATTTGACAACCAATTAATTTCACGCCCAACTCCCGGGACATATCCACCATTTCCGGAATTGACGGTACATTGGACTCGGTAAAACCTTCTCTGAAATGTTCTTTTCCTTCCGGGAACGGCAAGTTTTTGTTTGCCTCTTTATGGATAAGATTCAATCCTTCAAATGTAAAGAAGATTGCTACCTCCATGTCGAGTGACGCCGCTGCTGTCGCAATGTTAAATACTTTGTACGCATCAAACAAGCTTCCGTTGCTGGAAATAATCGCCACTCTTCCGTTCATTTTTTCTCCTCCTTTATTACCCATGGGGGTATATTTTAAGTAAAAAAATATTATACCTACACGGGTATAATACTAAAGAAAAATATAAATGTCAACAATTAACATTATCAACATTTCATTATACAAAAATTTACATATATCTGACTTTTTCTATTTTATAATTTGTTATAATTATTTTGTCAGATTTTGATACTTTCATTTCAGGATTGGAGTGAATCATTTGATTTCTTTGGAAAACGTTACTTTGCGGAAAAACGGAAAAGCGCTGTTAAATAATATTTCATGGACTGTGAACAAAGGCGAACATTGGAGTATTTTGGGATTAAACGGCTCGGGAAAAACTACTTTACTTAAAGTGATTAACGGATATTTATGGCCTCAGGAAGGAAAAGTAGAAGTTCTCGGTGAAAAATTCGGCAACACGGATCTTCCAAGGTTGCGCAGGAAAATCGGCTGGGTGAGCGCCTCCCTCCAGGAAAGAATTTATAAAACTGATTCAGTCCTTTCGATTGTGTTAAGCGGAATGTTTGCATCAATCGGCCTTTATGGACAAGTCCATGATGAAGGTTTGGAAAAAGCAGCCGGGATTATGCGTCTTTTGGATTGTGAAAAATTTAAAGATGAACCCTATGAACGTTTATCCCAAGGAGAAAGGCAACGGGTGTTAATCGCCAGGGCCTTAATGGCATCACCGGAAATTTTAATTCTCGATGAACCATGTTCAAGTTTGGACTTGATTGCAAGGGAACAATTTCTTGCCTTTATTGAAAAGCTGACAAAACAGCCGGACGGTCCGACATTGATTTACGTCACCCACCATGTGGAAGAAATATTGCCTTCCTTCACACATACCCTGTTGTTGCGCGACGGAGAAGTTTTCGCATGCGGAAACAGTAAAGAAATTATGACTGAAAGGAATTTATCTTCATTTTATCAGCATCCAGTGAAGCTTCAAAAAATAAATGACCGGTTCTGGATTTCGTTGAAAAGCTTTAAAAATATTATTTAAGAGGCTGACCGTGAATCGGCAGCCTCTTTTTTATCAGAGATGTTTGATCATATCTACGGCTTCGTCTTAATGCAATCTTATAATAATCCGGGTTCTTCACGTTGGGACAGCCATGTTTCTTTCGTGTATGACATTTCCCAGAAATGCAGCTCATATTCTTTCGCAATGACAAACTGCTCTTTCACCTTCTCTTTTTCATCTTCATTCATATTTTCAACTAAACGGTCAAGCAGATCAATCATTTCTTGTGTCGAATCCTGGAACCAATCGCTTGCGTACATTTTGATCCAATTTCTATAAATCTCGGGCTCCGAATTAGCATGTTCATTCTTTTTGCCGATATCTGCATAAAGCCAGTAACAAGGAAGCATGGCCGCAACCGTATGGGCCAAATTCCCCCGCAACGACACCCGGTACAAGTGGGATGTGTATGCATAAGCAGTTGGTGCAGGTCTGAAGGTCTTGATATCCTCAGATGTAATATTTAATATTTCAGCATGTTCTTTATGCACCGTTAATTCTGCCTGAGCTGCAAATTTAGCTTTTTCTGCAAGAAGCGCAGTTGTTTCAAAGTCATCCGCTTGGCTTGCCGCGATCGCATGGATTTTTCCATAATGTTTCAAGTAATAAATATCCTGCAAAATATAATATTTGAACTTATCTAGGGGTAAATCCCCTTTCACAATTCCCTGCACAAACGGATGATTTAAACTTTTTTCCCAACTGATGGCGGTTGCCTCTTTCAATTGATCGGTAAATTTCATAAAATTTACCCCCAGTGCATTAAAAGATTTAATAATTGTCATAAACAGGCAAAGCATTACAAACACAAGAGATTTTTAACGTCAGGTTCGATGATGGTACATTTATGGGCTGCTGCCGATTTCTGCCTTCTCCAACAATAACAATTTCTTTTTCGTTTCCAAACCGCCCCGGTAACCGGTCAGTTTCCCGTTTTTTCCAATGACCCGGTGGCAGGGAATCACGATAAGGACGGGATTTTTTCCGATGGCGGCAGCTACCGCCCGCACTGCTTCCGGTCTTTTCATCTGTAACGCCAGCTGTGAATAACTGCAAACTCGGCCATACGGTATACGGAAAAGCTCCCGCCATACGGCCTTTTGGAAGGCTGTCCCCGTCAAATGAAGCGGTACCGTAAATCCGGTTCGTTCCCCGTCCAAATATTGTTTCACTTCTTTTATATATGGTTGAAGTTTTTTCCGGCTTTCTGTCACGGTACAACCTGAAAATTTTTGTTTGATCTGCCGTAAACTGTCATCAACAGAAGAATGTAAATCCAGCCGGCATAACCCCCAGTCGGTACATGCAATAAAAACAGGCCATTTTCTATATTGTAAAAAAGTCCAGTAAATAACCAACTGTACTGCTTCCTTTCATGTATCCGTGCACGTCCGGGGGGATAAACCCAAACGGTATCCGTTCCAATCTGTCATTCTATCCTATTATAATTTGAAATTGCTGACAAGGCTGTTTAAATGGTCGGCCAATTCGGATAATTGTTCCGAACTTGTCGCGACTTCTTCCATAGAGCTGTTTGTTTCTTCCGCCGCTGCCGATGTTTCTTCGACCCCGGCTGCAGATTTTTCAGCAATGGTGGCAATTTCCTGGATAAATCCGTTCATTTCATGACCGCTTTCCAAAATTTCCGATAAGTTTTCAGAAATGGCTTTTATGCTGTCTGCCGCACTTGTTATATTTTCATGAATCTTAACGAATGTTTCACGGGTTTCGCTGATTTGACTTGTCCCGTTCTCAACTTCTTCATATACTGTCTTTAATGATCCGGTCACATCATTAAATTCCGTTTGGATATTTTTTACAATATTGGAAATATCTTTTACTGACAAAGCCACTCCTTCGGCAAGCTTCCTCACCTCATCGGCAACAACGGCAAAACCTTTACCGTGTTCTCCCGCCCTTGCGGCTTCAATCGCTGCATTTAAAGCCAGTAAATTTGTTTGATCGGCAATTTCTTTTATCACGGTGACCAAATTCGTGATCTCTTTTGATTGTTCATCCAGACGGTGAACTTTACGGGCCGACTCTTTGACAATTTTATCAATTTTATCCATTTGTTTGTATGAGTTTTCCATTAACCGGGAACCATCTTTTGTCATCGTCAATACTTCTTTTGTTGTTAATTGTACTTGCTCACCTTGTTTATTCGCTTCCTCCAATTTATGGACATATGTTTTCATCATCATTGAAAGATCATTGGAACTGGTCGCCTGTTTTTCCGATCCGGAAGCCAGCTCCTGCATTGTCATTGCCACTTGTTCGGTACCGGCCATCACTTCATTGGCCGATTGTGCAAGTTCCTCACTGTTACTCGTAATTAACTGTGAGGAGTTGGATATTTCGTGAATCATATTTTTTAACTTATCCCGCATCAAATTAAGTCTCCCGGCCAGCTCACCGATTTCATCTTTCGTTTTTAATTGCAGCGGTTCAAACGTTAAATCGCCTTCCGATAATCTTGTCATTCGTTCTGTAACGGATTCAATGTTTTTCGCCATGGCATTACTGTAAAACCAAATAAAAATGACAGCCGCCGCAAGTACAATTCCTCCGACAATAAATATGGCTTTTAAAATGTCATAAGCAGGTGCATTAAAATCAATCATATAAGTCGTTGCCGAAACAATCCATCCCCAGTGCGGATCCATCTTTGAATAAGAAATTTTCGTTCCAATTTGATTGGAGTTTGGCAGTTTGTATTCATAATATGTAAACCCGCCGCCATTCTTCGCAGCTTCGATACTTTCCTGGGTGTATTTGACCCCGTTTTCGTCCTCAGCGTCCCAAGTGTCCATTCCCTCATCACTCGGATGGGCAATTGTATATCCCCGTTCATCAAGAATAAAAATATAACCGTTCTCCCCTAAGTCGATTTTTTTATTAATATCCCGTTTTCCTTCTTCATCCATTTCACTCAGAATTGCCTGTTTTACAAGTTCCTGTCCTTCCTCCAATGAGAGCGCTCCGTCTTTTACCGCCCGGTCCACAATTTCGATCATTTCCAGCGTCATTTCTACGCTGTTTTGCAAATTTTTTCGTCCTAGATTATCCAAACTTTCGACTCCCTTTTGATAGATAAATGTCGCAATAATGGCAAGCGGTATAAAGGTGAGCGAAAGCAAAACGGTAATTAATTTCAGTTTAATGCTTCTAAATTTAAGAAAAGACCCCTTTTTCATATTTTATACCCCTCCACCGTATCTGTTCCTGATTCCCCTTTAATGAAAATAAAGATTATTCGAAATATTGGGTACAAAAAAGAAATATGTCGGTTTATTTATAATATGCCCTTTCATTACTATAGTCAATATCTTTCAGTAAATCCAGTCGCAATTTGTAAATGAATTTTAATTTGTAATTGAAATATGATGTAAGACTTTGTTATATGCCCGGAATTGCTCCCGAAAATTTATTGCATATAAAAAAGCCGGCTTGAACATATCAATGCCAGCTTGTTTAGGAACGCGACGTATTTTTTTGCTGATCTTCCTCTTCCGGTTGTTTCTCAAAGAGATTTTTTGTACTGCTGTACAGCCCGCTTGCGGACAGACCGAGCATGAGACCGACAAGTATGCCTTCTTTAAGCGGGGCTTCTACGTAAAAGATTCCAAAGAGAAGGCCGAAAATGAGGGACAATAAAGGTGAGTACTTTGCCCGGAGACCGATTCTTTTAAATACTTCCACGACGCCAATGATAATCGGTATAATGGCAATATCATAAAAGGCAAACATGTTCACCCTCCTTTTATATTAATTTATTAAAAAGAAGGATGGATTGTGAAAAGAAAGATATACATGCTTGCCCGTATTTGCTCACAACACCCAATGGCGAATGGCCTTTGCTACACCGTCTTTTTCATTCGTTTCCGTGATCCAATCTGCAGCATTTTTAACAATCTCCTGGGCATTCCCCATAGCAATTCCCACTCCTGCTTTCTGAATCATGGACATGTCATTTAAACTGTCCCCGACAGCCATCACCTGATCCATTGAAAAATTAAGTTTCTTACAAATGGTTCGCAGGGCATTTCCTTTACTGACCCCTTTTTGATTGATCTCCAGATTTACCGGGCTTGAGTTTGTGATTTCTACATTAATATACTGTAATTTGTTTCTGATCCGGTCACGCAGCCGGTCATCGTTGATTTCGAAACCGATTTTTAACCAATCATAGTCTGAAACATTAATATCCGCCGGAATATTATTGGTAAAGTATCCTTCCGTTGTAACCGCCCAATGTTTTATGTTATGCGTATGAATCAAATCAGTCATTGCTTTAACCTGATCCGGTTCAAGCAGCTTCTCAGATATTAAATTACCCTTATCATCCCAAACCTGACCGCCGTTTACAGTGACGGAATAAGATTGCAAGCCCAAATCATGAATATACGGCTTAATACTGGCTAATGGCCTGCCAGTACTGATAATCACATGAATCCCTTTTTTAACTGCAAGATCTATTGCCCTTTTATTTTCCAGGGAGATTTCATTATTTCCGTTCAGAAGCGTCCCGTCCATATCAAGGGCAATGATGCGGATATCTCTTTTCATTAACACCCCTCCTTTTTCCTTTTATTATAAGCTTTCTCCACCCTTTTTCGTATATGTTTATATATGTTGGCAAAGCTGTATTTTATTTTCATAAAAAATGCGGGGGAAAGCCCCCGCTGGAAAAATGATATATAAAATAAAATTGTCTGCTGTCCGGACGTTTTCCACAATTTACTTCACATAATAAACGATGGACTCGTACGGACGCAAGCGCAAGCTGCTCCAATTTTTTCCTGAATCTTTGTAATTAGATATTAAAATTTCAGCGTCTTCCCTAACCGGAACCGGAATGGACACTTTCAATTCTTTGCCGTAAAAGTTGCTTACGACAAGAAGCATTTTATCCTTATGGCGCCGGACATAAGAAAATACATGCGGATCATCCGGCAACAACAGTTCATAATCACCGTAGGTAATAATATCCAGTTCCTTCCGCAATTTTATCAATTTTTGGTAATAATAGAAAATCGATTCCGGATCTTCCAAAGCCTTTTTCACATTTATTTCCGGATAATTATCAGCTACACCGATCCACGGCGTTCCCGTTGTAAATCCGGCATTCTTCTCATCCGTCCATTGCATCGGTGTTCTACCGTTATCCCGGGATTTTTGCCGTAAAATTTCGAGTACTTCTTCTTCGGATTTCCCTTGTGCGGTTAAAATTTTGTACGCATTCAATGATTCAACATCCCGGTATTCTTCTATTGATTTGAATTCGGGGTTTGTCATACCGATTTCTTCCCCCTGGTAGATATACGGGGTTCCCTGCATCATATGAAGGGTAGTCGCCAGCATTTTTGCCGATTCTTGATGATACTGTTTGTCATCTCCAAACCGGGAAACGGCCCGGGGCTGGTCATGATTGCACCAGAACAGCGCGTTCCAGCCGTTTCCTTCATGCATGCCGGTCTGCCAGTCAGACAGAATACGTTTCAATTCAATGAAATCAAACGGTGCCTTTGTCCACTTTTCACCGTTTGGATAATCAACTTTTAAATGGTGAAATTGGAAGGTCATACTTAATTCTTTTCTATCTGGCCTTGTGTAAAGAATGCAATTTTCCAGTGTTGTCGATGACATTTCCCCGACGGTAACCAATTCATAAGGTGAGAACACCGCTTTGTTCATTTCATGTAAATATTCATGAATGCGCGGTCCGTCCGTATAAAATTTCCTACCGTCACCGGTATCATCATTCGGAAAACGTTGATCCTTCGAAACAAGATTGATTACATCCAGGCGGAAACCGTCCACTCCTTTTTCCGCCCAAAAATGAAGGATCTTTTTAATTTCTTCCCGGACTTCCGGATTTTCCCAATTTAAATCCGCCTGGGTGACATCGAACAAATGCAAGTAATACTGTCCGGTTTTTTCATCATATTCCCAAGCAGGGCCGCCAAACTTTGATTGCCAGTTATTCGGCTCTTTTCCATTTACCGGATCTTTCCAGATATAAAAATCCCGGTATTCGTTGTCACGTGATGATCTTGACTTTTTAAACCATTCATGTTCCGTGGATGTATGGTTTAAAACCATATCCAACATGATCTTCATTCCCCGTCGGTGTGCTTCTTTCAATAATTCATCAAAATCTTCCATCGTTCCGTAATCCGGATGGATTGAAAAATAATCGGAAATATCATAACCGTTATCATTTTGTGGTGACTGATATACCGGTGTTAACCATATGACATCAACACCCAATGTTTTTAAATAATCCAGTTTTTGAATAATTCCCCGTAAATCACCGATACCTTTACCGGTTGTATCATAAAAGCTTTTTGGATAAATCTGGTAAACAACTGATCTTTTCCACCAAGCTTCGTTCATTTCTCCAACTCCTTAAACTGCCGCTTTTTTCTTTGCAATTAAATATGTCGTAATCAACGGAACCAAAATAACGATGGCCATGCCGATAAAGAAGGATCCCCAATGGCCGATGACGATGGATAAGAATCCCGGAACACCGCCGACACCGACTGAGGTTGCCCGTACGCCCCTCAATGTAATAAATGCTCCGGCAATTGCCGTACCGCTGATCGCGGCAATAAACGGATATTTATTCGGCAAATTGACACCGAACATTGCTGGTTCGGTAATACCGAGCCATGCAGATATACCGGATGTTCCTGCAAGTCCTTTTACTTTTTCACTGTTTGCCGCAAGTAGCATACCAAAGGCAGCGGCTCCCTGGGCAATGTTTGACAATGCCAGAATCGGCCATAAGAATGTGGAACCAGTGCTGCCGATTAATTGCAAATCAACAGCAAGGAAAGTATGATGCATACCGGTTACAACGAGCGGTGCGTACAGTGCCCCGTATAACAGACCGCCGATAATCGGCACAGTATCAAAAACGAAAACAAAGGCTTCTGTAATCCAGTTTCCTAACTGGAATGTCAATGGACCGATCACGATAAAGGACAAGAATCCTGTTACTAAAAGGGCAACCGGTGCAACAACCAACAGTTGCAGTGCATCAGGAACCCGTTTTTTCAGCCGGATTTCCAGTTTTGCCAATACCCATGATGCAACTAATACAGGCAACACCTGACCCTGATAACCAATTTTGTTAATTTCCAGCCCGAATAAATTCCAAGTCGGAACAGTTCCTTCAGTTAATGCCTGGCTGTATGCATGGGCATTCAGCAGATCCGGGTGAACAAGAATCAAACCGAGTACAACTCCCAATAACGGGTTGCCACCAAACCGTTTTACCGCAGACCAGCCGATTAAAGCAGGCAGAAAGACAAAGGCTGTGTTGGCAATAATGTTGATCATATCCGCAACCCCTGCCCATGCGGGATACATTTCAATAACGGAAGGTGATGTACGTCCGAAAATTCCCGGATTGGCCAAAATATTATTCAGTCCCATCAACAATCCGGCTGTAACAATTGCCGGCAAAATCGGGATGAATATGTCCGCCAAAACTTTTATTCCCCGCTGGAGAGCGTTTTGATGAACTTCAACTGCCTGTTTCTTCACTTCATCTTTTGTCGTTTCTTTAATTCCTGCTTCTCTGACCATGGCAGTATATACTTTATCAACGGTCCCCTGGCCGATAATCACCTGGAATTGTCCGCTGGCAGAAAAGGTTCCTTTTACGAGGTCAAGTTCATCCAGCACATTTTTATCGACTTTGTTTTCATCCGCCAGAACGAAACGAAGTCTGGTGACGCAATGGCCTGCTGACAAAATATTATCTTTTCCGCCTACGGCCGATACGATTTTCATCGCCGCACCGGAGTACTCCCCGGCAACATTGTTTGTTTCCTTGGATGTCGCTTCATGAACAGTTTTTGCTTCAGCGGTAAAAAGTACTGTTTCATTTCTGTGGACCGTGTTCTCCCGGGTTTTCCCGGAGACAGAAAATTGATCGCTGTTTGTCACGATCACCGGTGTAACCGTGCTTTTTGCTTTTTCTTTAATAATACCGAGATCAAACGTAATGAGCGGATCTCCTTTTTCACACAATCTCCCTGTTTTACATGGACATCAAATCCTTCACCTTTTAATGCAACGGTCTCCAATCCGATGTGAATCAGCAATTCGATACCGGATTTACCTTTTAACCCGATCGCATGTTTTGTATCTGATACAAGTATTACTTCCCCGTCGATCGGTGAAACCACTTTTCCGTCTGTTGGTTCTATTGCAATTCCGTCCCCCATTAATTTTTGTGAAAAAGTCGGGTCCGGAATATCTTCTAATCTGACAAGTTTTCCTTCAACAGGAGCGAAAACGCTGTCAATACCAGCCATAATTTTTTCCTCCAATCATGATGATATTTGTTATATTAATAAAATATTGTTGTATATACAAGTATACTAATGTATATACAAGTCCTATTAATAATATAGCTTGTATATTCAATTAGTGCAAGTGTTTTCACCATTTTTTTAATTAATTTTCATTCCATTTATACTGTTCCCCATATAGCCGGTCTGACATAAAATTTTTTAAAAATAATAAAAAAACGGCAGCACCCGGCAGCCGCTTACTGTTTGATTTGGGCAATTTCTTCACTGTCTAATGATAAAAGATCACTTATCGTTTTATTTTTTTCCTCCATATATTTTTTTACCAAAGAATATCCGGCAGCATATCCCGCCATTTTCGGATAAAAGCGCAAACCGTATAACAACACGTCATGCCGCCGGTCAGCTCTCGGAATATTTCTGTTCGGATAGATAATCTTCTCCCACAATCTCCGCAGTTGGATTTCACTGTATATGGATGTCCAGCCGGCGAGAAATTTTTTCCCTATTCGTTCCCTTACTGCATTTTCGGCCATTCCTTCCATTATTACCGAATCCAGTAAAACATAATTCCTTACGTCCATTTTACGGTGTTTCAACCGGCAAACATGGTTGTACTCATGGGTAAACAACGCCCTGATTTCATCCTCTACATGATGTCCGGCAATAAACAAAAATAATTTATCTTTAAAGGCCAAACCGGATTTTCCGTTTTGTTCTTTCAGAAGCTTTGGGTTGTTCATATCAGCGGGAAGGATGAACACCGGCACATCCGGTCCGTTCCACATTTTTTTCAAAATCCGTTCTTCGTCCTGTACGAGCTGCCAAATTTTTCTCTCTTGCCACTTTTTTACGATCCGGCAGGCGTGTTTCCACGGAAAGCGGCACATTCCGTGCCATACTAAATAGTCATAAATTTCTGCGTTTGTCCCGTCAGAAAAATACGAAGATATTTTCTCCAATAATTTTTCCGGTTTCTGTGACAAATCGATAAGCCATTGATCCGTCCGGATAACTGACACTTTCTTCCTCCTTGATTATAGACTTTTATTAAAGATCCCTTTATTTTATGAAAAAGGAATAGAAAATGTAAATTTATATTCCTTTTTCATCACAAAACTATAAATTATAATTTTCCGAATCTTTATAGTATAATAAATTTGTGTAATTACCATTTCTGCAAAGGAGGCAGCAAGATGCTCATCCCGTTTAATGGTAAAAGACCTGAAGTCCATGACAGTGTTTTTGTCGCTCCCGGAGCATACATAATCGGTGATGTTTCCATCGGAAAAGACAGTACAGTCTGGTTTAACGCTGTCATCCGGGGGGATGAAGGCCCGGTGATCATCGGAGAAGGCTGCAGTATTCAGGATAACAGCACCATTCATATGTATGAAGGCTATCCCGTCAAGATCGGCAACGGAGTAACAATTGGCCACAATGTTATTCTTCACGGTTGCACCATTGGTGATGAAACGATTATCGGCATGGGTTCAACGATATTGGATGATGTGGAAATAGGGGAAAAATGCATCATTGGTGCCAACACATTGATTACCGGCGGAAAAAAAATCCCTCCCCGTTCCCTTGTTGTCGGGTCACCCGGAAAAGTGGTCCGTCAATTAACCGACAAGGATTATGAGCTGATTAAAGAATCCATTGAAGTATATGTACAAAAAGGAAAAGATTACAAAAAAATTTTAAATGAACTGAATGGTGAATGATCCACCATTCTTTACCGGCTATTCTGAAGCCGTACGATCCGGCTTCCGGAATAGCGGTTTTTTATAAAAAATAGTATGAAACTGTCAAAACAGGGCATTTTTTTATTATAATAAATAATAATTGATTGATTAAAACCGAGCACATAAAATTGTTATACTCAAAACTAAAAGGAGATGTTTTACATTGATTATCGGCGTACCGAAAGAGAGAATTAACAACGAAAACCGGGTAGCCATTACCCCTTCAGGAACGCAACATTTAGTTAATGCCGGACATAAGGTGCTTATTGAAAAAGGAGCCGGTGAAGGAAGTAATTTTACCGATGATGAATACAGCAATTCCGGGGCGGAAGTATTGGAAAATATTGATGAATTATGGGAGAGAGCGGAATTAATCTTAAAAGTAAAAGAGCCGCTGCCTTCCGAATATAAATATCTGCGTCCCGGGTTAATCATATTTGCCTACCTGCATTTAGCCGCGGAACCCGAATTGACGAAAACTTTTGTAGAAAAAAAGGTAACCGCAATTGCCTATGAAACCGTTACGGTTAATAACACCCTGCCTTTATTAACACCTATGAGTGAAGTTGCCGGACGAATGGCTGTTCAAATCGGTGCGAAATATTTAGAAAAGTCAAACGGGGGAAAAGGGATTTTAATCAGCGGAATCCCGGGTGTTGAACGGGGGAAAGTAACGATTATCGGCGGTGGTGTCGTCGGTACTAACGCCGCAAAAATCGCCCTCGGGCTGGGTGCGGATGTTACAGTTATTGATGTAAATCCGGTTCGTCTCAGACAATTGGAGGATATATTCGGTGCCCAAGTGCAGACAATGATGTCCAATACTTACAATATTGCCGAGAGTGTCAAAAGTTCGGATCTTGTGATCGGTTCCGTATTAATTCCCGGAGCAAAGGCGCCGAAACTTGTTACCGAAGAAATGGTAAAATCGATGCAGCCCGGATCCGTGATCGTCGATGTGGCCATCGATCAGGGAGGTAATTTTGAAACCATCAATCATCCAACTACCCATGATGATCCGGTTTTTGTTAAACACGATGTCATCCATTATGCAGTACCCAATATTCCAGGTGCTGTTCCGCGTACAGCCACAATCGGCCTGACAAATGTAACAACCCCGTATGTTCTCGAAATCGCAAACAAAGGGATTATTAAAGCTATTACAGAAAACGATGCGATTAAGAGCGGAGTGAATGTGATAAACGGCCGGGTAGCCCATGAAGCCATTGCCCGGGATCTCGGATACACATATATTCCCGCAGATAAAGCATTGACGGTTGAAAATTAAATATATCGTTGTAAAGTAAAAAAAGAGCCCTTTTCATATTGAAAAGAGCTCTTTATTTTCATATATAAAATCCCCGTTAAAAATGGAATTTTTAACAATAACATAGTCAACATTCCGGAGGGCAGACAAGTCTTTTCCGCCTGCATAGGATATAGCTGATTGCAGATCCTCTTCCATTTCAGTCAATGTGTCCTGAAGCCGTCCTTTATATTCGACCCACATTTTTTTCCCTTCCACATTCCGCTTTTCTCCTTTTTGGTAGACAGATGCAGAACCGAAATATTCTTTATAAATTTTACCGTTGACAATTTTCATTTCTCCCGGGGATTCTTCATGTCCGGCGAACAATGATCCGATCATCACCATTGACGCCCCGAATCGGATTGATTTGGCTATATCCCCGTGGGTACGGATACCTCCGTCAGCAATAACCGGTTTCGTAGCCGCTTTGGCACACCAGCGGACCGCTGCCAACTGCCAGCCACCGGTTCCGAAACCGGTTTTTAATTTTGTTGTGCATACTTTTCCCGGACCGATACCGACTTTTGTCGCATCGGCCCCCGCCCGTTCTAATTCACGGACCGCTTCGGGTGTTCCCACATTGCCGGCGATGACAAAACTTCCCGGATGTAGCCGTTTTATATGCTTAATCATGTTAATCACCGTATCGGCATGGCCGTGGGCGATATCAATTGTAATATATTCGGGTGAAAGGTTTTTCTTTGCCAGTTGTTCAATGAAAGCATACTCCGGATCTTTCACTCCGACACTGATCGATGCATAAAGGCCGCGCTCTTGCATATCTTTTACAAAGTCCATCCGGGATTCCGGAGAAAAACGGTGCATAATGTAGAAATAACCATTTTCAGCTAAATAACAGGCAATTTTTTCATCAATGATCGTTTGCATATTGGCTGGTACGACAGGAAGACGGAATCTGCGATTGCCGAATTTTACAGACGTGTCGCATTCCCTGCGGCTTTTCACGACACATTTTGCGGGAATGAGTTGTACATCTTCATAATCAAAAACGTGATCCATCATCGGCCCCACCCCGGTCATTAATATTTATTTACAAAATGATCACTATCCTAATATTATTTTATCACCGAATAACAACAGATGAGTATTTAAACGAATGTTTTTCCGCAAAACGGAAACAAGACCGTTAAAATTATTACGGTTTTACATAGTCAAATTTTAATTCATCTTCTTTTTCATCATAATCGACGTGTAAATCATGGCCGTCAAAAAACCATTCATCCCGGGATTCCACGTAAAATGAGATTCCGTCAATTTCCGTAAGAACCGCCATATCCACAGGATTATTATCAACCGTAAACCCGAGGGCATATCCGCGCTGCACAGGGCTGGATCCGTAAATTTGGCTGTAAAACTTTACTTTATCCCCGCTGCTTAAACCCATTGACTCTTTAAACCAATTGAGTGCTGCCGGAGAAATTACTATTTTCATATTTCCACTCCTTCATAACCAATATTGAAGACATTATTAATGTAACATATCCGCAAAAAAATATGTTATTGCAAAATATCAACAGCAAAATGTTAAAACGTTCATTGACAACTGCATACATTGGTTATAAAATAAAAGTTAGAATTATCTAAATATTTTTTATATTTATTCAAAATCCTTAGTTTTTTTGAAATTTCTCTAAAAAGGGGTGGTTTTCGTGTTACAGGCATTAACTCCGCTTGACTGGAAAAGAAGAGCAGTAAAATATTATCCGGACAAAATAGCCATCATTGACGGAGATAAAAAATTTACATACAAAGAATTTGCTGGGAGAACGGAACGGCTTTCAAAAGCCCTTTATCAGCTCGGAATCCGGAACGGTGATCATGTAGCTGTTATTATGCCCAACACCCACGCCATGCTGGAATGTTTCTACGGAATTGGAGAACTGGGTGCCGTAATTGTCCCCATTAACTACAGAATTTCACCCCGGGATATGGAATATATCATTAATCACAGTGATGCAAAACTGCTTATCGTCGATGCGGAGTATGCGGATGCTGTCACGAAAATTAAAGATCAGTTGAATGTCACGGATATCATTATTGTTGCTGTCGAAGGAATTGAAACTTCATTGGAAGGAATTGATTATGAGAGCCTGCTGGAAAATGCCCCTGATCTTTCTCTTCCTGAAACAGAAATTGACGAAAATCAAACATTGACGTTAAATTATACAAGTGGCACGACTTCCAAGCCGAAGGGAGCATTGCTGACCCACCGGAATAATTATTTAAATGCGGCAAACTTTCTTTATCATTTAAATGTCAGAAATCATGACGTATATTTGCATACATTACCTATGTTTCATGTTAATGGCTGGGGCGGTGTGTGGGCAATAACCGCTGCCGGTGCCACACATGTATGCTTACGTAAAGTCATTCCTTCCCTCATTATCGATATGTTTGAACGGTTGGAGATCACTTTACTTTGCGGTGCACCAACTGTTGTAAACATGCTGATTAATGATCCGGCTGCGAAAAAAGCAAAAATCACGAAAGGACCGCGTATGGCTATCGCAGGATCCCCTCCGGCTGCAGCACAAATCGCCAAAGCCCAGGAATTATTGAATTTGGAAATTATTCATGTATACGGAATGACCGAAGCTTCCCCATTTATTTTATATTGTGAATGGAAACAAGAGTTTGATGACCTGTCACCCTCCGAAAAATCTAATATTAAAGCAAGACAGGGAATCGAACTTGTCTTTAACGGGGAAACAAAAGTCGTCCGGAAAAACGGGGAAGATGTCGAATGGAACGGGGAAGAACTCGGCGAAATCGTTACCCGGGGTAATGTCGTCATGAAAGGATACTATAAAGATCCGGATAAAACAATGGAAGCGATTTCGGACGGATGGTATTATACCGGAGATTTAGCCGTAACCCATCCCGACGGCTATATAGAGATCCGTGACCGGGAGAAAGATATCATTATATCCGGCGGAGAAAATATTTCGTCAACCGAGATCGAAGATGTTTTATATAAACATCCGGCTGTGCGTGAAGTTGCCGTCATCGCCGTTCCTGATGATAAATGGGGTGAAGTCCCTAAAGCAATTGTCGTCCGGCAACCGGGAGTCAATGTTACAGAAAAAGAACTTATTACATTTTGTCGAAACAACATGGCGCATTTCAAAGCACCAAAGTCCGTTGATTTCATCAACGAACTACCCAAGACAGCAACCGGAAAAGTGCAAAAATACCGTCTCCGGGAAAAGTACTGGCAAGGGGTAAAGAAAATAAACTGACTAACACTCCCCATATCTTCTGCGGGAAAATCGTTTGGCATGTTAGGAATGAACGATTAAAGTTTAGAAAAAGCAAGGTATTCCTTTTTATACGGCATAGATCACTATGTAAAGGAAAAAACCTGCGGGTTTACACCCGCGGGGTTTATTTCCGAATCTGTCCCTGACCCTTGATAACAAATTTACTTGATGTTAAAGCTGGCAGACCCATCGGTCCCCTGGCATGCAATTTTTGTGTACTGATGCCGATTTCTGCGCCGAAGCCAAATTCGAACCCGTCGGTAAATCTGGTCGACGCATTATGATAAACAGATGAAGCGTCCACGTTTTGGAGGAAGAGTTCTGCGTTGGCGTTGTTTTCCGTAATAATCGCTTCCGAATGCTTTGTTCCGTATTTATTGATATGGGAAACCGCTTCTTCTGTATTTTTTACCAATTTTACGCTGATGATATGCCCGAGAAATTCTGTATACCAGTCTTCTTCTTTGGCCGGCACCGCTTCAGGAAATGCCCGGCAAATATGTTCGTCTGCCCTGATTTCCACATCTTCGGATTGTAAGGCTTTTAACAGTTTCATGCCATTTTCTTTAAACCACTTTTCATGGACCAGCAAAGATTCAACCGCATTGCATACGGACGGACGCTGAAGTTTGGCATTTAGTACAATTTTTTCTGCCATATCCGGTTTTGCCGACTCATCAATGTAAATATGGCAATTTCCTGCTCCGGTTTCAATAACAGGTACAGTTGATTCGCGGATCACTGTTTGAATTAAATTCATTCCGCCCCGCGGGATTAATACATCCAAATATTCGTTTAAGGTAAATAACGTTTTTGCCGTTTCCCTTGATGTATCTTCAATAAATTGAACGGCATCCACAGGAACCGACGATCCTTCCAAAGCCTTATGAATGGATGATACGAGCGCCTTGTTAGAGTATATCGCTGAAGAACTTCCCCGGAGAACAATGGCATTTCCCGTTTTCAACGCAAGAGCAGCCGCATCAACTGTTACATTCGGTCTTGCCTCATAAATCATACCGATGACACCGATAGGCACCCGTTTTCTTTCAATGACAAGCCCATTTTCTTTATGGATCGATTCGAGGATTTCACCGACCGGATCCTGTAATTTCATTACTTGACTGATTCCTTCCACCATCCCTTTAATCCGGTCCGAATTCAACATGATCCGGTCAAGTACGGCTTTCGATAATCCCTTTTCTTCCCCCTGCTCCAGATCCTTTTTATTTTCCTCAATGATGACTGCTTCATCGGCCAAAATTTGTTCGGCAATCCGTTTCAGTGCTTTATTTTTTTCCTCTGTCGTCAAGCCTGTCATTTTGTAAGAGGCGGCTTTTGCCAGTTTTCCTTTTTCAACGACTTCATTTTGAATCACTTTTTTCATTCTCTTTCCTCCCGTCTTTACATATTATTTATTGTGAAATGGTTAAATCAGCCTCTACCCAATTATTCCGGTGGATGACTTCCAACGCTTTTCTTTGAAAATCTTTCCCTGATCTTATCTTCTCTTCCAAGTACCGCCGTAACTCTTCAGAAGACACACTCACCTGTCCTCTGCCGATAAACCCTTTTATACTGTAAACATCAACGACATCACCTTTTTCGAACATGCCGGATACTTTAAATACACCGGGAGACAGCAGGCTTTTTCCGTTATACAAAATGGCTTCAACAGCCCCTTGATCCACATAAACTTTTCCTGATGACTCGGAGTGAAGGGCAATCCATTGCTTTTTCGTATTTAATGTTTGATGTTCCTTGCTGTAAATATAAGTTCCGTTTCCTTTTCCTTCCAAAATATCAAGTAATTTCCTTTCTCCGCTGCCTGTCCCGATAAAAACGGAAACACCCAGCGACAATGCGGTTTTGGCTGCTAAAAGTTTAGATTTCATGCCGCCAGTTCCGAACTTTGAACCGGTTGTATCCGCCTGTTCGATCAGTTCATCGGTAATTTCTTCCAAGAAGTAATATTTTTTCGCTTCCGGATTTACATTCGGATTTCTGTCATAAATGCCGTCGATATCAGTTAAAATGATCAGCCGGTCAGCATGGATAAAACCGCTGACAAGGCTGGATAACATATCGTTGTCACCGAAAGTTAATTCATCAACCGCAACTGTGTCATTTTCATTAATAATTGGTAAAATGCCGCGGTCCAATAGTTCCGTGATTGTAGCAAAAGCATTTCTGTACCGGTCCCGGTTGGAAAAATCGGAGCGGGTCAATAAAATTTGCGCCGCTGTTATATCATAAGCATTAAATTTTTCCATATAAGTTTGGATCAACAATCCCTGCCCGACACTGGCAGCTGCCTGTTTTCCCTTGATCGTCACCGGCCTTGTCGGATAGCCCAGTTTTTTAAATCCGGCCGCAACCGCACCGGAAGAAACGAGAATCACTTCATGGCCAAGTTTTTTCAACGATGCGATGGCGGCTACATGTTCAGATAACTTTTCTCTGTCAACTTCTCCTTCTTGGTTCGTTAATGAACTGCTGCCGATTTTCACTACGATGCGTTCTTTTGACATGCTATACAACCTCGTTTGTAAAAATATATTAATATAGTAAATAAAAAACCCTTTCATCCTGAAATTGACAGGACGAAAGAGCTTCTCTTCCGCGGTACCACCGTCATTGAGTGTTGAAAACACTCCACTTTCATTCGATAACGCGAAAATGCGCCCGTGGTTTTCCACAGGACTCTGAAGGCAGGTTCTGCAGGTTGAAAATGACGAAACCTTCCAGCTTAAAAGTTTCGCTCTCTGGCATTTCAAACACTGCATACTGGTCCTTCTTCACCGTTCAACTATTACATTTAACACTATTATGAATAGAATTTGAAAAATTGTCAACTATTTTTTTAAATATTCATACAGTCAAACAGTTACCGGCAGCACAAGCATTCTGGCAAACAGACTGAAAAATTGATATCGTTTGAACAAAAAGGGGAAACATCAGATGAAAAACTAGAAAAAATGCCGGAAGTTTTTTTTGTTATAATGGGAAGAGATATCGTTCCTTCTATTCTTGCTACTGCTTTTCATATCCTTTCCGACAAAAACCTGTTCATCCCGTTAGACTGTTAATAAACCGGATACACTGATCAGCAATTAAGTCTTTATCATGATCCAATGTCGCTACATGGCCGCTGTTTTTCAAGAAAAAAATCGTTTTATCACGGGAAGAAATAGAATAATAAACAAACTCGGCATTTTCCGGCGGGACGACACGGTCATGCACCGATGAAAATATTAAAGCCGGAACCCTGATTTTATGCAAATTTTTTTTTACCTTTTCCATCAAAGTGAGTAACTCCTTAATGGCCTGAACCGGTGTCCGTGAATCAGCGACTTCTTTTATCTCTGTTTGTAACATCGGACCGTTTTCCCCGATAAAGCGGACCCCCTTATTTTTGCTCTGAATATATTTTTGGCGCAATCCGGGTAAATCGATTACCGGATTTATCGGAATGACACCGGAAATATTTGCGTGTTGTTCACTTAAATACAGCGACAACGTTCCACCCATGGATAAACCGGCAACAAATAATTTGGAGCACCGCTCACGCAGCTTTTCCAACCCTTCTTCCACATCGCGGATCCAGTCATTGCATGTTGCCTTCTCCAAATCTTCAGGACACTTGCCGTGACCGGTGAGCCGCGGTCCGTATACCGTAAATCCCTGGTCTGCCAGCTGCCCGCCGATATAACGGGTGCTGTGCGTGGAACCGGAGAAATGATGAAGAATTAAAATACCGATATCATTTCCCGGATAATAAAATTCTTCAGCTTCTTTAAGAACAGGAAACCTCCCCATAAATTGTCATCCCCTTTAGAATTTTCTGATATTTCGTATTTTAACATACGGATATTTTCCTCTCAAGCTAATATTTTTCGCAATAAAAAACCTTTCTCATCAATGAGAAAGGTTTATATAGCCGCAATGACTTCAATTTCAATTAAAACATCTTTCGGGAGCCGGCTTACTTCTACCGTTGATCTGGCCGGACGATGGTCACCGAGATGTTTGGCATAAATTTCATTTACTGTGGAAAACTGTTCCATATCCTGTAAAAAAATCGTGGTCTTTACGATATTGTTTAATGATAAGCCTTCACTTTCCAATATTGATTTAATATTTTCCATCACTTGATTCGTTTGGACAACGATATCTCTTTCCACGACCTCATTTGTTTCCGGATTCACCGGAATTTGTCCGGATATAAAGAGGAAGTTTCCTGCCCGGATTCCCTGGGAATATGGCCCGATTGCCGCCGGTGCTTTATCAGTATGGAGTTTTTTCAACATCTATACCATCCTTTCCCGTTTGCCATATATGTTTAAATATACTGAACAAATCTATTATAATAAAAGATAAAAATTTTTTAAACTATTCCCCGGAAACACCTCGAAATATATGGAAAATTTATGTGAAAAGCTTTTTACTGCCATTAAATGTTTGTTTTTTGTACAATATTGATAGTAAATTGTTTTTTTCGCATGTAGCATTACATACTACCCAAAAGATAAAAGGAGTGTATATAATGGACGAGCGTTTATTCAGGGATGCGATGGGAAGGTTTGCCACAGGAGTTACGGTTATATTAACGGAAGTTCAGGGAAAAAAATACGGCATGACCGTTAACGCTTTCATGTCCGTTTCATTGGATCCGATGCTTGTACTTATTTCAATTAAAAAAGATTCCTATACTTTGGAAAAAATCCGGGAAAGCGGAGCGTTTTCAATAAATATTTTGGCTGAAAGGCAGAAAGAATTATCTGATTTATTTGCTTCGAAAAATAAAACACTGGATAATGTCCAATTTGACCGTCTCAGAGAATTGCCTGTTTTGCCGGGGGCCCTCGCCCATGTGACTTGTGAAGTCTCTTCCCAGTATGAAGAAGGCGATCATATTTTAGTCGTCGGCAAAGTGAACAATATACAAATCCATGACGGAGATCCCCTTATTTTTTATAAAGGAAGCTACCGGAAACTAAATACAGAGCATATTGAGTAAAAACACCATACTGCAGAAGCCCGGAACCCCCTGTGGTGCTGAAGAATAAGGCACCGCAGGGGATTATTTTCATAAGGACATTACGTGACAATTTTCGGATGGATGTGAACGGCTTGCCCTATTAAACCTTCAACTGCTTCCAACAGTCCTTCATTGAAACTCGGATGGGCATACAGCGGGAATTTCGCATCTTCCTCTCTGGCGGCCATTTCCAGCAATTGAACAAAATGACCGGAAAGCTCCACTGCTCCTTCACCGATCATATGAATTCCAAGGATAAGATCTGTTTTTGCATCGGAAATCACTTTTATAAAACCATCCTTTTTTCCTGTAATCCAGCCGTAACCGCCGGACGATAAGGGAAAGCGGCTTATGCGGATTTCCCCCGCCGTCTTCCGCGCCTCATGTTCCGTCAGTCCGGCACTTACAACCGGCGGAATCGTATGAACGACTTCAGGTAAAAAGGTAAAGTCAAGCTCCGTCTTCTTTCCGGCAATTTTTTCCACCGCCGTTTTTCCCTGTTTTATTGCTTTGACTGCCAAAAACGGCGGACCTGTTACATCACCGACCGCATATACGGAAGGAACCGATGTTTCCATATTCTCATTCGTTCGTACAAAACCGTTTTCGGTAAATTGAACACCGATCCGCTCCAGCCCCATTTCTGCTTTATCCGGCCTTCTGTTTCCCGCCATAAACAAATAGGTCCCGGTTAAATCCCTTTTCAGTCCGGATGAATGAAAATGGACGGTTATATCTTCAGTGGTTTCTTCTGCATGTTGAACAACCGCATTTTTGTAAACCGTTATTTTCTTCCTTTTTAACAATCGTAAAAGCTCTTTGTTAACTGATTCATCAAAAGGAAAGTTATTCTTTTTTTCCCACAAAAGTGTCACTTTCGACCCGAAGGCATGGAATGTTGTCGCTACTTCCAATGTTATATAATCATTCCCGTACACAATTAAATGATGGGGAATTTCTTCTAATTGGAATATTTCATGGGACAGGATCGTCCGCTTCCCGTTTTTCACCAGCCCGTCCGGCATTACGGAAATACTGCCGGTGGCAATAAGTGCATGTTCAAATTGAAAGATGTCAAATTGGTGGCCATTTTCAACTCCGATCCGGTCATCCGATAAAAAATATGCTTTTCCCCTAACAATCTCAACTTTGTTATGTTTACACAGAGATTCAACACCGCTTCTTAATATGCGGATGATTTTTTCCTTATATGCCAGAAGCTTATTAAGATTAAGCCCTTGATCCGGCCCGGAAATACCGAGTTCCTTCAAATGATTTGCCTCCGCCATCTTTTTCGCTGCATAGGCAAACAATTTGGACGGTATACAACCTTTATTGAGACACAGGCCGCCTAATTCTTTTTCTTCAATTAATGTTACATGGAGTCCGAGCTGCGCGGCACGGATCGCCGCGCTATAACCGCCGGACCGCCTCCGGCTATGACGACATTCCGCTTTTGGCTGATTTCCCCGACAACCATTTTATATCAACTCCAAAAACAGCTTATGCGGTTCTTCCACCAGCTCTTTAAAACGGTTAATAAATTGTACCGCTGTTAATCCGTCAGCTACGCGATGATCAAAAGAGAAAGAAACATTCATCATGCGGGCAATCCTTATTTCATCATTTGGGCCGGAAACCGGCATTTTTCTCGTTTTATGGAAAGCGATTAATGCTGTTTCCGGTGCGTTGATAATCGGTGTTGCTCCGGTACTCCCAAGCGGGCCGACATTACTTACGGTAAATGTGCCGTTTTTAACATCTCCGGGGGTCAAATTACCGTTACGTGCCTTTTCATTCAACCGTTTCACTTCGTCATGAATCTTTTTAACGGACTTTTTATCTGCATCTTGAATCACCGGTACAAAAAGACCTTGAGGAGTATCGACGGCAATCCCGATATTATAATATTTTTTTAATATTATTTTTTCGCATTTTTCATCAAGCTCCGCATTGAAGACCGGGAAGTCTTTCAGCGCTTTAACGACGGCTTTGATTAAAAACGCAGCAATCGTAATGGGAGTCCCGCTTTCCTTTAACTCTCCGGCTACTTTCATTAATTTTGTCATATCAACTTCATCAAAGGATGTAACATGAGGAATGGTAAAAAGGGATTGTTTCATTTTTTCCGATATTTGCTTACGGACCCGGGTGAGCGGAACTTCTTCAACAAGGCCGTGTTCCGCTAACTGTTTCCCTTCCATTTTGGTCTTGCACTTTTCTTCCGGAGTCTTCGGCAAGGATTTCTGCTGTTGTTTTTGACGGATATATTGATAAACATCCTCCTCGGTTACCCGACCGGACGGGTCGGATGGAGGTACTTCTTCAATATTAATTTGATGGTCCCGGGCGATTTTCCGCGTATACGGTGTAGCCAGCACACGCCCGAACGGTGACGGGTGTGTATTTCTTTTTTCCGGCTCTTTCCTTTCTTTTACATTCATTTCTTTTTTATCCATTTTATCTGCCTGATGTCCGTCTTCGTTCTCGATATAAAGAAGGACCGTTCCGACCTCCACCGTTTCTCCTTCTTCCACAACAATTTTCTTTACAATTCCTGATGCGGGTGATGGCAGCTCAGCAACCATTTTATCTGTTTGCACCTCGGCAACCGGCTGATCAACTTGAACTCGGTCACCCGGCTTGACGAAGAAATGCAAGATTTCCCCCTCCGTCAATCCTTCGACAATATCATGAAGTTTTACTTCTATCATTCGTTTCCCTCCTTCATCCTCAACTCTTTTAAAATTGTACGGTCCTTAAAATGCTGTCCAATACACGGTCCGGGGTTGGAAGAAAATGATTTTCCAGGGCAAAAAACGGTACCGGGACATCAAAGCCGGCAACTTTTTCCACCGGTGCCCGCAAGTATAAGAAAGATGTCTCATTGATCACGGACAAAATATGATCAGCAGGTCCGCCGATTGCATGGGCTTCATGTACGATAACTGCCCTGCCCGTTTTTTGTACTGAACGGGAAATCATTTCCCGATCCACAGGGGAAAGGGTGCGCAAATCAACAATGTCACAGCTGATCCCTTCGTCTTCTGCCATTGCAGTCGCCCCTTCCACAACCGGAACCATAGCTCCCCAGGCAATTAACGTAAGATCGGAACCTTCTTTCACTTTGCGACCTTTTCCGATTTCCACCGTATATTTTCCCATCGGAACTTCCTGGCGTCCCGCTCTGTATAATTTCATCGGTTCCAACATTAATACGGGGTCTGGGTCTTCAACCGCGGCTATCAGCAATCCCTTGGCATCGTACGGGGTAGACGGACATACGACTTTAATTCCGGGCATATGCATAAAAATCGCTTCTACACTGTCCGAATGGATCTCCGGTGCACGTACACCGGCCCCATATGGAGCGCGGATCACCATAGGAACAGTATAATGTCCCATGGAAAGCTGCCGGATGCGGGAAACGTGGGTCATAATCTGATCATAAGCCGGATAAATAAATCCCAAAAATTGTATTTCAGCCACCGGTTTAAATCCGTTAACCGCCAGTCCGACAGAAGTTCCGATAATTCCCGACTCTGAAAGCGGGGTATCGACGACCCGCATTTCCCCGAATTGATCCTGTAACCCGTCCGTCGCACGGAAAACTCCGCCGTTTTTCCCCACATCTTCACCTAAAATCCATGATCCGGTTATCTGTTTCCAAAAGTACTCTCATCGCATCGCGGACAGCTTCCAGGAGGTTCATATCTTTAACGGCGGCATCTCCCTTTTGCTTTAAAACATCACCGATGCGTAATACCATCGTTTTTCCCCCCTAAATAACGCAAATAAGATTTTTTTTGTTCCATAAGATCATCCGGCATACGGGCAAACACATGATCGAACAAATCATTTACATCAGGCTTGGGATAGTGTTCCATTTCTTCAACGGACGTGTTAATCTCCTCCTCTACCGTTTCTTCAATGCCGAATAACCACTGCTCATCCCAGAAGCCGGACTTTTTCATAAATCTCTCCAAACGGACAAGAGGATCAGTAAATTTTTTCCCTTCATTATCCGAACGGTATCTTGTCGGATCATCTGCGGTGGTATGCGCGCCTTTTCTCCAGGTAACCGCTTCAATCAAAACTGGACCGTTTCCCTTCCTTGCATACTCCAAAGCCTTTTTGGTCTCGAAATAGACAGCGAAACAATCGTTGCCGTCCACCCGGATACCGGGAATTCCGTATGCGACTGCTTTTTGAGCGATCGTTTCGGAATTCATTTGCCGGGCTACGGGAACAGATATCGCATATCCGTTGTTTTGATTAAAAAACACAACCGGAGCCTTAAAAACACTGGAAAAATTGATCCCCTCATGAAAGTCCCCCTCCGATGTCGCCCCGTCACCGAAGTAGACGATGACAGCATTGTTTGTACCCTTCAATTTTTCAGCCCAGGCTGCACCGGCGGCATGCGGTAGCTGAGTGGCGATGGGAACGGCAGGGGGAAAAATCTTTCTTCCTTCCGGCGGAACACAACCTTCAATCCGGCCGTTCCAGTAAAGAAGCGTGTCTGTCATATCAGCGCCGAATACAAGCTTTGCCCCGTGGTCCCGGTATGTCGGAAACATCCAGTCATCTTCTTTCAACGCCAGGGCACTTCCCGCCTGGGACGCTTCCTGGCCTTCAAACGGCGGATACGTTCCTATTCTGCCCTGGCGCTGGAGTCTGATGGCTTTCCGGTCAAACATGCGGATTCTGTACATGTGGTAATAAAGCTTTTTGGAAAAAGATTCATCGATTTTCGATTTATATGACTTATCCGTTAAATTCCCGTCATGATCAATCAATTTTTTTAACGGAAACTGCTTTTCCATCATTTCCCCCTCCTGTCCGGTTTACTTTTTTAAATCCCATTTCGGTTTTTTGCCCCGGGTAAAAAAGTTGTTCCGTTTTCTAGCGAGGGTAATTCGCTTTTCACACATGATATTGGCGGCTTCGAGCGTGGTAATATTGTTTTCCCGGGAAGTTTCAAATATTTCCAGCAATGTATCATAAATTTGTTTTGTCTTTTCAAGAACACGCTCCTTATTAAAACCGTACAATTCATCGGTTACTGAGATCAGTCCTCCGGCATTGATAATATAATCCGGAGCGTACAATATCCCTTGTTCTTTCAACTGCCCGGCAAGACCGTCATACAACAGCTGGTTATTAGCAGAACCGGCGATGGCTTTAACTCTCAATTGATTGATGGTCTTCTCATTTATGACCCCGCCGGCGGCACAGGGAATGAAAATATCGGCCTTTTGAGCGAAAATTTCCTCTCCGGACACCACAGTAACATCGCCTTGGATTTTTTCTGCCTTTTTCATGAACTCTTTCAGCCTTTTTTCATTAATATCGGCAACAATCAATCTTGCTCCTTCTTCAAGCAGTTTTTCCGCCACTTTAGAACCGACTTTTCCCAATCCCTGTACGGCACAGATGACACCTGCCAGATCTTCTTTGCCAAAGAGCATTTTATTCGTGGCCCTGAGCCCGTATATAACACCTGCTGCTGTTGGTACGGATGAATCCCCTCCACCGCCACAAGTTTCCGGCAAACCGGTGATGTAAACAGTTTCCTTGCTTGCCTCAACAAAGTCCTCCGGATATGTCCCCATATCCGTACCCGTATAAAAGCGTCCTCCCAATGATTCAACAAATTGTCCGAATGCCCGAAACAGGGCGGGGGTTTTATCTGTTTCCGGATTCCCGATAATCACCGCTTTTCCCCGCCAAAATCAACACCGGCCGCCGCACATTTATATGTCATTCCTTTTGCCAATCGGAGCACATCGTCCAATGCTTCTTCCACATTTTTATACGGAAACATCCGGCATCCACCAAGCGCTGGGCCGAGGGTTGTACCATGGATCGCAATAATCGCCCGTAAACCGGTTGCTTCCTCACTGCAAAATATGACCTGTTCATACTCCTTAATTTTTTCAAACATCGAAAAATCGCTTAAGACATTTTTCTCTACTGTGAAATTCATTGTTTCCCCTCCATTAATATTTTGAATATTCGGTCTTTAATCTTTACAAAATCCCAAGTATATCCAAATACACGAGCACAATGGCCACCGGAACAAGATATTTAATCAGTAAATACCAAACTGTAAATATTTTTTTCCGGCACCTGATCCGGATGATAATTCCTCCAGGATCCGTTGCCGCGGAATTTTCAACGGAATAAACAGACTGATTAATAAAGCTCCAAGGGGCATCAATATGTTACTGACTAAAAAATCGGCTATGTCAAATATTGTTTTGTCAAATAAAACAATATTGTTTAACGCTCCGAAGGAAAGAGCAGACGGAATCCCCATGAAAAATATCAATAATCCAATGATCCAGGTATATTTTTTCCGTTTCTTTTTCTCTCCCTTTGATGCTATGGCAACAATCATTTCCAGCATGGAAAACGCAGACGTTAATGCCGCAAACAAAAACAAGATAAGAAATCCGGTGAAGAAGACCATACCGTAGGAAATTTTACTGAAAACAACCGGCAGGACATTGAAGATCAAGACCGGTCCCTGATCCGGTTCCTGTCCGGAAGCAAAAACCACCGGAAAAATAGCCATCCCCGCCAGGAATGCTACGAGAATATTCATTATAACGATGGAGATTGCCGATTGAGGAATGCTTTCTTTTTTCGACACATATGAACTGTAGGTTACCATGATGGATACACCGATACTTAATGTAAAGAAGGCCTGCCCCATGGCAAACAGAAGTGTTTCCGGTGAAATTTTTGCAGGATCCGGTTTTAGTATAAATTCAAATCCTTCAGCAGAACCGTCCCTTGTCAAGGAGCGAATCATAATGATGATTAGCAGAATGAATAAACCGGGCATCATCCATTTGTTCGCACGTTCAATTCCTGCGGCAACTCCTCTGGATACAACGTAAATGGTGATCGCCATAAATATGAAGTGGGCGAAAACCGAAATAAACGGATTAGAAATTGTGCCGGCAAACAATTCTGCATATTGCTTTTCTGACAGCCCGTGTAAACCGCCGGATAAACTTTTAAAAAGATAGATTACAATCCAGCCGCCGACTACACTGTAGAAAGATAACAAGATGAAACACGTAATCATTCCGAGCCTGCCGATCCAGTGCTAGGAACTTCCCGGTGCCAGTTCTTTGTACGATTCAACGGCGTTTTTTTGGGTAGTTCTCCCGATGATAAATTCTCCGATTAATAATGGTAAACCGATGAGAAACGTAAACAAAATAAAGATGAGAAAAAAGATTCCGCCTCCGCTTGTTCCGGCAACATAGGGAAACTTCCAGATTGCACCGAGACCAATGGCGGATCCCGCTGCCGCCAGAATAAAGCCAAGTTTGGACGACCATTGGTCCTTCTGACCCAAGAAAATCCCCCTTATGAAACCCTATTTGGAAAACGCTTACATTTTAACATCTGGTTTTTCCGGCACTACATGTTTCTGGCTTCCATTATAATAATTTTTGTCAGGGATTTACATAGCAAAACGAAGGAAATAAAATGAATTCCTAAGCCATTTGAATAAAATTTTAAGCGTTCTTCTGCAATGTGAAATTCGGATTGTACCTGGATTGTTCGATGTATGCGATTTCAACTGAAGGAAAAGAGACAGCTAAATAAAAAAGTAAGCAGCATTTGCTTACCCTCAGAAAAAGAAAACACTATCATTCAGTTGATTGAAGGCCAGGGAATATTCTCATCCACCGGAAGAACCAATTTATCGGATACGGGCGATTTTAAGACAATCGATGTATGGATAATGCCGTATTGGATTAAATATTCAATCAGCCGGTTTAAATGATCCATATCTTTCACGGCCGCTTTTAACAAATAATTGACCGTACCCGTTAAACGGTGGCATTCGAAAATATCCGGATGCTCAGCGGTCATTTTTTCAAACATGCTGTAGGGAACATTAACCTCACTCACCTGAATATATAACAAAATACTGCGGCCGATGTTTTCTGGGGAAACACTGGCGGATATTTTGTTAATAATTCCCTTTTCCATCAGACGGTGCAATCTTTCCGTCACACTGGGACGGCTCAGGGACAGCCGTTCGGACAATTTGCTCACCGTTATCCTTCCGTCCTCCTGTAAAATTTTCAACATTTGAATATCCGTTTCGTCCATCCTCTCACCCCTAAACCATGTATTTCAAAAAGAATGAACTCACGAATTAACTGGAAAAACTAAAGTGATGGACCGATGCGGGGTAAACAGATTGCAAATTTGAGGGAAAAGCAAATCAGGAAGGAGCCGGATCATTCATGGACAGTTTTACAACGTCCGGTTTTTCTTTTCCTACATTTCTAATATTTATACGTCTATTTCCGAGAAAAATGACATCGGAGGATCCCGGGAAAATATGAAAACGGCACCGGATTCCGTAAACGGAACAGGTACCGTTTTATTAAACTTTTCCGTTATTTTTTCCCTATAACCACCCGCCAAACGTCCGGGCCCTCTTCTAAATATTCCCAGGAAAACGTTCCTTCCCGTTCAATCAAAAATTGATAGTATAACGGTTTTGGATCATGGTCGTTCGTCAGTTCCATCACTTCTCCGGACTGTAAACCGTCAAAAGCTTCAAAAATTTTTTTGTGACGGAATCTCGGTTCAATATCCGGAGCAAAAATTTTTACGATAAAATTTATATTCATGATGGCAAACCTCCAAAATTATTATATTGTCCATTCACTTAGTTTTACTTTATACTAAATTGCAAGGTATAAAAGTGATTATATTCACATATCCAGTGTGATTTTAATCATAACCGGACCTTTTATCCATTCACCGGATAACAAAAAATAGAAAGGATGTCCCTTATGTATTCCATATCCGTAAAAGACATACTCCGCAATGTTCCGTTATTTAAAAATTTATCGGAACAAGAATTGCAACAAGTTGTAACCTTAGCCCATACCCGGACATACCCGAAAGGTTCACATATTTTTTTGCAGAGGGAACCCCTGGCCAACGTTTATTTCATCAACAACGGAAAAATTAAAATTTACCGTGTAGATCAGGAAGGAAAGGAACAAGTTATCAACATTTTACAAAGTGGGGAAATGTTTCCCCATCAAGGTTTTTTTCGAAATGCCCCTTATCCGGCAAATGCCCGGGCGATGGAAAATAGCTTGTTAATCTATATTCCGATTCAATCGTTTGAAAATTTCCTGCTCAATCATCCGGAACTATGTATTAAAATTTTTCGCATTATGGGTGAGCAAATTGTCGATTTACAAAAACGGCTGGAAGAGAAAATTTTGTACAACACATATGAACAAATTCTCCTTCTTTTATTACGTCTGACAAAAAAACACGGGACTGCCGTAAATGAAAATGAAGTCCGCCTGCAGACCGGGTTTACCAACAAAGATTTGGCGAATATGATCGGTTCCAGCAGGGAAACGGTCAGCCGCACCCTGTCCCGGCTAAAAAAGAAACAATACGTTGCCTATGATCCCGACGGGCGGATGATTATTCATGTCGGTGCTTTAAAAGAAGAATTATTTTAACCGGATTTTCTGATCAATGTGATTTCTGTCACTTCATCCTTAATTGATAATGATTATCATAAATATATAAAGAAGTGACAGAGGTGATCTTATGTCAGAAAAAAAATTCTATGAATTGGATGTCAGGGAAGATTTGCGGCTGAAAAAAGAACCATTCGATAAAATCATGGCCGCTGTTAAACAATTGAAAGAGGGTCAGGATTTTATACTACATGCTCCCTTTAATCCCCTGCTGCTGCATAAAGTACTCGGCCGGAAAGGCTTTAATCGGAAAAAATCGAAAAAAAACATTGGAAAGTCATCTATTCAAAAAATGAGGTGATGGATGAATGAAAGTCTTGGATAACCGCGGATTGGAACCGCCGCAACCGATGATGCGGACGCTTAAATCATTAGAAAAAATCAAAGACGGTGAACAGCTGGCGATCATAAATGACCGCCGTCCTGTATTTTTATATGAAGAACTGAATGAACTCGGCTACAACCACGAAACAGAGGAACTGGAAGACGGCAGTTTTAAAATAACAATCACGAAGAATGGTGGTTAACCGTCAATGCAATCCGGTATTAAAACGAGCACAAATATAAAAATTCCTTTAAGTTTTATATTATTCGGTCTTGCCGCCTTTGTTTTTGCTCAATGGATTCTCTTTGTTGAAAGCGGAGAGCTTGTCAGCGGCCAATTCCGCATTCCCGCGGTTTGGATGTCCGCCCATTTATTGATCCTCGGTTTTTGCGTCATGATCCCAATGGGTGCTATGTACCAGCTTGTTCCCGTAGCCTTTTTAACTCCAGTTTGGAATCAAACATTCGGTTTCATCCAATTTTTCGTCACCGCTTCCGGAATTGCTGTATTTTCCCTTCTCCTCGGTTTCCGGACAAACATCGCCGTTTACGGCGGAGCGCTTGCGGTTATTGGTGTTCTCATGTTTATTTTCCAAATGATTAAAACGTTGCAAAAACAAAAAACAAAAAACGTAATGTCCCGGTTTGTTTGTGCGGCCCTGCTTTGTTTTTTGCTCACGATCACTGCCGGTTTCCTCCTTGCCTGGAATCTGTCCTACGGAGGAATATTAAAACATGATTCGATTCTATACAGCCATATCACATTCGGTACTGCCGGCTGGTTCACGAATTTGATTTTCGGTTTCTCTTACAAACTTGTACCGATGTTCAGTCTGTCCCACGGTTTTTCAATGAAATGGGCAAAGCCGTCATTCTTGACGTATACCGCCGGATTAACCGTCACTATCATCGCATACTGGGCCAACCGGTTCCCGAATTTGCTTACTGCCGGTTTCCTGTTATTATTTCTCGATTTTTTATTTTTTGTTCTTGACATGAAAGAAATTTTGGACAAGCGGATGAAAAAACAACTGGATGAACCTTTTGTTTTTTCCCTCACCGCTATTGCAAACGGATTTATGATCCACATACTCGCGGCACTTTTCGTCATATTCGGTTACAACTCTTATGAAGCCTGGTCCTGGCTAATCTATTTGTACATTACAACCTGGATTTTATTCAGTATTTTGGGATACTTGTATAAAATTGTTCCGTTTCTTTGGTGGACCCATAAATATTCAGATAAAATCGGTAAGGAAAAAGTTCCGACATTGAAGGACATGATGAATATTCGTCTCGGTGTCATCCTTTATTGGTTGTTTATTGTCAGTACGGTCGGTATCATTATCAGCGTTTCCTTACAATCAGGAATCATGTTAATGATCTTTCAGGGACTGTTTTCATTAACATCAGTCATTTATGTCGTGTCGATTATACATGTACTCATAAAATAAACATGCCGAAATCGGGCCGTAAAAGGAGTGTTTTTGATGACTTTAAAGGAACAAATTCAAAACGCATTATATGATGTTCTAGATCCTGAACTGGGAATCAATATTATGGATTTAGGGCTCGTTTATGAGATCGGTATAGAAGATGAACAAAATGTCGTCATTACGATGACGCTGACAACTCCGGGATGTCCGATGCATGACAGTATTACTTTCGGCGTCCAAAACCGCCTCCGTCAAATTGAGGGGGTTCAAAATGTAGATGTAAACATTGTATGGGAACCGGCATGGAATCCAGACAAAATGAGCGACAGAGCAAAAGAATTGTTATGGGATATTTAATTGGTTACGTAATATTCTACACAATAATAAACCGAGGCTGGGACAAAACTCACTTCTAAAATGTAAAATGTCTCCGGCTTTTTATTTTTATTAATAAAAATAAGGACACTTTCTGATAAAATTAGGTTAGCCAAAAAATTTTACAGAAAGAAGTGTCCTTATGTATTAAGATTAAAACATGAATCAGCTCGTTTTACCTCTAAATTTAGAAATTAAATTACAAGAAAACGATATTGCCTTCCACATCGATCACTTAGTTGAAAGTATCCCGAATAAAGCGTTTGAACCATTTCTTCGAAATACAGGTCGTCCGGCTTATCATCCACGTATGATGTTAAAAATTATTCTGTGTGCGTATTCTCAACCAGTATTCTCAGGTCATAAAATTGAAGGACTGTTAAAAGATAGTATCCGCATGATGTGGTTGGCTCAAGGATATAAGCCAAGTTATCGTACGATCAATCGTTTTCGTGTTCATCCTGATGTGAAAGAATTGATTCGTCAATGTTTTGATATGAAAAATGGTCAATTGAAAGCTGGATATAATGTACAAATCGCGACAGAAGGTCAATACACA
>CALGYZ010000050.1 GCA_937934645.1 uncultured Bacillaceae bacterium | reverse complement strand
AATATGTTGAATTTGGGTATTAAAAAAACCCGGAAAAGAATTTTCCAGGCAAAAATGATCAATTGGCTTTTACATGAGAATTGAAGTAAATACAAATCCTGCAACCGTTTTGCTCAGTAATCGGAATATCCATGTCATAAATTTCACGTAAGGCTGCAGAGTTGATAATTTCGTGGGTCGGACCCTCTTTAATCAGTTTACCGTCTTTCAAAGCTATAATGCGGTCCGAGTAAACTGATGCAAAGTTAATGTCATGCAATACAATAACGACCGTTTTACCCAGCTCATCCACAAGTTTACGTAAAATTTTCATAATTTGGACTGAATGTTTCATATCCAAATTGTTTAACGGTTCATCCAGCAAAATATAATCGGTATCCTGGGCAATAACCATGGCAATAAACGCCCGTTGTCTTTGCCCGCCGGATAATTGATCTAAATATTTATGCTGGATATCCGTTAAATTCATATATTCGATAGCTTTGTCGATATATTTTTCATCTTCGGCTGTCAGGCGCCCCTTTGAATATGGATAACGTCCAAAGGAAACGAGTTCCCGGATTGTTAAACGGACGTTAATGAAGTTTGATTGGCGCAAAATCGAAACACGCTTGGCAAAGTCACCGGATTTCCAAGCTTTTATGTTATGTTTATCCAATAACACTTCTCCGGTATCTGCATCAAGCAAACGGCTGACCATTGACAGCAATGTTGACTTTCCGGCGCCGTTCGGTCCGATGAAAGACGTTATCGTCTGCGGATAAATTTTAACCGAAACATTATCCACAACTGCCTTTTTACCGAAACGTTTCGTCAATCCTTTTATTTCAATCATCTTACAGCCCTACTTTCTTTCAATAATAAATAGATAAAGTAAATTCCGCCGATAAAGTTAATGATTACACTCAACGTTGTCCGTAAATGAAAGACATGTTCAATAATAAATTGTCCTCCGACTAAAGCAATAATACTGATTAAACTCGCCCCGATGACTAAAATTGAATGCTTATAAGTAATTAAATATTGATAAGCAAGGTTGGCCACAATTAATCCTAAAAATGTAATCGGGCCGACGAGAGCAGTGGCTGTAGCAGTCAATATTGACGATAAGATCAAAATATTTTTGACCATTTTGTCATATTCAATGCCGAGATTGATCGCCTGGCTCCTGCCGAGGGACATTACATCCAGCTCATGCATAATCCGGTATCCGTATATAAATGCGAAAATTAAAATAGCTGTCGCTAAAGAAAATAATTCCGCTTTCACTTTCGTAAAACTGGCGAATAAGAAAGTTTGCAAGCTCAAATATTCCAAAGGATCAATCAACACTTGCAAAAATGTCACCAAGTTTGACAACAAGGTGCCCAAAATCATCCCGACAAGCAACAGGAAATAAATGGGGTATTTATTTGCTTTAAATAAAAAGCGGTATAAAAGTAAAGCGAACAACACCATCGCAGCGATAGAAAGACCGAAGTTTAAATATTTGTTGACCACCCATACCGACATTGATCCTGCAAAAAAGAAGATCAAGGTTTGGACCACTTCATACATTGAGTCAATTCCCATAACCGAAGGGGTTAAAATCCGGTTCTGCGTAATCGTATGGAACACAACCGTCGAGTATGCTATAGCAATTCCTGTTATAACCATTGCCCCTATACGTATCATTCTTCTTGAAAAGGCGTATTCAAAGCTCCCTTTTAAATCATAAAATCCGTATAGCAAAATGCATACAATGGCGATCAGTGCCAATATAATCAATTTTGTCCGGTTATTTCGCATAAGCTCTTCCCCTGACTAACATAGTTAAAAAGATTACACTCCCGATCACCGCCACTGTAACATTTACCGGTATTTCATACGGATGGATAAGAATCCGGCCGAGAATGTCACAAAGGAGCAAGAACACTACGCCAAGTGCCATTACGTGGGGAATGGTTTTACGTAAATTATCCCCCATATAAATCGACACAATGTTCGGGATGATCAGACCTAAAAACGGAATGACACCGACAGTCAATACGACAGATGTTGTTATGACCGCAACAATTACAAGTCCTGTGTTTAACACGACTCTGTAGCTTAAGCCCAAATTTTTTGCAAATTCTTCTCCCATTCCGGCAACGGTAAATTTATTGGCATACAAATATGCAAGAATGACTGCCGGAACGCTGACATATAACAATTCGTAACGTCCTGCAATAATCAGTGTGAAACTTCCCATTAACCAGGAAGAAATATTTTGGAGAATGTTTGCTTCATAACCCAGGAAAGTTGTAATTGCGGATAAAATATTTCCATACATAATTCCAATTAAAGGAACGAAAATGACATCTTTAAATTTGATCCTGTCTAAAATCTGCATGAACAGGATTGTACCCGCTAGAGCAAAAACAAAGCTGAAAATCACTTGTCCGATAAAAGAGAGATTTGTCAAAAACAACATGGAAAGCATAATCCCCAATCTGGCCGCATCGAGCGTTCCGGCCGTCGTCGGGGAAACGAATTTATTCCTGCTTAAACTTTGCATGATTAAACCGGCGATACTCATTCCGGCTCCGGCAAGGATAATCGCTATTAAACGGGGCAGACGGCTGACTAAAAACACCTGGGTTTTATCGGATCCAAAATCCAACAAGTCCGCAGGTTTAATATCAATTGCCCCGATAAACAACGAAATAAAGGAAAGAATAATTCCGATAATAATTAATACCCATAGTCTCATGTCAATTCCCCGTAATTCTTTTATTGTTGATAATGATTATCATTTCTAATTTACTTTCATTATATTAAAAATCAGCAGTAATAGCAACCTTTATTGTAAACGTTAACATATTAATAATAGTAATTTATTCCTTTTTATTCGAAAATATAATATTATCTTTATTTTAATATGATTTTTTTATTAATAGCATCACGATCTACTGATTCCGGAATTTATAACTGTTAAGAAGAAAATTCCGGCTCGAAACGGTGAAAAAGCACCGGTCCGGTCCCCCACCGCAGAACTAAAAACAGGAAGCTGAACCCCGGAAAGAAAACGTTTTATACATCTTTATGTTATAATGATGAATGAAAATAGCGAATTATGTTGCTTTTTATGAAAAGTTATTTTTCGTAAATATTTAACAAATCGATTAAAAGGGGAATCAAAAAGGAGTATTTTTATGAACGGATTTACGGTAAATGAACTTTGTGAAATTTTAAACGGAAAGCTTGTGAATTATCAAAAAGATCTTGTCATTAATAACTTTGAGTTTGATCCGGTTCATTTTAATGACAATCATCCCGGAAATTGTTTTATATCCATATCGAGGGAACGATGGAATCAGTCAAATAAAGTTCAGACCAACTGGATTGACGGCAATAAAAAAATTTTGGACCACTTTCACAAATGTTCGTTAATCATTACGGAAACACCCGTAGAAGAGTTAAAAGAAAGGGTCACACAGCTGATTGTAGATAACAGTTTTGCTGCGATCAAAAAAATTGCCAAAGCTGCCAGAAAAAAGATGAAAAATCCGGTGATCGGTATTACCGGTTCCGTCGGAAAAAGTACAACCCGGTTGATGCTCGAACATTTATTGGAAGGAAAGGGGTCCATTGTTGCTACAAGGGGAAACCATAACACTCAGGCGGGAGTTCCGCTGTACGGTGCAAAACTGAGCAGGAATCCTGACTTCGGCATTCTGGAAATTTCGTTAAATGCGTTAAATAACAGAGGTAACCAGTCACTTGTTGTCCGTCCGGATATTTGTATCATTACATCCATCGGTGAAGCGCATTTAACCACTTTGCATTCGACAGAAAATATTGCCAGATTTAAAGCAAGGATTATCGACGGTTTAACACCGGAAGGAGCCGTAATTTTAAATAAAGATATAAATGAAAAAGAATTTAACATTCTCTATAACAAAGCAAAAGAAAAAACGGAGCGGATCCGGACATACAGTATGCGGGATTTGAATGCCGATCTTTATTTACGCAACATTATTCATTCAAAATATGATACGAAGGTACAATTTCATTACAAAGGAAAAGATTACGAATATAAAATAAAAATGCCGGGTCTCGGAATCATAGAAAACAGTCTTGCCGCCTTTTTATGTATAGCTGAACTCGGTTATCCGATTGATGAATTTTTACATAAAATGGAAAACTTTAAATCCTTGGATAAAGTAATGGATTTAAAACAAATCGAAACGAGGGACGGCCGGAAAGTAGACCTTCTTGATGATTCCCATAACGCAGCGGTCCCTTCCATGAAAAATGCGATTGAAACATTTAAAAACAAGCAGTCTTTTTACTCAGGAACAAAAATATTAGCATTGGGACAAATTGCAGACTTGGGAGAAGACAGCCAAAAATTACATGATGAACTGGTCCCGCTCATTCTGTCATCCGGAGCCGACTATGTATTCGGCCATGGAAAGTACATGAGAAAAGTAATCAGACAATTACCCGCTGAAATGGTCGGCGGTTGGTTTGACAACGCAAGGGACTTGGCAAGACGGATTCCTATGTATTGTTCCAATGATTCACTCGTTTTATTAAAGGGATCTTTTTCCGGCAGTGATTTTCGGCTGACAAGCCGGCTGCTGCCGCTAGAATTGAAAAATTCAAGGAAAAAACTTGACAATTATGATGCCGGCACCATTGCCGATGTGCTCCAGCCAGCTTGGGGTCTTGCTGTTTATGATTTAGAAGAACAAGAGAAAAAATTCGTTTCCGGAAATCCTAATTCCCGAGCAATTGAAGGACTCGGACCGTTAATTTTACTATATTTATTGTATAAAGATGGTAAGCCGGAAAATCAACAAGTCCAGTTAAATAAATGGCCGACGAACCGGGGTTACTCTGTGACTAGAAAACCGTTCCGTACCGGGACAAGTTTTACAACCCGTGAGCTGCTAGAAGAATTAAAACAAACACAGCATCCCAGTGCTATATTTGAACTTTCGTATATTTATTTTGACAGCCGGAACCGGGCTATGAAGAAAATTTCATTACTTTCAAAATCATTGGATCTTACTTCCTGTTCAACCTTGAATCTTACCGGAAGATACCGGGTAAAAGAACAACAAGCGTTTACGCTGGAGGATTTAATAAAGATTGGCAAAATGTATTACCAACAAAAAGAGCTCTATGAAGATTTACCGGTCATCTTTACTGATGAAAATGACAGCGAAGTCAAAGGAATTCTGTTTGGAAACGTACGGAAGTCTGCCATTTGTTATTATCATAACCATTTAATCTGCCTGACGGGTTTAAAGTCAGAAGCCAACGTGGAAACTGTGATCCGGGATACTTTAAGAAGGATCAAAATCCGTTTATTACAATAATAAAAAGGGTTGAATTCAGATGACACAACCGGTTGACAAGGAGAAAAAACATCTGGATAAAATCAACGAAGAAATCGAAAAAGAATTAATTGCTTATTTGGAAAACGGAGTGGAAACCCGTGAAGAAAAAGAAGACACCGATGAGGATCCGAAACAAGAAAAACGGTTGAAAAGATGGTTTGAAAATATCATTCTCGTTATATTGATTTTGATTATTATTACGAAAGGAATATTCATGATCCGGTGGGCATTTAGCTTTTTTACCATCTAAAAAAACCGGAATTGGCCGTTGATTGAAAATCAATCCGGCCAATCCCGGTTGATTACTTAATTGTAAATTTTGCCCGGCTATAACCTTCTTTTGTTTTTATTACTTCCAATATCGCAGGAATTGTATTTTTCAATTCCTGTACATGGGAAATCACGCCTACCATCCGGCCTGATTTCTGCAAATCGATAAGTGTATCGACCGCTTTAGTAAGAGCTTCGTCATCCAAAGAACCGAATCCTTCATCAATGAACATTGTTTCGATTGATACGCCTCCCTGGTAACTTTGAATGACATCCGTCATTCCCAGGGCAAGGGATAAAGAAGCATTAAACTTCTCACCGCCGGATAATGTTTTTACATCCCGGGTTTGTCCCGTAATCGCATCATACACATCCAAGCCAAGTCCGCTCTGTTTTCCCCGTGCTTCCTGGCGCTCACTCCGCTTCAGCAAATACTGGCCGTTTGACAGTTTCTGCAGGCGCTCATTTGCAGAAATAAGAATTTTCTCCAAAAATTCTATTTGTAAATAGCGCTCAAACGAAAGTCTCTTCTCATTTTGTCCCCTGATCATGTCGTACAATTCTGTCACGATATTCAAACGGTGTTCGTATTTCTGCAGTTTTTCATTGGATTGAATAATATTTTCTTTATACCGGTTGATCGCTTCCAAATATTGTTTTGACTTTAATAATTGTTCATGTATCCGTTCATAGGCTTCTTTCAATTGACCGGCTTCCTCTTTTAATTTTTCCAAATCTGCCTTTGTTTGTCCGGCCAAATCTTGCCGGTATTCAGCAACCTGTATTTCAAGGGCTCTCATGTTTTGATAATACGTATGAATCTGAGTTTCCAGCAGTTCCTTCTGCTCTTCCGGTAATTTCGCCGCCCGGTAACTTTCTTCATCGGGGAAGCCTGCCCCATTGACTGCAGCAATAAATTCCTGTTCTGCTTTGATTCGGTTCTTTTCACTTTCTTCCCGTTGCTTCCGCAAGCTCTCCACATTGGCTTGTGCACTTGTTGTCTTTTGTTTTGCTTCTTCTAATTGTTTTTGGGCGGTATTCCATGCATCTTCCAATTCTTTAATCTGCTGTTCTGCTGTCGAAATTTCTTCTTCAAGTCTGGAAAGTGTCCGGTATGTCTCCGGAATGCGGGATAGTTCATGTTCATACACTGCTTTTTCCGCTTTATACTTTGTCAACAGTTCCTGGTATGCATTCCTTTTTGTTTCCCAATCATGTTCCAATTTTGCCAAAGCTTTTTCCAGTTTTTCGTCATCGTTCTTCAAACCAGTAAGCTGCTTTTTTTCCTTTTGCAGTTGTTTCGTTTCCCGGTTTAAACGTTTCCCTTCTTCCTCAATGTTTTGCAATTCTTGATCAATTTGTTCAAGGGGAAGCTGATACCTGGAAATGACGGCAGCCTCTTGTTCCAGCTCTTCTTTCTTATCTTGCCAAATTGCCTTTAATCTGCTGTATGCCAGATCAAGATCCTGAAATGCCTTTTTCACCCGTTCAAGCTCTTCCCTGGAAGGTGCGTTCATTTTTCCGGTTGCTTTTGCCGGATGTTCTTTACTGCCGCAAACAGGGCACGGTTCCCCGTCATGCAAGTGGGCGGCAAGACGGCTTGCCTGTCCGTCGAGCCACAATGATTCCGTTTTTTCATATTCTTTCCTGGCCCTGATATATTCCGCTTCCATTGTTTTCAGCTTGGACTGCATTTGTCCCACTTCGTTCTTTAACTTGATATATTTAAAGACGGCTTTGTATTGTTCCCGTAATTCCATAAGTCTTTCCATCTGTTCCGGAAGGGTGCTTACCTTTGCTTCGGCCGCTTTTATTCGTTCGTTTAATGTATTTTTCAGCTCTTTTTTCTCTTTCAGCTCTGTTTCTAACCGGCCAGCTTCTACTTTTTGTTTGCCCAGTCCGATTTTCATTGCCGCCAATTGTGTTTTCTTTTCGTTTACTTTCTTTACATCGGGAAGCCATTCCTTGTATTTATCCAGCTGCTTTTTTAACTTTTCACGTTCTGGCTCTTTCGCTTTTTCTCGCTCATACGTTTTTTCCGCCTTTTTCAGCGATTGGAGGCATTCATTGTATGTATTTTCTGCAGAACGGAGCTGCATTTCTTTTTCTTTTGTCTCCTGCCGGAAATGATTCACCTGCACCTCATAGGATTCTACTTTTCCTGCTTTTTTCGCCAATTGCAATTGCTGCTCTTTTTCTTTAATGGCTTGTTCTTTTTCCTTTAATTCTTCCAGTTGTTTTTCTTTCTGTTCCAGTTCATTAAACTTTTGGTTCAGACTATTCGCTTTATGAAACTCTTCCAGCTTTTTGTTATACGCCGCTTCGGCTTCTTTCTCCTTCCGGGTAAGCCCGTCGATCTGCTGCCGGTAAAACAGGGCTTCTTCTTCAAGACCTTCGATAATTTGGTACGGATTATAGTTTTCTTCTTTCAGCCTTTCAAATAAGACGGAATCCCTTTCTGGAACCGCAGCCTGAATATCGGCAATATAGCGGTCACGAATTTGTTTTTCCTGCTTATAATCTTCTTCGGCGAGCTGTTTTTTCTCTTTTAATTTTTGCGTAATGAATGTATACCGTTCAGTTTTAAAGATCCTTCTTAATATTTCTTCTTTATTTTCCGTTTTCGATGTCAAAAACTTTTGGAACTCACCCTGGGGCAGCATAACAATTTGAATGAATTGCTCCCGCGTTAATCCGATTAATTCTTCCACTTTTTTATTGATTTCGGAAACAATTTGCCGCTCGACACAAGGAATTTCATGTTCACCGACGATTTCATAAAACTCATAGCGGTCACCGGTCGGGGTTTTGTTTCCCTCTTTGATATGGGGTTGCTGGCGTTTAATCCGGTAAAGGCGGTCCCGTAATTCAAAAATCAATTCGACGGACGTATATACATCATCATCGGCAAAATCACTGCGGAGATGTTTAGGGTCATTGCGGTCTTCTCCGCTCGCCGAGCCGTACAAAGCAAAACAAATAGCATCAAAAATCGTTGTTTTTCCTGCTCCCGTTTTTCCGGAAATGACGAACAGACGATGATCTTTTAATTCTGTAAAGTCAATGACTTCCCGGTCTTTATACGGTCCAAATGCAGTCATCACAAGCTTAATCGGGCGCATGTATGTACCTCCTCACTTTTTTATAGATGCTCGTTCCCGGATCTGTTCTTCCCCTTCTTTCAGCACGTCTTCCAACACTTCTTTAAAAATGGCTTCCATTTCTTCCGGCACTTCTTCATTTTTTATTTCCCTGTAAAAAGCACGGAATAAAGACAAATCATCCATTTCCGTGCGGCTCCGGCCCCCGGTAATAAACATCTGTTGCCGTTCAGCAGGGGAAATTTCCCGCGTCACGGCCATCGCGTTCGGATAAACCGTCCGGATTTTTTCCATCGGTGATAAAACCGGCGTTTCATCCAGCAGACGGACAAACACATAATCTTCATTCCGTTCATGCCGCAAAATATCATCCATTTTTCCGCTGACTGTCCGCAAGTCCCGGGCCGGAATTAACTGGCGCTTTTCTACTTTCGTCCGCCCGTCTCCGTCCATCTCCACAATATAATACCCTTTCTTATGATGTTCCTCGGAAATGGAGTATTTTAACGGCGAACCGGCGTAACGAATGTTTTCATTTAACACATCATGCGATTGATGTAAATGTCCCAAGGCTGTATAATGAAATTTTTCAAACAGCCTGGCACTCACGTATTCTGCGCCGCCGATGGCAAGCGGCCGTTCGGATTCGCTCGTATTTTCCCCTTCTTCCCCGTACGGTGTAACAAATGCATGACCGATAAACACATGCCGGACATCCTTTTTCATGTTTTCTTCAATATGTTCAATGATTTTTTCCATCGCATCCTGATGGGTCCGGATTTCATCATCCTGAAAAAGACTCCGGACCACCGCAGGATCGGTATACGGCACGGGATGAAAATGCACTTCGCCAAATACATCATGCAAAATAACGGGTTCAAGGGGCAGCTTGAGCTGGCCGTAGATAAAACAACCGTTTTTCTTCAGCAAATTGCTGGCAAAATCCAACCGGCTCGGACTGTCATGGTTTCCGGCAACGGCCACCACCGGTGTTTTTAATTTCAGGACAATCCGCTCCAAAACTTCGTCTAACAAATCGACCGCTTCCGAAGACGGCACCGCCCGGTCATATAAATCCCCGGCAATAATTACAGCATCCGGCTGTTCTTCTTCAATATCTTTAATAAATTGGTTTAATATATATCGCTGGTCTTCCGTCATGGAAACGCCCTGGACTAGCTTTCCCAGATGCCAGTCGGCTGTATGGAAAAATTTCATACAAGTTTCTCCTCTCACCTGGTAATCTTTTAATGTTTAAATTTCACCGGAAAAATGGCCACTTCTACGCCAAAATAGAGATCTATCCGAATCACCGGAATCTATAAATCATATCTATATTATCGGGATCAAACGCTTGCGACCGTTAGTAAAAAAGCATTCTACTAATTAGAATATCGGGAAACAGGAATCATGTAAAGGTACGTAAAAAGAAGGATATATTAGGAAAAAACGGCACTTTCGAGAAAAAAGAATCCCGGGATGGTCTGGCCAGATACGGCAAAAACGGTAAGCTATGAATGAAAAGTTCAATCAGGAGTGAAAAAAGTACGCCTGTCTTTACGACAGGCGTTTTACGGTTCATGTAAAATCTACTCATTTCTGTTATCTTCCGGTCCATCTTTATTATCGTCTTTTAACGCATTTTTTACAATCGGGGCAACTTCTTTTCCAAACCATTCAATGGATCTCATCACATCTTCATGGGGCATGGAACCAACCGGAACATGAAGCATGAACCGGTCAATACCGACTTTTTTATTTAAGTAAATGATTTTCCGGGCAACGGTTTCCGGACTGCCGCAATAAAGCGCTCCCTCCAAACTCCTGGCTGCATCAAAGGTGTCTTTCGTATATGGTGGCCAGCCGCGCTCCCTGCCCAGAACATTCATCGCATATTGGGTCGGCGGGAAAAACTTTTCCGCTGCAATTTCGTCGCTTTCCGCAACAAAACCATGGGAATGGGAGGCAACGATAAATTCATCCGGGTTGTGACCATGTTGTTTTAATGTCCGTTTATATAATTTCACGAGCGGTGCAAAATGCAGCGGACTGCCGCCGATGATTGCCAGTACAAGCGGAAGGCCGAGCCTTCCTGCCCGGATTACGGACTCAGGGGTACCGCCGCTGCCGATCCATACCGGCAAGGGATTTTGTACAGGACGCGGATATACGCCGCGGTTTTCGATCGACGCACGGAATTTACCTTTCCAGGTGATCACTTCCGATTCACGTATTTTTAATAACAAATCTAATTTTTCTTCAAACAATTCATTATAATCCTTTAAATCATATCCAAATAACGGAAAAGACTCGATAAACGAACCGCGACCGACCATAATTTCCGCCCGTCCGCCGGATATGGCATCCAACGTGGAGAAATCCTGAAAAACACGGACCGGATCATCGGAGGACAAAACGGTGACCGCGCTCGTCAGTCTGATCCTTTTTGTACGGGAAGCAGCTGCCGCTAGAATAATCTGGGGAGACGAAGCAGCATAATCGTTCCGGTGGTGTTCACCGACACCGAATACATCCAATCCCACTTCATCCGCCAGTATAATTTCTTCAACTATTTCCCGGATTCTTTCCGCATGACTTTTTATTTTCCCGGTTTTCAAATCCGGGGTTGTTTCTGCAAATGTCGTGATTCCTAATTCCAATGTCTTCCCTTCCTCTCCATTCATCGTTAATAGTAATTTACCAACGGAGCCACAAATACACAAACAAAACGTTTTTCCCTATTGTAACATCATATGAAAAACCCCTTAAATTGAAAATGCATAGGAAGGGATGATTTGGTAAGCCTATTAAGGAAAATTTGAGAGAAAGGAACGATGTGCGATGGAAAATGAAATGATCAATATAATCCGGGATGTAATGGAAAAGTTGGAAAACGCCTATGACCAGCAAAATCCCGCGGTTTTGGAACAAGCCATCCGTCAACTCGAACAGGCAAGGGAACAGTATGGCGACCGCGGTACAATGCTGGAAGATG
>CALGYZ010000049.1 GCA_937934645.1 uncultured Bacillaceae bacterium | reverse complement strand
CCCACCTGTCGAATAAATGGCGAATAAAATCGATACCGCTAAAAAGATGGTAAATATTCAGCTCTCTTTACGTGATGAGGAATACTTAAATTCCCTCAAAAAAACTTTTGCTCTAAAATAGTAAACTTAATTCAAAATAGGTTGACATAAATGTAGATGACGAGGTATATTTATGTCAACCCACTTTATATTTTGGTTTACTAAAGGGGATGTAAGAATGAAAATTAAAGAGATTACTTATGTTGCATTGTTTGCGGCAATCATGGGAATTTTGGGATTGCTTCCACCTATTACATTGGGGTTCACTCCTGTACCAATTACTTTACAAACGTTAGGTGTGATTTTGGCAGGAGGTATACTCGGTGCTCGGCTTGGTGCGTTGAGCATCATTGTCTTTTTATTGATCGTAGCTGCAGGAATGCCGCTTTTACCCGGTGGACGCGGTGGAATTGGGGTCTTTTTCGGTCCGAGTGGCGGCTATTTAATAGGATATGTAATTGCTGCTTTTAGCATCGGCCTTATTTTTTCTAAAATTCAAACGTTGAAATTTAAACATATTATCGCAACAAATTTAACGGTTGGCGTTTTTTCTGTCTATTTAACAGGTATTCCTGTGCAGGCTTTTGTAATGAATCTTCCAATACTTGAAACGATTAAATTGAGTCTTGTTTATATTCCAGGAGATTTCATGAAAGCAATTATTGCTTCAATCCTTGTTTACAAATTACAGAAATACCCGACTATTGCCCAAAACTTTGTTAAACCGTCTACAGCACAAGTAAGGGAGGGATAAGGTGTGATTACTTCTCCCTATTCAAAGCATGCAAAGCTTTTTCCCAATAAAGCTGCACTAATAACGAAAGATGGAGTTTTAACATACCGTGAATGGGATAAAGCGGTACGGAAAACGGCCACATGGTTTCAGGCAATGGATTCCCATCATAAAACAGTTGGCATCCATTTGCCGAATGGAATTCCGTTTTTGCAGGTTTTTGCAGGGGCAGCTGCTGCCGGATGGAAGGCAGTTCCCCTTGATTTAAAGTGGAAGAAAGAAGAACTGCAAAAACGTATTGAACTTGCCCAACCTGATTTCATCATTACTACAACAAATCTTTTTTCAAAAGAAATAGGGTTTAATCAGAATGTGTTGATTTGGAAAGAATGCAAAGAAAAAATTGCGGAAATGCCGACAAAGAAAAACTTTCCGGATTTAGACGATTCTCTTCCGTTTTATCTTGGGTTTACATCAGGCTCAACCGGTTCGCCAAAAGCTTTTATCCGTTCGCACTTGTCTTGGATAGAAAGTTTTGTGTGCACTCGCCGTGAATTTGGCATCAAGGAAAACGACCACGTGCTGATTCCCGGTCCGCTTTTTCATTCCCATTCGTTATTTGGAGCGATGAGTACTTTGTTTATCGGTGGAACCGTGTATGTATTGGACAAATTTTCCCCTGAAAAAATGTTTTCAGTTATCAGGGATCATCCGGTTTCAGTAGTGTATATTGTTCCGACGATGGCTGAGGCGCTTCTTAAAAAAAACACATCGGTGAAGCAACCGTTGAAATTAATTTCTTCTGGGGCGAAATTAGAGGTACATACGAGAAATAGAATTCGCTCAATGTTTCCAAACCTGATATTGTTTGAGTTTTATGGTGCGGGTGAGCTTAGTTTTGTTTCATTTTCTAATAATGAAAGAAAGCCGGATTCTGTTGGCAGGCCGTTTCATAATGTGAAGGTTCAGATTCGCCGCCATAATGGAGAAATTGCCGGTGTCGGAGAAATCGGGAAAATCTATGTACGCAGCCCTATGACATTTATTGGTTATATCACAGAACCGGGTGGATACGCGAAATCAATTGCAGATGAACAAGGTTGGGTGACGGTCAATGATATGGGATGGATCGATGAGGAAGGTTATCTCTATGTCGCAGGCCGGGAGAATAATATGATTTTGTATGGTGGTATAAATCTTTTCCCTGAGGAAATCGAAGCTGTTTTGACGAAGCATCCGGAAGTGGAAAAAGCGGCTGTGGTTGGATTAAGCGATCCGTATTGGGGGCAAATTGCAGTAGGTATTATACAGGGAGATGTATCTAAACTGGAATTAAAGCGGTATTGCAAAAAGCATTTGGCTTCATATAAAGTGCCGCGCAAATGGTGTTTTATAGAAGAAATGCCTATGACTACCAGCGGGAAAATCGCCCGTGGAGAGCTTCTGAGGTTGGTGGAGAAAAGACTGGTGAATGCCACTTCGATTAATGATTGTAAACACCTCATGATAGAAAGGATGAGCTGCTGCGGTAAAGGGATGTAGGTGCGAAAGGAGAATGATGACATGAGAGATGCAGTAATCGTTGCAGCGAAAAGAACTCCGATTGCCCGCAAAAACGGGGCTTTATGCCATCTGCAGGCACATCAATTAGCGGCGCCGCTTCTTTCTTTTTTAGCCAAGGGAATCGAGGAGAAGATTAATGACGTCATACTTGGCAATGTTATTGGTCCTGGAGGCAATATCGCACGTTTATCAGCTTTAGAGGCAGGACTTCCCTTCTCCGTGCCCGGAATCACTATTGACCGTCAGTGTTCTGCAGGACTTGAGGCCATTCGCATGGCTTGCCTTTTTGTTCGTGCAGGTGCAGGATCGTGCTATATGGCAGGAGGAGTTGAAAGCGTCAGCACCTCTCCCTTCCCGAAGCGTGCCCGGTTTTCACCAGAGAGAATCGGGGATCCGGATATGGGAGTGGCTGCGGAATATGTAGCTGAGAAGTTTGGCATTACAAGAAAAATGCAGGATGAGTATGTTTTGTTAAGCTGGACGCGAAGCCGGAATGCTAACAGCAATGGAATCTATGATGAGGAAATCTTTCCTATAGACGGCTTGGAATGCGATGAAATATGGCAGCGTAAACGTAATATGGAGAAGATAGTGAAACGGGCGAATCCCGTTTTTGTGAAAAATGGAACGGTAACAGCGGCAAATAGCTGCGGAATTCATGATGGTGCAAGTGCAGTTCTTGTCATGGAAGCTGGTCTGGCAGAAAAACTTGGATATAAACCTCTGCTTCGTTATGTCGACAGCCAGGTGTCGGGTGTGCATCCTTTTTACCCTGGATTTGCTCCGGTGCCTGCGATCAAAGAATTGCTTGAACGAAATGCTTTGACGATTGATGATATTGATCTTATTGAAATAAATGAAGCGTTTGCGTCCAAAGTTGTTGCTTGTACTCAGGAGCTGTCGATTCCATTGGAAAAAATAAATGTTCATGGTGGTGCACTTGTGATCGGCCACCCATATGGTGCATCGGGTGCGGTTTTAGTAACAAGATTATTTTATGAAGTTCAACGGCATCCAAGGACTAGATATGTCGTTGCTGCTATCGGCAGTGGCGGAGGCGTAGGGGTGGCAATGTTGTTTGAAGCAATTGGAGAACAGGAATGAACTATGTCCACCGAGCGGCCAAATGGTTGGCATAGAAGAACAGGGACATATTATATCAAAGTACCTCTTAAATAAATGAGGTGATGAATTGAAATCGGAGAGTTATGCAGTTTGTTTTACAAAAGAAGAAGTTCTTCATTATACCGAATTAGCCGGAGTGAAAAATCCAATCTTTCGCAATATGGAAGCGGCATTGGAGCAGGGGTATAAAGGGATACCTGTGCCACCGGCGATGGCGATGATTGCCTACCGCCACATTAAATTACCTTGGAAGCTTTCCGAACCGGTCATTCTCAGGAAACAGGAATGCCGGCTGTACAGAATCATGTATGCGGATGAAATTTATACCGGTACCGTTAAAATATCAAAGCATTCATTTCGTCATAATAAACTATTTATTCTTCAGGAATTGGAAATATTTGATCAGCAGAATCATCTCTGTTTTAACGGAATCTCTCATTTGATAGCAGGTGGTGTAATTGAAAAAAATACAGTTTGAAGTGACAGAAAAGGATATCGAAGGTTATGCAGAGTTGTCAGAAGATTATAATCCGATTCATCTTGACAATGAATATGCCAAGGCTCACGGCTTTTCGGGAAAAATGGCCCATGGGATGCTATCTTTGGCGAAAGTATGGGGCATTTTAGCCAATGAATTAGAAATCATGCAATTTCCAGCTGAATTCAATTTGCAATTCCAATCGCCTGTCTATGTTGGGGAACAGGTAGAATTGAATATTATGGAAATAGACAATGGTGTCACAATCACCGGCAAAGTTATGAAAGGCAGGGCGTCGTGGTGACGTCTTAATTTACACCTTCAATTGATCGTTTGTACACATATGATTTGATCAAGCACCTCTTGAGACGTTTTTAAAACCTTACAGTCAATCAATATTGGCTGTAGGGATTTTTTCGTGAAGTGAACTACCCTCCACTTACCACCCTTGCAGGTTGCTTGAAGTGGGGGCTTCT
>CALGYZ010000048.1 GCA_937934645.1 uncultured Bacillaceae bacterium | reverse complement strand
GTAACAAATTTTGTTTAATTTCAAAACCAGAGATCCTTTTTAATTACCGTAATCAGAAAATGCTTATTAAGTGAAATGATCAAAGATTTTTGTATCAACTTCTTTTGTCTCAAAATATTGAGATTACTTCATCAATGAGACAAAATTTATCTTTTTTTATTCTACTTCCTATAATCTGTATTATGTAAACTAGAAAATGATTTTTTGATTATTCGTTATTGCCCTTCCTTACGATCTAATGCTTACGGATCTATTCCATATAAAAAGATAACCGGAGAAAGCCGGTTAAATCCAAGGCTTTCTCCGGTTATTTTCTTTGAAACAATTTGAAAACGGTTTTACATTGCACGCATTTTTAGCAGTTTTGGTATCTTTTTGATTCCGGTTTAAATATTGATTTAATTTTTTGATTGCTTTTTCCAAGGCGATTTCTGATAATTCTCCTTTGGCATACATTGCGCATAGTATAGCGTACGCAATTGATTTTGTATCAATATCAACATATACATTAACATCTACATCCGAATTTCCGCTTTCTTGTACAAGTGCCCGTATTTGATTCTCCGCGCCTGTTGTCATTTTTTCCCTCCTGACTGAAAAAGGGTGTCATACATGATTTCATGACACCCGTTTATTGTTCAGAAATATTTACATTGGTCTTTTTTTATTATTGCGTTTATTCTGATCCTGGTCCTCTCCTTGTGCTTGATGTTGTCTTGCTTCTGCATCTGTATCTGTTTTCGAGCGCACTCTTGATTTTGCATCCGTATCTACTTTTACGTCTACATCCACATCGACTTTTGCGTTTCCGCTGTGATATAGAGCTGCTTTAGCGAAGTTGTGGTTTTTATCCTTTAATTTGATTTCGCTTTCATTTTCTAATTCATTTTCATGCTTGTTTTTCACATCTGTTTTGTGTTCGGATTTTGCTTTTTGTTCATGTTTTTTGTTATGGCTGAAAAGGTCATTTTCACCCACCACTGCATTATTACTTAAAACACTGTTATTACCTGTGTTATTTCCCGGTCCATTTACGGGGGTATTATTTTTCTTTTCGCTCATTTTTTTATCCCTCCTTTTGTTTTGTTAGTACACTATATTCCGTTGTTTATTTGTTGTGTGGACAAACGTATAAAGTTCTGCTAAACTTATAACTATTTTTTAAAAAACAGGTTAAAAGTTTAGTGATACCAGTATAGATCAATCTTGGATGAAAAAAGCAGGAGAAATCATTACAGATTTCTCCTGCTTATATAACTGTTCATGAACATTATTTTTTATAACCGAAGTCAGGGATATTATTCCAGCGTTCTCTTAAGTAGCGGACAACCAATTTCGGCTCTCTGGCACGGTTAAAGACACCTTTTTTGTTCCCTTGTACGCGCATAATGCCAAATTTGGTTTGGAAGTCAGCAAAATTCCATAATTGCTCGCCGATAAAGTTTTTAATTTCATCGAATACTTTGCTGTTCATCCGGTAATAATCTTCCTGGAATTCTTCAGAGAACGGTTCGCCGAACATACTATGCATACCGGCAACGGTATCGGCACCGTATTCTGTATACATGATCGGCTTTTCCGGATATTTTTCCTGCCAGGCAAGTAACTCTTCCCTTGTTTTTTCTTCCGCCGTTTTCAAGTCGCCTGTTTGCACATACCATCCGTAGTAACGGTTCAGACAGATTACATCATATAAATCGGCACATTTATCCGTATTGGGTTTTGCCATCATAATACTTACATTTGTTAAAGGCCGTTTTTGCGGATCCAGTTCCCTGGCGAGATTAAACAACGGTTCAAAATATTCCCGAGCACCGTTTGAATATGTTGCAGCTTCATTGGAAATAGACCACATGACGACGCAGGCATGGTTTTTATCCCTGGCAATTAATTCGCGGATCACTTGTTCATGGGCTTGTTTCGTATTTAAAATTTTCCATGTGTCATCCGTGAATTCTTCTTTGTCCAATTGGGATACATCAAAATTAAAGGACATCATTAAACCGACAGCCGGTGTTTCATCGATGACAACAATCCCCTCACGGTCACATAGTCGCATCATTTCTTCCGAATACGGATAGTGGGATGTACGGAAAGAGTTCGCTCCCATTTTTTTCATCAGGTTAATATCCAGAACATTATAAGCTTCATTTAAACCGCGTCCGTTAACGTACGTATCTTCGTGTTTACCAAATCCTTTGAAGTAAAACGGTTCCCCGTTGATCAGGAACTTTCCGTCTTTTACTTCTACGCTGCGGATGCCGAACGGTTCTTCATATACGTCTTCCACTTTCCCGTTTTTTAAACCTTCCACCTTTGCTGTATACAAGTATGCGTTTAACGGTTGCCATAGGTTAACGTTGTCAATCGTAACATTGATATCACTTCCGGTGGCTTCGGCAACGATATTTTTTTCCTCATCAAGAATCGTTACCCGTACTTCATCAAATTCACCGGATGTTTTCGTTTTTACTTGTACATTGGCCTTTTTGCCTGTCAAATTAACATTAGGCACGATCACAATATCTTTGATATAATTACGCGGTGTTGTATAGATTTTCACCGGTCGATGCAATCCTGCATAGTTGAAAAAGTCAAAGTTTTCGTCAACTTTCCGGATGATCCGGCCGTTTTCATCCCTTTCCTCACTGTAGTTCCCGACTGGTAATGTTGTGTGATCTAAAATATTGCTGATGCGGACGGTTACCCGGTTTGTTCCCGGTACCAGATATTCGTTAATTTCAGTTTCAAACGGTGTAAACCCGCCTTTATGATGAACGGCAAATTGTCCATTGACATACACCCATGCTTCATGTGTAGCTGAACCGAATCGTAAAACAATTCGTTGGTCACGTAAAACATTCGGGATGGTAAATTCTTTTTCATACCAGACATAACCGCAATGTTCGCGGATTTCCTGAAGCAAGGCCTGATCATTGAATGATGCCGGAACCGCAATTACGTCTTTTGTCGGCAACGGTTGTGTTACGTCAATTTCTTCGGTTTCTTTATCGATCATAAATTTCCAAATTCCGTTTAAATCCAGTACGGTACGGCTTTCAGTAGCAATTGGATAAAGCATATCATAACCTCCTATTTGTAAAGCGTTTTCTTTCTCATGGTTTTATTATAAAATAGTATCTGCCCCATTACTGGTAATATTTTTACTTTATTCATAAAAATATTGCATGTTAATAAATGAACAAAGGAGTGCAAGAAATACTTTGAATGGTCATCAATTCTACCAGGATCAAATAAAAATTTGTCAGTGGATTTATTCCGTAGCAAATATAGATATCCGCCTTGTTGATCAAAACGCCAAATGCATATATCAAATTGTAAATAATACGGTTCCAGAACTGATCAATCAAGAATCTAGAGATCTCCGGGAAATCAACGGTATATTAGGTGCTTCCGGAGATGATTGCTATTACCACTATACAAACCGTTTCGGACTTGAATTTATTGCTTGCGGTATTCGGAAACATGGAAAATATTACGGTTGTCTCGTTGCCGGTCCGTTTATTTCCCATTCATCCATCATTGATCTTACAAAAGATATTATTTTCCAAAATAAAATTTCTATTAGTGAACGTAAACAATTAAATCAATTTTTTCATTCCCTGCCGGTTTTCAGTGAAGTTGAATTTAAACATTTAGGAGAATTGCTTTTGCAATTATCCAGACATGAGTCTGTTTCTGCACAAATGATCGCCTCCCAGGCGGCAAAACCCGTTCTCAACAAAGAACAGATAAAATTTACCGCAGCTGAAAAACAAACACTTATTGAGAAAAGGTACGAACAACAAAATCAATTAATGAATGCCATAGCCAAAGGAGACAAAAAAACCGTTAACCGGCTTATTAATTCAACGGATATATCTGAATTCTTCGAGCGTGTTCCCGGAAGTCCGATCCGGGCAGCGAAAAATATCGTAATCACACTCAACACAATGTCACGGATTGGAGCAGAACGAGGTGGTGTTCATCCGGTCTATTTGCATAGTATATCTGAACGTTTTGCGATTTTAATTGAACGGACTATGAATATGCCTGATTTGAAAAAGCTGGTCATTTTGATGGTGAATGAATATTGTGATCTTGTACGTACCTACTCTACCCGTAATTACAGCCCGGTTGTAAAAAAAACGGTGAATTATATTTTGTTCAATTTGGATCAGCACCTTTCCCTCAAAAAAATCGCGGAGGAAATTTTTGTTAATCCGTCTCATTTATCACGTGTATTTAAAAAAGAAACAGGTTTAAGTTTAACTAATTTTATTAACAAAAAACGGATTGAAGAAGCAAAAGTATTTTTAAAAAAAGGAAATATATCCGTAACAGACGTTGCATTTATGGTTGGTTTTAACGATTTGAATTACTTCAGTAAAGTGTTTAAGAAATATACAGGGTTGACACCGACAAATTATATGAAGAAAAATACATAATGCTATGCTTTTCTCTTTTTTAACGTTAAATGCAGATCTTGACAAATTTGTTCCGCATTTTTTTGGACAAACTGTATTTGAATAACTCATTCGGAGGATGAGAATGACTAAAGAAAATCTTGAACAAATGACTGTCATTGATGAAAAAGGAAAGCAACTTTGTGGTAAAAGCTTTATTTGATGTTGCTGAAGAAAGTTATGCTTTGATCCGCAATGATGACGGGATCATTTTAATGAAAATTGAAGAAGATGAAGACGGACAATATTTATTGCCAGTGGACAGCCACGAAATCAGCGAAGCCTTGCTGGATGCGTATGAAATTGCAGTACAGTCATTACTGGAAAATGACAATAAACAGAACTGATATTTATTAACGGGGTGAAGGAATATGAAAAAGCGAAAAAGTGATATCCAACCTTCCATAGCACCGGGAATTGATGATGATAAGGAATTGGAACAGAATGCATCTGCAGAAGAAGTAAAAAAGGGAGAATATACAAAAGTTATTACATTGACAAATAACGATCGGAATTCATGAAAAAGAGCTGCCATAAGTCAGATCTCTGACTTTTGACAGCTCTTTTTTAAGAATGAATAAGGGGGAAATAACTATGGAGAAATTTATAATAATTTTTATTTATCACTTCTTTGGAAAGATTGAATAAAATGCCTATATACTTATCAAAATGACCGGGGTGAATATTTTGGTAAGTTCGGATTACGCTTCCTCTTATGCACAATTCAGTTTTGATCTGAACAAAAGTCCGTTATTTGTAAAAGATGCGAAAAATTATATTAATATATTAAGTGCTAAGCAGTTAAACACGTTAAAAAATATTTCTTTACTAGACATTTATTTAAGCCAGAATAATATTATTGAACCCCACTATCATCCAAATTGATATACTGTATAACAGGTTCTGTAGTTGTATCAATATTTCATCCTTTTACGAAACAATTCCGGCATTACACGCTAACACCGGGAAAATATGAATATTACAAAATCTGGTATTGATCACAAAAACAATATTCGTACGGTGTATATGTAGTTTCAACCGTTTCATATCCATCCTAACATAGAAAGTTCATGATTGCTCATATTTCAGAATGAATTGTTGACCAGGATGTTCCGGAAATTCAAAAAAGAGCTGTCGGATTGACAGCTCTCTGATAAGTCACACCATAATTTTGCACATATCATTGGTAAATTCAACCGGATCTTCAATCGGCAATCCTTCGATTAACAATGCCTGATTGTACAGCAGTTTCGTATACAGTTTTAATTTTTCTTTATCGTTTTCAAAAGCATTTTGCAATGCTTTGAAAACATCATGATTGGTGTTAATTTCCAATACTTTTTCCGCTTTCACTTTCTGCCCGCCCGGATTCGGCATGGAATTTAAAACCTTCTCCATCTCAATGGTAATATCTCCCTCGGTGGAGAGACAAACCGGATGTGTTTTTAAGCGGTTTGACGCTTTTACTTTTTTCACTTCTTCCTTTAGTACATTGCCCATAAAGTCAAACAATTCTTTGTGTTCTTTTTCCTCTGCTTCTTTTTTCTCCTCTTCTTTTGAAGATGAGTCAATACCGAGATCGCTGTCGGATACCGATCGGAATTCTTTGTCTTTGTATGTTCTCAGCATTTTTATGGCAAATTCATCCACATCTTCTGTGAAGTAAAGAATTTCATAGCCTTTATCGGCCACCAGTTCCGTTTGCGGTAATTTTTCAATCCGTTCAATGGAATCTCCGGTAGCGTAATAAATGTATTTTTGATTATCCGGCATGCGGGAAACGTATTCATCCAAGGTGACCAGTTTTTTCTCTTTGGAGGAATAAAACATGAGCAAATCCTGCAGTACATCTTTATTAGCGCCAAAGTCGCTGTAAACGCCAAACTTTAATTGCCGGCCGAAAGTTTTATAAAATTTTTCATATTTTTCCCGTTCATTTTTTAACATTCTTTCCAGTTCCCGTTTAATTTTGCTCTTAATGTTTCGCGCAATCACTTTCAATTGCCGGTCGTGCTGCAGCATCTCACGTGAAATATTGAGGGAAAGGTCTTCTGAATCGACCAACCCTTTGACAAAACTGAAGTAATCCGGCAGCAGATCGGCACATTTTTTCATGATTAAAACCCCGTTGGAATACAATTCAAGCCCTTTTTCATACTCCGGAGTATAAAAATCGAACGGTGCCTGCTCCGGAATATACAAAATTGCATTGTAGCGGATGGTTCCATCAACGGTGATATGGACATATTTTAATGGTTCATCAAAGCCATATCGTTTTTCTTTATAAAAGTTAATATAGTCCTCTTCTTTCAGTTCGTTTTTATTCTTTTTCCAAATCGGAACCATGCTGTTGATGATTTCTTCTTCTTTATATTCCATGAACTCGTTGCTGTCTTCGTCTTTTGGCTTTCTTTTTGTTACATCCATTTTGATCGGATAACGGATAAAGTCGGAATATTTCTTGATGATTTCCCTTAAGCGCCATTCTTCGAGATACTCATCGTATGATTCGTCTTCGGTATTTTCTTTAATTTTTAAAATAATTTCCGTACCGGTTTCCTCTTTTTCCCACGGTTCAATTGTATATCCGTCAGTTCCGCTCGACTCCCATTTGTATGCCTGATCGGCGCCTAGTGCTTTACTGATCACCGTTACGGTATCGGCGACCATAAAGGCGGAGTAAAACCCGACGCCGAATTGGCCGATAATATCGTATCCGTCTTTGATCTCATGCTCCTTTTTAAAGGACAGAGATCCGCTTTTCGCAATGGTTCCGAGATTTTCTTCAAGCTCTTCCTTTGTCATTCCGATTCCAGTATCGATTACTTTTAACATGCGTTTTTCTTTATCCGGTATTAATTTAATATAGTAATCATCTTTATTGAACGTGAGAGAATCATCGGTCAGAGCTTTATAATAAATTTTATCAATGGCATCACTGGCATTGGAGATCAATTCACGTAAAAAAACTTCCTTTTTCGTGTAAATGGAGTTGATCATCATTTCCAACAGGCGCTTCGATTCAGCCTGGAACTGTTTCTTTTCCATTTTGCTCCTCCTTGTCTTCTGTTATTTCATGTTGCAAAAAGAATTTTAGCACTCTTCTTGTAAGAGTGCTAACCGCAATTATTTTAATAGCATACAATTCCAATGATGTCAACTTATGAACAAAGGCGGAAGAATCGCATGTCCCTTCCATCTGTTGTATTCAATTCGTTTGTTTTTCTTTGGGATTCGTATTTCGTTTATATTGAAAATAATATTTTTTATCTATATCAGGAACCGGCTGTTTTACCCGTTCGGTAAAAAGTACTTCGGATTCGGTCATTAAGAGCACAGTTGAGCTTCTTGTCCCGTAATTTTTTCCTGTTATAAAAAGCGGGGAAAGCATCCGTTCCATTTCAAGAGATACACCCGTTTCCGGCAATTCTTCATCGGGATAAACTTCTCGGTTTTCAAGCAGCAAAAATAATTTTTCAATTAGATTGTGCTGCTTTTCTTCAATAATTTTTTTCAATCCTCTTTTTCCTGTTGTCACTTTCGGCCAGGGGGTATCCAGCAGATGATTGCTTAATCCGTAAATCCCTTTTGTTAATTTTTTTATTTCCCCTTCTCGGTTGGAAAAATAGTAAATTTCCCCGAGCTCTCCGGCGACCAGATTAAAACCGGGATACTGATCCGCGTTTTGTTTTATATCACGGAAAAAATCTTCCAAGTTGCCGGAAAAGTTTAGTGCATTCCGGACCAATTCGCCACGGGATTTTTTTCCTTCCGTTTTTTCAAGAGGGTCACGATAATTGGTTACAAAACTAAACCTGCCGCTTTTTGTCACACCCATCCATGTTCCCATTTTTTCCAAATCCCTTCCGGCTAAAATATGCGGTTCATCATCCCAAAAATGCGCCCGAGCCGTCGGACGGTGAAAATATTCGTCCCGATTCGCCGCAATAATTAACGGATATTGTTCGTGCATTTCATAAGCAAATAAAATGAGACACATTGGATTCTGTCCTTCCTTGTGATAGTAGAATAATTGTTTTTCCGGGAATATCAACCTCTATCATATACTTTAACAAAATTAATAGAAAATGAATACTTTTATAGAATTATTTCATTTGGGCGTTGTTTTTCGGAAAATTTAACCATGTTATAATGATTTTAGAACAATGTATTGCAGGAAGGATGTTGACGTACAAATGTTGAAAGAATGGATCAAAACGGCGAAATATACCGTTGTTTTCACCGGCGCGGGGATGTCAACGGAAAGCGGTCTTCCTGATTTTCGCTCAACGGATAAAGGATTATGGAAAAAGAAAGATCCGAGCAAGCTGGCTTCAACAAAAGCTTTGAATGAGAACGTGGAAGAATTTATCGAGTTTTACCGGCACCGGGTACTCGGGGTGAAAGAGTACGGTCCCCATGAAGGGCATGATATTTTAGCGAGATGGGAAGAAAAAGGAATTATAAAGTCGATCATCACCCAAAATGTGGACGGATTCCATCAGCTGGCAGGCAGCAAACGTGTGGCTGAACTGCACGGAACCTTACAAACACTTCGTTGCCAGTCATGCGGAAAGGAGTACAACAGCGAAAGCTATGTGAATAAAGAATATTACTGTGAATGCGGGGGCGTATTGCGGCCGAATGTCGTTTTATTTGGTGAGCCGCTGCCGGAAGATGCTTTTCAATTTGCTATGAAGGAAACAAATAAAGCGGATCTTTTCATTGTTCTCGGCTCTTCATTAACCGTTTCACCGGCAAACCAGTTTCCGTTATACGCAAAACAAAACGGGGCCAAGCTGGTTATTGTCAATATGGAACCGACTGAATTTGACATTTATGCGGATGAAGTGATTCACGGCAAAAAAATCGGCGATGTTCTCCGGTCTTTGGACCGACTGCTGGAGAAAAAATAAACGGGCGTTTTCAGTGAAACGCCCTTCTTTTATTGCTGTTCATTATTCTTTCTCCTCTTCATTTTCTTCACCGTTTATAACGATTTTCTTGCATCCGGTATATAAACATGAGTAGACTTCCAGATCTGGCTTTGACTTAGCCAGCCCTTTTATATACGGTTTAATGAGCGCTTTAAAACTTTCCGTTACTCCTTCTTCTTCAAGGATCCCATAAATGTACAATTTTTTCTCCGTAAAGAGGAAAGCAACATTGCCCAGTGCTTTTTCATCATCGTTGACGACATTTAAGATGTGGAAATGTTCGGTTAACACTTCCGGTGACAAATAAATTTGCAAATTCATCGTCCCCTTTTCCGTACATCAATTAAGTAAACTGCAGCTTTTCAAATAAAGTATCATTGCGGTATTTCCGATTTTCTCCCTCCGTGTTTTTTACTTTGATAAAAAATATACAGAGAATCCCGGTAATCAGCGTTAGTCCGGCAGTTGTCAAAAACATGCCGTTCCTGGACCAGTCCATAAGTGCACTGTATACCGGGGGCCCGATGGCCGTTCCGAAAAAACGGACGGAACTGTAAATGGAAGTGACGAATCCCCTTTTGCCCGCAGAAACACTTCCCGTTATTAAACTGTTGATGCATGGAAGAACAAGTCCTGTTCCAATGCTGGATAAAGCTAGAACTGAAAAAAACGGGATTAGTGTATGTAAGAATATTAAAACGAAAAAGGAAATTGTCATTAATAAGAGTCCCGTCACAATGATTCGTTTCATAAGCTTTAAGTTTTTTCCAATTTTACTTCCGGTAATATAGGATGATGTTGTCATAAAAAGAAGTGGGACGGCCAATATACATCCTTTCCAAACACCGTTTATCCCGTATTTGTTTTCTAAAATATCTGATATATAAAAAAGGATCCCGAATAACGTAAACAGACAGACCGCACCGGAAAAATACGCGACGGCCAGCCATTTTCCTTCCGTTTTAAAAACGGAAAATAAACTTCTTGCATATTTACCGGCAGGTAATGAGCGGTTTGTTTTTCTTTTTTCTTTTATAAAAAAGATTGTTAACAATATGGAAATAAAGCAGAAGACAGGAAAGGCAAAAAAAGCTGCGTACCAAACGATCAATGCAAGTAGCGAGCCGAGAACCGGACTGATTACTTTGCCGAAACCGTTCGAAGCTTCGACGAGTCCCAATACCTTACTTTGTTCACCGCCCTTGAATAAATCCCCTGCCAGTGCCATGGCCATTGAAGTTGTTCCCGCCGCACCGATTCCCTGCATAATTCTTCCCGTCAAAAGCCATAAATAGGCATTGGAAAACCATGCAGCTGCACTGCCGGCAAGCAGTCCGCCCAGGCCATACAGTGTTAAGGCCGGGATGACAACCGCCTTGCGGGAAAACCTGTCGGACAAATATCCGAGAACGGGAATCATGATGCCGGCGGAGACCGAAAAGACCGTGATCACAAGACTCGTTTGAAATTGACTGATTGCCAATTCTGATTTTATATTTGGCAAAACTGGAATCAGCATGGAGTTTCCAAGGACAAGAATTAACGGAATCGAGCTGATAGCCAGTTTTGCTAATCCATGATTATTTTTTTGTTTTGTCAAAGAAACGCCTCCTGACAATAAAATAAATCCATCTTTATTATCCGGCATCCTCATTTTTTTATGCGGAAAATCCGCCAGCCGCCCATTTTTCCGGATCCGGGGCTGTTTTATACACATTCGCCTATTGTTTGAATACGTTATGTTTAGTAAAGTGAGGTGTCATTCATGGATTTCTTGACGGTTCCGGAAAGAACGGCACGTTCCCGTGACTACGGTATCACTTCTGTCATTGACTTGGGCGTCCCGATCGGACAACTGGAACAAATTTTGGAAGATTACAGCGCTTTTATCGACTTTGCAAAACTTGGGATCGGAACGGCTTACGTTACCCCCCGTCTGCAAGAAAAGATAAATTTATACAAAGCATACGGAATTAAACCTTATTTCGGAGGCACTTTATTTGAAAAATGTTACCAGCAAAATAAAATTCCCGAATATTTACAAGCTTTGCGCAAGCTTGGAATTGAGTGGATCGAAGTCTCCAGCGGTACAATCGATATTCCGTTGGAAGAGCGGCTGAAATTGATCGAAATGTTTAAAGGTGAATTTCATTGTCTCGCTGAAGTCGGTTCAAAAGACCGGCAGAAAGAAATGGATATTTTCAGATGGAAACGGGAAATCCGTCTGTTATTGAATGCCGGCAGCAAATATTGCATTACGGAAGGCCGGGAATCAGGAACTTCCGGGGTTTACGATCAAAACGGCAATGTTAACTCGGCTTTAGTCCAAACAATCGTGCAAGATTTAGATGTGAAAAAAATTATTTTCGAAGCCCCCGAACCGAACCAGCAAATGTACTTCATTAATCAAATCGGAGCAAATGTTAACTTGGGAAACATAAAATTAACGGACGTACTGCTATTAGAAACGGAGCGGCGCGGATTACGATGCGAAACTTTTTTTCTGGAGGATCCCCATGAACATCACATGCATTCGTCATCTGCCAACTAAATGGAACCGGGCGGGAAAGTTGCAAGGCTTAAAGGACATCCCGATTACTGCAATTACCAAGGATTTAGAAAAACAAATCAGGCAAAACTTACGGAAAATTTATTCCTGCAGCCGTCCGGATATCGTATTAGCGAGCACCTTGACAAGAACGCGGCAGACAGCGGAATTTTACGGGTTCACTCCGGCAGTGGATGAGCTGTTAAATGAACTCAGTTTCGGCCCTTTTGAAGGAATGGAAAAATCCCAATTTGCGAAAGCTGCAGGAAAATTATGGCTCACGAAACCGTCCGCATCTGTTCTCGGTAAGGAAGTCCGGAATTTAGAAAAACGGATTAAATTGTTTGTTCAAAAATATAAGCTCAACAATCATGTCCTGCTCTTTGGACATGGTGCCTGGATTCGCGCTCTCCTTTCCCTCGTTTATTACGGTGATATTGACCGCATGAATCAATTATCAGTAAAAAATAATGATTGTATTCATATAAGGAGGAAGCAAATTGTCCGCTTTTTTAACTTATGAAAACTGGAATAACGATAAAGTCGCTTCTGTTATAAAACAATTCGGTGATTATCTTGATGTAATCAAATGGGCTTTCCGGGAATACGGGGACAACATTGTCTATGCATGCAGTTTTGGTGCGGAAAGTGTAGTGCTGATTGATTTAATCAGCAAGGTTAAAAAAGATGCAAAAATTGTTTTTATCGATACCAGTTTTCACTTTAAAGAAACCTATGAACTCATTGAAAAAGTAAAGAGACGGTATCCGGGCCTTCAAATTGAACGGGTTGAGCCGCAGTTAACACCGGAGGCGCAAGCATTGCGGTATGGAGATGAGTTGTGGAAGAAAAATCCGGATTTGTGTTGTTATTTAAGGAAAGTTGTACCTCTGAAAAAGGCATTGGAACCTTACCCGGCTTGGATTTCGGGATTGCGGAGGGAACAATCCCCTTTCAGGAAAAACATCCGGTATATTAACAAAGACGATAAATTCAGGAAAATCAAAGTTTGTCCGCTCATTCACTGGTCACGGGAAGATATTCAAATGTATACGGAAATAAACAACTTACCCTGCCATTCCTTAGTTATCCGGGGTTATCCGAGTGTCGGCTGTGCTCCTTGCACGAAGCCCGTTAAGGAAAATGAAAATGCGCGGTCCGGGAGATGGGCAGGTACGGGAAAAACGGAATGCGGCTTGCATGTTCAATAAGTAATAGAAATGGAGGATTGCCGGTGAGTACAAATACACCCCATGGCGGAAAGTTAATTAACCGCATTAATCTTAGAGAACCGGAAAATTTACCGTTGCCCCGGGTTGAAATGGATTCAGCCGAACTCAGTGATCTGGAGCTGATTGCCAACGGTGCCTACAGCCCGCTTACCGGTTTTATGGAAAAGAATGATTATGAATCGGTATTGCATCATATGAGGCTTGCCAGCGGTCTTCCCTGGTCCTTACCCGTTACTTTGTCGATTGATGAAAAAACAAGAAAAAAGCTGAATGCAGGAGAAAAAATTCATCTGACCTATAAAGGAACAGTTTATGGTGAAATGGAAATAACTGAAATTTTTAAGCCGGATAAAAGAAAAGAAGCATTACTGGTCTATCAGACAGACGACCGGAATCATCCGGGAGTAAAAAAGCTTTTTTCAAGGAAGGAAATTTATATTGCCGGACCGGTTACATTAATCAGACGTCCTGAAAGGCACTTATTTTCCGAATATTATTTGGATCCTGCCGAAACCAGAAACATTTTTAAAAAATCAGGCTGGCAGACGGTCGTCGGTTTTCAAACGCGGAATCCGGTTCACCGTGCCCATGAATATATTCAAAAAACTGCTCTTGAAATCACTGATGGTTTATTGCTGCATCCCCTCGTCGGCGAAACAAAACCGGATGATATTCCTGCAGATGTACGGATGAAAAGTTACCTTGTATTATTGGAACGTTATTATCCGAAAAACCGGGTACTTCTATCAGTATTTCCGGCAGCCATGCGTTATGCCGGTCCCCGGGAAGCGGTATTTCATGCGATTGTCCGGAAAAATTACGGATGTACCCATTTTATTGTCGGCCGGGATCATGCCGGTGTCGGAAATTATTACGGTACGTATGATGCCCAGCGGATTTTTGCCAATTTTTCAGCGGACGAACTCGGAATTCAGCCTCTTTTCTTTGAACACAGCTTTTATTGTAAAAAATGCGGAAATATGGCGTCAAATAAAACGTGTCCGCACAGTGCGGAATACCGGGTGATCTTTTCCGGTACGAAAGTGCGGGAAATGTTAAAAGCCGGCATCCGTCCCCCGGAGGAATTCAGCCGGCCGGAAGTCATTGACGTGTTGATTCAGGGTTTAAAAACACAATAGCCGGAGGTTAACAATGGTCAAAAGCACGAATGTCATATGGCATCCGGCTTCTGTGACGAAAAAAGACCGCCGGAGCCAGTACGGTCATAAAAGTTGTGTTCTATGGTTTACCGGTTTGTCAGGATCCGGAAAATCTACCATTGCCCATGCCCTTGACCGGAAGTTGTTTGAACACGGCTGTAAAAGTTACGTGCTGGACGGTGATAACATCCGGCACGGTTTGAATAAGGATTTAGGCTTTGATGCTGAAGACCGGAAAGAGAATATCCGGCGGATCGGTGAAGTAGCAAAGCTGTTTGTGGACAGTGGAACGATTGTATCCTGTGCGTTGATTTCCCCTTTTCGTGAAGACCGGGAACAAGTCAGGAAAATGTTTGCTGAAAATGAATTCGTGGAAATTTATGTCCAGTGTCCTGTCCATGTATGTGAACGGCGTGATCCGAAAGGTTTATATGGTAAAGCAAGGAACGGAGAAGTAAAAAATTTTACCGGAATTTCTTCCCCTTATGAAGCTCCGTTAAATCCGGAAATCATGATCCAAACGCACCGGACCACCGTTGAACAATCAGTCCAATTAATAATGGAATATTTAAGAAAAAACTGTATTATCCGTATATAAAGATTTGATAGTTACCCGCCTATTTTTTTCGCCGGGTTAATGCGAACGTCTGATGGGCGGGTATTTTTAATTGATTGATGAAATCAATAACACGGGTGGAAATAAATTGACAAATGACAGCATAAATAATGATTTTATAATCAATAACGATAGAAGTAAGCAGAAAAATAAACAGATTGATCCAAAAAATGACATTGCCGGGGTTCCATCCCCGGAATGACGCTATCATTAAAGACGGGATCACCATTCCACCGCTTGACGATCCGGTCCGGATCAAGATTCCAACTCCGGTGCCGAACAAAATACTCCCTGTTAAAATCCCAAGTATCAAAGGGGGTTCAGGTATTAATATTTCTTCTGTAATATAATTGACAGTTAAAGAAGTAGTCGCCACAGACAAAATTGTTTTTACCGTCCACGAAAAACCGAAATAATTTAAGGCAAATATTAAAAAAAACGCATTTGAAATCCAGAGAGCAAAACCAAGGGGCAAGCCGGTAAAATAATTCAGCAAAATAGCGAGACCGGCCCCGCCTCCGGAAGGAATATTGTGCGGAAATAAAAAGATCCCCATAGCACATCCCTGGATAACTGCCCCGGAAAACAATAATAACCATATTCCCAAATGATGAACCAATGCGGGTTTTATATTCTTCAGTTCGTTCACAATAACTCCCTGCCTCTTCCTTTACGTCCCCTTCTTGTCCATCCTATGAACAATATTTTTCAATTATGTGTCCTGCAGAATAAGAAGATTGTTAAAATAGAAAAGGAGCGGAATATAATCCTGCTCCTCTTCTATTTTCCGTGCCTCTTTTTTCCTGTGTTTATAATGTGCCTGCGTTGCCGCAGTCAATATTCACCGATGTTCCCGTTACATATGATGCGGCATCGAACACGAGGAATGTAATCACTTATGCCGCTTCATCTGTGTCACCGATCCGTCCGGGCGGAATGTCTTTGACAACTTCCTCCGAGTACTCTTCCCATGTTAAATCCGGCCGTTTGTGTTGCCTCAATTTCTCAATTTGGTCACTGCGGACAAGAGCAATACACTGTGTTCACACGGATGTTATTGCGTTCTAGATCTATGCTCAAGGATCTTGTCATGGCCATTCCTGCTGAACGGCTGACATTTGTCGGCAGAGAAGATTCAGACGGGGTTTTTGCCAAGGAGGCTGTTAAATTCACAACTGCTCCGCCGTTTCTTTTGTGCATATGCGGTATGGTTGCTTTTGAATAATAGATGGCGCCGAACAGTTTTAATTCCAATTCTTCTTTCCATAAACTTGTGCTGACTTCTTCAAACGGCTGTGCAGCAGAGTTTCCGACATTATTTACAGTATGTCGATACCACCGAAATGACGGACAACTTCATTAACGGCTTTATAGAAATCATCTTCATTTCGAACACCTGCTTGGGTGGTAAGTATATCTTCGGATGTTTTTCTTTTATGTATTGCCGTGCTTTTTCCAGACCTTCTTTGCTCTGCACACAAATTGCGACTTTTGCCCCTCCTGAACTAAATGAAGAGCCGTAGATAGCCTATGCCTTTACTGCCTCCCGTAATGAGGGCAATTTTCCCCACTAAGCCTAAATCCATCTTTAGACCTCCAATTGTGAATATTGATATATTTTATGATAAACTTTCCGTGCCTCATATTGAAAACCGTAGTACTGATAATTTTGTTTCTGAATCATTTCTTTGGGCGTATCTTCACCGTCGACTAAAATAAGTACCCAGTCAACCGGGAAATGATCCATAACATATTTTTGCAAATGGGAGCCGACTCCTCTTTTTTGATACTGGTCCAATACCCGGAAAGAATCAATTTCAACCATTTTTTTGCAGTCAGTGAATATGACATCCAAGCTTCCGGCAGGTTCCCCTTTGTAATATGCGAGAATTTGCCGGAATTTCGGATCCGTAAAATTTTTCTTATGTAACTTCGCATTTTGTTCCGCAAAATATTCTCCGAATCTCTTATCCATTTGATATTTTAATTGTAAATAATCTTCAAAATTCTCATCATTCACTGCTTGTATTTCAATATCTTCATTTCGTTTAATTTCACGGAATTGTCCGGGTTTAATAGCATACAACTCGGAAAATCCGTATTCATAATCCTCAAGGTGAAAAAAGCGGATCATTTCGTTTAAAGGTTTTTGATTTGGCGGGAAGAAAAATTGAACGTGATGTTGTCCGTTTTTTTCGTGGAACTCCTTTAAATAAGATGACGTTTGTTTAAATTCATCGAGCTCCGGCATTCTTTTAAAAGAAATAAAATTTGCCCAGTAAAATACAGGGTTATCAGGAAAGTGAACGTGTTTGTACAAATCATTTTCATAAATGACTTCCCCGTAATAATGCAGCTTATCAAAGTTAATCATCATCATGATCCCCCCGTAGGAAAGCTTTCAAAACATTATATCTAATAATTTAAAACTCATGGAAAATTATATATTTTAGAAAATATTATAACATATCCTTTTCATAAAAAAAGGACTCCGGGTAACCGGAATCCTTGAACAAAATCTTATTTCTTCGTATTTAAATTATAGTTGTAATCGTTCCGGTCAACAGGCTCGAAGTTTGGCGGTGTATAGAAGCGTAACAGGTCACCGTTAACGACTCTGTCAGATAAATCCAATTTGTATTCCACTTCATCTTTCAGTTCATTGGCAGCTTTCATTTTTGACTCATCGAGCGGCAGCCCGGTTTCTGCATCATAAAATTTACCGCCGACGGAATAAATTTCGGGGCTGACAAAGTTACCGTTCCGGAACGCAACGATTTCATTGTGTTGTTCGGACAATAAATCGGTTCCGAATTGCACATATTCTTTCGTATCAATACCTAATAAATGAAGTAATGTCGGAAGCAGGTCGATTTGACCGCCGAATTTATGAACAATACCGCCTTCCAATCCGGGCATGTGGATAAATAACGGTACTCTTTGCAAGTTCACATATTCAAAATCATCAACTTCCTTGCCGATGATTTCCGACATTGCTTTATTATGCTTTTCAGAAATGCCGTAATGGTCACCGTACATAATAATAATGCTGTTTTCATATAAGCCGTTTTCCTTCAAGTCGTTGAAAAACTGTTCAATGGCTTCGTCAGCATATCTGGCTGTTTGGAAATAATTATCAACCGTACGGTTTCCGGTTGTAGCTTTGTCAATGGTTGCAAGATCTTCATCCAATTCAAACGGATAGTGGTGCGTAACCGTAATAAACTTCGTATAGAACGGTTGGGGCACCGTTTTTAACAAGTCAATGGATTGTTCGAAGAAAGGTTTATCCATTAATCCGTATTCGGCTAAATCTTCATCGTTTTCAATCTCATAATAATTGATGTCGAAGAAGTAGTCGAATCCGAATGATTTGTAAATTTCATTCCGGTTCCAGAAGCTTCCGGCATTTCCGTGGAACACAGCAGAAGTATAACCTTTTTGTTTCAAAATTGCCGGTGCTGCATGATATGTGTTCCGTCCTTTAGTTATAAATGCAGAACCTTGGGGTAAACCGAAAATAGAGTTCTCAAGCAAAAATTCGGCATCCGCCGTTTTTCCTTGTGCAGTCTGATGGAAGAAGTTATCAAAATACAATGTGTTCGGATCCTTTGTTAAGGAATTTAAGAATGGTGTTACTTCTTCCCCGTTCAATTCATAATTGATCAAGAAGTTTTGAATGGATTCCAAATGAATGTAAATGACGTTTTTGCCTTCCGCAATACCGAAATATTTAGGATTCGGTTCAGCATAATTTGATTTTGTATAGTTAATGATCTCGGTAATATCGTTACTGTCCGCAAGAACTCTTTGTGCGGAAGCCCGTGTGCTTTCAATAGTGTCATAGATTGTATAATTGTACATTCCTAAATATTTAACAATATAATTGCGGTCAAATCCCCGTGTTAACAACTCAGGACGGTCAGCTTCCGCTAAACCCAGATTTAAAAAGGAAATTCCCAAAGCAAGAGAAATAATGGCAAAAGCTTCTTTCTTGCCTAAATTCGTCACATTGTGATTTCTAGATCTGATTGCAGCTTTTCTTAAGAAGAATAAAAGTACAATATCAATGAAAAACAGAAAGTCATAAGGCTCGATTAATGAAATAATACTGCCGCCTAAATTTCCAAAGTTTTGTGTTTGTAAGACAGTCGGCAATGTAATGAAGTCATTAAAGAACCGGTAGTAAACAACATTGGCGTAGAGAAGCAGTGTCATTAAAGTGTATATGAAAATGAGCCATGCATATTTTTTTCTTCTTTTAAAAAAGCAGACAAGACCCAGAAATAACATCGCGGAACCTAAAGGATTGATCAACAGCAGTAACTGTTGTACAGTCCCTTCAACACCTAAAGAGAATTGTGTTTGTTGGGTAATATATGTTTTCATCCACATTAAAACAACAGCTATAAAATAAAAACCGAAAAATGTATTTGAAAGGGTATTAAATTTCTGCAGAAAATATTTCATTCGTTCCACCTGCCTTTATTCCAATAATCATCCGCCGTTTCGGACCGTTACAATTTCTCTTGTTTACTGTGAAAACGAAAATAAGGAAAGTTACAAAAACAAAATATTACTTTTACAAATGATTAACCAATTTTAATACAAGAATGCTAAAATTAAGGTAAGCAGAAGTAAAATATACGCTTTTCCGTTTTATTTGTCAAGAGAAGTTTTTTCAAAAATAGACAATAATTGCTGCATGAATCTGAAAAAGAAAATGTGCAACCGCAACCAATTAATATATATATTCTTTTTATCTAGGGAAATTTCCTTTTTTCCCTAACTATTATTTTACCATTTTTTTCTTGGCATTGACAGGACAATTATTTCCAATTGTTTAAGAAATTGTAATTGATTTCCGAAAAAATTTATCTTCATCGACTAATTATAACATGATTTCGTCCTGTGAAAATATGAATATTGTCTTTTTCCGGCTGTCATTCACGTAAAAGCTTTATATAAGTTAACATAATATTATTATACTATATTTGTTATCAGAAATAAAAAGCCGTCCTGTTTTCAGGACGGCTTTTATGCGTAATTTTACGCCACTTCTCTTTTCGACATTTCCACCAGTTCCATTTGCGGAATCAACCATAATTCCCGCCATTTTTTGATGGCGGAGCCGAGAATAATCACGGCAAGAACCATCATGATGATGGAAAGTATACCGTTTAGAACGTTGTAACCGGAAGCAAGCGGATTCAGATATACGTTTTTTGTCATCCAGTAGCCGGCTGTCATAACTGTTACAAACAAATACGCAAGCGGAATCAGACAAGTCAGCATATATTTCCGTTTGTGGGCAATTTTGAGAATGACGGTTGCGCCGACAATTAAGCCGATCGAAGCCATTAATTGGTTGGAGACACCAAATAATGCCCAAACCGAGCTGATGTCACCGGAATACAGCAAATAGCCCCACATGACACATGCCAAACCGCTGGCAAAAATATTTGCTCCGAGTGAATTGATATCTTTTAACGGCTTGATAAAATTACCGAGAAAATCCTGTATTAAATACCTGGCCGTTCGTGTTCCGGCATCAATTGCGGTTAATATGAACACCGCTTCAAATAATATGACGAATTGGTAGAAGTATGCTGCCAGGTTTTCAAAGAACGGGATTGCCGTAAAGATTTCCGTCATCCCGACTGCCAGAGTGACGGCGCCTCCTGTTCTTCCTTCAAGGTCCATCTCGACTTTTTCTTCCAATTCATATAAGTGGACAGGCTGCATTCCTGTTTCGGCGTATTGTTCCGGTGACGAATTAATCGCGAAGTAGTCGCCCGGTTGAAGTGCAACAGCAGCAACGAGTGCCATAATGGCAACGACACATTCGACAAGCATTCCGCCAAAAGCGATCGGCTTAGCATCCCGCCAGCGGTTGATCATTTTTGATGTCGTTCCTGAACTGACAAACACGTGGAATCCCGAAATTGCTCCGCAGGCAATGGTGATCGAAATAAATGGCCAGACCGGACCTGTGACGACCGGACCGCCGCCGAGGAATTCAGTAAATGCCGGGAAATGTACATCCGGGTTGATGGCGATGACACCGATAATTAATGCACCGAAAACCCCGATTTTCATAAAAGTACTTAAATAATCGCGCGGTTGTAATAATAACCAAACCGGTAAAGCAGCTGCAAAAAATGCATAAACGGGAAGAATGATTGCTAAAGTTTTTGTGTCAAGAGTTAACAAATCGCCTAACCAGGTTCCTTCGATCATATGGCCGAAAATTACAGCGACCATGATCAGGGAGAAACCAACAATGGAAGCCAGCTTTAAATTTCCGGTTTTCCGGTGGTAAATACCGACTGCCATTGCAACCGGAATTGTAATCCCGACGGCAAAAGTTCCCCACGGGTTTCTTTCCAGGGCGTTTAAGACAACTAATGAAAGCCCTGCCATCGTAATGGTTATGATAAATAACATGGCCAAACCGGTACAAAATCCGGCAACGGGACCCAGCTCTTCTTTCGCAACTTCGGAGAAAGACTTGCCGTCCCTCCTCATCGATGCTACGAGAACCACGAGGTCATGAACGGCTCCGCCAATCACGCCGCCGATTAACAGCCATAGTAAACTCGGCAAATATCCGAATTGTGCGGCTAAAACCGGACCTACCAGCGGACCGGCAGCAGCAATAGCTGCGAAATGGTGTCCAAATGTAACCCACTTATTCGTCGGAACATAGTCCTTGCCGTCATTATGTTTATGGGATGGCGGGTCCAGTTCTTCTTCCAATTCCTGAAGTCTTAACACTTTGGCCGCCATAAATGTGCCATAAAGACGGTAGGCAATGATTAAGAAACATATGGATCCGATCACAATTGTAATTCCGTTCATTATGGAATGCCTCCTTGTGAATTGCTGTATATTCATTTTAGAACATGAAAACGTTTTTTTTACGTTTTCATGGTGAAATGCATGTACAAGGAGGTAAAACGCAGGATACGGAAGATGAAATGCATTAAAATTCCATCTTTTGTAAAACAATAATTATGTGATTCCGAGAATCCGTTTTAAATCTTTAACATATGTTCTGCTGACGGGAATCTTTGAACCGTTACTCATAATCAGGTTGTATGTAGAATTGAACCACGGTTCAATTTCGTCAATCAGATTAACGTTAACAATGTAACTCCGGTGAACGCGAAGAAAGTGGCTTTTTTTCAGCTTTTTTTCCAGTCCCGATAAAGTTTTTGCCGTTTTATATTCGCCGTTGATCGTTTTTATTTTGCACTTCCCGTCTTCTGCCGAAAAATATACAATTTCAGCAGGAGAAATTAATACGATCCGCTCGTCAACGTTGACGGGCATTTTATCAATCGGTTCTTCCCTGTATGCTGTTTTCCGGATTCGGTCCGGGTACTGGTTCCGGATGCTTATAATTTTATCCAGCGTCCGTTCAATCCGTTTTTCATCATATGGTTTTAAAATATAATCGACGATATTTGTCTCAAACGCTTCAAGTGCATAATCATCGTACGCCGTGACAAAGCAAATGGCGGGCACGGGCTTTATTTTTTCCAGTTGTTTTGCCAATGAAAGCCCGTTTTCTTCGTCCAACTGAATGTCCAAGAACACAATATCCGGTTTGAAATAAGCGATATCTGCCAGTGCTTCTTCGATATTATCGCTTTCCCCCAGAACTTTTACTTTTCCTGTCCGGTTTAAAATATAGATTAACTCGTCTCTTGCCAGCGGCTCATCCTCGACTACATATGAGCTTAGCATATTACCAACCCCCTTCTTGGTTTAGCGGAATAGAAATGGTGCATGTCGTTCCTTTTTCTATAATACTGTCAATCTTCATTTTTGCTTTACCCCCGTATAGTCCGTTCAATCGTTCAACAATGTTCAGGATGGCCGTTCCGTGTCCTTTTTTTGAAGCAACCGTCTGTTTACCCAGTAATCTCAGTCGATCCTGCGGTATCCCCTTTCCGTTGTCCGTAACAACAATATTTAAATGGTCATTTTTTGAAAAAATCCGGATCGAGATCTCCCCTTTTTGTTTGGAGCCGGAAAAACCGTGGTTCACCGCATTTTCCACAAGTGGCTGGACTATTAATGGCGGAATGGAACACTTTTTCAAACCGGAATCGATATGGAAATGGAACTCGTATTTTTCCGGGAAGCGGGCCTGCACAATCGCAATATATGCCTTGACCAGTTCAAGCTCTTTTTCCAGCGGGAGGAATAATTGTCTGGCTCCCTGCATATTACCCCGCAAAAACGAGCTCAGCTTCACGAGCAGCTCCCGTGCTTTTTCCGGATGAATCCGGCATAGTGCCGAGATTGTATTCAGGCTGTTGAAGAGAAAATGGGGATGAATTTGTGCCTGTAATGCTTTTATTTTTGCATCTTTCAATAATTTGGCTTGCTTTTCCGCTTCTACAAGTTCCAATTGGGTGGCAAATAATGAGCCCAGCCCGTAAGCGAGGTGTTCTTGCACCTCATCTAATTTATCCGGATCTTTATAATACATTTTTAACGTTCCGGCAATGTGATTTTTTACATTCAGGGGAATTACGATGGCCGCTTCCAATGGACAATTGTCCTTCTGGCAACCGATTTCATCTTTGTCCCTGGCGACTTCAATTTTTCCCGATTGAAGTACACGGTTGGTCAATTTTGTTTCCGGTTTAAACAAAGGTTGATGATGATCGGAACCAATACCGACATGACTTAGGACTGTATGCTTGTTTGTAATGGCCACCGCATCGGCATTGGTCGCATGGAGAATAATTTTTGAGATTTCCGCACATGATTCTGTATTCAGACCTTCCCTGAAATAAGGAAGAGTTCTTTGGGCAATGGATAAAGCTTTTTCTGTTTGAACGGCCCGCAAACGGTTGTCTTCATGTTTTATTAGTTCAATAATGAGCATAAAAACCATCGTTCCCAGACCGTTAACAACAATCATAGGGAAACTGATTAATTTTACTAATTCCAAAGCACGGTCAAAAGGCTTTGCAGTCAGTAAAATAATGAGCATTTGCAGGGCTTCCATCGCCACACCGTTGACAACTGCGAATTTTACCGTGATTTTTTCCCCTTTTTCCTTCTTTTTTTTGCCCAAAAAACCTGAAAGCATCCCGGCTATGACTGTGGACACAGAACAGGCAAAAGCAGTAAAACCGCCGAGAAAGTAGCGGTGAACAGCTGAAATGATTCCGGCTCCTGTGCCGATCACCGGTCCACCGATTAATCCCCCGATCACGACTCCCAAAACTCGGGTGTTCGCTATGGCGTCATTGTCATCCAGGACGGAATACCACCCGGTTTGATCGGGATTCCCCCCGAAAACCTCTATTCCTGTATAGTTGCTAATGATCCCGAACGTACCGAAGAGCAAGATCATGATTAATTTATCTTTTCTTGTTTGTTTTGTCCGCACAATTTGCCGGAAAGAACGTAATTGGGAAAGCAGGAAAGCAACAATAAGGATAATGCTGATTTTTTCAATCATAAACGGAATTAATACAAACATAAACACCGCCATCCTGTCAAAAATTCGTATTCTTGAATTTTTTATGTTTCTTATTTCACAT
>CALGYZ010000047.1 GCA_937934645.1 uncultured Bacillaceae bacterium | reverse complement strand
GACAGGAGAAAATTGAATTCCGGGGATTCCGCTGAAACCCGCCGGATAAAAAAAGGATGCCTGACAAGGCATCCTTTATCTTTTATAAAATAGATGTTTGTGCGCTTTTTTCGTATTCTTTCATCACTCGGGCCGGGTTGCCGTATTGATCCTGAACAAGGAAAATAGCAATACCGCCGATAATGGACGGAATGGCAAAAGCCAAGAAGTTAAAATGGAACGGAAGCTCAGCATTGAGTAAAAATCCGCCGAGAGCCGGTCCAAGCATGCCGCCGATTCTTCCGATCCCCAATTCCCAGCCGACACCGGTCGAACGGATGCTTGCCGGATAATATTGGGAGACGTAAGCGTTTGTCACAATTTGTGTACCTGTTGTCGTCGCACCGGCAATAAAGAGCAGAATGTAAAGTAGTACCATATTCGGGTTGAAGCCCAGTGACGTCAGCGCGATGAAACCGATGGAATAAAACACAATTAACACTTTGCGGGAACCGAACTGGTCGGCCAATTTTCCGCCAAAGATCGCTCCGGATACACCGCCCAAGTTAAGGGTAATAAGGAAAACCAAGCTGGAGCCGATCGGATAGCCGGCAGTCAGCATGATTTTTGGCAGCCATGTACTTAAACCGTACATGACGAGGAGGCACATAAAAGCTGCCGTCCAAAACATTACTGTGCTTAATGCACGCTTTTCCGTAAACAAATTTTTAACCGAAGTGTCCGTCTGATCAACTTTGTTGATTGTCAGCGGATCATCCATGTTAAACTGAAAATCCGGGTTGATTTTATTTAATGTCGTTACCAATTCTTCCCTTATGTTTTTCTTATATAAGTAGGAAAAGGACTCCGGCATCACCTTTGACAAAATCGGAATAAACAGGACCGGAATACCCCCGACCCAGACAACCGCTCTCCAGCCGAAGGGTTCAAGCAGGACCAGCGCACCCAGCGCAGCAGCAATACCGCCCATGGCATGGCCGCTGAACATAATCGCAACAAGGGTGCTGCGGAGTTTTTTCGGTGCATATTCCGTAACGAGCGCAATTAAGTTTGGCATGACACCGCCGAGGCCGATTCCGGCAAGAAAACGTTGAATACCGAAGGAAACCGGACCGTTGGAAAATCCGGAAGTAAAGGTTAATGTGGTAAATATTGCCGTACAAATCAAAATCACTCTTTTTCTGCCGAATCTGTCTGCCAGCAGACCGAAGACGAGTGCTCCGATCATCATTCCAAGCAGAGCGTAACTGCTCAAGCTTCCTGCCGTGACGTGATCAATCCCCCATTCGTCCATCAATGCCGGAATAATGGTTCCCAGTAAAAACATGTCATATCCGTCAACAACAATGATAAAAATACAAGCCAGCAGCAACGTCAAATGAAAGCGGTTAAATTTCTGCTTGTCAATAAATCGATTGATGTTGATCTCTTGCATGTCCCATCCTCCATTAGTTCTAAGTTGCTGTTTTCTGCATTCCGTTCCCGGACCCCGGCATACAGCAAACAGACCCCCTTGGAAATAAATGGTTTAATTGTTTGTAAAATTAGGCATTTTGTAAAAAATAAATTTTTATAATATAATTATAAAAATTCGTTAAACATATTTCAAGAATAATTTTTAATTTTTGTATAATTTTTTTGATTTTTATATAACAATGTTAATCCCTTACAAGAATGGAGATTATTATATTACAATTGAATATTTTACTATGATGATAGTGGAAAATGATATTTTAATACAATTGAATAAAGCTATGAGCAAATTGGGAACATGAGCAGAGAGGAAAAGTGAACAAAGGATATATCTGATTGAAAAGAGCGAATGGACGTTCATCACTTTGATTTTTTTCATGTGGTCGTTAGAAAGGAGTTATTGGACATTGACCGCTTTGATCTTTTCCGAATGTCCGACAGACCGGTTTTCATGGACAAAGAAAATTTATAATCTTTCTGAATGTCCCTTGGAACGGTTTTAAAGGACTAAATTTACGAAAAAGTGATGCGGATGTCCATTAAGCATACTCTGACGGACAAAAAACAAATTATTACAAGAAAATACGGCCAATAGACTGTATCCAATGGACCAATCAGGCACGTTTGTATTGCCGGACAGCCGAAAGCCAGTTTATTGGTCAAACGTTCGTTTGAACTTTACCGGACGGCCAGGAAGACATCAGCCTGCTGGATCCTCTTGGAAAAATAAAAAGACCGTACAAGTCTTCATGGATGACTTGAGACGGTCTATTTTTATTCACGGTTCCGGGGCAGTATTTGCTTTCCATTGGAAATCAAGTTCAATAGCGGTCTGTACTGCTCACTGATCAGCCCCGTTACTTCGATGATCAATTCGATAATGAGCAGTAACGTGACGATGAGCACCGAAGCACCCCAAATCGTTGCCTTCGTGAAGAGAATGGCAGCAAGACTAAATAATCCGCTCAATAAATAGATTAATATAACCGATTGTCTGTGGGTAAAACCAAGGCGTAACAGACAATGGTGCAAATGAAATTTATCCGGTTTGGTCAACGGTTTTTTATGAATAATCCGGCGCAAGATGGCTGAAATCGTATCGATAATGGGGACAGCCAGTATAATGATCGGAATAATAACGGAAAAGATAGCGGCACTTTTCGTAAATCCGGCAATCGAGATCACACCGATCATGTACCCGATAAACAATGATCCGGTATCCCCCATAAAAATTTTGGCCGGATAAAAGTTGTATACGAGAAAACCGAGAATACTTCCCGCCAACATGACACCCATTAAAATAATAGCCACCGAGTAGTTCAATGAAAGGGCGAGAATGGTCATTGTCAAGAGGGCAATCGTTGAAACGCCCGCTGCGAGCCCGTCCAGCCCGTCAATGAGGTTAATTGAATTCGTGATAGCGACGATCCATAAAATCGTTATCGGAATCGCCATATAACCGAACTCTATAACATTGCCATCCGGAGCAGTAATGAATTCTATCGTCAGTCCGGAAATTGCCGGAATGGCAGCTGCGAAAATCTGTCCCGCAAACTTTGCCCTTGCCGAAAGCCGGATCATATCGTCAATAAATCCAATGATAACAATGAAACCCGCACCGGTGAGAATCGGCCATATTTCCTTTGTATTTGGTAAAAATAAGAATGCACCTGCCATAAAACTGAGATATATCGCCAACCCGCCCAGCCGGGGCATGGTTTGCTTATGGACTTTCCTTCCGCCTGGCTGGTCTACGGCTCCGATTTTTATAGCAAACTTTTTCACAAATGGTGTTAGCACAAGTGATATAACGAAACAAACGAAAAGAAGCAAAAACAAATACATCATAATCAGGATCCCCCTTAACAATTCCCAGGCAAGGGATACGGGCTGAACAATTTATGAAATATGTTACCATTTATGTTCAATATCAGACATATTTTATACATACTCTTCCAAACCAACTTCATCATAATGGATTCAATGTAAAAAATCAATACAGGCTGTTTATAAGTTTTGTAGATTTTTTGTGAAATTTATTAAGAATTTGAAGACCAGTATCAGGTCATTCCATACATGATTATTATACTGATACTTTTTTATGGTAAAATCACTTATAGGACATACATAACATTTTCACTGGAGGTTGTTGCATGAAAAAAGTACGCAAAGCCATTATACCTGCTGCGGGACTTGGTACGCGTTTCCTGCCGGCAACCAAGGCCATGCCGAAAGAAATGCTTCCGATCGTTGACCGGCCGACGATTGAATACATCATCGAAGAGGCTGTGGAATCGGGAATTGAAGACATCATTATCGTCACTGGAAAAGGAAAACGGGCAATTGAAGACCATTTCGATCGGGTGCCCGAACTGGAAAAAAATCTGGCGGAAAAAGGAAAGCTGGACTTATTGGAAAAAGTGAACTATTCCTCCAACCTGGCCAATATCCACTATATCCGCCAAAAAGAACCCAAGGGACTCGGCCATGCGGTTTGGTGCGCACGCAACTTCATTGGGGATGAACCATTTGCCGTTTTGCTCGGGGATGATATTGTCCAGAACACAGAACCCTGTTTAAAACAATTAATTGAAATCTATAACGAGACATTCTCCTCCGTCATCGGTGTCCAGGAAGTGCCTGATGACGAAACCCACCGCTACGGAATTATCGATCCGTTGACGAGCGAAGGAAGACTTTATCAGGTGAAAAACTTTGTGGAGAAACCGGCACCGGGAACCGCTCCGTCGAACCTGGCGATCATTGGTCGTTATGTATTGACACCGGAAATTTTCATGTTCCTGGAGAAACAGGAAGTCGGAGCAGGTGGGGAAATCCAGTTAACGGACTCCATTCAAAAATTAAATAAAATCCAGCGGGTCTTTGCATACAAGTTTGAAGGACGCCGCTATGATGTCGGCGAACGCATCGGTTTTGTTAAAACGACGATTGAGTTTGCTTTAAAATATGACGACCTGTATGATGAGGTCATCCAATTTATGAAAGATATTCTCGCTGAAGAAGAAGCAAAGAAAGAAAAAACAATGGCGGAGCAAAAAAAGTAACATCGTTCCCGGCCTTTGGGGGTGACCTGTTGAAACAAATTTATACCGAACAATGGCGGCTGTTTAAACAATCTTATTTAAAATCTTTTACAGGGCTTTTGATTCTCTTTATCGTAACGGGAATCGGCGTTTATATTGCGATGTTAAATAATGAAACAGCTGTTATATACTTCATGGATCAAGTGGAAGAAATGTTCAGGGAGAAAGGACTTCTCGGACGGGATCTGACGCCGGCCGAAGCCGCAGTCATGCTATTGCAAAATAATGCAGCCGCCTGTATTGCGCTCGTTTTGACCGGCTTTATCCCTATTTTTCTTCCGGCAGTGGTGATTATTATGTTAAACAGCGCAATTATGGGTGTTTTGTTCGCCTTTATCAAGCTGAACGGGCAAGCTGTTTTGCCCACGCTTTTAGCCGGTATTCTCCCGCACGGAATATTTGAAATTCCCGCAATTATTTTGTCCGGATCCCTCGCCTTTACCATTTCCACCGGCATTTATAAAAAAATTAACGATCCGCATTTTCCCTTTAAAAAATGCCTGGCCGGTACAGGAAAAACATTTTTGTTCGTCTGCATCCCTCTGCTTATCATCGCTGCCCTCGTTGAAGCCATGATCACGCCTGTCCTGCTGAAAATGATTGTCACAGCCTGATGAGAACCTGCCTGAACGGGCAGGTTTTTTATTTTACAAATTTTCCCTTTGCACAGAACTTTTTTCATCTTCATGAAATGGTATAATAGAAAAATATAATATTTTGTAAGCGGATGAATTCCGGCTTGCAGGAGGTTTTCTGATTGGATGATTACAAACAGTGGGTTCAATATACCGACTTAATGGTGAATAAACAAATTTTACAAAAGGCATCCGTTCCCCCTTATTTGTTAAATATGTACGGTTTGATGATGTTGAAAAAAATGGATGAAACGAAAATGAAAATGCCGGTTGAAAAACGAGGGATTTTCACCGTCATTGTCCATGTGCGTCTTTTGGAACATCTGTTAAATTGGTTTCTTCATTCCCGCTACAGTTATGAAGAAATTGAAGATACGTGCTACCAATTAATCGGATCGGTGTCCAGCCAGATAGAAAAAGGGCTGGAACAATTACCGGAACCTTTGCCCTTTTCCTTTGACTCCCTGTACAAACCATTGCAAAAAGATGTCCGGGAGCTGTTATTTTTGGAAGGACCGTTCAAATCCGATGTCCTTTCCGTCTACTGGCTTTTATGGCGCAAGTTCCTGATCCGGCAGCCTTCTCTGCAAAACGACGAGCTCCGGTTTGCCCGGGAAACGGCCAAGCGGGGGAATACCGGATCATCCTGGCATATCAGTTATATTTTCCAGCTCGTTTTAGCCGGACGGACCGATGATGCGCTGCATGAATTAAAAAAAGTAGAGACGAAGGAGCCGGACCTTATTCTGTCAATCATTCAATATTACGTTTCGGCCAAACATTGGCAGGAAGCCGGGAAGATGATTTCCTTTTTCATTGAACATGTCCGCAAAATGTTATCCGCTATGGAAGAGCGGAAAATACCCCCGTTCCTCCAATCCGCCGCAAACATATTGCAAAAGTTCGCGGAACAAACGGGTAAGTTTGAATACTATGAACAAGCGCTGATTCAAATGCTGCCATACAGTTCCAGGGAATTGGCCGCCTTTTACTTTGAACGGCGTAATTATAAAAAATATATCGAATTTATTCAGGCCGCCGGACTGGAGGATATATCCGGTTATGCGCTGAAAACAATCATGCAGGAAGATCCTTCCCTGCTTCTGCCGTATTACCACCAGGCCGTAAAAAAAGCTATTCTCCGAAAAAACCGGCAAAGTTATAAAGAAGCCGTCCGGGCGCTGAAAAAACTTCGGTCCATTTATAAAAAATTGAAAAAAGAGCACGTTTGGGACCGTTATTTTCAGGATCTTATGGGAAAAACGAGACGCTTACGGGCCTTTCGAGAAGAATGTCAAAGGGGTAAGTTGATTCATGTGGAAGATTAACCATTTTGAAATACATACACTCCAACCCGACGAACACACCTTTTATTTGTATGCCACGCGTGAAGGAACACCCGTCCCCCTTTCCGGCTGGTGTCCTCATCTGTTCCACTGGCACGAAAGCAGTTTTTACGGAACCGACATAAAAACCGCTCCGCTTTCCTCCATTACCGGTCAGAAAGATCCGCAGGCGGAAGGGGTTTTGCTGGACGCTTTTGAAACGGTCGAGCTTTTCGGGACCGAACCGTTTAACGGGTTTATCCAATGGACATTTGACGGGCTTTCGGAAGTCTTATTCGCCGTCTCTCCGGTCATTTACGAAGCGATTGTGGAGGGTAACGTCCAGCCTGACTTCTCTACATGGAAGTCAGGGAACTTCCGCTGGCTGCCCCCGCAACGGATTTGGGAAGAGTTCGAACAAGATTTCTGGAGTATGACCCTGGAAGAATTTATAAACGGCGGTGCGGACGGGAATGCGGACAAAGCGGATTCACTGCCGCTGAAATCTTTTACAGAAACATTATTCCATGCGAGTGTGGACGCCTTTCTTTCCCGCGATACCCGGATGTATGAAAGCTGGCTGAAAAAAAAGAAAGTCCTCGGGGAAGCAGCGGAAAAAGGAACGGATCTTTCCCCCTTTTTCCACGGCCGGCGCTTTTTAGAGTGGGCCGGTTTTCAGCCGCGAGAGATACCGTTTACGTTCGGCCTCCAGCTGAAAGAACCGGATGAAGACGGTGAAATGTGGCAGCTGACCCCGTTTTTAAAAGATGTGAAAAATCCGGATAAAATTGTTCCTCTTCCGCCGGAAAAACGAGGCCGGAAACGGCTGTTAAAACGCTGGAAACCATATTTGAAGGAAACTGTCCGCGAACAGGAACGGATCGGCCGGATTATTCCGTGGCTGTACCAAAACGAAACAGAAGAAAAGCAGACAGAGCACGTTACGGAAGAACATCCGCCTGTTCTTTTGAAAGAAGAGCTGACGGAAGATGAGGCTTGGGAGTTTCTGACCGGTTCAGGGGAAAAGTTGCTTGCACTCGGCGTTGAAATTTTGCTCCCGTCCTGGTGGCAGGCACTGAAAGACTCCTCCAATATACGGTTAAAGGCGCAGGTAAAAACGGATGGCCGCGGACCGTCCTTTGTCGGTTTGAATGCCCTTCTTGATTTTGAATGGCGTGTATCGGTAAACGGAATCGATCTTTCTGAAGAGGAATTCCGCCGTCTCGCCGGGGAAAACCGGAAGCTCATTCAAATCGCCGGAAAATGGGTAAAGCTTGATCCCGCCTTTATTAAAAAGATGAAAGCCATTATGGACCGGGCGGAAAAAGAAGGCATGCGGGTCCGGGATTTAATTGAGCAGCAGCTGTTGTACGGGGAGAAAGAGCCGGAGAACGGCCCGGCCTTAGAAGATGATAATGAACGGATCTTTTCCCGGATTCAAATTGAGATGCATCCCCGTTTGAAAACGTTTGTCCGCTCCTTGAAAGATTTATCCGGCCTGTCCGGAGTCGAAACGCCGGATACGTTCAAGGGAACGTTGCGGCCGTATCAGAAAAAAGGGATGAGCTGGCTGTATTACTTGCGTCATTACGGTTTCGGTGCATGTCTGGCCGATGATATGGGACTCGGGAAAACAATCCAGGTAATCGCTTATTTACTTAAAGTTCAAGAAAAGCATCCGGATGCCGGTCCTGCATTAATCATCTGCCCTACATCGGTCCTCGGCAACTGGCAAAAGGAGCTCGGGCGGTTTGCACCCAATCTGGATGTTTATTTGCATTACGGTCCGAACCGGGAAAAAGGGGAAAAGTTTACCCAGCGCTTCCAGCCTGGAAACAAGGAAGAGGCCGGTTCCGCGGATGTTGTATTAACGACGTACGGCCTGTCCCATCTCGATTTTGCGGAATTATCCGCAGTCCGGTGGGGAACGATTGTGCTGGATGAAGCGCAAAACATAAAAAATGCCGCGACAAAACAATCCCGCGCCATACGGAAGTTAAAAGGCGGCCACCATATCGCTCTGACCGGGACCCCGATGGAAAACCGCCTGACCGAGCTCTGGTCGATTTTCGATTTTATCAATAAAGGATATTTGGGCAGTCTGGCCCGTTTCCGCGAACGGTTTGTCCAGCCGATTGAACGGGAACGGGATCGGGAAAAAATACGCGAGTTGCAAACATTAATCCGGCCGTTTTTACTGCGGCGGACAAAAAAGGACGAAGAAGTCCAATTAAACCTGCCGGATAAAATTGAACAAAAGGAGTACTGTCCGCTGACAGTGGAGCAGGCCGGTTTATACGAACAGTTGATCAACGAAACTTTTTACCTTCTGCCGGAACTTGAGGGTATGAAGCGGAGAGGTTTAGTATTAAAACTTCTCGGCATGTTAAAGCAACTGTGCAATCATCCGGCGCTTTATTTAAAAGAAACAAACTTGGATGCGGCAGACATCATCCGGCGTTCGGAGAAAATGAAGAAATTAACCGCAATATTCGATAACATCGTTGATAACGGAGAAAGCGGATTGATCTTCACCCAATACATCGGAATGGGAGAAATGATTCAATCTGTTCTGGAAGACCGTTACGAGATCCGGGTACCGTTTCTCCGGGGATCGACGACGAAAGAACAGCGGGACCGCCTGATCCGGGAATTTCAAAACGGAGAGTTCCCGGTTCTGCTGTTGTCCTTAAAAGCCGGCGGTACCGGATTGAATTTGACCCGGGCGAACCACGTCATCCATTATGACCGCTGGTGGAACCCCGCCGTCGAAAACCAGGCAACGGACCGGGTATACCGGATCGGCCAGAAAAAATTTGTCCATGTACATAAATTTATTACCACCGGAACACTGGAAGAGAAAATTGATGCCATGCTTGAACAAAAACAGTCGCTGAATGATGAAATCCTCCAAAGCGACCAATGGATTGCCGATCTGTCCGATGATGAACTGTACAATATATTAAAGTTGGATTAAACAACAAAGAAGCCATCTTTGGATGGCTTCTTTGTTTCCTTTCGGCCGTACAAGCAGGCATAAAAAAACCCGGCTCATGCAGCCGGTTGTTGGAAGGAGTATATGTAAGAGGCTTATCAATGTGGATTGATGTAGGAGCTTTTTTTGATCTCTGACGCCTTACCTGTTATAGCAAGGGGGGAATACTTTTCCAATACCGGAAAGTCTTTTCCCCCTGCTGTCCTCACATGCCTTGACAATCCCATTTACTCTTGCACTTCATCCTCAATCCCGTTCATTGCGTTTCCCCTGTATCCATCGCAAATTCTGAAAAAGCTTGTGAATTCCCCCTGCGTTTTACGCATTCCACGCTTTATAAAAGCATTTCCTTTCACGGGTTTGTCTTTGCCCGTCAGCATCCCGATTGGTTCAACCTGAAAACGGTTTTCCCTGAATGAATCTGTGTTCCCTTTGCTTTATTCCGCTTCTCAAATTCCAAATTTCTGTTTCCAATTGTTTCTGTCTTTGTTCCAGCTCGGAAATTTTTTCATTGGATTTTCCTAAGATCCGGATTAACAGTTGTAACATCTCCTCCATCCGGAATTGTTTGTCAAACCGTGATTGCACAGCCCCACCTCCTGTGAGGGGTGATTGGAACATGCTTTGCTTTTAACAAACGGTTGCCTCATTTCAGCCTGCCTGAGGATTCAGGAATATTTGCAGCCGGTTCGATTTCGGGAGCCCGTTTCCTGTCCAGAAAGTAGACCCGTTCTGCAATAACTGCAGCGGGATCAACATTATTGCCTTCATTATTTACATGATGCCCCGTGCAGATTTTGCCGGTGATTACGATCACGGATCCTTTCCGGCAATATTGGAATACATCCTCCGCTGCATGCCCCAAAATCTGCAAGCGATAAAATCTGTTTCCCCCGTACATTGACAGACATCCCTTTCCGGCTGACTGCAAGGGTTACATCCGTAACCGCGTTTACCTCCCGTGTCCATTTTAGCTTGGGACCTTTTGTCAGCCGACCTGCCAATGTTACCCGGTTGTTCAACCCATCCCTCCTTTCCGTCCGGCACTTTTATCATAGGACATTCAGTCCTGTATGTAAAATTTCTAAATTTAAAAAACAAACGATTTTTCCCAAAATTTTACCGGATTTACAAGCGAATTTTTGCCTCTCCCGGCGTTTTTCACCATTTTCCGGCGGTGATCCCTTGTTTTTCAGCTGTTTTCCTGCAATTTTTTGCATGGTTCTTTTGGATTAGTTTTACTAAAATTTCGTGCTTATTTTTACTAAAATTTTTACTTATATTTTTCCTAACGACAGAAAAACGGGCATGTGTTAAAGTAAAGGCAAATGAACCGGTGCATTGGGAGGGGTATGGTGAAAACATTTAAGCTTGTGGCGTTTTATTTTACAGACAAAAAAGGGAAACTTGTACAAGTACCGTTAATTGATGCGCTGATTATCAATAAGGAAAATGAGGAAAACACATGGGTGATTGAAATTTTTATCGACGGGAAACATCTTTCTCTTTTTGACGGTTATGAAAAAGGACATTCACTTCTGGTTCACGTCATTATTACGAAAAAAGACAACGATCCAGCCCCTTTTCATGTAAAGCTGCATGCGAAGGAAAAAATCGGCGCCAACGCCAGTATTTTGTTTGAAGGCACATTGGTCCGGACACCGGGATATGCCGAGCAGGTCCTCGAATCCCTGATGGATACCGGACTGTCCGGTAGGGAGTTGCTTGTTGCCTTCCAGGAAAAAATGAAGGATAAAAAATCAATGATCAAGAAGCAAAAAATGAAAACAAATAAATGAAAAACAGGGGCGACAACAACCCCTGTTTTCCTTAATCATCCTTTCTGTCTTCATCCATCATATCTTCAGCGTCTTCAATTACATCTTCCCTGTCGCCATTATCGTTTAATACACCGTCATTATCGGCATTATCATTGTCAATAATGCCGTCATCGTCATCCCGGATATTGTCATCGACATCGTTATCATTCCGGACATCTTCATTGACATCATCATCCGGCGGAGGGGGATCATTATCATTGGCTGCACAGCCGACAAGCAGAACAGATGCGAGCAATGTGCTGCCGAGCAATTTAATTAAGCGGTCCATAAGTTTCTGACTCCTTTCTGAAGATGGAAATTTTTGACCTATCGAGGGTCCTTTGTTATATTTCCCCAAAACATCTGAAAAAATACAATCAGTCAAAAAAAACGAAGCAACTTCCATTTAAACGTGGAAAGTTGCTTCGTTTCCGTATGTACAAAATTACTGAATAGCAAACATGAGTTCCGCTTCACAGGCGATTTCACCGTTAACGGTTGCGGCTCCTTTTCCTTTCCCGACGGGACCCCGGAGGCGGAGAATTTCGACTTCCAGACGCAATTGATCCCCCGGTTTTACCTGTCTTTTAAACCGGCATTTGTCAATTCCTGCAAACAACGCCAGTTTTCCTTTATTTTCTTCCTTTTTTAACATTGCGACCGCTCCAACCTGAGCCAGGGCTTCAACAATTAATACACCGGGCATAACCGGATATTCTGGAAAATGGCCCTGGAAAAACGGTTCGTTGAATGTTACATTTTTAATCCCGACCGCCCGTTTTTCTTCTTCCAGCTCAACAACTTGGTCGATTAATAAAAACGGATAACGGTGGGGAATGATGTTTTTAATTTCATTAATATCGATCATATGACCGCACCTCTTTCCCGTTCAAAATCTTTACGTCCCTTTGTTGACAATATCATAAATGTGACGCCATGTGGATAGTTTAAATACATCAAACGGATTCCCGTCTCCGATTACACCATAGCCGATCATCGCACCGGTGAAGAAAAAGAGAATAATGAGCATAATGGCACCGGCAAAGCAAAAACCTCTTGGAAGATGCCGGATGCGGAGTTTTCCCGTTTTTTCCGTCCGCCCGGCTTTCCGCTTTCCGTCAATTTGTCCTCCGGATGTCTCCACGGCTTTCCGACTCCTTATATTTTTTCCATGTTTCCAGAATCCAATCAACGGCGGATTCCGTTAATTAATCCTTGCATTTGATCCGCAATGGAAATGGCACGTGCCTGGAACTGGTATGCCCTTTGGGTTTGGATTAAATCTGTCAGCTCTTCTCCGATATCCACATTAGATTGTTCCAGTGCTCCGTTTTGCAAGCCGATTTCCGCCCGGTCTCCGCCTGTCAGATCGGTCAGAATCAAACCGGCGTCTCCGGCTGTCTCATCCGGGATCCTGAATATATTTTCCCCGGCCCGTTCCATAGCCTGCGGATTGTTGATATACACGATCCCGAAATTAAAAACTTGTTCATTGCCGTCCCCGTCGAAAAAAAATACAGTTCCATTATCCCTTACCGTCAATTGGTTGTAACCCCGTTCCACCACAACCGGGTTATTATTTTCATCAAGAACAGGGTATCCTTCGCTAGTCACAAGCGCGACTTCATTTTCCCCGGCAGGCGTAAAATAAAATGCCCCGTTCCGCGTATATTGAATCTCATTTCTTTCCGGATTAAAAATTTTAAAAAATTGTTTCGGACGGGTCAGGGCAAAATCAAGCGGCCGACCTGTTTGCTTGAGCGGACCTTGCGTAAAAACCGTTTGGATTTGGGATACGTAAGCGCCCGAACCAATCCGGACCCCCGGAGATGTCAGACGTCCGGCTGCTGTTTCCGTCCTCGGCTGGTTATGGTACTGCTGATACAAAAGATCATTAAAAGATGTCTTTTGTTTTTTGTAACCTGCCGTTTGGGCATTGGCAATATTATGACTGATCGTGTCCATTTGTTTCTGCAGTTCGTTCATCGTATTGGCCGCAATATATGCAATCCGGCTCAATCTGTGCACCCCGCTTTCCTTACACTTTTCCGATTTCGTTGACTGCTTTATCCATGCTCCGGTCATAGGCCTGAAGTACTTTCTGGTTTGCTTCAAAGGAGCGGTATGCCGCCAGAAGCTCCGTCATTGTCCGGGCTGCATCAACGTTGGAGCGTTCCACATATCCCTGTTTTAGTGCAAAAGCTAATTCAGGACCGGCATCATAGGCGGAAGGCAGCTCTCCTTCTTCCGGTTCGTACAATCCTGCACCGGTTTTTCTTAACAAATTCGGGTTTTCGCTGAATGCGATCCCCAACCGAGCGACAACTGCACCGTTCTGTTCAATATAACCGTCTTCAGTCAGCCTGAATCCGTCATTTTCCAATTGGACCGGGTTACCGTTAATGTCAAGCACATAATATCCTGTGGCCGTTGTTAAAAAACCCCGGCTGTCCAGCGTGAAATTGCCGTTCCGCGTATATTGCACACCACCGCCGGGATTTTGGAGGATAAAAAACACCGTACCGGATATACCTTCTTCGTTGGCCGGCATGGCAATATTTTGCAGAGCGAAATCCGTCGGCAATTCTGTTTTTCTTAAGTCCCCCTGGCGGAAGTCCGGCGTTGCATCCTGCACATATACACCGGTGTTCACCGTTCCGACCGGAAACATCATTCGTTTACCGCCGGATTTCTTCGTCGTTCCGCTGTGGATCCGACTGATGAGCATTTCCGGAAACGCCCGTAAAGACAATTGGTCTGCTTTATAACCGGGAGTGTTCACGTTAGCCAGGTTATTTGTCAAAATCTCCGCCCGCCTCTGTTGGGACAACATGCCCGATGCAGCAGTGTAAAATCCCCTGAACAAATTTCTCTGCTCCTTTCCCGATCTGATTCTATAGAAACAACAACGTTTTATCTTTTTCAGTCATTTTATGTAAAAAGCTTACTATTCTATTATAAATGATTTTTCGCAGAGCGGCACCTGCATTTTCGCCATGCAGCTAAAGAAACACAGAAATATGGCCATTTCCTATTTTGCTTCATCCGTGTGGAGACGTTTTTCCGGAAGTACAAACGGTAACCCCCGTCAATGATCTCACCTATAAAAAAAGCCTGCCTTCCATTTTTTGGCAAGCCTTGCTGATGAAAATATATATTAAAGCCAGCTTCTTTTTTCTATTTTGTCTACGTTTTCGAGCATAATGCCGGTTCCTACGGCAACGCAATCAATCGGATTTTCCGCGATAAACACCGGTACTTTCAACTCTTCTGATAACAGTGTATCGAGATCGTGCAGAAGAGCTCCGCCACCGGTTAAAATGACACCTTTGTCAATAATATCTGCCGACAGTTCCGGCGGTGTTTTTTCCAGTACCCCTTTTGCAGCCTGAACGATCATAGAAACCGGTTCTTTCAACGCCTGTTCAATCTCTTCCGACTTCACTGTAATTGTCCGCGGTAATCCCGTTACTAAGTCCCGTCCACGGATATCCATTTCTTCTTTACGTCCTTCCGGGTAAACGGTACCAATATTTATTTTAATTTGTTCCGCCGTCCGTTCACCGATCAACAGTTTATAATTCTTTTTAATATATTGAAGAATTTCTAAATCCATTTTGTCGCCGGCCACTTTAATCGAAGACGAGGTTACGATATCTCCCATGGAAAGAACAGCAATATCCGTAGTACCTCCGCCGATATCTACGACCATATTTCCGCTCGGCTGGAAAATATCCATTCCTGCACCGATCGCGGCAACTTTCGGCTCTTCTTCCAGATAAACCTTTTTACCTCCGCTTTTTTCCGCTGCTTCACGGATGGCTTTTTGCTCAACGCTTGTGATATTTGTCGGACAGCAGACAAGTATTCTCGGCTTTGATAAAAATCCTTTAACATTCAATTTATTAATAAAATGCTTTAACATTTGCTCGGTAACATCAAAATCAGCGATCACACCGTCTTTTAACGGACGGATTGCGACTATGCTCCCGGGAGTCCGTCCGACCATTTTCCTGGCAGCTTCCCCCACCTCAAGCACTTTATTCGTTTTTGTTTCAATGGCCACTACAGCCGGTTCGTTTAAAACGATCCCTTTCCCCTTCGAGTATATCACGACATTTGCTGTGCCTAAATCAATACCAATGTCTCTGGCCAACATAAAAAAGTCCCCCTTAGATATTGCGTTCAGAACCTTGTACTACCTCCAATCAAGTATTTTAGCACAATCGGCTCAAAAAAAGGGGGCAATTGTCAATTTTTTTCTTTTTATTATCTATTTTGTTACAATTTGTCGACAAATAACTGCATTTTTTACTTATTTTTGATGGTTTCTTTCTTCTTTTCCCGTTGATATTTTAATTTTGTCGCTTCTCCTCCCCGCAAATGCCGGACCGACTTATGGTAGTCCAAAATCCGCTTCACTTCGTTTGCCAGCTCCGGGTTAATCTCCGGCAACCTTTCCGTTAAATCTTTATGGACTGTACTTTTGGAAACACCGAACTCTTTTGCTATAACGCGAACCGTTTTTCTTGTCTCCACGATATATTTTCCGATCTTAAGTGTCCTTTCTTTGATGTAATCGTGCACACCACTCGCCTCCTCAGTTTGGATGTGAGAAGTGTGAGGTGTGAAAGAGACACGTGGTTGCTCCGTACAATTGCTGTTTCTCCGCATAAAGAACGGTTCGACTCAAGCTATATTCGCTTTTATGCTAAACTGCCCGAAAGTGACATGTATGCTTTTTTAAAAACTTTATGCGGCAGAAAGTTTCGAACTTTCTGATACTCTTATTCATCATTATGTCTGGCGCATCATCTAAGCTGCTTTTCCCTCACCTCAAACACACTCTCTTCATAGTTGTTTTCAGGGATGTTCTTTCCCTGCTGTACATAGGCATCCGCTTCCCAACTTAACGGCTTTGAATGATACGTGTATGTCATCCTGTTATTAAACCGGATTCTTTGCAATTGGAATTTGCTAGTGTTAAGTTGAAAAGCTATCCTGAATTTTGTAACAGTTTATTAATAAACAAATTGAATTATGCACAAAAAAGACAATAAGGACAAACTGTTTCGTCGTTTTTCATTTTGAGGGTTTATTCATTTTACTTGAAAAATGTTTGCCTGCAAATTTGAAAATTTATGACGGAAATACACCAGCCGGCAGTCATTGATCCGGAAAAACCCGGCAGCCTTCTGTATTTCCTGACAAACTTCTTTTATTTCCCGAGAAATATGTCAGTTTGTTTATAAGATTGCTGTTGTTTGAGATTATATTTCTTAAAAAACAAAACTTCCGGGATCATTACCGGAAGTTTTGCTTGTACTTAACAGGTAACCAAATTTCTATTACATCCTCTTTGGAACCCGGGGGATGGATATATTTTTCAAAATTGGGGGCATTTATTACTTCGATATTTTTTAATGAAAACAGTTCATCATATGTTTTTGGAATGCCGGGAATCCCGCCTTCAACAGTTTCCACAATATACTTGCCGGCTTTAATCGTTTCCTGCTGCACATCGGGATGATCGATGTTACGCTTGATTCCTGCAATATACCAATTCCTTTCTCGGTTCCCGTTTCTGCATACCCCATATGACTCATCCGTGTCAATATAGGGAGCCAACAATTTCCAGGCGCGGGGAATATTTTCACGGGCACCTTTTACACCAAAACCGTAAATAACAAAATCGTTTTCGATCGTTTCATAACGCATATTCATTCATGTTCCTCCTGGATAAAGATTTGAAATAAACCCTGCTTTCCGGAAGATCTCCGGTAACTCCTGGAATTACTTTGCCCGTTTCTGATTAGCAAAATGAACAGCAAAATCCGGCAGCCTGCTCTATAAAATATCCAGTGGAACTTTTCTGTCCGGTGCGGGAAATGCCCTATCGAGGCGCTCCAGTTCTTCCTCGGTAAATTCTATTAAAACTGCGGCGGCATTTTTTTCCGCATGGCCGATTTTTGAGGCTTTCGGAATAGCGATTGTATTCCCCTTCCGGATACTCCAGGCAAGGACGATTTGCAGCGGATCAAAGCCTTTCTTTTCCGCAAATTCCAAGACAACCGGATTTGTAAATAACTCCTTCCGCAATTTGCCGCCGTGGGCAAGCGGGCTGTATGCCATTACAGGGATCTTGTGCTGCTCCTGCCAGGGAACCAGGTCATATTCAATTCCCCGTGATCCCAAATGATACAGCACCTGATTGACGGCACAGTGTTCTCCGTCTTTGTATTTCAGCAATTCTCTCATATCATCCGTATCAAAATTGGATACACCCCAGCGTAAAATTTTCCCTTCCCGTTTTAATTTTTCCATCCCTTCGATGACTTCCGGAAGAGGCACCATTCCCCGCCAATGTAAGAGATATAAATCAAGATAATCCGTGCCAAGCCGTCTGAGGCTTTTTTCACATGCCTCTTGAATTTTCCCACAGCCGGAGTTATGGGGATACACTTTGGATATGATAAACACTTTGTCCCGCATACCCTTGACGGCTTCCCCGACGAGACGTTCCGATGCTCCGTCCCCGTACATTTCGGCTGTATCAATAAGTGTCATTCCCAATTCAATTCCCCTTTGCAACGTCCGGATTTCCTCCGCCCAAGTCCGTTTGTTTTCACCGATATACCAAGTTCCCTGGCCAAGGGGAGGAACTTTTGCACCGTCCGGAAGCTGAACAGCCCGTTCCGCCATTTTCCGGCGGATTTCTTCCTCATTAATGTGCAACGCCAATCACTCCTTTTTAATTCAAATGTAACATAAAAGGAAATTTTTTACTTCTGTAATTATTAAAGTTGTCTGTTCGATAACAGAAAAAAGCTGCCCCGGTGTTTCGGGGCAGCCGAATCTATATTTAAAGGGGGATTCATACGGGCAGACAGGGGGATCGTGTTAGTTGTCATTATTTTCTTTTTCAGCTTCCGGATCTTTCTTTTCTTCGTCAGACCCGGCATTATCGGACTTTTCTTCCTTCGCTTCTTCTTTTTCATCCGCTTCCTCTTCTAATTCACTTTCCGGAATATCCGCTTCTTGCAAAACAGTCAATGATTTTTTGAAATATTCCAGCGGATTCACGGCAAATCCGTTTTTTCGGATTTCAAAGTGGGTATGCACTCCTGCTTCTTCATTTAACAAGCTTTTGCCGGCTTTACCGATCACTTCGCCTTGTTTTACCCGGTCTCCTTCCTTAACCTCCACGTTTTCCAGGGCCTGGTAAACAGTCTCAATACCTTCTGCGTGCTCAATAGTTACGACATTGCCGAGCAAAGCATCTTCAGCTACGGAGGTTACCGTACCGCTCATGGCAGCCTGTACTTCGAAAGATTCTCCGTCTTTTGATGCAATGGCAATGCCTGTGCTCGGATAATAGCTGTTTCCATCATTGATAATTGCGGCTTCCTGTTCTTCTTCATCTGCGGCCGGATCATAGAAATATGTGACAACTTCGACTTCATCCTGATTGGCTACCGGCCATTTGAATTCTTCCACCTGCTGATTCACTTCAAGTGCGTCTTCTTCAGCCAGCTGGTTATTTTGATTTGTTTCAAATTCAAATTCGCTTTCATGGGCACCGTCCTGGCCTCTTGCTTGGAACCAGAAAAACGCAGATAATAGTATTGCACCGGCAGTAATATAAATCGCAGGATATACCCAACGTTTTTCAAAGAAGCGTTTTAATTTAATTTTGCGGAGAGAATGTTTCTTTTCTTCCTCTCTCATTATTCATCACCTCATGAATCAGTTTGAACAAAAAAAAAGAATTATATACTTCAAAAAATCACTTTTTTCTTATTTTTTGTAAAAAAAATATTTTTATGCACATCTCTTTTCCTTTCTACTTCCATTTTTTAAAAAAGAGATGACTTTTCCGGAAAGAGGTTCGTTATATTATGAAGCAGATCAAATGGCTGGTGAAAGCAGCACCTTTTTTATATATGGGATTGATTTGGCACTTATCGGGACGGCCGGCTGATCATTACCTTACCTTTCCCCGGGCCGATTCCTTAATTAAAGAATCTTTGCATCTCGTTGAATTCGCTGTATTGTACCTGCTTTTCGTGTTGTTTTTTCTCGTTGACGGCAAATTGACAAAAAAGACAAATTTGGTTTCAGCCCTGGTTGCAGCCTTTTACGGATTTCTCGATGAAATCCATCAATGGTTTGTACCCTATCGTTCGGCCACCGTCATTGATGTGGTGAAGGATGTCACCGGCGTTACCATCGCCTATATTCTTGTGACTCGCGGTTATTTCGGGCATAAGAACCGGCTCGGTGCTTTTATGAAAAAAGTGGAAAACGATTATAAAAATCACTGAGCAAAAATAAAAAAGAGGGGTTCTTCCCCTCTCTATTTTTTTGCGATATATGAATCTAAAAATGCAGCGGCCTCCTGGATTTCAACATCTTTATAGTAATAGCGGATGATGTCTTCAAATGTTTTTCCTTCCTTTGCCATTCCGTTGGCACCATATTGACTCATTCCGATTCCGTGACCGTATCCCTTTGTTGTGATGACAATTTCATTTCCTTTCTTTTCCCATGTAAAGTCGGTGGAACGGAGACCGAGGGCTTCCCGGATTTCACGGCCGGAAAATTCTTTATTTCCGATTTTCACCTTTTCCACCCGGTTGCTTCCGGTCCGGGAAACAATTTCACCAATGTGATCACCGGTTATTTTTACACCGAGTTTCTTTTCAAACTCTTTTACAGGTATGGAAATGGTACCGGAAAAACGCGGGGATTCCGTATCCCAGGGACTGGCAACACTTTTTAAATATGGAACCGGTTTTGTCCAATAATTTCCGGCATCTTCCGTATAGCCGTTGCTCGTGGAAAAGTAGGAGGCATCGATCGGCTCGTCATTATATACAATGATCTGTCCGCGCGTTTCATATACAGCTTGACGAATCTTATTCATATTTTTATGGAAATCGGGTCCCCAGATTTTTCTTAAATCATCCTCATTTTTATATACTTGGTGGGTTTCCGTATCGCTGACGTCCGCTCCTTTTAAAATTCCCACTTGTTTGTCCTGCATAAGTTGTTTTACAATATACGTCCTTGCCGTCAAACTTTGAGCTTTTAACGCTTCTTCCTCGAATTCCGCCGGCATTTCCGCACCTACAACACCGGCAACATATTCTTCCAGGGGAACGGTCTCAACCGTGTCCTTCTCTGCGCGGTATACGGATACGTCAATCGGCGAAGCTTCTTCCAGCAATTTTTTAAGGTCGTCCTTCTCTTCATCCGGTTCTGCACTCCCGTTTCCTGAAGAATTTCCGGCTGAAAATGGGAGAACAAGAATACTGGGAATGAATATTATTGCAGCAACAAACAGCACGCCAAGTACAACAATTGGTTTAACCCGTTTCACATTTCAGCCTCCCGTATACTATTATAAAAACATCTGTTACATTCTTATGGAAAGGACTGAACAATTATACCAATCTAGTGAAATCTCCCGTCACTATTTATACGGTTCAGCACTTTTACCGGAAATGAGACTTCTTCTTCCGAAAATAGAAAAAGGCTGGTCAGAAACCCGGCAAATTGATCATCACACCGGTTTTTCAAACAGCCTTGTTTCCTATGTAAAATTTTCATGCGGGCATTTTTTATTTATTATCGTTCAATCTTCTGGCTTCCTCAGGACCGGACATTTTTGCCGCACCCTTATTGTGGAGGGCCGGATCTCGGTCCGGCTGGACTTTTTCGCTTTCCCTCAGCTTTTTTTCCTGACGGTCTCTGCGCACACCATCTCCTTCGTATAATTTGGATAAAATAGTCAAAAATACCACAAGAGACGGTGGAAAATAAAAAGGCTGGATTTTCGCAAATAAAATCCAACCATTTCATAATCATTGCATATTGGCCGCGATTTTGGTAATAACGGATTGTTCTTCCGATACATCGTTGATCCGTTCGATATCAGCGCCCAAAGCCTTTAATTTTCCGTGTAAATTTACATAGCCACGGTCGATATGGTGAAGTTGTGTGACCCTTGTAATTCCTTCCGCCGCCAGACCGGCAATGACCAATGCGGCTCCGGCACGTAAATCGGTTGCCGCTACCTCCGCACCTTGCAGTTTGGAAGGACCGTTAATGATTACTGAACGTCCTTCAATTTTGACATTGGCATTCATCCGGCGGAACTCTCCGACATGCATAAACCGGTTTTCAAATACGGTTTCCGTAATCATGCTTGTTCCTTCCGCCGTTAACAATAAAGCCATTACCTGCGCCTGCATATCCGTTGGGAATCCGGGGTACGGCATCGTTTTAATATCAACGGCTTTCAGTTTATCCGGTGCCATTACCCGGATACCATCTGCTTCCTCGGCAAAATGGACGCCCATTTCTTCTAATTTGGCGATCAATGAGGAAAGATGTTTCGGTACTGCACCTTTAACATACACATTTCCTCCCGTAATGGCAGCAGCCGTAATAAACGTTCCTGCTTCAATCCGGTCGGGAATAATTGTATGATCAGCTCCCTGGAGACTTTCCACACCTTCTATGCGGATCGTTTCCGTACCTGCACCTTTAATCACAGCACCCATTTTTGATAAATAATTCGCAAGGTCAACAATTTCCGGTTCCTTTGCACAGTTTTCAATAATTGTCGTGCCTTCCGCCAAAGTAGCGGCCATCATAATGTTTTCTGTCGCTCCTACACTCGGGAAATCCAAATAAATTTTAGCGCCTTTCAGCTTTCCATCCACTTTCGCATCAATAAATCCGTTCCCGACTTTCACGACAGCCCCCATGGCTTCAAATCCTTTTAAATGCTGGTCAATGGGGCGTGAACCGATGGCGCATCCTCCCGGTAAAGCAACGCGGGCACGGCCAAGCCTCGCCAATAGCGGTCCCATAACCAATACAGATGCCCGCATTTTACGGACATATTCAAAGGGTGCTTCCTCCGTTAACGGCTTGGAAGCATCTATATATACGGTATTTTTTTCAAACGTAACATCTGCGTTCAAATTACGCAGCACTTCACTGATTGTATCTACATCCGAGAGTGCCGGTACATCCCGGATTATGCTTTTTCCATTTTTTGCTAATAAAGAAGCGGCGATTACTGGTAAAACGGCATTTTTAGCTCCTTCTACTTTTACAGTGCCGTTCAGTCGTTTTCCGCCGCGGACGATGATTTTATCCAAATGTATTCCCCTCCGCGTCCAATATCTGTTATATTAATATTCATTAGTTAAGATAGGTGTTCCAATGACGAAAATCGTTGGATGATTGCCCTCCGTATTTCTTAAAGAAATTTGCAAATTAAACGTTCCATTTTCTGATTTGATTTCGTTTGAGAAAAAAGGACTTTTTACTGTAAAAGATGTAAAGTTTTCCTCTGACAGTTTTTCAACAATTTTTCCTTGGAATTGTTTATTTATTTGTTCTGTTTTTTTAAACAAAGACGTATCCATCATACCATCGAACTCACCTTTAATACAAGAAAAAAACGCAGGTCTACGATGAAAAATTTCTGGCAAAAAGTGAGCTTTTTTGTCATGAATAAATTGGCTGATGTTTTCATTCCAATGTGTACCGTTTATTTCGTAGAGGATAAAACCATGGGTGTTGGAATGTTCGGGGTCTAATACAATTTGTATGGTTTCTTTTATATGAAGGCTTTCGTTTGTTAATGTTCCGGTATAACGGATATGAAGGTCATCAGAATGGTCTTTCCACGTAAATTCGGGAAATTTTCCAGTCCATTCATAAAATAGGCCGTTAAGATCCTGCTCTTGTATTTGTTCTCTGGCCAAAAAGGTCCATTCGGTCACTTTGCCGTTTTCTTCGTTAATTATATCCACCATTTTATTCAGGTCCGGCTCATTTGTCACTGTGAAATACTTACCAGATAATATAAGAATAAAAACGAAAAATAGCGTATATACTGTTGTTTGAATCGCCGGCATTTTATCCATGACTCCTCTCCCCTTTATTACAATTGTTGGTTTAAAGAGAGGAAGTCATACATGGTAAATGTCGTCACTATTCACCTGCTGCCGACTTTTTTCGACATTACGAGTCAAATATATACATGATTTGTCTGGACCATATTAAATAATCAAGAAAAAAATTGGCAATAATAGAGCCGATGGCAATAGCCAATAATATATACAGCATTCTCGCCTGGGCGACCCGGTTCTTTCTGATCACTTTTTCAATGTTTAGAGCTTGTAAAGCCCACCATGCCAAGCCGATGAAAACGAGATGAGTAATGATACTGAATATACTGAAGTACCCTAAATTTGACAACATCTCATTTCTCCCTTCCGGCGCAGTCCCGCAGGAAACGAAAGCGCTTTCCCTTATATTTTACCACAGTAAAATAAATATGAAATGTCTCCCAGAGAAAGTTCATTTATTTGTATAAATTTTTTTACAGAAGCGGTAAATCTTGCAATTTTTATATTTTTGAGTGTTCACTCTCTTTCCCGGGAACTTTTATATCATGCGCTCTTTTATCGGTAATTTGTTTAGTTTTCCACAAAAAAAGGATATTTATCCACCATTTCCACAAGTTTATCCACATTATTAACAAATTTACCCACATTTCCACAAGCTGTTTACAGGATATACACAATTCAATGCGGATAACTTTGAAAAAGAGGAGTTTGAGGAAAACAACACCATGCGGAAATTATAGCATCCGGCTCTATGATCCGGACCTCCGGTTCATAAAAAATCCTCTTAGCATTTCCGCTATGCTAAGAGGATATTATTTATTTATGCTTTGCGACATTAATCCGGTTAATGGCCCGTCTCAGCGCAAGCTCTGCACGTTTAAAATCAACATTAGCCTGTTTTTTCTCCTTCATTCTCAGCCGTTCTTCAGCACGCTGTTTTGCACGAAGCGCCCGTTCTACGTCGATATCTTCCGCTTTTTCAGCTGCCTGAGCCAATATGGTCACTTTATCCGGACGGACTTCAAGGAAGCCCCCGCTGACCGCAACGAGTTGTGTTTGGTTATTTTTTTTCAGGCGAACTGCACAAATATCCAGGGGGGCCACCATCGGTATGTGGCCCGGTAAAACCCCCAGCTCACCGCTGGTTGATTTTGTGCTAACCATTTCTACTTCCCCGTCATAGACTGGACCATCAGGAGTTACGATACTTACAGCTACTGTTTTCATTTTTTTCCTCCTTGTGTGTCCGAATTAAACGTCTACGCCCATTTTTTTCGCCTTTTCAACCGCATCATCAATTGTTCCGACGAGACGGAACGCTTCTTCAGGCAGATGGTCCCATTTTCCTTCCAGAATCTCTTTAAATCCACGTACAGTTTCTTTAATCGGTACGTAAGATCCGGGTTGTCCGGTAAATTGTTCTGCGACGTGGAAGTTCTGTGACAGGAAGAACTGGATCCGGCGGGCGCGGTGTACAACCAGCTTGTCTTCATCGCTCAGTTCGTCCATACCGAGAATAGCGATAATATCTTGCAACTCTCTGTAACGTTGCAGTGTGGACTGTACTTCACGCGCTACATTGTAATGTTCTTCACCGACAATTTCAGGTGCCAGGGCACGTGAAGTAGATGCAAGCGGGTCAACAGCCGGGTAAATACCCATTTCAGCCAGTTTACGCTCCAAGTTTGTCGTTGCATCCAAGTGCGCGAATGTTGTTGCCGGTGCCGGGTCAGTATAGTCGTCTGCAGGCACATAAATCGCTTGAATGGATGTAATGGAGCCTTTATTTGTAGATGTAATCCGCTCTTGCAACTGACCCATTTCAGTAGCAAGCGTCGGCTGATATCCAACCGCTGACGGCATACGGCCCAACAGTGCGGATACTTCCGAACCGGCTTGTGTAAACCGGAAGATGTTGTCGATAAAGAGGAGAACGTCCTGTCCTTCTTCATCCCGGAAATATTCCGCCATTGTCAGTCCGGTTAATGCAACACGCATACGGGCACCCGGGGGCTCGTTCATTTGGCCGAATACCATCGCCGTTTTGTCAATAACGCCGGCATCTTTCATTTCAAAATATAGGTCGTTTCCTTCACGGGTCCGCTCACCGACACCTGCGAAAACGGAAATACCACCGTGCTCTTGAGCAATGTTATTGATGAGCTCCTGGATTAAAACTGTTTTTCCAACTCCTGCACCGCCGAACAATCCGATTTTTCCGCCTTTAATATACGGTGCAAGCAAGTCAACAACTTTGATTCCCGTTTCCAGAATTTCAACTTTCGTGGATAAATCTTCAAACTTCGGTGCCGGACGGTGGATCGGATCTCTACGGACTTCCTCCTCTACCGGATCTTTCTTATCGATCGGTTCTCCTAAAACATTAAATACCCGTCCCAATGTCTCTTTTCCAACAGGAACTGAAATCGGGCCTCCTGTATCGACTACTTCCATTCCCCGTACCAGTCCGTCCGTCGATGCCATGGCAATGGTACGGACTGTATCATCGCCTAAGTGCAAGGCGACTTCCAATGTTAAATCAATATCGACCTCATTTTCGTTACGGGCCTTGTGTTGAACACGTAAAGCATTATAGATGCCTGGCAGTTCCCCGTCTTCAAACTTTACGTCAACGACAGGGCCCATAACCTGGATGATCCTCCCCTTATTCATGTGTTTCCCTCCTGACTTGATTATAATGTCCGACAGCATACGCACGTACATATGGATCTATTCAAGTGCCGCTGCACCGCTGACAATTTCCGTAATTTCCTGAGTAATTTGTGCTTGACGGGCTCTGTTGTAACTCAAGGTCAATGTATCGATCAATTCCAGTGCGTTGTCTGTCGCGTTCTTCATCGCTGTCATACTTGAAGCATGTTCACTTGCCTTGCTCTCAAGTAACGCACCGAAAATTAAACTTTCTGCAAACTGCGGCAACAGAGTATCCAGGATTTCTTCCGCATTCGGTTCAAATTCATAAACCGTTTGCCGTGCTGACGGTTTAATGTCTGACAACGGAAGTATTTTCTTCACTTCCACCCGGTGCTGCAATACCGTTACAAAATGGGTATAAATGATATATAACTCGTCATATGTACCGTCGGAAAACATTTCAACGGTCTGACGCGTGATATTTTGAATTTCACTGAACTTCGGATGGTCATGCAGCCCGGTAATTTCAAGAAGAATGTTTTCCCCTTGTTTGCGGAAGTAGTCCCGGCCCATCCGTCCGATAGAAATAATACCGTACTCATCCTTCGATTTATGGCGTTCCTGGACAACCTGGTTAAACTTCCTGATCACGTTGCTGTTGTAAGGGCCGACCAGCCCGCGGTCGCCGGTAATGACAATATAGCCGGCTTTCTTGATGACGGAACGTTTCGTCAGCATCGGATGTTCCACATCAACGGATCCGTTGGCTATGTTTCCGACAACCTCAATCATTTTGTCCATGTACGGCCGGAAAGAACGGGCACTTTGCTCGGATTTGTTTAATTTGGCTGTGGAAACCATTTCCATGGCTTTTGTGATCTGGCTGGTCTTTTTCGTTGAATTGATCCGCTGCTTTATTTCCCTTAAACCACCTGACACCCGCACTCACCACCTTCTGTTAAAAAATTGGGGATTCGGGATTTATACACTGCTTTTGTAAACTTTGGTTTATTTTGTTTCGGATGTAACAAATGTCTTCTTGAATTCGTTAATTGTTTTCTCCATATCCTCATCCGCCGGAAGTTCACCGGTTGTTTTAATATGGTCGACAACAGCCGGTTTATTTTGGTCAATCCAGATGTATAGTTCTTTTTCAAAGCGGCGGATGTCTTCGACCGGAATATCATCCAGGAATCCGCGGGTTAATGCATATAAAATCATGACTTGTTTTTCAACTGGAATCGGTTTGTTCAAGTCCTGTTTCAATACTTCTACCGTACGGACACCCCGGGCCAGCTTTGCCTGGGTTGCTTCGTCAAGGTCGGAGCCGAATTGGGCAAATGCTTCGAGCTCACGATATGAAGCCAGGTCGAGACGCAGTGTACCTGCAACTTTTTTCATTGCTTTGATTTGTGCGGCTCCCCCTACTCGGGAAACTGACAAACCAGCGTTAATAGCCGGACGTACACCTGAGAAGAACAGGTCGGATTGCAAGAATATTTGTCCGTCCGTAATTGAAATTACGTTTGTCGGAATATATGCAGAAATATCTCCGGCTTGTGTCTCAACAAACGGTAATGCCGTCAACGATCCGCCGCCGTTTTCGTCACTTAACTTGGCAGCACGCTCAAGCAAACGGGAATGCAGATAGAATACGTCACCCGGATATGCTTCACGGCCAGGAGGACGGCGTAATAACAAGGAAAGTTCACGGTAAGCCGCAGCTTGTTTGGACAGGTCGTCATAAACAACAAGCACATGTTTACCGTTGTACATAAACTCTTCTCCCATTGTAACGCCGGCATACGGTGCTAAATATAACAACGGTGCCGGTTCAGATGCAGAAGCGGTAACAACAATTGTATAGTCCAATGCGCCGTGTTTACGGAATGTTTCAACGGTTGCACGGACAGTGGATTCTTTTTGTCCGATAGCGACATAAATACAGATCATGTCCTGATCTTTCTGGTTAATGATCGTATCGATTGCAATACTCGTTTTACCTGTCTGACGGTCACCGATAATTAATTCCCGTTGTCCGCGTCCGATGGGCACGAGAGCGTCAATTGCCTTAATTCCTGTTTGCAAAGGCTCATGAACAGATTTTCTGTCCATTACTCCCGGTGCAGGACTCTCAATCGGACGGGTTTTCGTTGTTTTAATCGGTCCCAGACCGTCAACCGGTTGCCCGAGCGGGTTGACTACACGTCCGATTAACTCTTCCCCGACGGGTACTTCCATGATCCGTCCCGTACGGCGTACTTCATCACCTTCACGGATATCGAGGTACGGGCCCATGATGATGATACCAACGTTATTTTGTTCCAGGTTTTGGGCCATACCCATGACGCCGTTGGAAAACTCCACAAGTTCTCCGCTCATTACATTATCCAAGCCGTGGACCCGTGCGATTCCATCACCGACTTCGATGACAGTACCGACATCGGCCACTTTCATTTCAGCTTCATAATTCTCTATTTGCTGCTTTAACAGCGTACTGATTTCCTCAGCCTTAATGCTCATTCATTTCACCCCTTACAATACGTTTAAGCCAGTAGTTCGCGTTTGAGGTCATCCAGTTTGCCACGCAAACTTCCGTCAAAAATCCGGTTTCCGATTTGGATTTTCAAACCACCGAGCAAGTCACCGTTCACTACATTTTCTATTTCCAAAGATTTCTTGTTTACCTTTTTGGCAAAAACTGAAGAAATCACTGATTTTTCTTCTTCAGTCAAGGCGCGGACAGATTCAACTTTCGCCACCGCAATACCTTTATGTTCATTGGACAGAACGGTAAATGCGTCGATCATCGGCAGGATATGATCTGTCCGGTGCCGTTCGGTCAGCAAAAGTAAAGTGTTTAATATATATTGCGAAAAACCGGCAAAGGCTTTCTTTAAAGTTTTCTTTTTCTCTTCAAATTCAATCCGGGGAGACTTTAAAAACGGAAAAAGCATCTTTTCCGATTGCAGAACTTGTTTTAAAACCTTCAATTCTTTTTCAATCCGGTCAAGTTCATTTTTCTCTACAGCTAATTGGAAAAGAGCAGACGCATACTTGCTCCCGATGATCGTTTGGCTCATTACTCTTCTCCTGCCTTTTTAATGGTCTCTTCAATCAATGCCTTATGATCCTTTTCGCTTAATTCCTTCTCAATCACTTTAGAGGCAATCAGGACGGAAAGAGAAGCCACTTGTTCCTTCAAGGCGGCGACAGCCTGCTCTTTTTCCTGCTGAATTTCCATCCGGGCAGCTTCTTTCATGCGCTCTGCCTCTTGCTTTGCCGCTTGGATAATTTCCTCTTTCTGGGCTTCACCTTGTTTTTTCGCATTTTCAATAAACTGCTGTGACTCCTGGCGCGCTTCTTTTAATAGTTTTTGTTGTTCCTGTAATAGTTTGTTTGCCTCTCTCTTTGCTTTTTCTGCCGCATCAATTTCACCGGCAATGTGGTCCTCGCGTTGTTTCATTACTCTCACTAACGGACCCCATGCATACTTCTTCAATAACCACATCAAAATTAGGAATGCCACTAATTGGTACAGGACATCAATCACCGGAAAACCTGCACCTAAAACTAAACCTTCTGTTACCACGCGATTCACTCCCTTCAGGCGGCCAAATCAATCAAAAAAATCTATCCATTAACCACTCGGGTTTAAAATCAAAAATGATACATAAAGGAATGGCGAAGGTCTTTCAGATCGTCTCCGCCATTGAAAAAAGATGTTTTTTCTTATTACTGGAACAATGCGATAAAGGCAACAACCACACCCATGATCGGAATAGCCTCAACAAGACCAACGCCAATGAACATTGTCGTACGGAGCAGACCTGCAGTTTCAGGCTGACGTGCCATTCCTTCTACTGTTTTAGAAACAATCATACCGTTACCAATACCTGCTCCTAATGCTCCTAAACCAATTGCGATTGCTGCTGCTAATGCACCCATTCTTAAACGTCCTCCTTTATTTATGTAGAATTATCTTTATTTTTCATATAAACTTTTATATTATTGGTCTACTTTCACTTTCTGGGAAATATAGACCATTGACAACATAGTAAAGATGTACGCTTGGATTGCACCGATGAATATACTGAATCCCTGCCATGCCATTGTGAGCGGCAATGCAAAAATTCCACCGATCAGACCTCCTGTACCCAGTCCGATAAGCAGGGTCAAAAGCACTTCGCCTGCGTAAATGTTACCGTAAAGACGCAAGCCGAGGGTTAGTGTGTTGGAAAATTCCTCAATTAATTTAATCGGTGTCATGAATTTTACCGGTTTTGTAAAGCCTAACAAATATTTCTTTGTTCCGTTTAATTTCACTCCGTAATAGTGGGACATGGCGATAATCATGACGGATAATGTAATTGTAACAACAGGATCCGCCGTCGGTGATTTCCACCATAAATCGTCATTAACCACAATGGCAAACGGCAGTCCCAACATATTGGACACAAAAATATACATAATCAAGGTCAGAGCCAGCAAATGGAATCTGGCGCCGTTTTTCCAGTCGAGGGTACTGTTGATAATCCCCCGGACAAAATCGACGACCCATTCCATGAAGTTCTGGGCACCTGTCGGCTTCATTTGTAACCGCCTTGTGCACAGTACGGCAATAAGGAATACGATAACACAGGAAACCGTGATCATCAGTATATTGGATAAATTGTAAGTCAAACCGAAGATTTCACCTGTCGGCTCTCCGTGACCCACTGAAATCACCTACCTTTCCTTTTTCGTTTAAAAATAAACATAATGATAGAATCTAGGGCCATGACCAAATAGGATGTCGCTAACCCCAGCAATGTAAAAGCTATATCAAAATAATTTGGGAATTTAATAGCTATCAGGGCAGCCAGCGCTGCATAGGCAAACCTTGAAAACGATCCGATTGAGTAAGCCGTTTTTCCGCTTTTGACCGCATCGCTTAATTTCAAGGTCCGTTTATAGAGCAGCCACATATTTATAAAACTGGTGGCGGTGCCGAGGATAAGCCCTGCAAAGATTGTCCGGTACGGGGTAAATCCCCACAGTAAAACAAAAAGGGCCAGAATATAGAACATATACATTCTATACCGAGTAAACAGAAGATGTAAGTCAGGCATGGTAAAGTTCCCCTAAACTGTACGAAAATAATTTTTCTTTAACACAAAAATTACCTATTCTATTATTATACATGAAAAAAGATTCTGTGGTGTGATAAATATTCGAAACTTCCTCCGTTATCGCGACCAAAACTGATAATATGAATTATTGTGAAAAATTAATTTATAAAACTGCATGGACATAATTAAACTATTAGTATGTATATAGTATGTCATATTTTCTTTAATGTTACCCCTTTTTTTCGGCTTACTCCCTCCCTAAACTGCTTACACTTTATAAGACTACAATAAACACGGCCTTCATGTCAATTTATTCATTGAAAATCAGTCTATTATTTGTTACATGTTATTCACAAAATTGTCACATTTGGACGATTTTTCCTCTAATTTCTATATTTTCCCCGAATTTTCCTTTATAATGATCTCTCAATCTATCTTTTTTACTAAATTTCAATGACAAGAACGCATGTTTACCAAAAAACAGGAGGCCCGGACAGGACCGGGAGTAAAAAATGTGTAAAAATTTAATTCCGGTTCCCGCCGATTTCAATCAGCTGCTCAATCCGGTCCTCTTGGCCGTCCTTTTTTGCAAAAACAACTGCTATATATATTCCTTCCGGAAAGTTTTCTTTAATTCGCAATTCTTTTGTCATGTAACCCCTTTTTACATTTCTTTTCCGTTCCAGTACACCAATAAACCGGTATGTGTCAGGATGGAACAGTACGATGCCGAACTCATCCGCTCCCCCGGGCAAATAAGTTTCATATTGGTATACATCTTCATCATCTGTTGGTCCCCAGGAAAACGTCATGATCCGGGGGTAACCGGGTTCCCCGGCAACATATAAATACGGAAGGTGCACCGGTTCCGAGTTTGCGAGTATTTGTATATACCCGGTATAAACTTCTTTCGTTTTCAGACGGTCTTTCAATGTAAACCGGACCGGTATATCTTTCTTTTCATGCGGAGCCAGGTAAAACGGCGGGGGAAAATCCCAAATGATTTCATCGCTTCTGGCCGGAACGGAAAATGTATACCGGACCGGTCGGCCGCTGATATTTTCAACAGTTACGGTCACCGTTTTTTCATCAAACTTTTTTCCCGGTATTTTTCCAAAAACAAGGGCACCGGGCAGGACAATGGAGTTTGCCCGCAAAGCCTTGTCTAGCCGAATACGGCCGGCCCCCTGTTCAAAGGGTTCATAGTATTTGTCCCTCCCTTTCTCCAGCGGTTTAGCCGTATTCATCAGAACCGCTTTAATCTGTTCCGGCTTCCAGTCGGGACGGGCTTGTTTTAAAATAGCACAGGCACCGGCGACATGTGGAGAAGCCATGCTGGTTCCCTGCAGCAGCTTATATCCACCTGGAACAGTGCTGTTAATAGCTACACCGGGAGCCACGACATCGGGTTTAATTTCCCAGTTATGCGTGACGGGGCCGCGGGAACTGAAACCGGCCAGAACATCAGCCTCGGTTTTCCAAATCAGATTGGCGTTGGTATTTCCGGCTTCAATTGCTTTTTTCAATTGCTCACCGCAAGTTTTGGACAAAAATGCCGCCGGTAATTTTGCTTCCTTTTCCAGCGTCGGCGTTACCATTTTCTCCTCGTTGTTAAAAATCAACACACCGCTAGCTCCCGCTTCTTCTGCGTTCTGCACTTTTTTTGAAAATGTTATTTTCCCCCTTTTCAAGAGAACATATTTTCCATTGACATTTTTTCTGTGAAAATCTTTTTTTCTTCCCAAACCTGCATAAACCATTTCATATGAACGGTCATTTCTCCAGGGTTGTGAATCCGGGAGGGGAGTCAGACGGCACGTATGCCCGGAAAACTTTATATAGGGAATTTTCATCTCAGGTGTGCTTGCCCCGACGGAAATGGCCCGGCGTGACGTTCCCGGGGTTCCGACCGTCCACGGTTCCGGACCTGCATTTCCATTGGATGTTACGGCGATGATTCCTTTTTCAACAGCTCTATCAAGGGCAATGCTTGCCGGCAGGTCCGGGCCGTTAATGCTCGTTCCCAGCGACAGATTTAATACGTCCACCTTGTCCTTCACTGCCTGTTCAATAGCGGCAATGATCATTTCTGTCGTGCCGAAACCGCCGGGACCCAGAGCACGGTATGCGTAAATGTCAGCCTCCGGAGCAACCCCGGTCATCTTTCCATTGGCGGCAATTACCCCGGCAACGTGGGTGCCGTGTACAGTATTATTCGGTCCCATATTGACTGTTTCCATCGGATCATGATCACGATCAACAAAGTCATACCCTTTCACATAATTTTTTTGTAAATCCGGATGGGTGTAGTCAATTCCCGTATCAATAATCCCGACCTTAATCCCCTTCCCTGTCAGCCGGTTTCCGCCTGCATCAGTTATATACCGGATTTGATCCGTTCCGATTGTGTTGATGCTGTTAAAGGAGAGGGCTGACGGCCGGTTTGATGGAGAAAATTTTAACTGGTACGTGTACGACGGATATACATTGACCACCGGCTTTAAATTTTTTAATTGTTGAATGGACTTCGGCGGACCTTTGACGGAAAAACCGGAAAAGACATGCCGGAAAACATATCTTAACTCAAGGCCAGGAAACGGTTGGATGAATGATTCAATTTCTTCTTTGGTCGCCGGCTTCCCCAATTGTACAATGGCAATTTGTTCATCGGGAGCAGGTTCCGGAAAAGACGGATCCTTGAATTGTTCTGCAGGAGATGTGACAGCCGCGGCGGATGCGGACTGGACCAAAAATAAAATGACGGATAAAGCAAGTACGGTAAGCCTAAGCGTTTGTTTCACCATATTCCCCCTTCATATTGCTTTTTCTTTAGTATTGAAAAAAACCGGGAAAATATGATAAAAAAGCCCTGTCCTTCATGATGAAAGACAGGGCATATACAGTCATAAGAACAGTCCGCCGTATAAAAAGGCGCCGCATATTACAAAAGCAGGATGGATGCTCCAGCGCTCAATGAGTAGATAACTTACGACGGCAATGAGAATCGTCTGCCAAATTCCGATATTTATGTATGATTCAAAGAAAAAATCCCACGTCAACAGTCCAAGCAAAACGGCGATGACCGGTCGGACAAATACCGTAACCCGCTTAACTTTCGGGGAATCTTTATATTTCAACAACACGTTCAGCAAAATAATCATTAAAATCAATGATGGCAATACATTTGCACCGATCGCTACGACCGCCCCCAATACGCCGCCGACTTCATAGCCAATATAGCCGGCCAGTTTGGTGGCAATCGGTCCCGGCAGTGAGTTCCCCAGTGCCAAAACTTCACTGAACTCCTGGACCGTTAACCAGCCGTACCGGTCAACCACTTCATGTTCAATGAGCGGAATGGAAGCCGGACCGCCGCCATATCCGACAATTCCGGGAATAAAAAACGCGAGAAAGATTTGCCAGTAAATCATGTTCCGGTCCCCTCTTTACTTTCTGCGGTTTCTTTCCGGGCATCTTTCTTTGTGAAGGCAAAGACAACCAGTGCAGCGATGATAAACGCCGGGTGAATACGGACGAAATGGATCAGAAAAAAAACGAGAGCACAAAAAATAATGGATTTCAACCAGCCGAGATTTTGCTTCGCCTTGGAGAAAAATTGCCAGGTTAATGCAGCCATCATCATCCCGACTACGGGGACCACTGCCGCAATCATCCCGCCGACCCAGTCGAATTGTTTGATGGAAGAAATGGACTTCATCAATAAAATCATCAGCAAAATGGTCGGTACGTTACTCGCAACAAGCGCATTTACCATGCCCGGAAAACCGGAGATCCTGTAGCCAATGTATCCGGCCAGTTTCGTAATGATCGGACCGGGCAGTGTATTCCCCAGTGCAATAATATCGCCAAATTCATCAGCATCGAGCCATTTGTACCGGTCAACCACTTCTTTATACACGAGGGGGATGGATGCGGGGCCGCCGCCGTATCCGAAAATGCCGACCCGGAAAAACGCCAAAAATATTTCCAGTTGTAATTTCATATGATCCAATCCTTTTTTTCATTTTTTCATGAATACTTTCATGGCAACAAACGCTCTTACAGCGAATAATATACCATTGAAAAAGCGGCCGGTAAACCGGAAGAACAAAAGAAAAAGCTGGAAGAAAGCATAGCTTTTCCAGCCTTTTAACGATGATTTACCGGGTGTTACCCCCGTCCCCATCGTTTCTTTTATTATTTCGTTCCGAAGAGCCGGTCTCCTGCATCACCGAGGCCGGGAATAATGTATCCTTTTTCATCCAGTCTCTCATCCAGTCCGGCAATATAAATGTCCACATCGGGATGCGCCTTCTTTAATGCTTCCAACCCTTCCGGCGCGGCAATTAAACACATAAACATAATACGGCCCGCACCCCGCTTTTTTAGACTGTTAATCGCTTCAATGGCCGATCCTCCGGTTGCCAGCATCGGATCAACAACGATGAATTCCCGTTCTTCAATATCCGAAGGGAATTTTACATAATATTCCACGGGCTTTAACGTTTCCGGATCCCGGTACAATCCGACATGTCCCACTTTTGCTGTAGGAATAAGTTTTAAAATCCCGTCAACCATTCCCATACCGGCCCGTAAAATCGGTACGATTCCGATCTTTTTGCCGGCAAGCACCTTCGACTTCGTTTTTGCAACCGGGGTTTCAATTTCCACTTCGGTCAGGGGTAATTCCCTTGTTGCTTCATAAGCCATCAGGGTCGCAATTTCATCTACTAGCTCACGAAATTCCTTCGTTCCGGTTTCCTTTTTCCTTATATGCGTCAGTTTATGCTGAATTAAAGGATGATCAAAAATGTAAACTTTTCCCATGGTGAAAATCGCCCTTTCCTATTTTTCTATCCACAATCCTAACTGAATGATTCCTAAACCTGATTTATTTTACAAAAAAATACTTTTTTCTACAACGCTTTTTATCATATTAACATATTTTTTTCATTTTCCGGCCGGTAAATCAGTAATCTTTTTTACATCTTATTGACCTGATAGACGATATTCTTACAGATCTGTTGTTCCGCAGACGAAAGCGGTTATAGTTTGCCCAAAAAAATAAGCCTCCATTAAAGGAGGCTTAACTATTACAAGGATGCGTATAACGGATGTTTTTCCGTTAATGCCCGGACGCGGGAACGGGCTTCTTCCAGCACTTGTTCATCTTTATGGTTCTTTAATGTCGTTGCAATGATTTTACCCGTCTCCATAATATCTTCTTTCGTGAAACCGCGGGTTGTCACTGCCGCTGTTCCGAGACGGATGCCGCTTGTCACACTCGGACGTTCTGGATCATACGGGATTGTGTTTTTATTGCATGTAATGCCGACTGCGTCAAGCACTTCTTCAGCAATATTTCCCGTCAAGCCGAGCGGACGGACATCAACGAGCAATAAATGATTGTCGGTTCCGCCGGATACGATGCGGAGCCCTTCGTCCGCCAATGTTTCACCCAGTTGTTTTGCATTGACCACAACTTGTTCCATATAAGTTTTAAACTCCGGTTGCATAGCTTCCCCGAGGGAAACAGCTTTAGCCGCAATGACGTGCATTAACGGGCCGCCTTGCATGCCGGGGAAAATGGATTTGTCGATTTGTTTGGCGTACTTCTCTTTGCACAGAATCATCCCGCCGCGCGGTCCGCGTAATGTTTTATGGGTTGTTGTCGTAACAAAGTCGGCATACGGAACCGGATTCGGATGAAGTCCGACGGCCACAAGCCCGGCAATATGGGCCATGTCAACCATAAAGTACGCACCGACACGGTCGGCAATTTCACGGAACTTTTTAAAATCAATAACCCGCGGATAAGCACTTGCCCCGGCGACAATCAACTTCGGTTTATGCTCGAGGGCTTTTTCCAGCACATCATCGTAATCGATCGTTTCCGTTTCCCGGTCTACCCCATAATCCACAAAGTTGTACAATTGTCCGCTGAAGTTGACAGGGCTGCCATGGGTCAAGTGGCCGCCATGGGAAAGATTCATACCGAGAACCGTATCCCCCGGCTCCAGCACGGAAAAATAAACCGCCATATTTGCCTGGGCGCCGGAATGTGGTTGTACGTTTACATGTTCCGCACCAAAGATTTCCTTTGCACGGTCCCTTGCGATATCTTCTACAATATCTACATATTCACAGCCGCCGTAATACCGTTTACCCGGATATCCCTCGGCGTACTTATTTGTTAATACAGATCCTTGCGCTTCCATTACGGCACGGGATACAAAGTTTTCCGAAGCGATCAGTTCAATTTTATTCTGCTGTCTTTTTAGCTCCCCCTGGATGGCTTTGTAAACAGCTTCGTCCTGTTTTGCGATGAAACTCATGTAAATTTTCCCCTTCCCGAATAATTATAGAAAATTAATTAAATACATACGTGTTTTAACAGTATGGAAGTTGTCATACATTTCCTATTCTAACATGAATTTCTTTATTCGGAAACTATTAAATTTAAAACTCTGAATTTTATATAATGTTCGTGTTTTGATGTACTTTATAGATCATTTTTTCGTCGAATGTCCAAGAAAATGATTTTTCTGTCATTTGTTTATGATGAACAGGACGATCCGCGGCGGTAAACGGCACGCTCGCCCCCGATCAGCTTTGGCCTTGTTTTTGCCAGGGTAACGCGGGCGTTTCCGACTGTGTTTACGGATACACGCACCGGCACGGCCACTTGTTTCAAATGCATGCCGATTAATGTATCACCGATATCGATTCCGTAATCGGCCCGTATGTTTTCGACGACTACCGGATCTTTTAAGTTTTGATATGCATAGCTGGCCATCGAACCGCCTGCTTCCGGGACGGGGATTACTGTTACTTCCTCAAGATTTTTCAATTCAGCTGTGCTTCGTTCAACGACGAGGGCCCGGTTCAAATGTTCACAACATTGAAAAGCGAGACGGATACCTGTTTCCTTTGAAAATTGTTCGAGCTCACCGAAGATGACTCCAGCCGTTTCCATTGAGCCGCTCGTACCGATTTTTTTCCCGGCAATTTCTGATGTAGAACAACCGATGACAAGAATTTGATCCGGTTTGATGTCAATTTCATTTTTAAAACCGTTTAAAATTTGCCGCCATTCCTCTCTCCAAGCCGCTTTCTTTTTTTCCATATAAACCACCTGCCTGAATATATTCATCTGTCTTCATTATAATAAAAAAGCCCCCGGGTCAACGGTAAGGGCTTTTTATTATCATTTATTAAATGTTATTTTTCATATTCAGTTATTTTTCCGATTCTTCTTTCGTGTCTTCCGCCTTCAAATTCTGTCGTCAGCCATGTTTTCGCGATTTCACGGGCAAGTCCCGGACCGATCACCCGTTCACCCATTGCCAAAATATTGGAGTCATTATGTTCACGGGTTGCCTTTGCGCTAAAAACGTCGTGGCAGAGCGCACAGCGGATGCCTTTCACTTTATTGGCCGCAATACTCATGCCGATTCCGGTTCCGCAGATTAAAATGGCCCGGTCGAACTCGCCTTTTGCCACTTTTTCTGCAACGGGCAGAGCATAGTCCGGATAATCAACGGATGTTTCACAATCACAACCGAAATCTTCATATTCCAATCCCATCTCTTCAAGCAGCCCGATGATTTCCTGTTTCAAATGGAGGCCGCCGTGGTCTGATGCTACTGCTACTTTCATGGATGGTCACCTCATCTATTTTGTTTTGCGCAAGTTTATTGTACCACTCCGTAAAGAAAAAAAGGAGTAAATCGATTTACTCCTTTATTTTATTTTAAATTGTACAATGGTATCTTTTAATTTTCCGGCAAGTGTTTTTAACTCTTGTACATATTCATCGACATGTTCAATGATGGCTGTTTGTTCCTGGGTCGAGGAGGCAACTTCTTCCGCTCCCGCTGAAGTTTCCTGTGCGATTGCCGATACTTCCTGTGACTGGATGGATGTTTCGCGGATCCGCTCCAGTTGTTCATCAACGAGCAAAGAAATATGTTTTACGGCATCTGCGACCTGATAAATCGTATTGGCCATCTGTTCCATCGACTGGTTTGCTGCATTCCCTTTCGCCACTTCCTCATTGACGGAATCCACAATGTCGGAAATTTGTGCAACCACTTGCTGTACTTCCTGCTGTATATTATTCAACAAATCGGAAATTCCCTTTACCGCATTTGCGCTTTCATCAGCCAGTTTACGGACTTCATCCGCCACCACGGCAAACCCCTTTCCATGTTCACCGGCACGGGCAGCCTCAATGGATGCATTTAATGCCAGTAAGTTTGTCTGCTGCGCAATATCGCCGACAACATGGATAATCTGTTCCGCCTTTTTCGCATTTTCAGCAAGAAGATTGACGGATTTTAACGATCCTTTATTCGCATGGGCCAATTCTTCAATTCCTTTAATCAGCGCAGAAATGACTTCCCTGTTCTTTTGCAGCTCTTCCAGCATTTCATTGGATACTTCTTCCGAATTTTTTGCCTTTTCCTGTACTTCCATCGCAAGATGTTTCATCTCTTCCACGGACTCGGCCGTCCGCTGGATAGATACGGCTGAATTTTCCGCTCCCTTGGAGATTTCGTTAATGGTCATGGCAATGCTTTCCGCCTGTTCGCTCGCTTTTGCCGATTCTTCGGAAATATGGATGACTTTGTTATTCGTTTCCGTAAAGTTTTCATCAATGAGTTGTACCATTTGGCGTAAGTTTTCCAGCATTTCATTGAATGCCAGTCCGACTGCCCGGATTTCATCATCAAATCTGTAAACCCTTACATTTTGTGTGATATCTCCCGCGGCAGCACGTAACGCAGCCTTTTCAAGATCTTTCAGCGGTTTTACGAATAGGATTCCTGCGACAAACGCCAGTATTCCCGACCAAATAATGCCCAAAAACAGCGTGACAAGTGTAAATACTACTTCATTAATATAATCTTTGAAAAAAATTGGATAAAGTACAAAAATAAAAAAAGCGCTTGTTGAATAAGTGATTACCGCGAGTGCAGTCGTTAAAATGACAAGTTTTTTCCGGATGCTGAATTTATAATGCTGTTGCCGTTGTTCCATAACAAATCCTCCTTTGTTAACTCAAAAACGGTCACACATTCCTTGTCCTTGGCGGACTTATAATTTCTCCCGCAGTTTTGCGATTAATTCCCGCAGCTCCATGAACGTTTCCCGGTATGTATCAATCGTTCCACCGAACGGATCGGATACATCACCTTCAGTGCCGACAAATTCCTTTAAAGTATATGTTTTCGACTTTGCTTCAGGATACTGTTGATGGATGAACTGTTTATGGTTTGCAGTCATCGTTAAAATTAAATCCGCCCATTCCGCTTCTTCACTGCTGAAAAGGACAGCACGGTGATTATGTTCAATATTGTTTTCATCGAGAACATCCTGCGCCAAAGGTGAACCCGGTGATCCGCTTGCAGCAAAGAGACCTGCGGATTTCACTTCGACATCCGGCAAGTTCATGCTCTTTAAAATCGCTTCAGCCATGGGACTTCGGCATGTATTTCCCGTACAGACAAACAAGACTTTTGTCATAAACACTCCTCCAATTTTATTATACGAAAATAAAAACTATAAGGAAAGTGTTTAATAGGGACAAGTTTACTAGGTAACAAGCAGCTTTATTCCAAAAAACAGCAAAATAGATCCGCCAAAAGCCTCGCTGTACTTGCCAATCATCCCGGTTATTTTCTTTCCCGATAACAGTCCGGCCCATGTCAGCACCGTCGCAAAAATGCCGAACAGGCTGAGGGCGGTGAAGGCCTGTGCATCAAACAAGCCCAATGTTAAACCGAGAGAAAAACTGTCGACACTGACACTGACGGCAAACAGCAGCAATCCGAATCCGGCCGGTTTAAACCGGTAATCGTCCCCATTTTCTTTAAAACTGCCGATAAACATTTGTAAACCGATTAAAATTAACAGGATTCCTCCCGTATATACCGCAAAAACCCCTAATTGTTCCGATAACAGTTTACCGGCAATCATTCCGGCCAGCGGCATCCATATATGGAAAAGTCCCACCGTTAGTCCGATTTTCATGATTTGCTTTAAACGCAACGGGATCATTCCCATGCCCAAGCCGACAGAAAAGGCGTCCATCCCGACGGCAAAGGCCATCAGGGATAAAGTAAAAAATTCTTCCATGACAAGAGACATTTTATACCCCCTGAAATTTTCCGCATAAGTTTATGTTGGACTGGCTTTTATAACATATGCACAATTTCAGGGGATTAGACGTTACAAGGGGGGTCTGCTTATCAAGCTGAACGGTCAATTCATTCTTTTATTATCCTGTGTCCGGCCGCTTTTAATAAACGGTTCATAATCGCCGTCCCGATCCCTTCCTGCGGGAATGTCTCACTATAAATAATATCAACCTTCTCTTCATTAAAGGTGCGCAATGTTTGGTACAATGCCCGGGCAATGGTTGATAAATCATTGCGGGTGCCGCAAACGGCAACATAATCCGCGTCGTAAAAAGTTTTCCGCTCATCGGTTGTTAATACGGCGGTTTTTTTCCCTTCCTTCCGGCTTTGATTAACCAGTTGCTGTAAAAATTCCGGGCTTCCGTCTACTAAATACACCGGGGCATCCGGTGCATAATGGGTGTATTTCATACCGGGGGATTTCGGCTGCTCCACCTGTTCTTTAATCTGGGGATCAAGAAGGACCGGGCCCGCCTCTTCTTCCATTTCCTCCTTTGTCACTCCGCCCGGACGCAGGATCATCGGAATTTCCCCGGTACAATCGACAACCGTAGATTCGACTCCGATCCCCGTTTTCCCTCCGTCGATGATTCCGGCAATTTTTCCGTTTAAATCCCGGTACACATGCCGGAACTCAGTCGGGCTCGGTTTTCCTGATATATTGGCACTCGGCGCGGCAACCGGCAGGCCGCTCGCTTCAATTAATGCAAGGGCCACCGGATGGTCCGGCATCCGGATTCCGACTGTATCCAGTCCGGCTGTTACCTTCTTTGACAGAACCCCTTTTTTTACTTTTAATATGACGGTTAACGGCCCCGGCCAAAAGGTTTGCATCAATGTTTCAGCCGTTTCCGTTATTTCTTCAGCATACTTTTTCACATCTTCTAATCTGCTTATATGAACAATTAACGGATTGTCACTAGGTCTTCCTTTCGCTTGATATATTTTTTCCACAGCCTCATCGCTTAACGCATTGGCTCCCAATCCGTACACGGTCTCCGTCGGAAAAGCGACAAGCTCATTTTTCCTCAGCAATTGTGCCGCTTCCTTAATTTGTGGATATGTGTATAAGTTTTCCACAAAGTTATCCACTTTCCAAACTTTTGTCTCCATGCAAATCTCCTTCTTTATGTAAAATAAAAGTTTTCCGTCATACCCACTATTATACATAACTTCACCCTTTGCACTAAAACTGCTTGCAAATTTTCCACGTTCAAAAAATAAGTAATCCACAGACTGTTAATAACTTTTGTACATACTGTGGATAATTATGTTAATAACCCCATTTTTATCCACATTTTTCCCATTTATATTATAGCCATTTTCCGGCCGGGAAAATTGCGCTTCTATAAATCTCTTTACTTCCTGCCCGGAAAAATTTTTTCCATGTATAAGTTTTATAGATTTGGTTAAGACTGGGTTACTGAAGAAGGGAGAGAAGTACAATGGTTCAAAAAAAGAAATATGCACTGATTATTTTCTTCGTTCTCGTTACCTTGGGGAGTATATCCAGTTTATATATACCGAAGTCATTTGCAGAACAAGAAGATGTTATCGTTATTCCAAGTGAGGCGATCCGGCTCCGCATTTTAGCCAACAGCAACTCCGCCGAAGATCAAAAAATCAAACGGATCGTCCGGGACCGGGTCAATGAGCAAATCACGGAATGGGTCAGCGGTTTAACTTCGATCGAAGAAGCCCGGACATCAATTGTCAATAATCTGGACGAACTGGAAATGATCGCGCAAAATGTGTTAGCGGAAAATAATATAAAGCAACCGGTAAAAGTAGAATTCGGCAAAGTAGATTTCCCGACAAAATTGTATGGTAACTTTTTGTATCCGGCTGGCAGTTATGAAGCGGTGCTGATTACAATCGGTAAAGGAGCTGGGGCAAACTGGTGGTGCGTTCTCTTTCCGCCGTTATGTTTCCTTGACTTTTCCAGCGGTTCTGCAGTCAGCGACGGACTTGAAGATGAAGGGCAAAAAGAAGGAAAAGACGGAACAAACGATGACGGACAAGAGTTGTTTATCGCCGAAGAGGAAGAAGAAGTGGAAGTAAAGTTTTTCCTGCTGGAGTTTTTCAAACGGTTGTTTTCGTAAACTGCTGTCTGCTTTATTGGACAGCAGTTTTTACATCCATAAATAGCAAAGCCTCTCTATACAGGCAATGCTTTTTTATGTGATCAGACAAAACGGTGGGAGATCTAAAGGTGACAGCAAACGGGATGTTCATGCACAAAAAAAGCACTCGGCCAAAAATTGGGAGGATACGGTTATTCAGTTACCGGAAAATAACTTGTTTTGTCCATTAGGATATCCCTTTTTACCATTGATTACAGGTAATTTTATCATCATGTCCATTAAATCGTTGTTAATGGACACTTTTTTAATGAATTAAACTGTGAATAGCCGTTTTATCACATCTATCGGACAAAACGCCACTGGGAAAACTCTGTTTTGGTCTTTATGCTCTGACTAATGGATGTTTAATCATATTATTTCTTAATAAATGTCTTTTAAAAGTCTGTAAACATTGAAAAAACAGTCGGGAAATAAGTTTAACTGAACTGACCAAGATGATCATTTCTAAAATATCCTTGAAACGATTCCAATCTATCAACATCCGGAATCCCGGTTTTAATATTTATACATAATACCTCCAGCGCCTGGAACCTGCCGCTTTAAAATTTTGGTTTAGCACCCTTCGAATTCTTTTCGGAGATTCAATAATTTTGCATCATTCCGCAATTGCGGGAGTTGTCAGCTTACGATCAGGAAAAAGAAGTAAATATTCTTTAATACTTCTATATATAGCACTTGCAACAATTTCTTCTTCTCCACATTCCTTACATATACATTTTCTTCCCTTAATTGTTAACATAAAGGAGTTGCACTTTTTACATGTTATTCCTTTCCGAAGTTCTTCAAATGTATAAGAAGGAAAATAATGAACAAAAGAATCTGTTGTTTGGCTGTTAACCAGCTTTTCCGCAAACAACTTATGTTGATCGGATACAGGCTGACAATTGAACTCGTGCTCTGAAAAGAACCGTTTGATTTGTGTCGGAAAAATGAAAGGCTTGTCCATTAGAGATTGGTACATTGTAAATTCCGGATGAACAAAGACAATGAATGCTGTAACGGGGAATGAAAATCCGAGGTTTTTTATGTGCTGACGGAACAAAGTTGCTGTCCGGTTTAGTTGATTAAGGGGATTTGTGATTTCATAGTCAGGCTTTTTAAACAATTGATCCGATTCACTTTTGTAATAATAATCTCCTTCGTAATTTTTTATTTCAAAAAGCAGTAGTGAATGGACGGTTATGATGAGAGAATCAATTTGACAGATTTTATTATTTACTTTAAATACTAAATCATTGAGAACAAGACAATCGCAGCGGAGTCGTTCTAAATACGTATCAAATAACCTCTCCCCTTGATATCCTTTTTTTAAATTGGAAAATAGTTGCAAGTCTTGTTCTGTTAAACGGGTCCGGATGGATAAACGTTCGAAAATATGTAATTCATCCGACCGGATTCGTTCTTTGAAAATCATACCACACTCTCCTCATATTTTTTAAACATACAGAATTATATAACATCCGAAATTTTAATACCAGAATCGAAAAAAGAAAAATGCCAATTAAAAAATACAATTCGGACGGAAACAAGAGTCTATTTGGAAGATAACTAACGAACAAAAAAGTACAGGTAAAACTCTGTTATACCCATTAAACAGGAACTTAAGGACGTTCTTATACTTAAAAATCTTTCAAACGGCTTTTAAAAATACTGGAATTGATCTTAATACGGCGGATATTGGACAGTGAGGAACCGGGAAACGCTTAATTTGTCCTTTAGACAATTACTAACGGACATTCATACTCGAAAAAGCCATTCGAACGTTTTTTGAAAGCGGGGAATCGGACACTCAGTTTCCGGAAGTGATTGGTTTTGTCCTTTGGACGATTTTTATTGACCATTCAATACATATAATTCCTTCAGTTAATCCGTTAAATCAAATTTTTGGACACTTTTTCAACTAAACAGACTGTGAATGGCCGTTTGACATCGCATATTGGACAAAAGACACAAGGAAGAACTGGTATATGGACTTTAGACAACTACTAATGGACATTAGATCGTATCATTTGTCTCGGAACTTCCATCAGCCCAAAGTGATCGGAACTTCATTCCAATAAAAAACGGCGGGACAGGCGCCGCCGTAAATCGACCATCTTTCCATTTATTCCACCGTTATAAAAACCATCCGTTCTCTTCCATTGATATCATTTTCAACTTCTACCGTAGCCATCGGCAGTTGTTCCAGTACGAGTTCCTTAACCGCCCGTCCCTGACCTGTTCCGATTTCAAAACCGATGAGTGCCCGTTGTTTTATCACATGGGGAAGATCTTTAATCATTTTTCTATAATAATACAGCCCGTCAATTCCACCGAACAATGCCGTTTGTGGTTCGTGGTCTTTTACTGTATCGGATAACGTTCCTCGGTCTCCCAGGGGTATATAAGGCGGATTTGACACAATACAATCGAACCGTTTCCTTCCGACAAAAGGAGTGAATAAATCGGCTTCCAAAAACCGGATCCCGGCACCCAGCCGCTTTGCATTTTCTTCAGCGACAGCAAGAGCCTTTTTCGATATATCGGTTGCCGTGATATCCAGCTCCGGCATTTCCAGTTTCAGCGTAATGGCAATCGCCCCGCTCCCCGTTCCGACATCGATCACTTCCAGCTCTTTACCAGGAGGAAAAAATTTCTTTATCCTTTCCAGCATGCCGCATATGAGTTCTTCCGTTTCCGGACGGGGAATTAATACCGATTCATTAACTGTAAAACTCCGTCCAAAAAATTGTTCATGCCCGATTAAATATTGAATCGGTTTTCCCTCAACATGCCCTTTAATATAGGCTTTAAATCGATTCCATTCATCACTGGTCAAAATTTTCTGCAAATTCGTCAGCAATTGCACACGATCCATACGGAGAACATGCCGCAGGGCTATTTCTGCGACATTCTCCTCCCGACCGTTTTTCTTTAAAAAAGAAGAAGCCCGTTTCAGAGCTTCATGTACCGTTATATTCTCAATTGATTTCATTTTCCAGTTTCTCAGCCTGCTCGTTTAATATTAGAGCTTCAATAATTTCGTCCAGCTTACCTTCTAAAATTTGGTCGAGCTTTTGGATCGTGAGCCCGATGCGATGGTCGGTTACCCGGTTTTGCGGGAAGTTGTACGTCCGGATTCTTTCTGAACGGTCTCCGGTTCCAACGGCGGATTTCCGGTTCCGGTCATATTCCTCCTGTGCCTCTTGCTGGTATTTGTCATAAATCCGTGCACGCAATACTTTCATTGCCTTTTCCCGGTTTTTATTCTGGGAGCCTTCATCCTGGCAGGTAACGACAATACCGGTCGGGATGTGGGTTAAACGGACGGCCGACATCGTTGTGTTAACACTTTGTCCGCCGGCTCCCTGGGAGGCAAACGTATCAACCCGGATATCTTTCTCGTTAATTTCCACTTCCACATCTTCCATTTCCGGTAGTACCGCCACAGTTGCGGTAGACGTATGAATCCGCCCGCCTGATTCGGTAGTCGGAACCCGCTGGACGCGGTGGGCGCCATTTTCAAATTTTAATTTTGAGTAAGCCCCACGGCCATTAATGGTAAAAATAACCTCTTTATAGCCGCCAAGTTCTGTCGGATGGGCCTCAATAATTTCCGTTTTCCAGCCTTGGGATTCGGCATAACGGCTGTACATCCGGAAAAGATCACCGGCAAACAAGGCCGCTTCTTCGCCCCCTGCCGCCCCGCGGATTTCCATAATGACGTTTTTATCATCGTTCGGATCTTTTGGAATTAATAAGATCTTCAGCTCACTTTCCAATTCTTCCAGCCGTTTTTCGAGACTGTCCACTTCCTCTTTGACAAGCTCCCGCATTTCGGCGTCGAGTTTGTCTTCCAGCATCGTTTTCGCGCCTTCCAGCTCTTCTTTTACTTGCTTATATTCCCGGTACGTTTCAACCGTTTTTTGAATTTCAGACTGTTCCTTTGAATATTCGCGCAGTTTTTTCGGATCATTGACGATTTCAGGATCACTCAATAATTCATTTAATTGCTCGTAGCGGTTTTCCACTGCAGCCAATCGATCGAACATCGACATCTATTTCACCTCTTTGTTGAACTCCGATTCATAAGATTGGGTTTTTTCCGGATGATCCGGTACTTCGTGATGATGGCGGCATCTCGGCTCATAGCTTTCTTTTGCACCGATCATAATGACCGGATCGTGGTAAGAAGCCGGTTTTCCGTCAATCAGTCGCTGGGTCCGGCTGGCCGGAGCACCGCAAACCGTACATACGGCATGTAATTTTGTAACTTGTTCGGCAATAGATAATAAATGCGGCATCGGTCCAAAAGGTTCCCCCCGGAAGTCCTGGTCAAGGCCCGCCGCAATTACCCGGTATCCGCGGTCAGCTAGATCCTGGACAACTTCAATGATTTCCCCTTCAAAAAATTGGACTTCGTCAATGGCAATAACATCGGTGTCTTTTGAAATATAATGGTAGATATCCCCCGCCTTTTTAATCGGCTGGGCATTTAAAGAGTTGCCGTTATGGGAAACGACCTTTATTTTGCTGTACCGGTCATCAATCACGGGTTTGAAAACCGACGTTTTTTGTCTGGCGAAATGACAGCGGCGGACTCTCCGGATTAATTCTTCCGATTTGCCTGAAAACATGCTGCCGCAAATGACTTCAATCCATCCCGGTTGTTTCATAACATACATTTTTTCTCTTCCTTCCGGCGAAAAAACTGAAATTTTTGCAATAATTTTTCCGACACATCATCTTTAAGTTAAGTGTATCCATTCTTTGCAGGATCTACATATATTTTAATCCCGTATCCGGCAACAATTTACCGCTATTAAAAACAAAACTTGCCACAAAAAAACAGGCAAGTCATGAAACACTCTTGCCTGTTTTTCGCCGTTCGTTGTCCGGTATATAGTAAACAAACAGCCGCTTATTTAAGACCGTATTTCTTGTTAAAGCGTTCCACGCGTCCGGCTGCTCTAGCAAATTTTTGACGACCAGTATAGAAAGGATGACATTCTGAGCAAATTTCTACACGAATCTCATCTTTTACTGATCCACTTTCAAATTCGTTACCGCAAGCACATTTAACTTTCACGCGCTTATATTCCGGATGGATTCCTGGTTTCATCCTTTTCACTCCTTTTGCCCTGAATCATAAAGAAACAGAGTTAATTCTTCAATAATCGTCGAAAAAACACTAGTAATATTATAGCAAGCGGGTTTGTGAAAAGCAATATTCATTTATTGTAAATATTTATCAATTACGCCAGGGTGCGTTTATACATTCCGCTGTTGCGCAACTCTTCGAAAAGGGTTTGAATAAATTCATCATTTGTTTTTGTCTGTTGTAATTTCCGCAATAGTTTTTCAGCAAAATCCGGTGAGTCTGATAAAGATTTGCGCAAAGCCCATAACACTTCCAGATGTTCTTTCGGCAGCAGCAATTCTTCTTTTCTCGTTCCCGACCTCCGGATATCAATGGCAGGGAAAATTCTTCTTTCCGCCAATGAACGGTCGAGGTGCAATTCCATATTGCCCGTGCCTTTAAATTCCTCGTAAATCACATCGTCCATACGGGAACCTGTGTCGATGAGCGCTGTTGCAAGGATTGTCAAACTTCCGCCCTCTTCAATATTTCTCGCCGCTCCGAAAAATCTTTTCGGCCTGTGGAATGCTGCCGGATCGATTCCGCCGGATAACGTTCTTCCGCTTGGTGGAATAACAAGATTGTATGCCCTTGCAAGCCTCGTTATACTATCCAATAAAATGATAACATCCCGTTTATGCTCGACCAGGCGCATGGCCCGGTCCAGCACCAGTTCCGCCACTTTAATATGGTTTTCCGGTACTTCATCAAATGTGGAACTGACCACTTCAGCATCAACCGACCGTTCGATATCGGTCACTTCCTCGGGGCGTTCATCGATTAACAATACAATCAATTCGGCATCCGGATGATTTTTTGTAATACTGTTGGCAATTTGTTTTAAAAGAACCGTTTTTCCGGCTTTTGGCGGCGCGACGATCAATCCACGCTGGCCGAAACCGACAGGTGTGATCAAATCCATGATTCTTGTCGAAAGAATATGAGGTTCCGTTTCCAGTCTGATTTGCCTGTCCGGATACAAAGGGGTTAAAGCCGGGAAATGAACCCGTTCCTTGGCGACTTCCGGATCTTCACCGTTGACCGCTTCGACGTGAAGCAGGCCGAAATACCGTTCATTTTCCTTCGGCGGCCGTACTTTTCCTGACACTTTATCGCCATTCCGCAAATCAAAACGCCGGATTTGCGAAGCGGAAATATAAATATCCTCAGAGCTCGGCGTATAGTTAATCGGCCGTAAAAATCCGAACCCCTCCGATTGTATAATATCCAGTACCCCTTCCATAAAGAAATATCCTTCCCGCTCGGCACGGGCTTTCAGAATTGAAAAAATAAGCTCTTTTTTCGTCAATTTGCTGTAGTAAGATACTTGATAATATCTGGCAAGTTCATACAATTCTTTCAGCTTCATCGTTTCCAGTTGCGCAATATTTACGTCCATGTCTTCCAAAATTACACACCACACTTTTTCATATTTAATTGGATCCACAAAATTATATAGAAATGGGTTGTTCACGAAGGGGAGCAAGAAGTGTCTCAAAAGGAAAGCTGTTGGGGCAGCTTTTTAATAGATCACGTTCGGTTGGAATCTTCCCGTTTTTCATCCATGTACTCACATTCCCATATATATTATCATATTTATATGCATCGGAAAAACAGCAAAATCTATTTTGGAGAAATTTTTCCACTATTCCTTCTATTGTTACTACAATAAGGCTCTGCTATATAAGTGGAACCACCTGTATTAACAGAGCCTTATGTACCGACAAGTTTTAAAAATTATTTAATATATAAGTTTGGTTTCTTTTTGAAGCTGTGTCTTCCTTCAATAAAACGTACAGTTCCGGATTTTGCCCGCATCACAACGGAGTGGGTTAACCCATAGGAGCCTTTTAATTGAACGCCGCGCAGTAATTCACCATCTGTAATGCCGGTTGCGGCAAAAATAGCATCATCGCCTGTGACGAGATCTTCCATTCGGAATGTCTTGCTGTAATCAACGCCCATCTTTTCACATCTTTCAATTTCTTCCTGTGATTGGGGGACAAGCTTGCCCTGGATTTCACCGCCCAGACACTTTAACGCAACTGCAGCAATAACTCCTTCCGGGGCACCGCCTATACCGAATAATATATCAACACCGGTATGGTCGAAAGCCGTATTAATTGCCGCGGCAACGTCGCCTTCATTAATTAATTTGATTCTCGCCCCTGCTTCCCTTATTTCATGAATCATCTTTTCATGACGGGGACGGTCAAGAATTATAGCCACCACATCTTCTATGTCTTTGTTTTTAGCTTTGGCAACCGCCATGAGATTATCTTTAATCGGTGCATTGATATCTACCTGGCCGACCGCTTCCGGCCCGACGGCGATTTTATCCATATACATATCAGGCGCATGAAGAAGATTTCCGCGGTCTGCGATGGCTAATACTGCAATGGCATTCCAGCCGCCCGTCGCCACAAGATTGGTGCCTTCAATCGGATCAACGGCGATATCGACGCTCGGTCCTTCGCCGGTGCCTAATTCTTCGCCAATATACAGCATCGGGGCTTCATCCATTTCACCTTCACCGATGACCACTTTTCCTTGCATCGGAACAGTGTTCAGCACGTTCCTCATTGCTGTCGTCGCCGCATCATCCGCCTCATTTTTCAACCCTTTTCCCATCCAGCGGGAAGATGCAAGGGCTGCGGCCTCCGTCACACGTACTAACTCCATAGATAAACTTCTTTCCATATTAAATCCCCCTAAAGCACGTTTGGAAATTAATTGGTATAACCAATTTTGGATTTATTATATCATATTCAGGCATTCATAAAGAGATACAGCCGCATATTACCAAAAATCGTGCAGGAAAATTCACGAATTTTTCACTTGTTCGATTTCTTCCTCCGTCATGCTTTCCCGCCAAATCTCTGCACCTAAATTCCGCATTTTTTCAACAACATGGCTGTAACCACGGTCAATATGTTCAACACCGGTAATTTCCGTGATGCCGTCAGCCATTGCACCGGCTATCAAGAGTGCTGCACCTGCACGGAGGTCACTTGCTCTGACTTTTGCCCCTTCAAGTTGCACCGGTCCGGAAATAATGGCTGACCGGCCTTCAACTTTAATATCGGCATTCATGCGCCTCAGTTCATCAACGTGCTTAAAACGGGAGCTGTAAATGGTATCCGTGACAACACTTGTACCCTCGGCTTTTGTTAATAATGCAGTAAGGGGCTGTTGCAGATCGGTGGGAAATCCGGGATAGACCAATGTTTTCACATCGACCGCAGAAAGACGGTCTACTTTGGGAATGAAAATTTGATCATCGCTCGTTTCCACCGCAACACCCATTTCCCTTAGCTTTGCCGTTAACGATTCCAAATGATTGGGGATTACGTTATCAACGATGACTCCGTTGCCCGTTGCGGCGGCCAAAATCATATATGTACCCGCCTCAATCCGGTCCGGAATAATTGTATGACGGCAACCGTGTAAACGTTCCACTCCTTCAATACGGATAATGTCTGTTCCCGCGCCTTTTATTTTTGCACCCATGCTGTTCAATAGTGTGGCAACATCAATAATTTCAGGTTCTTTTGCAGCATTCTCAATAATAGTCTTCCCTTTGGCACGTACGGCTGCAAGCATGATATTGATTGTTGCCCCGACACTGACCACGTCCAAATATATACGCGATCCCCGCAGTTCTTCAGCCCGTAAGTATACGGCACCCTGTTCATTCGTAACCGTTGCGCCGAGGGCTTCAAAACCTTTTATATGTTGGTCGATGGGACGCGGACCGAGATGACAGCCTCCGGGTAAACCAATCACGGCTTTTTTAAAACGGCCCAACATCGCTCCCATTAAATAATATGAAGCGCGCAGCTTTTTCACATTGCCGTTCGGTAACGGCATGGACGTCATGGGTCTCGGGTCAATGGTCATCGTATTTTTTTCAAGATGGACGACACCGCCGATTTCTTCAATCAGGCTTTTTAATATATCAACATCGGAAATTTCAGGCAATCCTTCAATGGTTACCGGGGATTCTGCAAGAATACTGGCGGGGATCAAGGCTACTGCACTGTTTTTGGCTCCGCTTATTTTAACGGTTCCGGATAATGGTCTGTCACCTGCAATTAAAATTTTTTCCATGAATATCTCCCTTCCAAGACTTGCTTTCACTTCAAAAAGGCCGGTTTTTCAAACGTTCATTTATATGAACGGGTATTTTTAGTTTAACCCAAAGTGTGTGTAATTCAGACACAGAAAAAAAGGAATCAATATTAGGAATATCATACCATAATCCGTTATAACATGCCGGTGAAACCAGTTCAAGCACGAGTTTTGCGATTTTATGACGTGAAACAAGGATAGAAAAGAGAGGGATGAATACAATGAAGCGAGTCAATTTCGTATATATCTTCACAAAACAACGAAAACCGTAAACTTCAGCCACTGTTAGTATATGAAATATTCAAAAAATATATTGAATAAAAGAGGGGCGGTCCTTTTGACTGTAATCATTTTACCGTCCCGGACACCCCGTCTTTTATCAATTATTCAGCTTTTCCAACCGATCCGAATTCTTTCATTTTTTCTAATACAGTTTCTTTAATCGCATCTCTTGCCGGACCTAAATACTTACGCGGATCGTATAAGTCCGGATTTTCGCCTAATATTTCGCGTACTTTCTTCGTTGATGCAATTTGGTTTTCGGTGTTCACATTAATTTTTGCTGTACCAAGAGAAATTGCTTTTTGAATGTCTTTCGTCGGGATTCCTGTTCCGCCGTGGAGTACAAGCGGTAAACCGGTGATCCTTCCGATTTCTTCCATTTCCTTAAATCCGAGTTTCGGTTCCCCTTTATACGGTCCGTGCACAGAACCAAGGGCAGGAGCGAGACAGTCAATATCTGTGCGTTTAGCTAATTCTTCACATTCTTTCGGATCTGCATACATAACTTCACCGACAACGTCGTCTTCCTGTCCACCGACAATGCCCAGTTCCGCTTCAACGGATACGCCGTGGATGTGGGCCAATTCTACGACTTTTGAAGTTAAAGTCACGTTTTCTTCAAACGGTTTATGGCTTGCATCAATCATTACAGATGTAAAGCCGGCTTGAATTGCTTTAGCGCAGGATTCAAAGCTTGAACCGTGGTCAAGATGGATGGCAACGGGTACGGTGATATTGTACTCTTTCATCAATGCTTTAACCATCGCTGTTACCACGCTGAATCCGCCCATGTAGCGGCCGGCACCTTCGGAAACACCCAAAATAACAGGGGATTTTGCTTCTTCAGCCGCTTGAAGGATTGCCTGGGCATATTCCAGGTTGTTCACGTTAAATTGACCGACTGCATAACCTTCATCTTTTGCCTTGTTTAGCATGTCTGTCATTGACACTAATGGCATATGTACTTCCTCCTTTAAAATAAAATCAATTCTTCATAAAGGATTCCCAAAATGAAAGAATTATGTACTTCATTGACAAACAAGACGTTTATCAAAGATATCATATCAAAATAAATGTCCTTTGACTATGTGAAAAAATATACAAAATATAAACATATTTTGTATGAAAGGGAACAGGTTTTATTTGTAAACCTTTCCGTCTAAATATTTATTTACGGTCTGCGCCAGTTCGTTTATATCAAATGGTTTGGTAAAATAAGTAAGGGCGCCTGATTCCATCGCCTCATTTATTATATCAAGTTCTCCGTAAGCTGTCATGACTATTACGTAAAGTGACGGATCTTCTTCCTTTAATTTTTTCAGTATTTCAATACCGTCCATACCTGGTATCTTAATATCGAGTAACACTAAATCGGGACATTCTTTGCTGGCAATTTCCAAAGCGGCTTTTCCATTTGATGCCTGAAACGTTTCATACCCTTCTTTTTGGAAAACTTCATTTAACAATAACCGGATTCCGAATTGATCATCTACGATTAATATTTTCCCCTTTACCATAATATTTCTCTCCAATCACCATAATCAAATCCTATGCCGGACGATTTAATTTATTCGCCCAGTCTTTATATTCGACAATGCTATTTTGATTCCTCCCGTCTTTCCTTCGCCGGATTCTGATTTTTCCCGGAGAAATTTGACAATTTGCTTCTTTTTTGCTTATATTTTTACTTCTATTGTTTTTTGTTACAATATTTGTGAAGGAGTGAAGAATCTTGTCAAAAATATTTACGACCCAACTCATTGGCAGATTGCAAAAAATTGCAGAGCAAGAGCTTGACATAGAAGACGGCGCCCGGCTGCTTGCCCAGGCCCTTGTCGGAGAAGGGGCCATTTACATATATGGCGAAAAAGAGATGAAGGCATTATTTTTAGAAGCGAAACACGGACAGGAGCCGTTGGAACGGGTGTATGAATGGCAGGACGAAACCGCTGACCAATTAACAACCGCCGACCGGGTGTTATTTGTATTAAGGGACGTTCATGATGAAAAGGTGGTTAATCTGGGCAAACAATTGCGGTCCAAGCAAGTCCCCTTTGCCGTTCTTGCCTCCATTCCGTGGGATACAGAAAATCCGTTTGAAAATCTGGCTGATGTATTTATCAATCTGCATATGGATACCGGACTCGTTCCGAAAGAAAGAGGCGGCAGAACCATGTATCCCCATGCCATTGCCGCATTATATGTGTACCACCAGTTAAAACTGAGAATTGATGAAATGATGGAAGATTATTAAAACGACCTGAAACCGTTGAATAACGGCTGTAAAAAAGCATCCGGCCCCGCATTAACGGGCTCCGGATGCTTTTATTTATGATTAACATTCATTCTTATTTTCCCTGTTTTTTAAAGAAGCACCAATAAATTTCCTGAACAGCGGATGCGGTCTTGTCGGCCGGGATTTAAATTCAGGATGAAACTGAACCGCAACAAACCACGGATGATCTTTCAGTTCAACCATTTCTACGAGACGACCATCGGGGCTGAGACCGGAAACGACGAGACCTTTGCTTTCCAGCAGTTCGCGGTAATGATTGTTGAATTCATAGCGGTGGCGGTGGCGCTCATAAATCAGCTCTTCCTGATAGGCTTCAAAAGCTTTTGTTCCTTCTTTAACCTTGCACGGGTAGAGCCCCAGCCGCAATGTTCCCCCGATTTCTTCGACATCAGCCTGTTCCGGCAAAAGATCAATGACCGGTTGTGCGGTATCGGGACTGAATTCGGTACTGTGCGCTTCTTTTAAACCGGCGACGTTTCTGGCAAATTCAACGACGGCAAGCTGCATTCCGAGGCAAACGCCCAAAAACGGAACTTGATTTTCCCTTGCGTATTTAATGGCATTGATTTTTCCGTCCACCCCGCGCTCGCCGAAACCTCCCGGAACGATGATGCCATCTGCATTTTTCAAAATTTCACCGGCATTCTCTTCCGTTACCTCTTCAGCGTTGACCCATTCAAGCTCAATATCCGCATCATAGTCGTAACCAGCATGTTTTAACGACTCAACAACGGAAAGATACGCGTCCTGAAGCTCAACATATTTTCCGACGAGGGCGATCCTGACTGTTTTCGATAAGTTTTTCACTTTTTTCACAAGATGGACCCAATCTTCCATATCCGGCTCGTGGCAAACAATTTTCAAATGATTGCACACAATCGTATCCAGTCCTTGCGCCTGCATTGCCAGTGGAATTTCATACAGTGTTTCGGCATCACGTGATTCAATAACCGCCTCAGGATTAATATCACAGAAGAGGGCGATCTTATCTTTCATTTCCTGCGAAATCGGCATTTCTGTCCGGACAACAATGACATTCGGCTGGATGCCAAGGCTCCGTAATTCTTTTACGCTGTGTTGCGTCGGTTTTGTCTTCATCTCACCGGCCGCATTAATATACGGAACAAGTGTACAATGGATATACATCACATTATGCGAGCCCAGATCACTTTTCAACTGACGGATGGCCTCTAAGAACGGAAGTGATTCAATATCGCCGACCGTGCCACCGATTTCTGTAATCACTACGTCCGCATTCGTTTCTTTTCCCGCCCGGAATACGTGATCTTTAATCTCGTTCGTAATATGCGGAATCACTTGCACCGTCGCACCTTTATACTCTCCGCGACGCTCCTTTTTCAATACCCTGGAATATATTTTTCCTGTCGTTACATTCGAATATTTATTTAAATTTATATCAATAAATCTTTCATAATGGCCCAGATCGAGATCTGTTTCCGCACCGTCGTCCGTTACGAAAACTTCCCCGTGCTGGTACGGGCTCATTGTCCCCGGGTCTACGTTAATATACGGATCAAATTTTTGTATCGTTACTTTTAAACCGCGGTTTTTTAACAACCTACCCAGAGACGCCGCCACGATTCCCTTTCCTAGCGATGAAACAACTCCACCGGTGACAAATACGTACTTTGTCATTTCCTGAATCTCTCCTTGTCATTCACTATATATTCATAGTTTGCAAAAAAAGCCTGACTTTACACGGTTCAACAGCTGGTAATTATTTGCAATTTCCCGTACAAATAAAAAAAGCTCCCTCTGACAATATGTAAGGGAGCTGAGTGTCATACTCGAATAATGTTTAAATTTTTATTGAGCCCAGATAGTAATATACATTAGAATATACGGGTATGTCAAGAAATTTATCGATCATCTATATCGTCATCGACAAAATCTTTCAAGTCTTTATCATCAAAGCCGAGGTCATCTTCATAGTCCTCATCCAGCAGGTCCTTTTCCTCTTCTAGTTCTTCTCCATCGTAATCTTCCTCGTCTTCTTCATCTTCAATATAATCTTCTTCATCTACTAAATCATCAAACTCAAGATCTTCATCTTCTAGCTCTTCAAATTCTTCGTCAAGGACAGCGGCTTTTGATTTCTTTCTTTTCTTCTTCGGACGGGCGCTTGGTACAATATCGTCTTCGTACTGTTCAACAGGATACCATCCTTTATAACCCCAGGTGTTTCCGCCGACATTAATAAAACGGCCGTCAATGTTTAAATCCGTGTAAAATTGCGGAATCATCTCATCGATCTCTTCCCGTGAAAGACCGAGCAGTTTGCCGATTTCTTCAACAAGCTCGTTGAAATGCATCGGTTGTTTCCGTTCTTCCAGAATGGCATGGGCAATTTCAACCTTTGACATTTCATCCAATTGTTCCTTTGGTAATTGTTCCAGAATCACTTTTGCACGTCCTTTCTTTTATAAACAAAAGATATATTTTCATTTATATCAGGAAGAAGTTATTAAGCCTTTCATTTCCGTATTTACCATTATAAACAAAATGAACCTGCTTATGCCAGTAGTTCATTGTACATTATACTCGTTATTCCTGTTTTTTAAAACAGCGCCAGGCAACGAGCAAAAAGAAAACGGCCAAGAGCAAAAACGGAATGGCCCCCAAACGGAGCTTATAAAAGAAAGAGACGGCAAAAAATAAAAGAACGGCAATTGTCATTAATAAGATCCATTTCAAGTGGTATTCACTTCCTGCGTCATGAATGTAGCATCCGTGTCTGAATTTCCAAATTGTGCTGTTTTTTTTATATTTACATATAAATATAAAATTATCAATGGCAAACAGAAAGAAAGCCGGCCGTTCCATACCGGCTTTCTTGTCATTTCCGGGGCTAAATATTTCTACGGTACTGGCCGCCCACTTCATATAATGCGGCAGTAATTTGCCCGAGGCTGGCCACTTTTACGGTTTCCATTAATTCTGCGAAAATATTGCCTCCTGATAAAGCTGTCTCTTTTAATTTATTTAATGCCGCTTCTGCTTTATTTTTGTTTCTTTCCTGAAACTTCTTCAAATTACGGATTTGTGCTTCTTTTTCTTCTATCGTCGCCCTGGCCACTTCCATATTGTCATAATGTTCTTCTTCTGACGGATTTGGATTTAAAAATGTGTTGACCCCGATAATTGGAATTTCCCCTGAATGTTTCTTTGATTCGTAATCGAGTGATTCGTCCTGAATTTTCCCCCGTTGGTACTGGGTTTCCATCGCACCTAAAACCCCGCCGCGATCATTAATCCGTTCAAACTCCATTAAAACCGCTTCTTCTACAAGATCGGTCAGTTCCTCAATGATAAACGAACCTTGAAGGGGATTTTCATTTTTGGCCAACCCGTACTCTTTCGTAATAATGAGCTGAATCGCCATTGCCCGACGGACCGATTCTTCGGTCGGTGTCGTAATAGCCTCGTCATATGCATTGGTGTGCAATGAGTTGCAATTATCGTAAATGGCCATTAATGCCTGCAATGTTGTGCGGATGTCATTGAAATCAATTTCCTGGGCATGAAGCGAACGCCCCGATGTTTGAATATGATATTTCAATTTCTGGCTTCTCTCATTCGCTCCGTATTTTTCCCGCATGACAATGGCCCAAATCCTTCTTGCCACCCGGCCGATGACACTGTATTCCGGATCCAAGCCGTTGGAAAAGAAAAAGGATAAGTTCGGTGCAAAATCATCAATCTTCATCCCGCGGCTCAAATAATACTCCACATACGTGAATCCATTCGCCAATGTAAAAGCAAGCTGGGTAATCGGATTCGCGCCGGCTTCCGCGATATGATAACCAGAAATAGAAACGGAATAATAGTTCCGGACATTATGATCAATGAAATATTGCTGGATATCCCCCATCATCTTGAGGGCAAATTCCGTTGAAAATATGCAAGTATTTTGTCCCTGGTCTTCTTTTAAAATATCGGCCTGTACCGTTCCGCGAACGGTGGATAACGTATTGGCTTTTACCTCCTCATATTCTTCTTGCGTCAACGGCCTGCCCAACTCTTTTTTCTTTTTCTCCGCCTGCTGGTTGATCGCCGTATTCATGAACATGGCAAGCAACACAGGCGCCGGTCCGTTGATCGTCATCGATACGGAAGTAGACGGATCACACAAGTCAAAGCCTTTAAACAATTTTTTCATATCGTCCAATGTACAAACACTGACGCCGCTTTCTCCGATTTTACCGAAAATATCCGGACGAAAATCCGGATCCTCCCCGTATAACGTCACCGAGTCAAAAGCCGTACTTAACCGTTTTGCGGGATCGTCTTTGGATAAATAGTGGAAACGCCGGTTCGTCCGTTCCGGTGTTCCTTCGCCGGCAAATTGTCTCTTCGGATCCTCGCCTTTCCGCTTAAACGGGAAAACGCCTGCCGTATACGGGAAAGAGCCGGGTACATTTTCTTTATATACCCATTTCAAAATTTCACCGTAATCTTTAAATTTAGGCAAAGCTACCTTAGGAATTTCCAGGCCGGATAAGGTTTTTGTTTTCAGTTCCGTAACGATTTCTTTATTGCGGATTATTACGGTAAACCGGTCCTGTGCGTATTTTTCTTTTAATTTTTCCCAATTTTCTAAAATATCCTTGGATTCTCGGGTCAGTTTCTTTTCTACTTCCTCTTTAAGCAGCTGCAGAGATTGTAAAACTTCTCCGGATTCTCCTTTTTCTTTCGCCAGCTCAATGGTGCCCTCAAGCTGGTAAAGCCGCCGGGCATAACCGGCTTGCTCTTCCGCATTTTTATGATAATTCCGGACCGTGTTGGCAATTTCACGCAAATAATTTTGGCGGCTGTTCGGTATGATCACATGCTTTTTCCGGGCCGTTTCATCTTTCGAGTAGGAGGTTGACCAGTTTAATCCGCACTTTTCATTCAATTTTTCAATAATTGCTGCAAACAGCGCATTCGTCCCCGGATCGTTAAACTGGCTTGCCATCGTTCCATAGACGGGCATTTGTTCATAATCGAGATGAAATAAACCGTGACTGCGCTGATATTGCTTTTGAACCTGTCTTTTCGCATCTTCGGAACCGGTTTTTTCAAATTTGTTTATGGCAATTAAATCTGCAAAATCAATCATGTCGATTTTTTCCAACTGGGACGGAGCGCCGAATTCGTTGGTCATCACATAAAGGGAAACATCGCTGATTTCCCGGATCTCTGCATCCCCCTGGCCGATACCGCTTGTTTCAACAATGATTAAATCAAAGTTTGCTGCTTTTACGACGGAAAGGGCATCTTTAATCGCAAGGGACAGTTCGCTCTTCGAATGCCGGGTGGCCATGCTCCGCATATATACATTCGGGGAATGTATGGCATTCATCCGGATCCGGTCACCCAATAGCGCCCCTCCGGTTTTTTGTTTCGTCGGATCAACGGATAAAATAGCCAGCTTTTTATCCGGGAATTCTCCTGTAAATCTGCGGACAATTTCATCGGTCAGTGAACTTTTTCCGGCACCGCCCGTACCTGTAATCCCGATTACCGGAACGGATTTTTCATTTTCCTTTACCTTTTCCAGCAACGTTTCCGCTGTGGTAGAGATTTCCTCAAATGCTTCCTTCAGCCGTCGGTCCACCATATATTCAGCAAGCGTAATCAATTTGGCGATCGTTAAATGATCATTTTCTTGCAACGTTTCCAGGCCGTCCGGCAAACCGGCATAGTCCAGTGTACAAAAGTCTGTCATTTCAATCATCAAATTAATCATGCCCTGCAAGCCGAGCCTTCTGCCGTCTTCCGGGGAAAAGATCCGGGCAATCCCGTATTCATGTAGCTCTTTTGCTTCCTTCGGCAAAATGACCCCGCCACCGCCGCCAAAAATTTTTATATGTCCGGCGCCTTTTTCCTGCAGCAAATCATACATATATTTAAAAAATTCCATGTGGCCGCCCTGATAGGATGTGCAGGCAATCCCCTGCACATCCTCCTGTATGGCCGCATTGACAATTTCTTCAACGGAGCGGTTATGACCCAGATGGATCACTTCCACCCCGCTTGCTTGCAATATTCTTCTCATGATGTTTATCGTCGCGTCATGGCCGTCAAAAAGGCTGGAAGCAGTCACAAACCGGATGGGGTGTTTGCTTTTCACTGCATTTCCGTTCACTTACACTCCCCCCTGTTTTCATCATCGTTTTCACTGCTTTCCCGCAGAGCCGTAATACACTGAAGGAAATATTCGGTCTGCAGGCGAGTGTATTCTTCCAAAGTATATACATCATGCAATGCCCAGCGGCGGAATCCCCACATCTGGCCCTGGACAAATATGTTATGGGCCAAAAGCTTTATTTTCCGTTCATCCGGGGAAAGCCGGGCACCGGCTGCATACTTTCTGATTAATTCTTCAAACATCTCCACCATTTCCAGTTCCTTTTTCAGTACGTACGGCAAAGACTCTTTTGATAATGATTTTACTTCCTGGTACATCACGAGCACTTCATCCTGCATCTCATCCATGATCCGGAAATACGAGGCAATGACCGACCGGAGCGTCTCCAATGTGACTTCCTTGACATCCACGATATTGCGGATTTTTTCCTGAACTTCTTCATAAATCTGGTCACAAACCAAATAAAGAATGTCTTCCTTCGTCCGTATATATTCATACAATGTGCCGATACTGAATCCGGCTTTTTGGGCAATTTCCCGTGTTGTTGTCCGGTGATAGCCCTTTTCTTTAAACAGGGAAATTGCCCCTTTGATCACTTGTCCGCGGCGGATTTTAACGAGCCGCTCGTCTTTCACTGATGCATGAACCTTTTGCTTATCAGACAAAAAACCCACCTTCCTTCAAGTCTTCTACAACATCCGGGAAATAACAAGTTTTTGAATTTCCTGCGTGCCCTCGTAAATTTGCGTTATTTTTGCATCACGCATAAACCGTTCAACGGGGTACTCCTTCGTGTAACCGTAACCTCCGAAAATTTGCACCGCTTCGGTCGTTACTTTCATTGCTGTATCACCAGCAAACAATTTTGCCATGGATGATGCTTTGCCATACGGAAGCCCTTCTGATTCCAGCCATGCCGCCTGATAGGTCAGCAAGCGGGCGGCTTCTATGTTCGTTGCCATATCCGCAAGTTTAAAAGAAATGCCCTGGTTGGCAATAATCGGCTTTCCAAACTGGACCCTTTCCTTGGCATAATTTACAGCTGCATCAAATGCCCCCTGCGCAATGCCCACTGCCTGGGCGGCAATACCGCTTCTTCCGCCGTCCAGTGTCATCATGGCAATTTTAAAACCTTCCCCCTCTTCCCCCAGGCGGTTCTCTGCGGGAACGATACAATCTTCAAAAATGACTTCCGTAGTCGGGGAAGAACGGATCCCCAGCTTTTTCTCCTTTTTTCCGGTTTTAAATCCAGGAAAACTGCTTTCAACAATAAATGCCGTAATTCCTTTATGCTTTGCACCGGGGTCGGTTACGGCAAAAACGATGTAAATTTCGGCGACTCCCCCGTTTGTAATAAATATTTTTGATCCGTTTAGAACGTAGTGGTCACTCTCTCTCCGAGCTGTCGTTTTCATCGCACCGGCGTCCGATCCGGAACCAGGTTCGGTTAGACAATACGCACCGATTTTTTCCCCTCGTGCCAGCGGTCTTAAATATTTTTGTTTCTGTTCCTCCGTACCGAACTTATAAATTGGCCAGCTTGCCAGTGATACATGGGCGGATAACGTAACACCCGTTGAAGCACAAACTCGCGATAATTCCTCGACGGCAATAACATAGGCGAGGTAATCGCTGCCGATTCCGCCGTATTCTTCCGGCCATGGAATACCCGTTAAACCGAGTTCGGCCATTTGATCGAAAATCTCCCGGTCAAACCGCTCTTCTTCGTCCCTCTCAGCAGCGGTCGGAGCGACTTCGTTTTCGGCAAAATCCCGGACCATTTTCCTGATCATTTCATGTTCTTCCGACAGTTTGAAATTCATCGTGATTCCCCCTCTACTCAAACTTCATCAACCGGATCCGTCTGTTGCCGTGAATTTTATAAATGTTTGGCAATGACTACTCTTTGAATTTCATTCGTTCCTTCATAAATTTGCGTAACTTTGGCATCGCGGAAATACCGCTCCGCATCATTTTCTTTCACAATGCCGGACGCGCCGAATATGTCCAACATCTCTGTTGCAACTTCCACCGCAATGTCAGAAGCAAACATTTTGGCCATGGAAGCGGCTTTCGGACAATTCTTCCCGCAATCAACCAGAGAAGCGGCATGATAAACAAGCAGCCGTGCCGCTTCAATTTTCGTTGCCATTTCCGCAAGTTTAAAAGCTGTTCCCTGTTGCTTTTTCATTTGCTTCCGTTTTTTCGCATATTCCAGGGCTTGTAAAAATGCCCCTTCCGCGATCCCCAAACTTTGGGCGGCAATACCGATCCGTCCCGCGTTCAGCACAGACAGAGCAATTTTATATCCTTCCCCTTCCCGGCCGAGCCTCCGGCTTCCGGGGATGTGCATATTTTCAAAGGACAACGTAACCGTTTTTGATCCGTTTAAGCCCATTTTTTTCTCATCTTTTCCGATCACTAAACCGGGGGTATCCTTCTCAACGATAAAAGCGGTAATTCCCTTGGGCCCCCGGTCCGAGTTTGTCCTGGCAAAAACGATATACATACCGGCTCGTCCACCGTTGGTGATAAACACTTTTTCGCCGTTGATAATGTATTCATTGCCGCTTTTCTCCGCCCTTGTTTTCAGGCCGGATACATCCGAACCGGCACCCGGTTCTGTCAGGCAAAAAGCACCTAAATATTCACCGGATACCAGTTTTGGAATGTATTTCTGTTTTTGTTCCTCCGTCCCGAAGTAAAGAACCGGATTCGTCGCAACTGACGCATGAACGGATAAAATCACCGCCAGGGCAGGACTGACCTTGGCGATTTCATGAATTGTCAAAATATATGAGGTAAAATCCATATTTGAGCCGCCGTACCGTTTTGGAACGGTAATCCCCAGCAATCCGAGGGAAGCCATTTTTTTCACGAGATGTCCGGGAAACCGGCCCTGTTCCATTTCCGGCACAAACGGCCTGACTTCCTTTTCTACAAATTCCCGGACGGTTTTTTGCATGTTTAATTGTTCGGGAGTAAAGGTTAAATTCATACAGCGACTCCTTTCCGGATTTTATTCGTAAACGTAGAAACCGCGTCCTGTTTTTCGTCCCAGCCAGCCGGCATTGACGTATTTCCTTAATAACGGGCAGGGCCGGTATTTGTCGTCGCCCAATCCCTCATGCAACGTTTCCATAATGTACAAGCATGTATCCAGCCCGATAAAATCGGCCAGCGTGAGCGGTCCCATCGGATGGTTCATGCCGAGTTTCATGATTTCATCTATTGCTTCCTTTGTTGCTACCCCTTCATACAAGGCGTAAATCGCTTCATTGATCATCGGAATGAGGATCCGGTTGGATACAAAACCAGGAAAATCATTGACCTCAACAGGCACTTTTCCGAGCTGTTCTGCCAGATTGCGAACAGTGTCATATGTTTCATCATCTGTTGCCAGTCCCCGGATCACTTCCACAAGTTTCATCACGGGAACCGGATTCATAAAATGCATACCGATCACCTTTTCCGGCCGTTTCGTCACCGAGGCAATCTCGGTAATCGGAAGTGATGACGTATTCGTTGCCAAAATGGTTCGCTCTGGCGTGATCTCATCCAACTTTCGGAAAATATCTTTTTTGATCTCCATCTTTTCCGTGGCAGCTTCAATCACAAACCCACAATCCCCGGCATCCGCCAAGGTTTCTGAAGGCGTGATCTTTTGTAAAATTTGTTCCTTTTGCTCTCCCGTCAATTTTCCTTTTTCAACCTGGCGGGCCAGGCGTTTTTCAATCCAAGAAATTCCCTTTCCGGCTTTTTCCATGCTGATATCGTTCAAAACCACTTCGTAACCGGCCTGTACAAGCACTTGGGCTATTCCCGAGCCCATTTGGCCTGCACCGGCAACAAAAACTTTTTGTATCTCCATCAAAACTCCCCCCTGTCCGTAATTTTTTTAAAACTTCATTGTCCGGGCACTTCAATTAATACGGCATCCCCCTGGCCGCCCCCGGAACAAATGGCTGCGATCCCGAGACCGCCGCCCCGTCTTCTCAGTTCATAAGCCAAAGTCAAAATAATTCTTGCACCGCTTGCCCCGATCGGATGGCCGAGTGCTACCGCACCTCCGTTGACATTCACCTTTTCTTTGTCCAGTCCGGCGATTTTAACGGATGCCAAAACGACAGCCGAAAAGGCTTCGTTAATTTCAAATAAATCAATGTCGTCCGCCGTTTTCCCGGTCTTTTCCAACAGCTTTTTGATCACAAGCCCGGGGGTGATTGGGAAATTCTTTGCATCCACGGCGACCGACTCGCCGGCCAGAATGACCGCCAGCGGTCTTATTCCTTCCCGTTGCGCAATCTCTTCACTAGTTAAAACGAATGCACAAGCACCGTCATTTACTCCCGGGGCATTTCCGGCGGTAATGGTGCCATTTTCATCAAAAACAGGCCTTAATTTCGCCAATTTTTCCAATGAGGTATCCCGCCGCGGAGGTTCATCTACGGTGACTTGTACGGTGTGGCCCTTTGTCCGGGAAACTTCAACCGGTATGATTTCCTCCTGCAAAATGTTATTGTCGATTGCTTTGATTGCCCGCTCATGGCTTCTCAGCGCCCATTCGTCCTGCTCAGACCGGGAGATGTTCCATGTCTCCGCCGTCCGGTTGCCGTATGTCCCCATATGCACACCGGTAAAGCTGCACGTTAATCCGTCAGAAATCATTGAGTCCAGCAATTCTCCGTGGCCCATCCGGTAACCGCTTCTTGCTTTCGAAAGGAGAAACGGAGCATTGGACATCGATTCCATTCCCCCGGCGACGATTCTTCCCTTTTCACCGGAGCGGATTAACAAGTCCGCCAGCATGACGCTCCTCATTCCCGATGCACAAACTTTATTGATGGTCTCGCTGCCGGCCTCCCACGGAATCCCTGCAAAACGGGCCGCCTGCCTTGACGGAAGCTGACCCTGTCCCCCCTGTAAAACAGTACCGAGAATGACATGTTCAACTTCTTCCGGTTTCACTCCGGACCGCCCGAGCGCCCCCTTGATCGCCATGCCCCCGAGTTCCGGTGCGCTAAATCCCTTCAAAGCCCCGTTTAGTTTACCAATCGGCGTCCGTGCGCCTTCCAATATGACGGTTCTTCCCACTCCGAATCCCCCTTTTTCCTAATATGAAATTGGTCTTTCTGTACAACGGATGACTGAACGCTCGCTCAACAGCCGTGGAAAAAGAAGCATGAAAGCCGGTCTTTGCTATAATATTACTTTTTATTTATAAATATTTTGAGTAATTAAAATATAACTTTCTTAAAAAATTTTCTGTTAATTATGTTTAAGAAGCTTTCTGACTTTCATCTCCGCATACCGCTTTCTCCAAAATTTCTGCAACATCATACGTTTTGACATTATCGTCAACTTCTTTCTCCTTTGTTCCGTCTCCGAGCATTGTCAGGCAATACGGACAGCCGGCACTTATCACCGACGGATTCACTTTTAATGCCTGTTCCGTTCGTGCCACATTGATCCGCTGGCCGATTTCTTCTTCCATCCACATGAGTCCGCCGCCTGCACCGCAACACATGGCTGTTTCCCGGTTTCTTTCTATTTCCACAAGCTCAATGCCCTTAATGGCTCGTAAAATTTCCCTCGGGGCATCGTAGATGTTATTGTATCGTCCCAAATAACAGGAATCATGGAAGGTCACTTTTTCATTCACTTCATATACCGGCTTTAACCGTCCTTGTTTCACGAGTTCCGCCAGCAGTTCAGTATGGTGGTACACTTCCGCTTTTAAACCGAACTCCGGATACTCGTTTTTGAAAACGTTATAAGCATGCGGGTCTATTGTCACGATCTTTTTCACACCGTATTTCTCAAACTCTCTAATATTTTTTTCCGCCAGCTCCTGGAACAGAAACTCATTACCGAGCCGCCGAGCTGTATCCCCGGAATTTCTCTCCCGGTTTCCCAAAATGGCAAAGGACACATCCGCTTCATTTAATAACCTGGCAAAAGACAAGGCAATTTTTTGACTGCGGTGATCATAAGAACCCATGGAGCTGACCCAGAATAAGTATTCGTAGTCTTCCCCTTTTTTCTTTAATTCTTTTACCGTCGGGATATAAACGTCATCCCGCAGTTCCCGCCAGTTTTCCCGTTCTTTTTTGCTTAATCCCCACGGATTTCCCTGCTTTTCAATATTTTGCAACGCCCGCTGAGCATCCGGTTTCATTTTTCCTTCCGTCAGAACGAGATAGCGGCGAAGGTCAATAATTTTATCAACATGTTCATTCATGACCGGACATTGGTCTTCGCAATTCCGGCATGTCGTACATGCCCAGATTTCTTCTTCCGTGATTACATCCCCGATTAAACTTTCATTGTAAACGGCTGCCGCCGCCGATTCTTTCGCTCCTTCCCCTTTTGCCTGAAGCGCCAGCTGGTTCCCTTTTGTATGGTTAAAAAACACCGCGGGTACCCAGGGGGTTCTCGAGGTTACCGCTGCTCCGTAATTCGTCAAATGATCCCGCATCTTCACAATAAGACCCATAGGTGATAACATTTTTCCCGTAGCTGTGGCCGGACACATGCTCGTACAGCGGCCGCATTCCACACAAGCATATAAGTCAAGCAGTTGTTTTTGTGTGAAATCAGTGATTTTGCTGACGCCGAATGTCTCTTGCGTTTCATCTTCAAAATCAATGCTGCGTAATTTTCCTGATTGTTCTATCCGGTTTAAAAATACATTGGCCGGTGCGGCAATTAAATGAGCGTGTTTCGATTGGGGAATGTATACTAAAAATGCGAGCAAAACAAGGAGATGAATCCACCAGGCAATATAAAACAGCACGGCCCCTGCGGTTTCCCCTATCCATGACAGCGACATGGCAATAACGGATGCAACGGGTTCAGCCGCTAGCAGTTCAACTCCGTGCCAGATTTTTACAGCCCCGTTTCCGATGAGGACGGTTAACATGAGGCTGCCGATAAAGATGAGCACTAGTCCATTTTTCCAACCTCTATTCAGCCGTGCCAGTTTTTCAATGTACCGGCGGTAAAATGCCCAGAACACGGCAATCAGTACAATAAGCATAACGATTTCCTGGAAGAACGTAAATCCGGGATATAAAGGACCCAGCGGCAGATGTGATCCCGGTGCAAGCCCTTTCCAAAGAAAGTCAACAGCGCCGAATTGAACTAAAATAAAGCCATAAAAGAACATCACGTGGATCGTACCGCTTTTCTTATCTTTAAGCAGCTTTTTCTGGCCGAAGACATTAATCCAAATTTGACGGAAACGCTCTTTAAACTTGCGGTCAAACTCTTCTTTTTTGCCCAGTTTTATGTAAGATATGCGTGTTTTCACCAAATAGGAAAACAAGTACACTGCATAAGAGACTACGAGGATCGTGGCAACCCAATTTACCAGGAGCAACATCCGATCCATTATTTCTCCCCCTTTATTAAAAAGTTTCCCATTCCTTTATCCAAGACAAAGCCCGCTGCTACCTGTTATTTTTTATTATATTATGAATGAGCGCTCAGTCAATATATTTTTCTTTATTTTTAGAAAATTCTATATATAATTGATAATTAATACTATTACCGTTTTTTATTGATTATTCCTGAAATACCGGTTTTCACTTTTTTTCATAAAAAAAGAGCGGATTTACCGCTCTTTTTTGATAACTTACATTCTTTCTGGCGCCTGGACACCGATTAAAGAAAGGGCATTTTTCAAAGTAATTTGTACGGCTTTTACCAGGGCAAGCCGTGCTTTGGTTTGTTCCGGGTTTTCCTCATTCAATACTTTCACCGCATTATAGAAACTGTGGAAAGTGGAGGCCAGCTCCTGGATATAGTTCGTAACCCGGTGCGGAGCGCGTTTTTCAGCGGCATCAATAATGACTTGCGGGAAGGCTCCGAGCATTTTTAATAAATCATACTCTTTTTCTTCCCGGATCAAATCCAGATTTAAGTTGTCTGCATGAAAGGAAATCCCGAGTTCTTCACTTTGCCGTAAAATGCTGCAAATCCGCGCATGGGCATACTGGGCGTAGTAAACCGGGTTTTCATTGGACTCGGATACGGCCAAGTCGAGATCAAAATCCAAATGCGTATCCGGGCTTCTCATGATGAAGAAATATCTAGTTGCATCCAAACCGACTTCTTCGACAAGTTCCCGCATGGTGACCGCTTTTCCGGTCCGTTTGCTCATTTTCACTTTTTTGCCGCCCTTATACAGCTGAACCATCTGGAGAATGATAACTTCCAGACGCTCCGGATCGATGCCGATCGCTTCCATGGCCGCCTTCATCCGGGCGATGTACCCGTGGTGGTCGGCGCCCCAAATATTAATCACTTTGTCAAATCCCCGGGCAAATTTATCCCGGTGGTAAGCAATATCCGGCATAAAATACGTGTAACTGCCGTCCGATTTTCTTAGAACCCGGTCTTTGTCGTCACCGTACTGTTCCGTTTTCAGCCAGAGTGCGCCGTCTTTTTCGTAAATTTGCCCTTTTTCGTCCAACACTTTAATTGCTTCGTCGATTTTACTTTCATAAAGGGATGACTCGCTGAACCAGACATCAAATTTTACACCGTAATCTGCCAGGTCTTTTTCAATTTTTTCCATTTCCTTTTTTAATCCGTAATCCCGGAAAAACTTCAACCGTTCTTCTTCCGGCATATGGACGTATTTATCCCCGTATTTTTCTGCCAGCTCTTTACCGATTTCAATAATATCCTGTCCTCTGTAGCCGTCTTCCGGCAGTTCCTTTTCCATGCCGAGGGCTTCAAAATACCGGGCTTCGATTGAAAGTGCCAGATTGCGGATTTGGCTGCCGGCATCGTTAATATAATATTCCCGGGTAACATCATAGCCAGCGGCACTCAAAATATTGCTAAGCGCATCACCGACGGCCGCCCCCCTCGCATGGCCGAGATGGAGGTCACCCGTGGGGTTTGCCGAAACAAATTCAACCTGGATTTTTTCCCCTTTTCCGTAATCCGTTTTTCCGTATGTACCCCCTTGTTTTAAAATGTCCGGAATCAAGTCGGTTAAGTAATGATTATCCATGAAAAAGTTAATGAAACCGGGACCGGCAACTTCAATTTTCTCCACGTGCACTTTTTCTTTTTCAAATTGCGCGATTATCTCTTCGGCAATTTGCCGTGGGGCTTTTTTGGCAATTCTCGCTAATTGCATGGCCATGTTCGTTGAATAGTCACCGTGGACTTTTTCTTTCGGCGTTTCCAAAATTACATCCGGCAATTCCTTCTCTTCCGCAAGACCGGCTTTCAACACTGCGTTTTTAATTTCTTCTTTTAGCTGCTGTTCAATTTGGGCTACGACACACATACTTGATCCTCCTTAAATGTAAATTCCAGTTTGTAAGTTCCCACTTCCACATCCTGCATGAAAAAATGATACTTGATCATCATTATTCCTTCTTTTCTTTCGTCATCCCACTCGAAATGGATCTTTTCTGTACCCGTTTCCGCTTTAAAATTTGCGATATTTGTTTTATACGTGCCAGTCATCACTTTATTTTCCTGAAAGAAAAGCCGCATGTTCACTGCCCCTTTACGGGAAATTTGCACCCTGGGTTCCTCTGATTCCGTCATTTTCACAACTGTGTGGACGTTTCCATGCTCCATAACTTCATCATAAATAAAATAGGTGGTGTTATTTTTCCTATAATACTTGCCGAAAACGGTCAATTCAAATATTTCTTCTTTTCCGTCACGATTTACTTCCGTTTTCACTAAAATTTTTACAGGTGTTCCGGATGACTGCACGCTCTCACATCCTTATACAAAATTTGCCTTTTCACTGTATTTTTCTTCAGCATGATTTAACTACACCATTTTAACCAGTTTTAACACGGTTTTCAATGGGGCAAGGGTGCACCGGATGGATTACATGTATAAACCGGCTCTGCTTTTTCCATAATGATAATTGGAAATGTTTTCATACATCTTTATCTAAATTTTACCACAAAAGCAATTACTTGTAATGTCTTTCCATAAACTTAGGGGGGATTCTGTTGGAGCTTCCCGCAAATCCTTATATAAAAAAAACATTGAAATATGTCCATCTTTTTTTATTTTCCATTGCTTGCTTGATTATTATCGGTTTTGCGGCACTTACCGGCACATATGCCGTAGCAAAAATTGCCGGTCCGCCCCCTGTTGAAGTTCCCCAGTCCACGATTTATTTTTCCAGCGACGGCAAGGTGATCGGCGAATCGGATCACGGCCAAAAACGGTACTGGGTCAGCCTGGAGGAAATATCACCCCACTTGATTCATGCAACTTTAGCCATTGAGGACCAGCGGTTTTTTTCCCATATTGGTTTTGATCCGAAGCGGATTGCCGGTGCCGTAATTGCCGATTTAAAGGCTCTGGCTAAAGTGCAGGGAGCGAGCACTATTTCTCAGCAATATGCCCGCAATCTTTTTCTCAGCCATGAAAAAACATGGTCCAGAAAAATTAAAGAAGCATTTTATACGATCCGGCTGGAAGCAAATTATTCCAAAAAGGAAATTTTAGAAGGTTATTTAAATACAATCTATTTCGGTCACGGCACTTACGGCGTCGAAGCAGCGAGCCGTTATTATTTTAATAAACCCGCCAAAGATCTGACCCTTGCGGAAGCAGCTCTACTGGCAGGCATTCCGAAGGGTCCCGGGCATTTTTCCCCGTTCACGAACTTTGAAAATGCAAAGGAGCGCCAGGAATTAATACTATCTGAAATGGCAAAGCAACATTATATTCGTGAAAAAGAAGCGGAAAAAGCAGTGGCGGAAAAAATTCACCTGGCCGGATCCGGGCAGATGGAAAGGAAAAATACGGCCCCGTATTTCCAGGATATCGTCCGCAGCCAGCTGCAATCAAAGCTCGGCCTGGATGAAAGAACCATTGCCCTTGGCGGCCTGAAAGTGTACACAACCCTGGATACGAAAATGCAAAAGATTGCCGAGAAGCAATTTGAAAAAGTGATTCCGGAACAATCGATGATCCAGGGAGCCCTTGTTGCGATGGACCCGGAAACCGGCTATGTCCGCGCTTTAATTGGCGGGCGAGACTACGGGGAATCCAGTTTTAACCGTGCAGTCCAGGCCAAAAGACAGCCCGGTTCGACGATCAAACCGATTTTGTATTATGCCGCGCTGGAAGAAGGCTTTACGCCCGCTTCCACATTCCGCAGCGAAGCAACGACATTTACTTTTGACGACGGCCGGGAATCGTATACGCCGCATAACTTTAACCATAAATACGCTGGGGACGACATCACCATGGTGCAGGCGCTGGCACTGTCCGACAATATTTATGCCGTGAAAACCCATCTTTATTTAGGGATGGACAAGATGATTGAAACGGCAAAAAAATTCGGGATTCGTTCAAAGTTGGAGAAAGTGCCGTCCCTCGCCCTCGGTACGTCCGACGTCCGGGTTATTGAAATGGTAACTGCATACAGCCATTTTGCCAACGGCGGAAAAGCCGTTGAACCGGTCTTTATCACAAAAGTTGAGGACGCTGACGGTAACATCATATTTCTCCATCAAAAAGAGACGGAACAAGTTCTTGACCCGGACATTACTTTTATCATGACGCATATGATGACGGGTACCTTCGACCCGGCATTAAACGGGTATGCAACGGTAACTGGACAAAGTATTGTCCCGAAAATCACCCGGATTTACGCCGGCAAATCCGGCTCCACGAATACCGACAGCTGGATGATCGGGTTTTCCCCCCAGCTTGTTACCGCTGTGTGGATCGGCTACGATAAAGGAAAAACGATTAATCGTTTTGATGAACAGCAGTTCGCCAAATTCATCTGGGTTGATTTTATGGAAGAAGCGTTAAAAGGACTGCCAGTCAAAAATTTCCGTCCGACCCCCGGTGTCACCGGCGTATATATTCATCCGGAAAGCGGTCTTCTTGCCACAAAGGATTGTCCCGAAAAACGCCTGACTTATTTTATTAAAGGCAGCGAACCGGTGCAATATTGTACGGAAAAAACAAAAAACGAAAAAGATCCAGATCCGGCACCCCCGTCCGGAAAAAGCCGGCCCTGGTATAAAAAATGGTTTGACTGGCTGTTGTAAAAAATTTTTGTCCCCCCGGGCGCCCAAAGGGCTGGAAACGGAAGAAAGCGGAGAATCTGCCTCCGCTTTCTTCTTTTTTACCGTCTATTCACTTTGCAAAGCTTGTTTTAATTCATCACTTGAACGCTCCCAAAGGCCGCCTTCCTGACGTTTTAAAAAATCGGCCAAAACTTTTTTCGATGATGCATCCATATGATCGACAATAAAATGGCCTTTCAATGATTTGTCCATTTTATTAACATGCTCGGGCAATGATTTGTATCCGCGGCGAAGGGAACGGTTTACCGTCAATTCACAGGCCGTCACGCCGTGGTAGTACGGACCTTCCTCATTTCTTTCAATCGTTACCCAGACGAGCCAATAAGGTTTTGCATCGGGTACTTCTTCTTTATTCGGCACAAATTTTATGCCTCTTTCCACTTTGCTTTTGGCGTGCATCGCACCGATATCGATAAAGGCCTCTTTCTCTTCAATATCAATAAATACGGGTGTTACGTTTTCCAAATTGATTACACCGGCGCCGAACCCTTTATGACCGTCTGTCGGATCATTTTTTATAATATTAAACTGGACCGTTTTCTTTTTCTTGTTTTCTGACAATGATATCCCTCCCTCCTGAGTTGCCTGACTTTATTTTATTATAAAGCGTCCACCTGTTTTACAAAAATGCTCCGAAAAAGCCGAGAATTCCGTAAAAAACATTGGGAATCAACGTATGTAAAACGGGCCCGATCGTCACATTGTACAAAGGATCAACAATAATAAGGATTAAAAATATAATGACCCCGTACACTTCATAACGGGAAAGCTTCGCCCGTACATCCGGACTGACAAAATCCTGGATAATCCGGTATCCGTCAAGCGGGGGGACCGGCAATAAATTAAACACAAATAATATGACATTTAAATATGTAAACCAAAAAAATAAATCATGCAACATATTTCCCGCGACGGTTCCCGTGATCCCCAGACCGGTAATGATCATAAGTAAAAATCCCCCGAAAAAGGCCAGCAGCAGATTGCTTAAGGGACCGGCCAGTGATACGAGAACTCCGGCAACCCGGGGATTATTAAAGTGAAAGCGGTTGACGGGGACCGGCCGCGCCCAGCCGAATCCGGCAATCAACAATAGGATGGTGCCGACCGGATCCAGATGGACCTTCGGGTTTAATGTTAATCTTCCTTCATTTTTCGCTGTCGGATCGCCGAATTTATAAGCAACGTATGCATGAGCAAACTCGTGTACGGAAAAAGCGATCATCAATGTGATGATAATATACGGCAGAACTTGCAAAGGAAAGGCTAAAAAGCTGAAAACCGACTCCATGGATCCACCCCTTTGGCCAATAGTTAAAATTTATCATAACACAGGGGAAAAATAATTTTGGACAATATTTAATCTTTTTATTATTCCCCGTTAATGTTTTATCCGTTTACCCCCTGCGGCTATTCCCAGGCAAGGAAAATTGCCATAAAAAGAAGCGGGGAATGAGAGCCCCGCTATTGGACCGTTGGTGCCTGTGATTTGCTCTTTTTTTGCAGATGCCGGATATACCGGAAGGCCTCATCGATTTCTTCCTTTGTATAACGCTGTTTGCTTTTTACTCTATAAATTTTTTCATAGATATCTTCTTTCGGTAATGAATCAAAATAGAGTATCGTTGACACAAGCTCCAAAAAGCGCGCACTTTGTTCATTCATATCGATAATGCAGTCTTCCAGCTGATCGGGCAAGTCATGGCGGAACATTTCAAGAAATTCCCCGCCGCTTTCCGTCAGTTTATAACGGTATTGATAATAACCGCCTTTTTTCTCTTTTACCTCTTCCAAAAATCCCATATTCACTAATTCTTCCACTTGCAAGGTTAATTCCTCGGAATAAGGCCCGTAAAAATGAAATCCGAATTTTTCCCGGTAAGGAAAGGAAAGCCTTTTGGCAATATAAATCATTTTTTGCAACTTTTTGCGGCCGGTGACTTCTTTTGCCGCCCGGATTGCGAAAAGAAGCTTGGCATGTTCCACTAGCATCTGTTTCATCTCCTAAACAATCTAATCTGCTTGCTTACATTTTTACTCTATTTCCAGTATTTCCCTTATTTTTTGTTTTGCTTTTTTATTGGAGGTTTCATCCTGCAGGAAATCGAGCGGATAATAGAGTTTATGGTCGGTACGGCGTTTGCCGCTGATTGCTTCAACAATTTCCGATTCCCTTGATAATTCACGCAATTCCCCGTCCGGCATTAACAGCTGGATGGGAATCCGTTCTTCTTCCTCCTCCGGACGGTAAAAATCATAAGGAAGATCGGATGAAGAATCAATGGTTAAATAGTAATCCGGGTCTATGCCGGCCTCTTTAAAGAGGGGAACCAGTTCAATATATTTTTTATACTCCGTGGCAGGGTCAAACTCATTGTATTTAAACAAATTTCTGTTTAAAAAGCGGGAGCATAAATCTTTCAAAATCCGGTCGTCTTCTTCCTTCCAAACATGGAAATAATATAGAACGACCGATTCGTCAAGCTCCAAATAGGCATGAAGATCGGGATTTCCTTCAAACAGGGAAATAAAATGCCTCGGCTCATGTTTAAAGAGAAAACCATCTTCATACAATTTTTTAGCACGGTGCAAAATTTTTTGCAAAATCACTTCAGCTGAACGGGACACAGGGTGGAAATAAACTTGCCAGTACATTTGGTACCGGCTCATAATATAATCTTCTACCGCATGCATGCCGCTTTTCTTAAATACGACTTGCTCTTCATGGGGACGCATGACGCGCAAAATCCGTTCCATATCAAAATTCCCGTAACTGACACCGGTAAAATAAGCGTCCCTGAGCAAATAATCCATCCGGTCTGCGTCGATCTGGCTTGAAATTAAACTGATTACGAGTTTTTTCCCAGAAGTTTTTGCAATAACTTCGGCCACTTTTTTCGGGAAATCAGGCTCTACCCTCGACAGTACCTGATTGACTTCCGTATCACCCAAAATAATCTCCCGAGTAAAATATTCATGGTCAAATTCAAAAACCTTTTCAAAAGCGTGGGAAAACGGGCCATGGCCCAAATCGTGCAACAAAGCAGCGCATAAAGACAACAGACGGTCGTCCTCATCCCATTCCGGCCTCCCTCGGAACACATCATCAACGATGCGGCGGACAATTTCATAGACACCGAGGGAATGACTGAAACGGCTGTGTTCCGCGCCGTGGAAGGTCAAAAAAGTCGTTCCAAGCTGTTTGATGCGGCGTAACCGCTGGAACTCCCTTGTTCCGATCAAATCCCAGATGACGCGGTCGCGTACGTGGACATAGCGGTGAACAGGGTCTTTAAAAACTTTCTCTTCATCCAATTTTTCAGTTCCATAACTCATGGTAAAACCCTCTTCCTGATGTTCATGCTTCCATTATACCGTTTTCCGTCCCTGTTTGACCACTGATATCCGTAAGGGTTCGCTACGGGAAAAAAGAAAATACACCTCTTTTTCCGGTTTAAGAGGTGCAAAACATTTATTTTTTTAATCTCTTTTTTACTTTTTCCATTAACTCATCTTCCGTCAATGCAGCAACAGGACGGTTATTCACAAAAGTGAACGTCTTTTTCCGTCCCGGTCCGCAGTAGGATTGGCATCCGATTTTAATTTCAGCGTCCGGATCCAGCTCCTTCAGTTTCGGAATTAATGTTTTCAAATTCACTGCCTGACAATCATCGCAAACACGGAATTCGTTTGCCATTTTCGTACAGTCCTTTCAATCGGTATTTTCATCATCGCTGTCGCGGACATGTATGAAATCGATAAAAATTCTCATTGGTATATTTTACAACCAATAAAATTTTTAAGCAAGCTGTTTACACAGATGCCAAAGTATTCCACCAACAGCGTCTGAATTTCCAAAAAATATTAAAAGACTATTATCCTTCCATATCCTTTTGTATAAATCATAAAATTATTGTCCATTATATTAGTAAAGCGGTCAAATATAAAAAAGCAGACGGGAGTGAGAGCGATGAAAACACGTCAGGATGCTTGGACAGAAGAAGACGATTTACTGTTGGCCGAAACCGTGTTGCGCCATGTCCGTGAAGGCAGTACGCAATTAAACGCCTTTGAGGAAGTCGGCGATAAATTGAACCGGACAAGCGCCGCATGCGGGTTCCGCTGGAATGCTGTTGTCCGCCACAGATACGAAAAAGCCCTTGAGCTGGCGAAAAAACAAAGGAAGCAGAGACAAAGACTGTTAGGAAAAGATCACGGAGGTAAGAAAAAACTTCTTTACCAGCCTCCGATGCCGACGATGGAGGAGCTGGAAATGTCCAGTGATTTGAGCCCGGAAGAACAGGAAGTACTTGCTGCCAAAACGCTCAAAGCCGAAAAAAGCAATCATTTGACGCTGGATCAGGTGATCCGGTTTTTACAAAACTTGAATAATTCAAATCTACAAGCAAATATTTATAAAACTGAGAATGAAAGATTGAAGCGGGAAATTGCCGACTTGAAACAGGAAAAAGAAAAACTGGAAAAAAAAGTAAAGGAGTTGGAGGAAAATTCCTCAACCATCCAGGAGGATTACGAAACATTGGTGAAAATTATGAACCGAGCAAGAAAACTTGTATTGTTGGAGGAAGAGGAAAAGCCTTCAACTACCTTTAAAATGGACCAAAACGGAAACCTGGAAAAAGTTGAAAAAATGGCTGAATAACTATCGTTTACGAATGTACGGACAAAAGGCTTGCATATTCGTATGCAAGCCTTTTTCCGTCAACCTATTTCCGGCAGCCATTTTTCATTTCGCTCCAGCACCCGGAGATAATATTGTTCATACAGCTCTGCTTCCGGACCGATCAGCTCACTGGAATAAATTTTGCCCTTGCTTAATTCCTTCAGGACGGTCAAAAACCGGCGGATGCATTCATTAATCGTCAAATCCGCCCCCAGGAGCTCATTTAACGATGCCATCACTTCCCGATTAACTTCAGGATATGCAAATTTTGTTTTCGTTCCTTTAACGGATCGGTCATAAAATTCGCGGATCAAAGCCGCCCGCTCTCCGCCGCTGCCGGTTACACATAAATAAATTTGCACGGCAACCCCTTTTTTCACACGCCGCTGGGAAATGCCGGCAAATTTTTTCCCGCCGATACTTAAGTCATAACTTCCCGGACAATAGGAACCGTGGATTTCTCCTTTGCGGATCTCCGTTGTCAAATCGGCAAACATCATCTGGATGAACCGGTACATGGCTTCATAACCCCGGTTAATATCAATTCCTTTTTCCGTTTCCGGAAAGACAAGTGTAATATTTAAAACCCCGTCATCAAGAAGGACGGCCAGTCCCCCGGATGTCCGGACAATATACCGGTATCCCTGGTCATGCAAAAATTTAATACCGTCTTCCAAATATGGCAGCCTGGCATCCTGGATACCCAAAATCACCGAATCATCATGCACCCAGGTGCGGGCAACCGCCGGAGACTTTCCCGTACCGACAATTTCACAAAGCATGTCATCCATCGCAAAGGATTGCAACGGATGAAAGAACGGCCCCAGGCCGGAATGATCGATGATCCGCCACTCATCTTGTTCAAGCAGGGAAAGCGCCTCTCTGTCCATAAAAGCAGTGCCTCCTTACATTTGCATAGAAAAAAGTTGACTCAACTCCTTTCATCATGCAAGAGTTCAGTCAACTTTTCCATTATTTCGCCTTATCAAAGCTTTTTCGTTCCATTATAAACTTTGAGCGGCGGTAATTATAGCCAGCTTATATACATCTTCCTCGTTACAACCGCGGGATAAATCATTTACGGGAGCATTTAATCCTTGCAAAATCGGGCCGACCGCTTCAAAATTTCCGAGCCGCTGGGCAATTTTATAGCCGATATTTCCTGCTTCCAGACTCGGGAAAATAAATACCGTCGCATCTCCTTTAATGACAGAATCCGGTGCTTTTTTCTCCGCTACGGACGGGACGAAAGCCGCGTCAAATTGGAACTCCCCGTCTATCACCAAATCCGGGTTCATTTCTTTGGCCAGTTTAACAGCCTCCGCTACTTTTTCCGTCTCTTCAGATTTGGCGGAACCTTTCGTTGAGAAGCTTAACATAGCGATTTTGGGATCAATATCAAACATTCTCGCCGTTTTTTCACTCTCTACGGCCACTTCCGCCAAACCTTGGGCATCCAAAGAAATGTTAATGGCACAATCGGCAAAAACATATTTTTCGTCGCTGCGGACCATAATGAAGGCGCCGGAAGTTCTGTTTACACCCGGTTTCGTTTTTATAATTTGCAAAGCCGGACGCACGGTATCGGCAGTCGAATGGGCTGCGCCGCTGACAAGGCCGTCTGCTTCATTCACGTAAACGAGCATCGTCCCGAAGTAATTTTCATCTTTTAACAATTCACGGGCTTGTTCAACCGTTGCTTTTCCCTTACGGCGTTCAACGAATTTTTCCACAAGCTCTTCCATTTCAGGATATGTATCAGGATGCACAATCTCGATTTCATCAATGGAAACACCGAGTTCTTCGCTCTTTTGTCTGATTTCTTCCTCCCTGCCTATTAATACAGGCCGGATTAGTTGTTCAGTATGAAGACGGACAGCCGCATGCAAAATCCGCTCATCCGTTCCCTCAGGAAAAACAATTTTAATGTTTTTCCCGGAAATTTTATCTTTCAGGCTTGAGAATAAGTCCATTTAGTTTTTTACCTCCTTCTTCTTACAACTTAAGAATACCGGTTGTGAAGAAAAAAGCAAGGGAGAGCCGGAAAATGCTATACGATATACGCATATTTTTTACACTTTTTACAGAACTATGCCGGGACAAATGGTTTGGTTCCGTTATCATTAAAAATTCCATTCACAAATTGTTCAAATGCTTCTGGCAGGTTTTTCATATACAGCTGTGATATATTTAAAGTAAAAAGAGCTTTTTAATGATTAATAGTGTTCATACGAAAGGGTGTTATTTATGAGTGAAGCGGTTCAAACACTTGACGGCTGGTATTGTTTGCATGACATGAGGACCGTAAATTGGTCTTCCTGGAAGAAATTGTCTGATAACGAACGGAAAGAAGCGATTGATGAATTACATAGCATTTTGGAAAAATGGAAGGAAGTTGAGGAAGCCGAAAAAGGCAGCCATGCTGTATACACAGTTGTCGGCCAAAAGGCGGACATCATGTTCATGATTTTGCGTCCGACAATGGACGAATTAAATGAAATCGAAACGGAATTAAACAAAACGAAACTGTTCGAGCACTTAATTCCTGCCCATTCCTATGTATCCGTTGTTGAACTAAGCAGCTATCTAGGTTCGGACGACGGCGGGGATCCGTATGAAAATCCGCATATCCGCGCCAGATTGTATCCGAAATTACCGGAGACAAAATACATTTGCTTCTACCCGATGAGCAAGAAACGGGAAGGAAATGACAATTGGTACATGCTATCTATGGAAGAACGGCGTGAATTTATGCGGAGCCACGGAATGATCGGACGGAAATACGCCGGTAAAGTAAAGCAAATTGTAACCGGTTCAGTTGGATTTGATAATTATGAATGGGGTGTAACCCTGTTCTCCGATGACGTACTCCAATTTAAGAAAATTGTTTATGAAATGCGTTTTGACGAAACAAGCGCCCGTTTCGGTGAATTTGGCTCTTTCTTCGTCGGTAATATCCTGGACCGGGAACGTTTGCAAAAGATGCTGGAAATAAAATAATCCGGAAATCAGCGGAGAAAACGGTAAGTTTTCTCCGCTTTTTGGTTTAACGCCCTCGGTTTCTTTAAGCTGTTTTATCGCAACAATACCGGAAATGATTACTTCCCAGGCCCAATGGGCAGTTTTTTTTGGCATACCGGAGGCAAGGCCGCATATATTTTTATTGAATGATGATGTATTGTCAGGAAGATTCAAAGGCCATTCCGGCATACATTCCCCGATACATAACTCCAATTCCCGGAACATCGGCCAAACCACTTTCATACAGTAGCCATTAGAGCCAAAATCAATCGGATTGGGGGAATTGTTTTGGCTGTCGTACCGTTTAATGAAGCAGAAGTCAGATTGCTTGCGAGATTAATCCGGGCTGAAGCGGAAGGAGAAGGAAATTTAGGGATGTTAATGGTCGGAAATGTCGGAATCAATCGTGTCCGCGCCGATTGTCTCGATTTCCGCCATATCCGTTCTATTCAACAAATGGTTTTTCAATCTCCCGGCGGATTCGAAGCGACGCAAAAAGGTTATTTTTATCAGGCAGCAAGGGATAATGAAATCCGCCTGGCCAGAAGGGTGATTAACGGCGAACGTTTCCATCCGGCAACCACTTCCCTCTGGTTTTTCAAACCGACCGGAAACTGTCCGGCCCAGTGGTTTAACCAGTGGAACTCCGGACGCTTCAAATCCCATTGTTTTTACTCGCCGACCCAGACGGATTGCCCGACCGTATTTTAAAACGGCAGCACTTCTTCAGATCCTTTTTGCCTTTAAAGTCAATTGTACAGGGAAATATAAGGGGGAGGATGAATGATGAGCAGTACAAATTCCGGATATTATTCGGGATATCCTTATTACCGGCAAATGTATCCTTATCAAATGCCGAATTATCAACAATTCAACCAGCCGGCACAACAGCAGCAGAGCACTGTTCCGACAACTCCGCAAATGCCTTCCGGATCAACGATTCAAACACCCGGGACACCGCCCGCCGGCGTACAAGTTCCGGGAATATTACCGATTGAACAATCTTATATTGAAAATATTTTGCGTTTAAATAAAGGCAAGCATGTGACAGTTTACATGACCTTTGACGCCAGCAAAGAATGGAATTCGAAAATTTTCCGTGGAGTGATTGAAGCCGCTGGAAGAGACCATCTCGTCTTAAGTGACCCGGAAACGGGCTACCGTTACTTACTACCGATGGTTTACTTTAACTATGCCGTATTTGAGGAAGAAATTGAATACAGCTATCCATTTTCCGGCCTCCAGCAACAACCGGTGACGTACCAGCCGAGATAAACGAACAGGGGAGAACCAGAATATCCGGTTCTCCCCTTTATTTTTTGCCAAGTAATTCAGTATTGATTTTTCATCTTTAAGGCACCGATCGCCAGCAAAATCCATGCAATCATGAAAGTCACACCGCCGACCGGTGTAATAAAGCCGAGTCCGCCTGCACCCGTTACACTTAAGATGAATAAGCTGCCGGAAAATAGTATAATGCCGATCACGAAAAGCCAACCTGCCCAAGAAAGGATTGACAGACCCGGATAACGGATTTTTAAGATGCCGACTGCGAGCAATGCCGCCGTATGGAACATTAAATACCGGACGGCCGTCTGCCATGTTGAAAGGAGATTTTCATTGATTTGTCCTTCCAACGCATGTGCCCCGAAAGCGCCGAGAGCTACTGACAGGAAACCGGTAATTCCCCCCAAAAAAAGGAAAATGTTCATCTTCCTCTCCCCCTTTTATCCTTGTTATTTTTAAAAATCAAAGATCGATTCGCCATTGGCCCCGTCATCCGTTTCCAGCCGTTTTTCAGATAACGTTGTTGTTTTCGGCGCCCCTGTCCGGACAGGAGCGGAAATTCCGGGTTGCGGGGAATATGCCGCAGTTGTTTCTTGAACTTCTTCATCCAATATAATTTCACACAATGTCTTTACCGCGCGGATATGTTCCCTGATTTTACCCTCCGATTGTTCCGTACTTGCCGCTTGGATATGATGATTCATCTTTTTCAACAGAGTTTTGTAAGAAATTTGCATCTTTGTCCCCTCACAAATATTTCCGGTAAAATACCGGGTTCATTTTAATCTTATTTTACAAAAATCAGAAATATGATGCGATATTCGCGGATAAATGTAAAATTTTCCCGCCATGGGAACCGTTATATGGACCTTTTTTTCCTCTTCATTTATTCTAATATCTTTTTCCGTGATCTTTGCCAGATTGACGCCGGCTGTGACTTTACCCGGTATGATAACAATCGTTTTTCTTTTTGTACCCGGACGATCAGCTTCAATGGTTTTGCCGAAAATTTTGTTATTCTCTTGTTCTACTACCGCCTTCACATAAGTTTTGGATGTTGCAAGGGAGGACAGTTCCCGGACCTGTCCAGCAATTGTATCTGCCCTTTGTTCCGGCGGTACTTCCCGCAATAGAGAAAACCGTACGAAAAGAAAAACGGCCAATCCCGTAAGCAAAAGGAGCAATGCAATGAGGAGTTTCCCTTTAATCCTTACGGGCGGATGACGGCGGGACGGTTTCCCTTCCCCCGTATACCCGGCGGGTGTAATTGTCCCCGGACTTTATCCATCTCTTCTGCCGTATATTTCCTGTTGTTAATCATGATTCCCCCGTGACCTTCAATTCTTTATTATTGTACCAAAACAATGAAACGGATACTATTTCAAACAATCACAAAAAAATTATACCGGATACGGATTTTTTCCGCCGCTCTGTTTCCGGGACTGAGGCAGGATCGTCGATTTTTCCCCGTGTTTTTAGTAAACTTGAATATCATAGTTGAATGATGGGGGTTGGAAGATGCTGCAACCGATTGATAAAGCAAAAGTACAGCAATACATTGAGGATTTTGCCAATGAAGATGTTTATATACATTTAGAAACGACAAACGGGGCCTATGCGACCCATTTGGATTCATCATTTTTTAACGCCGGAGCTTTCATCCGGAATGCAAAAGTCCGGTATGAACGGGGAAAAATCGCCGGTGAAGGACCTTACCGCGTCGGTCTAAAAATGGAAAACGGCTGGATTTACGGTCAAGGTTTGACCCATTTTGAGATGGATGACGAGGGACGGTTAATCATGGCCGGACTTGACCACCAGGGAAGATTGGCAGTGGCTTTCGAGATCAGCCGCACACCTTTTCCATAAAATAGTTCTATTTTCTGCAGAAAGGAGAATATTCATGATTCAAAAGGAAAGACATGTTCTTGTCATCCTTCCCCATCCGGACGACGAAGCCTTCGGGGTTTCAGGTACGATTGCCGCGTATATAAAGCAGGGCACCCCTGTAACGTACGCCTGCCTGACTCTGGGGGAAATGGGGCGTAACTTGGGCAATCCCCCTTTTGCCAACCGGGAAACTTTACCGAAAATCCGCAAAAAAGAGCTGCTGGAATCCGCTAAAGCCATGGGGCTTACGGATTTACGGATGCTCGGATACCGGGATAAAACCGTCGAATTCGAAGATGAGGAAAAACTGGCTGATGTGTTCAGCGGATTGATTGACGAGCTGAATCCCAGCTTAATCATTACTTTTTATCCGGGGTATTCCGTACATCCCGATCACGAGGCGACCGGACGGGCAGTCGTCCGTGCGGCCGGACGGATCCCGGCAGGTAAGAGGCCGAAGTTATATTGCATCGCCTTTTCACACAATTGCGAAGAAGAATTGGGAAAACCGGATATTATCCATGATATTTCCCATTGTTCCGAAGAAAAATTGGCCGCCATCCGGGCCCACCGATCACAAACGGCTCTATTTTACGATGACCTTTCCAAAAGATTGGAAGCCGGGGATCCGGAAGCCCTTGACCGCCTCCGTTATGAGCGGTTCTGGACATATAAATGGAATTAGAAATAAACCGGGGACTTACCCCGGTTTTTTCTTTACTCGCATCCATATAAGTAAACCCGTGTTTCATAAGGTTTTAAAACCATTGTTTTCGGGAAAGTTACCGAAGCGTTACCGTAGTTGGCCAGCAATAATTTTGATCTTCCGGGCGTGATCCCGGCCGGACGAGAAAACAATGTATCTTCTTCACTGAAATTACAAATGACAATGGCTTCCTTTGCTCCCAATGTCCGCGTATATACAGCCAGTTTCGGATGTTCCGGCAGATGCAGAGTAAAGGCGCCATATACGAACAGTTCATATTTTTTTCGCAGGCGGACCATATCGCGGTAGAAATGTAAAATGGAATCCGGATCGGAAAGTTGCTGTTCAACATTGATTTCGGTGTAATTTTCGTTTATCCCGATCCACGCCCGCTCCGCCGAAGTAAAACCGGCCATCGGTCCACTGCTCCACTGCATCGGTGTCCGGGCATTGTCCCTTGACTGCCGGCGGACAACTTCCATAATTTCTTCATGGGAACGGCCCTTTTTGCGCTCCTCCGCATAATAATTGCGCATTCTTATGTCATCATAATCCTCTATGTCTGGAAATTGTACATTGGTCATTCCGATTTCCTGACCCTGGTAAATAAAGGGTGTTCCCTGCATGAGGAAATAAAAAGCGCCCAGCATTTTCGCACTTTGCCGCCAATACTGCCTGTCGTTACCAAGGGCCGAAACCGAGCGCACCAAGTCATGGTTTTCCAAAAATAATGCATTCCAGCCGGTATTCTCCAGTCCCTTTTGCCATTTTGCCAAAATATTTTTCAGCGTGACAACATCGGTTTTCCCCCTGTTTTTCTTTTCCCATAAGTGCAAATGTTCAAATTGGAAAATCATGTTCACATATCCGTTTTCTTCATCAACCCATTTTTTTGCATCTTCTATCGTGACGCCGTTCGCCTCACCGACGGTCATAATATCGTATTTTTTAAAGGTATCCCGGGAAAATTCCTCGAGCCATTGTTCAATACCTTTTACATTTCTCGTATATTTCATGGCATCAACATAATCTTCCCGGCCGGGATTGGGCAAATCTGGAAAACCAGGCTCTTTTTTAATATGGGAAACAGCATCAATCCGGAAACCGTCCACACCTTTATGGATCCACCATAACACGATATCCTTCAGCGCTTTGCGGACCTCTTTATTTTCCCAGTTTAAATCCGGCTGGTTTTTGGAAAACAGGTGGAAATAATATTGGTCCGTCCGTTCATCATATTCCCAGACGGAACCTTCAAAAATGGATTTCCAGTTGTTCGGTTCCTTCCCGTTTTTGCCATCCCGCCAAATATACCAGTCCCGCTTCGGATTTTCCTTCGACGAACGTGATTCGATAAACCACGGATGTTCATCACTCGTATGATTGGCGACAAAATCAAGTAGAACTTTGATTCCCCGTTTATGGGCTTCATCAAGCAAACGGTCGAAATCTTCCATCGTTCCGAACTCATCCATAATATCTTTGTAATCGGAAATATCGTATCCGTTGTCGTAGTTAGGGGATTTAAAAATCGGGCAAAGCCATATACAATCAATTCCTAAAAAAGCCAGGTAATCAAGTTTTTCTATAATTCCCTGCAAATCACCGATTCCGTCACCGTTACTGTCTTTAAAGCTGCGGGGATAAATTTGGTAAACTACACTTTCTTTCCACCACTTTTTTTTCAATGCCAGGCACCCCTTTTCATTAAAGTGATCACCGGTCAGTAATTGCCCCGTGTATCCGGAATATATTAAAACAAAACCCATAAAATAACCATGCATAAATTTTTTGCAATATGCGCCGTCATATGCGCAATCATTGCAGATTCCAAGCTATATTTCCAGTACAACCAACCGAAGATTATCCCGCCGATCCCGTTCAAAAAGATCATCCGGAACCAAACGGGTCCGGTCATTTCCGTCAGTATACTTGTCGCCGGTAAGTGCCCGAGGGCAAAGAGAAGCGCCGTTACAATGATGGCGGTAATATAAACGGCATCCGGAGGCGTCTTCTGCTTCCGCAGGAAAATTTTCCAAAGCAGCCAGGTAAAAAAAGTCATCAAGCCAAACCGCATCATAAGCTCCTCAAAAATGCCCCCGTAAAGCAATTCCGGAAGGATCATTACGACCCGCGGCAATTGGATGGTAAGTTTTAAGCCGTCCGGCAAAAACGGCCGCATAAAAAAATCAAAAAGAATAATAAGGACCCCCGTTACCGTACCGCCAATGACCGCAGGAAGAAGACCTTTTTTTATTTCTGTCCGAAAATTTCCCGAATGAACAACAATCGAATAAAACCCGGTTTTCTCAGCTAAAAAATACCCGGCCGTTAACGCCAAGATTAAAAAAATGAGCGGATTGACCATAGAAAGCAAGGTTAAAGCGGAAACAGACATCCCCGGGTCAACCGGAATGGTTTTCAGCTGCTCCTCAATCATTGCTCTTTGCAGCGGGTACAGGGATAAAATCGCGATGGTTCCGAGTATGAAATAAATCAGCACCCGCTTTACACTTTTTTGTTTTGCCATTCATTTGCCTCCTTATTTATATGTGAAAAAAGCAATAAGCACCGGTATAAGTAAAACGGCGGTCAGGAAAAGCCAGGATGCCGGACGGGCAAAGTTGCAGGTCCAGCCGACCCCGAAGCGCTTCTCAACCCAAACTGCCGGATCATCCGGATTAAAATAAAAAATGCCAAGCTTCCAATATTGATCGTCATCTCTATTCATCACACGGCCATTTTTGTCCAAGGCTGTTTTTATCCGGCTTCCCCCCTGGCCGGTTGTAACCGCAATGGCAAGGGCGCCAAAAATGATGGCCGCTGTAATCCCAAATACAATGACAAACAGAAATATCGGTTTTACCGGATAAATAAAGGTTATTTGCGGAACGAGAAATAATGACACAACCAAAGTACCGCTAATGATCGTAAACAACGACCAGCGGCGCCGGAAAATGATATTCTGGCTCACGGACTGTTCCGGATGTTCCGGATCAATTTGCTGCTTGCTCCGGCGGATAATCGTATTGGACAATAAAAACAAACCGGTTAAAAACAACTGGGTCAGCGGAAATGCTAAAAGTGTTCCGGGGGATTTAACAGCCCATGTCGTTACATGTCCGTCAAAAGAATATTGCATCGGAAGCATTTCGGGAAACCGGTCATAATTGAACCAGGTCCAGAAAAAATTAAACACCGTAATCGCAAGAGGAATAGCAAACCAGCCGTTTGAATACGTTAACTTTTTATGATAAAAATCCATATCAATGGCCAATACTTCTTTTTGTTTTTCATGCCATTTTTCTTTCTTTTTCAATTCTTTCATCTTGACATGGAAACGTAAATAAACAATGAAACTGAAAATAAAATACAAAAACAGACCTATGGTGAATACTAAAGCCCAGCTTTCTTCACTTACAAACTTTGCACAAACGGCAAGAAATATGACTAAAATAATTCCGGTAAACCCTGTCTGCCATGCATACGTTTTTCTGAAGAAAATAACTTCCGGATGCTTATAGACCCCGTAAGGAATTGTGACACCGAAGCTTTCGGTTTTCCGTGTTACATAAGGAGTCATGACAGTAATCAAAATAACCGGAAGAAATATAAGCAGTAGCAACATGTACATTATTGCTCCTCACCTCACTTTTGAATATCCTGAAATAACCGCCGGCAATGGGATAAAAAATCCGCTTCACTCATTCCGCGGCAAATGGATTCGCTGATTAACGGGCGCAAATTTTCCTCCAGCTGCGAAATATACACCTCATCGGCCGGTGGCATACCGTCCGGATTGACAACAACACCTTTTTGCCGGTGAATCTGGATAAAGCCGTCCTGCTTCAACAACTGATATGCTTTGTTGACGGTATGCATGTTAATACCGATATCTTTAGCCAGACTGCGAACGGAAGGCAGCGGATCGCCCAGCTTCAGCCGTCCTGAGGCAATTCCTTCTATTATTTTTTCCTTTAACTGCACATAAATCGGCCGGTCCGATTGAAAATCCAAGAGTATGACCATGAACGATCACCCCCGTTATATATCTGTTATACAAATTATATAACAGATAACAATTCCTTTCCATTACAAATTTCGACATCTTAATTGTTTTTTCGATATAATGCAAAATTTCATGTAAAAAAATTCTTTTTTATGCAAAATTTTCGGGGATATTGTATAATAAAATCGACAAATTATTCTATTCGTAAAATTTTAGAACGGGGATATGTTTGTAATTTTACTATTTTACTATTATTAAATAAAAAAATTGGGGGATAGAACGTGAGTCAAGCACAATCGTCTAAAAGTCTGCTGGACGGAATTATTGACTTTTTTCCGGAAGATACTTCATTTGCAGTGTCGGATTCGCGTGTGTACATTTATTACCAGCCCAGTCCGGTCATCGACCTGAACATCCGGCCCGGTGACCAGATTAAACAGGGCAGCGCCACATATAAAGCGCTGTCATTGAAGAAAAAAATATTTACTTACATTGACAGCAGTATTTTTGGCGTATCTTATTTCGGATTATCTATTCCCTTTCTGCGGAAAGGAAAAGTGATGAACGTCATTACGGCTATTTTTCCAATCCGGACCAACCATTCTTTACCCGCTTACTTTACGATTAAACATCATGACCGCTGGTTCCCGGTTTCAGTCAATGATATTTTGTATCTGGAAGCGGAAAACCGGAAAGCCAAAATTGTCACCCTGGAAAACCAAGGCTATCATAAATTTAATCTTTCAGAAATTGAAAATCTGTTGCCAAGTGAAACGTTTATCCGTTGTCACCGTTCCTATATTGTGAATGTACAGGCCATTGCAGAGATCCAGCCTGATTTCCATTCAACGTTTTTACTTGTGATGAAAAACGGTGACCGTATTCCGGTCAGTCAATCCTATGCAAGTTATTTCCGCAGACAATTACTGTTCTAATAAATTTTTTATTCCCACTTTTTTACATTTATGTTTTATTCCAAAAATTCATGCTTTACTAAACGAAAATTATTCTTTGTTCAGTATCCGGTGTTATTCAAATTCTTTGAGATTATAATTATTCCAAAATAGGACAATAAGGGGGATTATTATGGAGAAAGAACTGTCGAAGGTGCTTCCTGCGTTTTTGAAGGATAAAATTGTTTCTGCAGAGGAAGCAGCCTCATGGATTGAAGACGGTATGACATTGGGGTTAAGCGGATTCACAAGAACAGGCGATGCAAAGGCAGTTCCCCTTGCACTGGTTGAACGTGCGAAACAAAACCCGTTAAAAGTAAACGTTTTCACGGGTGCGTCCTTAGGTTTTGATATAGACAACTTAATGGCAGAACACGGCCTTGTTTTAAAAAGACTGCCTTTCCAGGCGGACCGGACAATGCGTAATAAGATCAACGAAAGGGAACTATTATACGTTGACCAGCATCTGTCCCATACTGCCGAACAAATCCGTGCCGGTGTACTGCCGGAAATTGACTATGCGATTATCGAAGCTGTGGCTGTAACGGGTGACGGAATGATTATCCCGACAACTTCTGTCGGTAACAGCCATATTTTTGCAGAGAAGGCAAAAAATGTTATTGTTGAATTGAACCTTGATGCACCACGGGGATTAATCGGCGTACACGACGTTTATAATGTAGAAAAACAGGGCGAAAGAAACCCGATTCCTTTAACAAATTCCGGTGATCGGATCGGAAAGATCGGAATCCCGGTTGACATGACAAAAATTAAAGGAATCGTTATCACACATTATACAGATTCACCGTCCACCATCGTACCACCGGATAAAGAAACGCAAATCATGGCCAATCATATGCTGGATTTCTTCAGGAAAGAAATTGAAGCAGGCCGCTTGACAGAAACACTTGCGCCAATTCAATCCGGTGTAGGATCCGTAGCTAACGCCGTTCTTCACGGTATGATCGATTCTGAATTCAAGGATCTGGAAATTTATTCCGAAGTATTGCAGGATGCTGTGTTTGACCTAATTGACGCAGGTAAAGTAAAAGTCGCATCTGCTTGTGCATTCAGCATTTCCGAGGAGAAAATGAAAGAAGTGTACGCAAACTTCGAAAAGTACCGCGAGTATTTAATTTTGCGTCCGCAGGAAATTTCCAACCATCCTGAAATTATACGCCGGATCGGAATTATTGCCATTAATACGGCAATCGAAGTGGACATTTATGGAAACGTTAACTCCACCCACATTACAGGATCGAAGATGATGAACGGAATCGGCGGATCCGGTGACTTTGCCCGTAACGCCCGGTTGAGCATCTTCGTCACAAAATCACTTGCCAAAGACGGTAAAATATCCAGTATTGTTCCGTTTGTATCCCATGTGGACCATACTGAACACGATGTCGACGTAATAATCACCGAGCAGGGTGTTGCTGACTTGCGCGGACTTGCACCGACAGAACGGGCAGAACTGATTATTGAAAACTGCGCACATCCGATGTACAAAGAGCAGTTGCGCGAATACTACAACGAGGCATTGAAAAACGGCGGACAAACTCCGCATAACCTGGAAAAAGCATTCTCCTGGCATGTCCACTTGCAGAAACACGGAACAATGCTCATGAAAGAAGAAGTCAAAAATTAATCATCCGGAAACTCTCCCCTCTTCTTGAAAAAGAAGAGGGTTTTTTCTTTTTTAATCATATTTACGGTAAAAACCGTCTGAACGTGGTACCATATGGATGTACGGGAAATACTATATTAAAATACGGAAAAACAGAGGCGGTGTTTTTTTATGACAAGAGAGGAAATACAAAAGAAAATCGATGAGCTGAAAAGTGATTATATCCGGATCCAGGGAGATATCGAAAAAATGGAGTCGCTGGGAAAACACAGCAACGTAAGTTATTCTTCGGAAAAACTTTTACGTTCTATTGAACAAGAGTTAAAACAGTTGAGGGAAATGCTACAGTCATTGTGAATAAGAAGGCCTTTTCCAGTTTTTGTCGGGGAGGGCCTTCTCTTTTAAAGTTGCAACCGAACGGCAAACCCGGCATCATTTTTCTCACATCATACTTATACGAACGTCCTTATGCATGATGACTGATAAACTCCGGCAAAAAATCCCCACGGGGGAATTAAAAATCATCATTTTCCTCATCATTTTCGTCCTCTTCTTCCGTTTCAAGTTTGGTTATGAGGACTTTATCTACACGTACATGATCCATATCGACAACTTCCAACAGCAAATGATCCACCTGTACGGTGTCTTTTACTTTTGGTATGTCTCCCAAATATACGGTGATAAACCCTCCTAATGTGTGGAAATTATTTCCCCCGCGTAAAATCGGCAAGTCGTCCAAATCGAAATAACGCCGGAAATAATCAATGGAAACAAGTCCATCAGCCAGCCAGGTGTTTTCGCTCCGTTGAATGATTTGCGGTTCCAGTTCATCTTCATTATGAGGTAGATAACCAACGATATTTTCCATAAAGTCATGAATCGTTACATACCCTTCAATACCGCCGTACTCATCAATAACAATCGCTTCATGATAGCCGGATTTTTTCAACGCTTCCAACGCTTGAAATGCCTTCATCGGTTCCGGTAAAACGAGGGTATCTTTTACAAACTGCTCAAGATCAAGCTCCTTTATCCTGTTTTCCACCAATGCGGCAAATACGTCCTTTGTATGAATAACACCCAAAAAATTATCCAGGCTTCCCCTGCCGACGGGAAAGCGGGAATGGTTGCTTTCATTCATCCGCCTGATATTTTCCTCAACCGGCTTATCAAGGTCGATCCAGACAATCTGTGTTCTGGGCGTTAAAATTTCGCCGAGCCGCTTATCCCCGAGATAAAAGATCTGCTCGACCATATCCTGTTCAATTTCTTCGACAACACCGCTGTATACGCCTTGTTCGATCATCTGGGTAATTTCCTCTTCTGTTACTTGCGGTTGTTTTGATGCTTTTACCCCCAGTATTTTTAAAACAAATTCAGTCGACTTACTTAAAATCCAAATGACCGGCTTACCGACCTTGGCAAAAAAATACATCGGTTTGGCAACCATTAAAGAAATCTTTTCAGGGTTGGACATGGCCAGCCGTTTAGGTACCAGTTCCCCGATAATTAATGATAAATATGTCGATAAACCGACAATAAATACCATGCTTATTTCCGAGCTGTACGGGGCAAGAAATTCTATTTGCACCACATATTTTTCCAGTTTTCCGGCTACGGCCGCACCACTGAACGCACCGGTGACGACACCGATTAATGTAATGCCGATTTGAATTGTGGACAATAACTGGTTCGGGTGATTGGCCAATTTAATCGCGTATCTTGCCCGTTTATCCCCTTCATCTTCCAGCTTTTCCAGACGGGCCTTTCTCGATGTAACGATGGCAATTTCGGTCATAGAAAAAATACCATTCGCGATGATCAGAATAAGAATTATGCCGAATGATAACCAAAGACTGTCCAAAAGTTCAATCACTTCTCCTTTATCATTTCATGTTATAAATTCTAACCTTTTTATAAGTATTTTATCATAGTAAATTTCCTTTATTAAAGATAATTCACTTTTAATTTCAAGGATTTTGTGAAAATAAAGGAAAAACAGAGCATTTTATCGAACTTTGTATATACAGGGAATGTGATCACAATAAGGAAGGAAGGAACGAACGCTATGAAAAAAAGAATCGTCGTCCCCGTTGACAAGTCAAGCCATTCATACAAAGCATTTCAATTTGCCGTAAATCTTGCAAGGGAAATCGACGGGCAAATTCTTCTTTTAAATGTCCAGCCGGATTTACGGACGCCGAATGTTCTCAGATATGTTTCAGAGGAAAAAATTGAGGAATATCTTTCCGTGGAAGCCAATGGAATTTTGGACCATGCATTGGAACATACCGATTGTACAGGAGTCCCCGTGAAAAGGTTTATCCGGACCGGTGTACCGAAAGCCGAAATTTGCCGGCTGGCCAAAGATTTTGATGCTTATTGCATCGTTATGGGCTCAAGAGGAATGGGACCCGTAAAAAGCACGGTTTTGGGCAGTGTCAGCCTCGGCGTTTTGCAATTGGCCCCGTGCCCGGTAACCATTGTTCCTTAAATTGGATTCATGTGACAAAAACTGTTCAACTTTTTGCAGGAGTCTGCAAGTTGAACAGTTTTTTATTTTCCGGAAAGAATTAAATGTATAGGAAAGAATTAACAGGTTAAATTAAGAAATGAGCAACTTTCCGGAAAAAACAGTTGGAAGTGAAAACATATGGAGAACATCCGGCTTGAAAAAAGGGCACTCTGGGCAGCCTTTATTTGTATTGCCATATTCGTATCCCCGTTATTTATTCTCGGAGAAAATGCCCATATCCGGGTTCATGATAATCTGGATTCCAACATTGCATGGTATAAAGTGCTTAAAGAAAGCGGCGAAATGTTTGGCTCCGTTCATGCGGTCATTCCGCAGGTCATAAACGGGCTTCCGCGGTATGCCATCGGTTCCGAATGGACGGGAATTGTCCTTTTGCACGCATTGTTTCCGCCGATGACCGCATACGCACTGAGCCAGACAATTACGAGAGTATTTGCTTTTATTGGGATGTATTTGCTTTTGAAAACGTATCTCGTTAAAGAGCCGTCCCAGCGGCTAATCCGGATTGGTGTTCCGCTGGCATTTTCCCTCACCCCGTTTTGGCCTTCCGGAATGTTAAGCACTTTAGGACATCCGCTTGCATTATGGGCGTTTTTAAAAATCCGGGAAGGAAAAGGCGATTGGAAAGCCTGGCTCACCCTCGGCCTAGTTCCTTTTTATGCAAGCATTGTGCTTGGTTTTTTCTTTTTTCTTGTTGCGATGGGCATATGGTGGGTCGTTGACTTGATCCGTACGAAAAAATGGAATGGGAAGTTTTTGTTTGCCCTTTTATTCATGACGGCAATGTTCTTACTCGTAGAATACCGGCTCGTTTATTCCGTTCTTTTCGATCCGGAAACAGGCCACCGGACGGAATTCATTTCTTCCCGGCATGATTTTTTCCGTACACTAAGACTTTCCCTGAAAAATTTTATATTAGGCCATACCCATGTCATGACCGTGCATACCATTATTATTTTACCGGCAATTCTTCTCGTGTTGTTTCTTATTTTTTACCGAAAAGAATGGAAAAAGGAAAAGCTGTTCATTTTTTTGTTCATTTTAAACTACGCCTTATCCTTTTGGTATGCCCTTTGGTTTAACAATATTTGGATTCCGTTGAAAAAGCAATTTGATATTTTAAACACATTTAATTTTGCCCGCTTCCACTTTTTGCGCCCCCTCGTTATTTACGTCAGTTTTGCTTTGGCATGCCGTTATTTCTGGCAGACGGGGCAAAAAAAGTTCGTCCGCTTTTTGATCATTGCCCAGATTATTGTATTGATTCCGTTTAATGAAGAAATTCATTACGGGGTGATTCACCGCACTCCTTCATTTAAAGCGTTTTATGCCGAAAGCCTTTTTATGGAAATTGACCGGTATATCGGAAAGCCGAAGTCATCGTACCGGGTGGCCAGCATCGGTCTTCATCCCGCAATCAGCCAGTATAACGGTTTTTATACGCTGGATACATACAACAACGTTTATCCGCTTTCATATAAATACAAATTCCGGGAGATTATAAAGTATGAACTGGAAAAAAACAAAACATTAAAAACATATTTTGATGAGTGGGGCAGTCGCTGCTATATCTTTGTCGATGAATTGGGCAAAAATTACAATTTCAGCAAACGGTCGAAAAAAACCATTAAACACTTGCAATTAAATACCGAAGCGTTTTACGAATTGGGCGGTCGCTATATTTTTTCGGCATTGCCGATCGAAAACAGTGAAGCCAACCGCCTGACTTTGTTAAAGACATTTGAACATAAAGATTCCCATTGGCGCATCTATCTTTACGCAGTAAATCTTCCGCAACAATCCGCTGAAGGAGGAAACAAGCAGTGAAAAAACAATTGCCGGTACTGACCATTGTTGTTCCCTGTTACAATGAAGAAGAAGTATTGCCGGAAACAATCAACCGGTTAAGCGCCGTTTTACAGGACTTGTGCGGGGAAAATTTAATCCGAAAAAACAGCCGTATTCTTTTTGTTGATGACGGAAGCAGCGACCGTACATGGCCGATTATTGCCAGGGAAAGCATCAAAAACCCTTTTGTCACAGGTATTAAGCTCTCCCGAAACGTCGGGCATCAAAAGGCGCTCTGGGCCGGATACATGAAAGCCCGGGAGAAATCCGACTGTGTCATTTCGATTGATGCCGATTTGCAGGATGATATCCAAGTGATAAAAACATTTATGGAAAAATACCATGAAGGTTATGAAATTGTATACGGGGTAAGGAGGAAACGGGATACGGATACCTTTTTCAAACGGACGACCGCCCTCTTGTTTTACCGTTTTATGGAGAAACTCGGTATTGAACTGGTTTATAATCATGCCGATTTCCGCCTGTTAAGCAAACGGGCGCTGGATGAACTGGCCCGATATCATGAACAGCATTTATTTTTACGGGGAATCCTGCCACAAATCGGATTTAAATCAGCTAAAGTTTACTATGACCGGAAAGAACGGCTCGCCGGTGAAACGAAATATCCGTTGAAAAAAATGGTCGCCTTTGCGCTGGACGGCATTACTTCCTTCAGTATCGTCCCGCTACGTCTTATCACTTTTGCCGGTTTTTTTCTGTTCGTCACTGGTATATTGCTCGGAATCTATAGTCTGGTAAAACCGGAACAACCGGCATCCTTTCTGTTATACACATTTATTTCCGTTTTTACGGGATTACAGCTGTTGGCTATCGGCGTTATCGGTGAATATATCGGGAAAATTTTTTATGAAGTGAAAAGACGTCCGAAATATGCAATAGAAATTGATTTATTTACCTCACCTATATTAAAAAGCAACAAAGGTCAGGACCGGCCAGAATCCGGATATTCTGTAAAATGAAATAAAAATGAATAGGTTAACAAAAAGTTTTTTAACCAGCGGATTTTTACGGCCCGGGCATGCAGTCTTTCGTTCTATGCCGGTTTGCCCGCTGGCATCAATATCAATGGTGAAATTCAAAAAACATAAAAAGGGTCCTCTTTTATTACTGTTGCCTCTTTTTTTGGAAACAGGATGTTTCTGGAATTTCTATATACATATGATAAAATAGTAGGGACTTAATAATTTTCTACTATAAAAGGTGAAAAGAGAGGGCCCTTTTCATGATTAATATCTTGGTAACGTTAAATGCAAATTATGTACCGCCTCTAAAAGTACTGTTGAAATCTTTATTCATCAATAATCCCGGAGAGCAATTCACTATCTATTTAATGCATTCCGGCCTTCCAAAGGAAATGATCAATGACCTTTATTTTTATATTGAAGACCAGCATGATCAACAATTTTCCCCGATTACGGTTGAACCCGGCTTTTTCCGGGATGCACCGGTATTCCGCCACTATACAACTGAAATGTACTATCGCTTAAGCGCCCATCACTTTTTGCCTGAATCCGTTGACCGTATTTTATATCTCGACCCCGATATCGTCTGTATTAATCCGGTCAAAGAATTATATAATCAAAGCTTTGACGGAAATATGTTTATCGCGGCAGAACACGAACATACGACGAAATATGTAAGGCCTCTTAATAAAATCCGCTTAAAAACACCGCATGCGACGAAATATTTCAATACAGGCGTTTTACTGATGAATATCCCGTTAATGAGGAAATACGTCCATTTGGAAGATATTTATGAATTTATAGAGGAAAATAAACGGCTGTTAATTTTGCCGGATCAGGATATTTTAAATGCATTGTATTGGGATAAAATAAAAGCGGTTGACAGTTATACTTATAATTACGATGCCAGGCATTTTGAACTGGCACGGCTATACCGCCCGAACAAAATAACGATGGAGTGGATCGAAGAAAACACGGTATTTATCCATTATTGCGGAAAGGATAAGCCGTGGCATGACGATTATAAAGGGAAACTAGGGAAATGGTACCGGAAATATGAACAAATGGTGAAAGAACAACGTTTTGGAGAGATGAAAAATGAAAGATGAATTAATCCGGCGTTTTTTAAAATATGTCAAAATTAACACACAATCGGATGAAAACAGTGACACATGCCCGTCCACGCCCGGACAACTCGATTTGTTGCGCCTGCTCGTTGATGAACTGAAAGAAATCGGCATGAAAGATGTGACAATGGATGAAAATGGATATGTTTTTGCCACTTTGCCGGCAAATACAGAAAAAGACGTACCCGTCATTGGCTTTTTGGCCCATGTTGATACGGCGCCTGATTTTTCCGGTGAAAATGTAAAACCGCAAATTATCGAAAATTATGACGGCGGACCCATCGTATTAAACGAACAGTTGGGTATCGGGATGACACCGGAAGATTTCCCTTCACTGCTGAAATACAAAGGCCAGACCCTGATTACAACTGACGGCACCACTTTGCTCGGTGCGGATGATAAAGCCGGTATTGCCGAAATCATGTCAGCGATGAATTACTTGATCAAACATCCGGAAATCAAACACGGGGAAATCCGCATCGGATTCACTCCCGACGAGGAAATCGGCCGCGGTCCCCACAAATTTGATGTAGAACGCTTTAATGCCAAATATGCTTATACCGTCGACGGTGGACCCCTAGGTGAGCTGCAATATGAAACATTTAATGCTGCTGCAGCGAAAGTTGTCATTAACGGGGATAACATTCACCCCGGCTCCGCCAAAGGAAAGATGAAAAACTCAATCAAGATCGGAATGGAACTCCAGCATATGCTTCCCCGGCTGGAAGCACCCGAGTTTACCGAAGGATATGAGGGGTTTTACCATCTACATTCTTTTCACGGTGATGTCGAACGTACGGAACTGTCCTACATTATACGCGACCATGACCGGGAAAAGTTCGAACGAAAGAAAAGTTATTTAGAAAAAGTTGTACTACAATTACAGGAAAAATACGGCAAGGGTCGGATTAAGCTTGATATTCAGGACCAGTACTATAACATGCGGGAAAAAATTGAACCGGTCATGGAAGTGGTGGAAAATGCAAAAGAAGCAATGGAACGGTTAAATATAACACCGGTCATTGAGCCGATTCGCGGAGGAACCGACGGCGCCCAGCTTTCCTTTATGGGACTGCCGACCCCGAATATTTTTGCTGGCGGGGAAAACATGCATGGAAAGTTTGAATATGTATCGGCCGAAACGATGGAAAAAGCAGCCCGGGTGATCGTGGAAATCGCAAAAGTTTTTGAGGAAAAAGCGTAAGTATGGGGCGGACACACAGTCCACCCCGTATTTTATATTTTCCCCCGGAAACCCGTATGTGCTCTGAACTTGATCTCTGCATACCAGACAAAATCCGTTTTTCCGGATAATAACGTACCTAAAAACCCGCCCAGAAATCCGACCGGTACGGAAACGATCGCCGGGTTCGTCAACGGAAAGATCGGTTCACCGACAAAAATGGCGGCTCCTTCCACCGGTGAAAAAACGCTCGGACTGATGCTTACCAGCACCAGTGCGCAAGTTAAACCGGTTAACATGGTCGTTACCGCCCCTGCTGTATTAAACTTCTTCCAGAAAATCGTGTACACAATAACCGTTAAGTTCGCGCTGGCCGCAATACAAAAGGCCAATGAAACGAGAAATGCAACGTTTAAATTTTGGGCAAATAACGCCAGGATGATCGAAAAGACGGAGACCCCAAGGAAGCGTAACGTGCTGCCTTTACCTGTTCTTTTTCCGAAATTCCCCCCCTTTTTAATCATTTGGCCGTAAATATCATGGGCAAAAGCAGATGCGCTGCTGAGGACAAGCACTGCTATAACAGCCAGAATGGTGGCGAATGCAACAGCGGCAACAAAGGACATTAAGAAATCGCCGCCCAAAACCTCAGCCAATAACGGCGCCGCCATATTACCGGCGGGATTTGCTTCAATAATGGTTTCCCGTCCGACAAAAGCCGCCACACCGAAACCGAGGAAAATCGTAAGTATATAAAAGATCCCAACAAGCCACGTTACCCACGTAACAGAGCTTCTGGCCGTTTTTGCATCTTTTACCGTAAAAAAGCGCATCAAGATATGAGGTAATCCGGCGGTTCCTAAAACCAAGGCGAGCATCAGGGATAACGTGTCAAACGGGTCCGTATACAGGACGCCCGGATTTAAGTATGCTTCTCCTAAAGGTGTAGCTGTCTTCATCTCTGAAAACATGGATAAAATATTAAATTTGAATTTTGCAAGAACCAAGAAAAAAATGATGACCGTTGCAGCCATTAACAGTACCACTTTTATTATCTGAACCCAGCTCGTTGCCGTCATTCCCCCAAATAAGACGTAAACCATCATCATTGTTCCGACAATCAGCACCGCAATCCAGTAATCAATTTGGAATAATAACTGGATTAACGCCCCGGCCCCGACAAGCTGGGCAATCATCTAAAATATAACGATTGTAATCGTACTTAACGCAGCAGCACCTCGGACTTTCCTCGCATCAAAACGGGCGTTGATCATGTCCGCCAGCGTATATTTCCCCAAATTCCGCAAAGGCTCAGTAACGATAAACAGGACAATCAAATACGCAACCAAATAACCGATGCTGAAGAAAAATCCGTCAAACCCATGCAAGGCGATGGCTCCGGCAATTCCTAAAAAGGAAGCCGCCGATAAATAGTCCCCTGCAATCGCCAAACCGTTTTGCCAGCCGGTCAATCCGCCCCCGGCCGTGTAGAAATCACTGGCTGTTTTCGTCCTTTTTGCTGCATAGTAAGTAATGACAAGTGTAACGGCTACAATCAGCAAAAACAAAATAATGACCGTGGGATTCATCCGTTCTCCGCCCTTTCCGGAAATTCTTCTTCTATGATCTTTGCAGCCATTTTGTCAAATTTAGCGGATTTTTTTATATAAATCGTAACCAGCGACCAGGTCATCACAATGAGGAAAAAGGAGAATAACCACACCCACGTAATATCCCCAATTGCCGGAGCATGCAAAACTTTTGTAAACGATGTTAAAACAGGCAAGGTAAAATATAAAATTAAAAATAACACCGTCAAAGGAATAATAAACCGTTTTTTCTCGCCCATTAATTTTTTAAAACGGACAGACTCAATGGCTTTTTCAAATTTCGTGTTTGAATTAAACTCCCTTTGTTTAGCCGTATTCATATGCCCCACCCCCAAATTTCGTTAACAAAGCGGTTACATTTCCTCTTTAAGAAAGAGGATAAAATTATAAGAATTTTCTGTCAATAATAAGTAATAAATGCCTTTCCCTTATTACCTCCTTTTATCATTTTGTTAATATTTATAATTTTATTATATTGTAATCATGCATTCTTCAATTAAAATTTAAATTTCTTTGACATGTTTTTTATAGTGAGCTTTTTTATTGACATTTTTCAAACAAACTGTAATAATTATCTGGGTTAGTGGAATAGTACCTTTAAGTTCAGTCCTGTGAGGCTGGCAAGGTAGGGGAAATGTTTTCATAAATTGGGGAAACTGCCTTTTTATGCACATAACTGTTTTTGTGCACCTTGCCGTACTCCGGGCAAGGTGCTTTTTTTCTGGTATTTTGCAACACTACTTAAATGAGTACAGGGAAAGGGAGTAGCATCATGAAAAGAGATGAAATTCAGGTTCACGAAAAACTGCCGCTTTTGGAAAGTCTTCCATTAAGCTTGCAGCATTTGTTCGCCATGTTTGGCTCGACCGTATTAGTGCCGATTTTATTCGGCATTGATCCCGCTACTGTTCTGTTAATGAACGGAATCGGTACTTTAATTTACATTTTTATTACGAAAGGAAAAATACCGGCGTATCTTGGTTCAAGCTTCGCTTTTATTTCACCGGTTTTTGTCGTCCTCGGACGCTATTCCGGTGTTGAAGGTTACAGCTATGCCCTCGGCGGATTTTTAGCCGTCGGCGTCATTCTCGTGATCGTTGGCTTAATCATCAGAGCTGCCGGCACAAACTGGCTCGATATCATTTTCCCGCCTGCCGCCATGGGGGCAATTGTCGCTGTCATCGGTCTCGAACTCATTCCGGTTGCTGCGGAGATGGCAGGGTTCATTAAACCGGCGGATGCACCGGACAACTGGACAATGGATCCGAAAACCGCAACGGTATCCCTTTTGACGTTGGCCATCACGATTGTCTGCTGGGTGACATTACGGGGATTTTTCAAAATTATACCGATTTTACTCGGTATTATCGGCGGTTATGTCATTGCATTTTTTGCCGGGCTTATTGATTTTACTGCTGTGGAAGAAGCCGCATTTTTCTCTTTACCTACTTTTTATCAAATCAAATTTAATGTAGCTGATATTATTGCCATTCTTCCGGCAGCACTCGTGCTTATACCGGAACATATCGGACATACGATCGTGACCGGAAATATTGTCGGAAAAGACTTAACGAAAGATCCCGGATTGGACCGGTCATTTATAGGAAATGGAATTTCAACCATTATTTCCAGCTTTGCCGGATCAACCCCGAATACGACATACGGTGAAAATATCGGCGTGCTTGCGATCACAAGAGTATACTCGACATGGGTGATCGGCGGGGCGGCGGTCATTGCCATGCTTCTTTCCTTCTTCGGAAAAGTTTCAGCTTTAATATCTACAATTCCTCCGGCTGTCATGGGGGGAATCTCCTTACTGCTTTTCGGAATGATTGCCGTGAGCGGAATCCGGACGCTCGTGGAATCAAAAGTGGATTACGGAAAGGCACAAAACTTAATTTTAACCTGTGTTGTCCTGCTCACCGGGCTGAGCGGGGCAACAATCCAAATCGGTTCCGTTGCACTGAAAGGCATGGGACTGGCTACCATTGTCGCTGTAATCCTGAGTTTATTCTTTAAGTTACTCGATATTCTCAAGCTTTCCAATGAATAATAAGAAAATTGCCGTTCTGCCGAAATCGTTACATGAAAAATGCGGGGAAGATAAACTTCTCCGCATTTTTTCTTCCTACATAAGCAGAAGCAGGCTTACGGCCATCACTGCCATTCCTGCCATTAAACCGTAAATGGATGTATGGGCTTCATCATATTTTTTTGCCGCCGGCAGCAGTTCGTCCAATGAGATAAACACCATAATCCCTGCCACACCGGCAAAAATAATCCCGAAAATTAACTCATTTAAGAACGGCATTAAAACAACAAACGCTGCGAGAGCCCCGAGCGGTTCCGACAATCCTGACAGAAAGGATATTTTAAAAGCCTTTCTTTTACTCCCTGTCGCATAATAGACAGGTACAGAAACGGCAATGCCTTCCGGGATATTATGAATCGCTATGGCAATTGCAATGGTTATACCAAGGGTGGGATTTTGCAGAGCTGATGCAAAAGTGGCAATCCCTTCGGGGAAATTATGAATCGCAAGGGCCAAAGCGGAAAAGACGCCCATCTTCATCAATTCCGGGTCATCCACCGCATTTTTTACAGGTTTCTTTTCCATCTCTTCTATTTTTTTTAATTCATGGGGATTATTATGTTCAGGAATCAGCCGGTCAATTAAAGCGATTAAAAGCATACCTCCGAAAAAACTGGCTACGGTTACCCAATTTCCCTTTGGACTTCCCAATTCGTTCACAAGTGCGTCCTGAGCTTTAAAAAAGATCTCGATCATCGATACATAAATCATAACACCGGCTGAAAAACCGAGGGCAAAGGATAAAAATTTCGTATTGGTTCTTGAAGCGAAGAAGGCTAATATGCTGCCGATTCCCGTAGCCAATCCTGCCATGAGAGTCAAACCAAATGCAAGCAATATATTTGTCTCCAATATCGTTCCCCGTCCTTTTGTACAGGAATCATTCTCTTTTTTCCAACAATTCCTGCAAAATTTATAAAAATAACTATATTTCTATATTATTTTTTCATCCCTGCAATCTGGTGCGGTAAATATGCAGATATACAATAATGTTTCCCTGACGAAATATTTTTTCCTAATGTAAATATTATTACAAAACTTTACCTGGAAATCAATTTCCGTTTATTTACAAATATGTTAACAGATCAAGGACTTTATACCCGGCTGTGAATAAATAAAAAATTTTCCGATTTTTCCTTTGGGTTTTCACCTGTTTTCTATTTTCTCATAACATATGGAGAGCGTAGTTTGAAGCGGAAAGAGGTGCTGCTGGTGATTGCTGAATTAACAAGCATCCATTGGATCTATCTTCTTTTTATTATTTTCATTATCGTGTTCATGATTTGCAGAATAGATACAACCATACTTTGTCTGACAGGTATTTTTCTGATTGCTTTGAATGCCGGGGGTTCATTAACCGGCTCTATCATTAGTTTATTCACGGGTTTTTTATATGCTATTAGCGAACTTTTGCCAACGATTCTGATCATTTCTTTAATTACCGCCATGAGCAAAACATTAACTGAAACCGGAATTAATGATGTCATGATCAGACCGGCCGCCAAATTGATCCGCACACCCGCCCTTGCCTACTGGACGACCGGTATATTAATGTTTGTCATTTCTTTATTTTTCTGGCCGTCCCCTGCTGTAGCCCTGATCGGAGCTGTTATTCTTCCTGCTGCTGTCCGCGCCGGGCTTCCTACGATCGGAGTGGCGGTGGCCATGAACTTGTTCGGTCACGGCCTTGCCTTATCCGGGGATTTTATTATCCAGGCCGCCCCGAAACTGACGGCGGACGCAGCCGGAATCCCCGTCCGTGATGTAGTCTCCGCCAGTATCCCCTTAGTTTTCATTATGGGCTCCGTAACAACAGTATTTGCGTTTATTCTTTTAAAAAAAGACATGAAAAATCATAAACTTAATTTGACTAAAAGTCCCGGGGAATCCGTTGATAAAGGGGAAAGAACAAACGTATTATCCCCTCTTATGCAAAAAATATTTGCCGTTAGCATCCCTTTGCTTTTTTTAGCCGATGTTATTGCCATGTATTTTTTCCGGCTGCAGGGAAATGATGCAACGGCCTTGGTAGGCGGAACAGCTATGCTTATTTTTCTTACCGTAAATATCATTGGTTATAAAATGAAGGGTTTGAAGAAGACAACGAAATTATTCATTGAAGGTTTCCAGTTTGGTTTTAAAGTTTTTGGCCCCGTTATTCCGATTGCTGCCTTTTTCTACCTCGGCGATGCCGGATTTATTACCATTATCGGTGATTTTTTACCGGAATCATCGCACGGCATTGTGTACGACCTCGGGATCGCCCTTGCCAATACAGTGCCGCTGACAAAGGGAATTGCAGCGGTTACATTAACAGCAGTCGGAGCGATTACCGGATTGGACGGATCAGGTTTTTCGGGAATATCCCTTGCCGGTTCCGTCGCCGCCCTTTTTTCCCATGCCAGCGGAAATGGAGTTGCCACATTAACGGCCCTCGGGCAAGTTTCGGCCATCTGGGTCGGCGGGGGTACATTAATTCCATGGGCATTGATTCCCGCAGCTGCTATTTGCAATGTGGATCCCTTCGAATTGGCCAGAAGGAATTTGCTGCCCGTTTGCACCGGTTTAATCATTACAACAGTTGCGGCTGTATTTTTCATTTAAACCGGACCAACAGGGCAGAATTAAAGGGGACAAAAGAAAACAGGATAACAAACGGGTATTCGAAAAATAAATGATTTTTCTGTTGTTCCCTGATTATCACCTGTATTTTTTGAAAAAAAC
>CALGYZ010000046.1 GCA_937934645.1 uncultured Bacillaceae bacterium | reverse complement strand
CTAACTCATCTGGCAACTGTTTAATCCGCTCTTTGATGCCGGCAGGTTTTCCTTCCTACTCGATTGGAAATTTGTTTTTCAATGCTTTTGCTTTACGGGAGAACATCATGGCCTCTTCCAGCACATGGGCAAATTGGTAAAGAATTGCTTCATGATAATGTTTACCAACTAATTGAACTCCGATCGGCAAACCGTTTTTTGAAAATTTGCAAGGGATGGATAGGGATGGATTACCGGTAAAATTTGTTGGCGCTGTCAACTTAAGTAATGACTCCCGGACTTTGATTTTTTTATTGTTGATGTTGACTTCTCTTTGGCCGATATTGGTCGGGAGTATAGGAAGTGTTGGGATTAACAGAATATCCACATCTTCAAAAATCCGGTTAAATTGATTGATCAGATTTCTCTTATTCCTTTGCACCGCTACATATTCATATCCCTTTGTATTCTGGCTTGTTTTTAGCCGCTCATAAACTTCATCGTCAATCATACCTTTGTATTCTTTAAATTTTTCCGCATGAACAGCGGCTGCTTCGGATGTTAACGTAACGGTCTGAGCGACGGCGATTTCTTCTATAACAGGCAGGTTTACTTTCTTCACGGTAGCTCCTAAATTCTCCAATTGTTGAAGACATTCTTCTACCGCCGTTTTTATTTCTTCTTCAAAAGGAGCAAAATAATCATCTGTCGGGATGCCAACGGCCTTTCCTCTAATATCCATTCCGATGCGGGCACTGTAATCTTCTGTCTTTACATCTGTGGAATAAGGATCTTCCGGGTCATATCCGGCGATGATATTTAATAACAGGGCGTTATCTTGGACGTTTTTTGTCATCGGTCCGATATGGTCCAGTGTATAAGCCAGGGGAAAAACGTTCGATTTGCTGACAAGACCGAATGTCGGTTTCATCCCCACGGTTCCGCATGCCGATGAAGGGATTCGGACAGAGCCGCTTGTATCCGTTCCTAAAGCTGCGCTGACCAGTCCGGCGGCAACCGCTGCAGCTGAGCCGCTGCTTGATCCGCCGGTAATTTTCTCCGGATTATACGGATTATAACACGGACCGAAATAGGAGCGGTCGCCGATTGTTCCGTATGCAAATTCATGTGTGTGGGTTTTACCAATGATCACTGCACCCGCTCTTTTTAACTTTCGAATAACTGTGGCATCCACATTGGGAACAAAGTTTTCATATACCTTCGAACCCATCGTCGTACGGATACCTTTTGTATAAATTAAATCCTTAACTGCAACGGGAATCCCGTGTAAGGGCCCCCTTATTTTTCCTTTCATCAGCTCATCTTCCAGATCACGGGCAGATTTAAGCGCTTTCTCACTGGAGATAGTAATAAAAGCATTGTATTTTTTATTTTCGTTATTGATTTTCTCCAATGTTTGTTCTACGACTTCCACTGGTGATAGCTCTTTCTTCCGTATCGTCGCCGATAATTGTGACAGATTCATAGAGCTTACCCCCCTATTGTTACTTTGCTTGATTCGGATTTTCTATTTCCCGGTTTAACAAATAACATCGCTACCATTCCGATCATTGAGGCGATTGCTGCTGCTGTGAACATAGAAGAATATCCAAAGCTGACTACAAGAAACCCGGTTAATGTGGGTGCAATAATAGTCGCGGTGTTAGTAATAAAATGTGTGATTCCTCCGTATGTTCCCGCTTTGTTTGGTTCCGTATCGATAATGACTGACCAATAAACCGAGTTCGGCAACGAATTGAATGCGTTTCCAACAGCCATTAAAAGCATAACTCCGGAAACAGAATTCGCTTTAGGGATAAGCAGGAAACAAGTGGCTGTAAGCAATAACGACACGACTGCCAATCCGGATCTGGCAATTCTTAAGCTACCTGTTTTCAGACGTAAGTAGTCGGAAATTCTGCCGCCCAGCAATACGGTAAAGCAGGCGCCAATCCATGGGATCATGCCCAGGTACCACAGGGAAGACAATTGGAAATCAAATTCGTCCTGCAAATATTTTGGTGTCCATGTTAGCAATAAGAAGTTAATGTATTGGAATGCAAAATACCCGATTGCATTCAATACTAATGTAGGGTTTTTAAAGAAATGGTACCATTTGACTTTTTCAGCTGCTTTATCATCTTCTTCGACCAATTGTTCATCCGGCAATAAATCTTTTCTGGATCTGATTTTCTCGAGTTCTTCTTTTGTAACTTTTGGATGTTGTTCAGGCAAGTCAGTGAACATTCTGCTCCAAATAATTACCCAGATTAGACCCAGACCGCCCAGGATGATAAACATGACTTTCCAGCTTGTGATCGATAGTAAAAATACTGCTGCCGGTGCTGTTAATAAAGCGCCCAATGGTGTTCCGAGAAGTCCCAAGGATACGGCAAAACCACGTTCTCTCGGTGTTGCCCAGTTGGCGACGGTTCTGTTTATCGTTGAAAATGTCGGTCCTTCCGCAAATCCAAACAGAATCCGGACAACCGCAAAACCTGCCAGAGCAGAACCGCCAAAAAAGGCTATGCCGATTTCTCCCGCGAAAGCTGTTAGAATCACAAATAATGACCACGTAGCACCTATTAAGAGCCATACAAATTTTGGACCTTTTTTATCCGCAAGTATGCCTCCAAAAAGAGAACCGAATAAATATCCGTACCCGAAATAGCCAAGTACGGCACCCCAAGCGATCGCGTCAAAATTAAACTCATCAATAATATCGGCCTGTGCATAAGAAATCGCACCGCGGTCGATATAATTGATGATAACCATAAGAACCATCATAAACATAATTTTGTAGCGGTAATTATGTTTCATTTAGTTCTCCTCCTTTAATATTTTTCTTTATAAAAATAAAAAATTATTTTACAATATAAAAAATTAAAAAGTTATCCAATTCTATTTTCTTTAAAAAATTGATAAATTACCTTTAAATTCATGATGAAGATAAAAGTAATCTTATTAGTAAAATATTTATTTTAAATTTTCAATATATTATTCGTATTTGAAAGTTTTTGAGAGAAATATCTTTGATAAATACTTATTTTACTAGCAGGAACAGCATATTTTGATTAACTTGTTAAAAAACGTTTGATTAAAACATGCGGAGAAAATCTTCCGTTTTCTCCGCATCGTTTTGAGACTGTTCATTCCACAGCCATTTCTCTTCTTAATTGCTTCACCAGTTCCCGTTTCCAATTTTTCACCGATGTGTAGCTGACATTCATCAGCTCCGCGATTTCCTTCAATTGGTATCCCTTGATATAATGAAGCTCGGCGATTTGTTTCAGTTTTTCCGGCAGCTTGTTGAGGATTTCCTTCAGGAGAACAGTTTCGTCATAGGATCTACCGTTCCGGTCGGCGATGATGCCCCATTCGAAATCATCCGGTTTCCATTCGTGGTCCTCTTTTTTCGCATCTTTTGCCAGTTCCGTCAGGATCGCGCCCCGGATATAACTGTAGGCGTAGGTCATAAACGTTCCTTTTTCAGGATCAAAGGATTGATACGCCTGCCAGAGGCTGACTAAGCCGGTTTGGTAATAATCTTCCACGTTCTTGTAAATATGCAATTTCCGGATAATGGAATAAATGACCGGTTCCATTTCTTTTATGACTGTTTCAAAATCCTTTCTTTCGTCTTTCAATTTTGTACCCCTTTTGAAAGACGCGTCTTTCGTTTATTCCCGGGTACTTTAACCATAGAAAATGGCAAGTTTTCTGACAAAAGCGCTATTTCCGTTATTCCACGTTTTCCATGCGGTTTTACCGGCTTATGAGGTCTGAAAAATGGTGAATTTTGCAAAATCAAGACAAAATTATGTTTTTAAGCATAAATTCAGCGTAAAACATGCAATTTCTTTCATAGGCTGTTGGTCCGGTTTTAGTAAAATTTTTAGTAAAAATTTTACTATATATGGAGTAGCTGAAATAAGACAGAGAAATGTTCCATTTTCCGGCAATTTCTTTAAACAAACGTTTGATGGAATTTGTTGTAAACCTAACATGGAAGCGGAAGTCCAGTCCGGCGCAGCCGCAAAATTTTTAACCGGAAAGAAAATGCTGTCGAAACGACCGATTCGGATTCATGCAAAGGGAGGCGGATTTTTGTTACCATAGGGTAAAAATGGACTCGAAATGGGGGAGATGTTATGACGAAATTACATATACCGGTGTCCGTGCTGAATCTTGTGCCGCTCCGGCAAGGGCAGAGCATAAAGGAAGCGATTGACGGAATGGTGGATCTGGCAAGGGCCGTGGAAAAAATGGGGTATACCCGGTATTGGATTGCCGAGCATCATAATACACCGTCGGTCATCAGCTCCGCCACATCGATTTTGATCAAACATACCCTGGAGCATACGGAAAAAATCTGTGTCGGGGCAGGCGGGGTGATGCTGCCGAATCATTCACCGCTCGTGGTTGCCGAGCAGTTCGGGACAATGGAGACGATGTATCCGGGCCGGCTCGATTTAGGGGTTGGACGGGCGCCGGGGACAGATATGCTGACGGCATCCGCCCTGAGAAGAAACCGGCATGATTCCGTGTATGCTTTTCCTGAAGATGTCAAGTCCCTGCTGCAATATTTCGGTCCGCCGGAAAAGCAGGGGTATGTCCAGGCTATCCCGGGCGTGGGAACGAATGTCCCGGTATACATTCTCGGTTCATCCACTGACTCTGCTCATTTGGCCGCGGAACTCGGATTGCCGTATGTGTTCGCTTCCCACTTCGCCCCTCAGCAAATGGATGCGGCGATTGACATTTACCGTTCCCGATTCCAGCCGTCGGAGTATTTGGACAAACCGTATATGATGGTCTGTTTAAACGTGATTGCGGCGGATACGGATGAAGAAGCGAAGCGGGAGTATACGAGTTTGCAGCAGTTTTTCCTGAATGTCGTCCGCAATACGAAGGAGCCACTAAAGCCGCCGGTGGACAATATGGATGAACTGTGGACGGAAGAGGAAAAGATGATGGTTTCGGCCTCGATCCGGGTTACCTTTGTCGGCGGAAAAGACACGGTCCGGAGGCAGTTTGTCCAATTCCAGGAAACGTACAATGTCGATGAGCTGATGGTCGTAACGTACATATACGACCCAGAAAAACAAAAGCGGTCCTATGAAATTTTTAAAGAAGTTGTGGATGGGAAGTAAGAACAGAACCGCTGCTTAGGCAGCGGTTCTTTTATGGATATAGAAGTATGCTATGATCTTTCAGTCTATGCTCTCATATGTTTTGCCGCGATGAAAAAGCCAGCTCCGGAAAGTATGGCCGTAACCGAGCCGATTCCCGCAGCGAGGCCGATATCGCCGAACATCATGGAAGATAGAAATAAGCCGATCACACCGATGAGGATTAACAAAATGGCGATGATTCTCATGTTCATCCCTCCCCGAAAATTGAAATCGCCTTCATTTTTTATCTGTATCTATAGTCATTATAAGAATAACAGCTTAACAATAGCCGGCCGAGCGTATGTTTGTGCTGTTCTTCCGGGCCAGGACGGGGGAACTGGAAAAATTTCTTAAAATCTTATATAATAAAACTAGTAAACCACTATTCTTATATATCATTCTTTTACATTAATTGCCTTTCATTTGAGTAATTTCCGTTTTTTTACTGGTAATATTTAGTATTTTTGTATACTTTTATTGTTTTTATAGAGGGGGTGTCAGACAGCAGTTACAGGTTTTGTGATTGCTGTTTTCTTTTTCATAAATTTTTATTCTGTTCACAACATTACCTCACCCCAAAACTGTATGCATGCTCCAGATCCTGTATGAACAGACCAGACTTTCGGCCGGTCGTTTTTAAAGACAGCAAATCCGTTTTGGAGCAAGGAAGGGGATGTTTGTATTGGGTATTATTGAGCTGAAGAACGTTTCGAAAAGCTTTGATAATAAAACGAATGTAATTGATGACTTGAATTTAACAATCGAGTCCGGCGAGTTCGTTGTTTTGCTCGGTCCGTCGGGTTCCGGGAAATCGACGATTTTGCGTATGATCGCCGGGTTGGAACCGATTACTAAAGGCGATTTGTTTATCAAGGGAAAAAGGCAAAATGACGTACCAGCAAAAGACCGGGATATTGCCATGGTGTTCCAGAACTATGCCCTTTATCCGCATATGACGGTTTTTGATAATATCGCATTCGGTTTGAAGGTTCGGAAAGTGAATAAAGGAAAAATCGAGGAAAAAGTGGAAAAAGTGGCGGAGATGCTGGGATTGACGTCGTATTTGAAACGGAAACCCAAAGACCTGTCCGGCGGCCAGCAGCAACGCGTGGCACTCGGCCGGGCGATTGTGCGGGATACGGATATTTTCCTGATGGACGAGCCTTTATCCAACCTGGATGCCAAACTGCGCACCACGATGCGGGAAGAGCTTGTCCAGCTGCACCGGGAGCTTTCGGCGACAACGATTTTTGTTACCCATGACCAAACCGAAGCGATGACGATGGCGGATAAAATTGTGGTGATTAATGAAGGAAAGGTCCAGCAAATCGGTACACCTGCGGAAATTTACAATTACCCGGCCAACTTATTTGTTGCCGGCTTTATCGGTTCACCGGCAATGAATTTATTGCCCCTGCAGGAAAACCGCAGCGGATTTGCTTTTGCCGGCCAAATGATTCAAACACCCGGTTTTACAACGCAACCGGACGGGTTGATTCTCGGGATCCGCCCGGAAGACTGTAAAATTTCCGGGAAGGGATATCCGGTTAAAATTACATTTATTGAAGATTTGGGAGCGGACCAGTACATACACGGCATCTCGGGCGGGCGGAAAGTTGTGATCCGGGAATCCCCGGATAAACGGTTCCGGATCGGCCAGCATACGTTCTTTACCATGAATCCGGAAAAAATCAGCTGGTTTGACAAGAAAACCGGAAAACGGCTGGAACCGGCAGATGAACCGTTTACCGGCGATGAATTGAGGGTTTACCATGGATAAAAAGGCAAACATCTGGCAGCTTCTCTTTTTCGTCGCCATCCCGCTTGTTCCGCTTCTCGTTTTCTGGATTATTCCGCTCTTTGTTTCCGTCTGGTTAAGTTTTACGAACTGGGATTATATCAGCCCGGATTATGAATACGTTGGTTTAAGCAATTATTTGAATATGCTTGCCGATGAAGCGTTTTTGCAGGCGTTGGGCAATACGCTTCTGTTTGCTGTCGGCACTGTAATTCCGACTATTATACTCGGATTTATTTTCGCTGTCATGTTGAGCCGTCTGAGACGAAACGTGACGTTTTTGCAGGGATTGATGTTTGCCCCGTGGATTACGCCGATGATCGGGATGTCCATTGTCTGGTCGTGGATGTTTGATCCCCGGGTCGGCCCGGTCAACCAGATGCTTGGCTTTTTCGGGCTGCCCGAGCCCCATTGGCTGACCGATTCGAACTTTGCGATCTGGGCTGTAATTATTGTGACGGTTTGGAAAAATACCGGCTGGGCAATGTTGTTCTTTTCCGATGCGTTAACGAAAATTCCGCAAAGCTTGTTTGAAGTGGCCGATATTGAAGGGGCCGGCCGCTGGGCAAAAATCCGCCATATTTTAATCCCGCTTGTGTCCCCGACGACGTTGTTCTTGTTCATTATTTTGACTCTTGATGCACTACAAGCGTTCGACCAGATTAACGTGTTGACCCAGGGAGGGCCTTCAGGAAGCACGCGGACACTCTTGTATTTGTACTATGAGCTGGCTTTTGAGCAGTTCAATATGGGGGCTGCAACTGCAGTAGCTGTTTTGATCCTTGTGATTTCCGCTATTTTGTCGTTCATATCCATGAAGATTTCGAAAAAATACGTTTACTATTAAGGGGGTGGAATGGATGGCAAAGCGGGAGAAAATAGAAAAATTGATTTTATTCCTGATTTTATTGGCCATCGGGTTGTTTATGGTTTTTCCGATGGTGTGGATGATGCTCAGCTCGTTGAAAACAACGGAAGAAATCCTGGGCGGCTCGCTGACCCTTTTACCTTCCGACCCCCAATGGTCCAACTTTCCGAAAGCGTTGGAAATGGCGCCGTTTTTACGCTTCGTGTGGAACAGCTTTTTTACCGCAAGTGTGATCGTCATCGTCCAGCTGTTTCTGTCGAGCCTGCTCGCTTATGCATTGACGCAAATGGAATTTAAAGGACGGAATACGCTGTTTATGATCGTGTTAAGTACATACATGCTTCCGGCTGCGGCCACTTATGTCCCGAGCTACGTCATCATTTCCCGGCTGGGGCTGATGGATTCGCTTGCCGGAATTATCGTCTCCAATCTAGCGAACGTTTTTACCATCTTTTTGCTGCGGCAAAACTTCCTCAAGGTTCCGAAAGAGTTGATTGAAGCGGCCCGTGCCGATGGAGCCTCCGAGTGGACGATTTTATGGAAGATTGTCGCACCGATGTCAAAAAACGCCCTCATTAACGCTTCGATTTTAAGTTTTGTTTTGAACTTCAATAACTATCTGTGGCCCTCATTGATTACAAACAGTGAAGAAAACTATTTGATTTCTGTCGGTTTGAACCGCTTTTTCAACACCCAGGGAGCTTTTGAACAAACGTTTCCATTAATTATGGCGGCAACGGTCATTTCCGTTTTACCGTTGCTAATCATCTATTTTGTCCTGCAAAAATATTTTATCAGTGCGGTCAGTTCTTCATCAGGCTTAAAAGGTTAATCGTTTTGGATGTGCTTGCAATCTTCATTGCAATAGATTGAAATTTTTCTCAAAAGGAGATGAGCAGCAAGATGAAGAGATTCAGGATTTTTGCAGTGCTGGTGTTACTCATTTCGCTGCTTGCCGGCTGTTCCGGCGGAGATTCTGCGAAAGAGAACGGTACAACCGGTGACGGAAAGCCGGTGGAAATTGAGTTCTGGTACGGATTGGGTTCGATAGCCGGTGAAACGATGCAGGAGATTATTAAAGAGTTTAATGAATCCCAGGATGAAGTGGTTGTCAAAGGTGTGCAGCAGGCGGATTATGATGAAACATGGCAAAAGGTTCAGGCTGCATTGGCGGCCAAAAATCCTCCGGCTGTATTTATCGGTGATATCGGTCTTGTCCAAGCACAGGGCGGTGAAAATGGCGTATTAGAACCGCTGGATGAGTATATGGATGAAGAGTTTAATAAAGATGACTTTTTGCCGGTATTTATGGAAGTCAATGAAATTGACGGAAAAACTTACGGTATTCCGGCCTACGGTACGACACAAATTATGTACTATAATAAAGATATTTATGAAGAAGCCGGGATTGACCCGGATGAAGCTTTTTCCTCATGGGAAAATTTAGCGGAAGCGGCAAAGGAAATCCAGGAAAAAACCGATGCTGAATACGGCCATATGATTATGTGGGGTCAGGATAACCTCATTGATATGGCTTTAAGTAACGGCGGCCAGATTATCAGTGATGACGGTAAGAAAGTGTTAATTAACTCTAAAGAATGGGTGGAAGCCTGGGAGTTTGCCCGGGAACAAATCCATGAAGAAAAAACGATGGGTGTTATTTCCGGCGGCCAGGGCTGGGAATATTGGTATAAAACGATTGACCAGGTGATGAACGGCAATGCCGGCAGCTATACCGGTTCTTCCGGTGACCGTGGTGATTTGGATTTTTCCTACATTGATGCCAGAGAGCAGCCGGGCATGAACGACAATGAAGCCAAACCGATGGCGGAAACGTTAAGCCTCCATATTCCGAAATCGATCAGCCAGGAAGAAAAAGAAGCAGCATTTAAATGGATCGAATATTTCACCAGTCCGGAAGTACAAGCGAAATGGTCCATGGAAATCGGCTATATTCCGGTACGCGAATCAACAATGGAAGTTGAAGAGTATAAACAGTTTATTGAAGAGAATCCGTATGCCGGTGTGCCTTACCAACAAGCATTGCATGCATCACCGGGATTTGCGGATCCGACCGGCGGTAAAATTCTGGATGCCTTGAAAATCGCTGCGGATAAAGTGGAGCTGGAAAACATCCCGGCTAAAAAGGCATTGGATGAAGCCCAGAAAACCGCCCAACAAGCGTTGGATGAAATGAATAAATAAAAGGATAATGGAAGGACGTTCCAGTAATACCGGAACGTCTTTTTTGTTTTTTTATCGGACAAAACGGCCGCGGGGAAATGTTTTTAACAAGAGGACTTATGGAAAAACGTAGTCCGGATCTGTCTAATGGACAAAACTTTATAAATGATTGTTTCTTCTGTCCGGTATGGGGGCGTTAATGGACAAATCAAATTGATGCAAACGGGGGTTATGTCCGATAGAAATGTTGCAATGGACATTTTTTCATACAAATGCTTTGGGAACGTCCGTTAGATGAAGGTTTATGGACAAAACCTGGGAGGTACGCCTGTTAACGTCCGAAGATCATTTCTAACGGACATTTCGGAGTAGATTTTCTGACGATCCGGTTTTTGGAGCTTCTTTAACGGACATTGGAATGTCGGTTGCCAGAACATATGTCCTTTAGAACAATCCTAATGGACATTTCAACACTACAGTCTGGCAGAAAGAGCGTTTGAACATTTGTAACGGAAACCACACCAAAATTTATTTCACTTGTCCTCCTATAACCAAGAGCCTGTTCCAGGTCCCGTGAAACACAACGAAAAACCTCCAAATGTGACAGAAATGTTAATGTTTTGAAAAACGGTTTCATAATTCAATTTTCTATGCTATATTAAAAGTACATTAACAAATGTTCAACAATATGAACAGTTGTTCAAAATAATTGGGAGGTAATGAATAATGGCAAAAGGAAAAGTAAGAACAGTATTAGGAGATATTGATGCAAAAGACTTGGGTTTTACAATGGCCCACGAACATATATTAACGGCACCTCAAGGTGACGGTTCCAAGGCGAACTGGGATCATACTTTAGACAGTGTGCCGAAAGCAATTCAAATGTTGAAAGAATTTAAAGAAATCGGCGGCGGGGCCATCATTGAATCTACTCCGGAATCCTGGGGAAGAAATACGCCGGGAATGGTAACGGCTTCTAAAGAATCCGGTGTACACGTTGTTGCTTGTACCGGTTACATTTGTGAAGAACACGGAATGGAGCCGGAAATGTCCGAATGGTCCATTAACTATGTTGCTGAAAGAATGATCAAAGACGTTGAAGAAGGTATGGACGACACAACGGTAAAAGCCGGATGGATTAAAGCAGGTACTGCATACAACCACATTACTCCGAACGAAGAAAAAGTGTTAAGAGCAGGTGCCCGCGCAGCTACGGAAACAGGTGTTTGCTTACACACCCATACAACAGCCGGAACGATGGGAATTGAGCAATGTGAAATCATACAATCTGAAGGATTCGACATGAGCAAATTCGTTGTTGCCCACGTTGACCGCTTCCCGGATTTATGGTACCATCGTCAAATCCTGAAAACAGGTGCAAACATCATTTTTGACGGCCCGGGTAAAGCAAAATACTATCCGGACAGCTTGAGAGTTGAGCTGTTAAAACAACTCGTTGAAGACGGATTTGAAGATCAAATCATGCTTTCCAACGACATGGGAAGAAAAACTCACCATAAAGTATACGGCTACGGCCCTGGATTCAACTGGATTAAAGAGCGTTTCATCCCGAGATTGTTAGAAGAAGGATTGTCACAAGAAGTTATTGATAAATTCATGATTCACAACCCTGCAAGAGTTTACCAAATGGAAAAATAATTAAAAATCAGAGGTGCGATAATGAGCAGACCAAAATTACAGTTGGCGTTGGATAATCCTGATTTAACCGCTTCACTGGCTGCTGCTCAAAAAGCCCAATCGCAAGTTGATGTGATCGAAGTCGGGACGATCCTGGCGGTGGAAAACGGGATGCAGGCGGTCCGTATTATGAAAAGCCTGTTCCCGGATCACATCGTTCTGGCGGACATCCGCATTATTAAAGCCGGAGGAAAGCTAGCCAAACTGGCTTTCGACTCCGGCGCCGATTGGGTAACTGTTATGAGCGATGCTTCGAACGATACGATTGAAGCGGTAGTGAAAGAAGCAAAGTCGCGGGAAAACAAAGACGTGCAAATTGAAATTAACCGGTCTTTTACGGATGAACAGGCCGATTATTGGCGGTCCCTCGGAATTACCCAGTTAATTTATCACCGCTCCAATGAAGTGGTCGATGAAGAAGAAAAATGGAGCCCGCAAGTGATCGAACGGTTAAAAGGCCTGGCAGAGAAAGGATTCCAATTAAGTATTACCGGCGGATTAGCAGTCGATGAAATTAAATTGTTCAAAGATGTTCCGGTATATTGCTTTATTGCCGGAAGGAGAATTGCGAATGCGGAAGATCCCCTGAGTGCGGCGAAAGCATATAAAGACGAAATCATCTCTGTCTTCGGTTGATCGGAGCATTCATGATGGATTTTGGAATTTATGAAAAGGCGTTGCCGCAAAGCAGGGATATTGAAAAGGTATTTCAAACGGCAGCCGAAGCCGGATACCGCCGGTTTGAAATGGCCCTGGACAAAGACCGTCTGGAACGGTTCCGGTGGTCGAAAAAGGAAAAAGCGGAATGGCTTCGTGCCAGTTTAAACAGCGGGGTTCAAATTTACAATCTCGTTTTAAGCGCCCACCGGGAATTTCCTTTCGGGAGCCATGAGGCGGATGTCCGGAAAAAGGCGTATGAAATTATGGAAGAGGCGGTGGAATTCGCCGCCGAAATGGGAATCCGCACGATTCAGGTTGCCGGTTACTATGCGTTGGATTCCGAAGAAGTAACGGAAGATTCGGAAAAACGGTTTATTGAAGCGATGCATCATGCTGCCGGGCTGGCAGGCCGTGCAGGTGTGATGCTTGGAATCGAAAACATGGACAGGGATATTATTTCCCTTGATCAAATGAAGAAAATTGTGGAAGAAGTGAATTCTCCCTGGTTAAAAATGTATCCGGACGTCGGGAATTTATCCGCCCATCATTTTAATGTGAAACAGTCGCTTGCAGAAAACATTCATCACATTGTCGGCATCCATTTGAAAGATACGAAGGAAGGCGTGTACCGGAGAGTTCCATTCGGTGAAGGCATTGTTGATTTTAAATTGGTTTTTTCCACTCTCTTTAATTCCGGTTACCGCGGATACTTCGGGGTCGAAATGTGGAATGACAACAGCGAAAACAGCGTGGAAATCATTAAGGAGGCAAGAAAATGGCTACTGCAACAAACACCGCAATGACGCAGGAATTAAGCAAACTGTATGATCTGGAAAAAATGAAAAAAATGGCCCACGGTATTCGGACAAGAACGCTGGAACTGACAATCGAAAAAAACGGATGTTACCTGAGCCAGGCGCTTTCCAGTGCTGATATCCTTTCCGTATTGTACGGTGGATTGATGAAACTGGGCGAAAGCGAAGCACCGTTTGTCGCACCTCCCTTCAGCGGCGTCCCCGGAAAAGATAATAAAGACTATGTAACGGGAGCGGCTTACAACGGCCCGACCGGACCGGGATATGACCGCTTGTTAATTTCCCCCGCCCACTATGCTGTTGCGGTTTATGCCGCATTAGTTGAAGCAGGGCGTTTGTCCCCCGAATCGTTTAAAGATTTTAACGTTGACGGCAGCCGGGTTGAACAAATCGGTGCTGAACACTCCCCGGGATTTGAACTGACAACCGGTTCATTCGGTCAGGCGATCAGTCAGGCAGCCGGAATCGCACATGCAAGAAAAATGAAAAACGAAGACGGCCGCGTGTTCGTATTTATGTCTGACGGTGAGTTGGAAGAAGGACAAACTTGGGAAGGAATCCAGGCCGCTGTCCACTACAAACTTGATAACCTTGTTGTCTACGTTGACGTAAACGGCATGCAGTATGACGGCCGGACAAAAGACGTCATGAACATCGAACCGATCGATGCCCGGATTGAAGGCTTCGGCGCAACATGTGTGAAAGTTGACGGCCACAATACGGAAGAACTGATCAAAGCAAGCTTCACTCCGACAGAAGGTCAACCGCTCTTTGTTTTATGCTATACAAACCCGAGCCAAGGAATACCGGAATTGGATTACCGGAAACCGAAATTGCACTTCGTCCGGTTCCGTGATCATGAACTCGATACGTTTAAAGGGATCCTGGAAGATATGAAGAAAGGAGTTCGTTAATAATGGTTGAATTTGTCAGCAATCCCCACTCCCGCAATATGGTGAGATATGCCGAGGAAAGAGAAAACGTTCTAGTTTTGTCCGGTGACTTAACCGGTTCGACGGAAATTGCGGAATTTAAGGAAAAACTGCCGGAACGCTTTGTCTCCATGGGTATGGCGGAGCAGAATATGTTAAGCTGGGCCGGCGGATTGGCACGGGAAGGTTATGTTCCGTTCGTACATACCTTTGCCGTATTCCTTTACCGCAGACCGTTTGACCAATTATCCATGTCTGTTGCCTATCCGAACTTAAAAGTACGGTTGGTCGGATTCCTGCCAGGGATCATGACACCGGGCGGCGTTACGCACCAGGCAATTGAAGATATCGCTGTCCTTCGTGGCGTGCCGAACATGACGATATTGGAAACCGGAGATGCGACCGATGTGGAAACTGTACTGGATGCCACTGACGACATTGACGGCCCGGTTTATATCCGGATGCTGCGTGGAAAAATGCCGAGATTGTTCCCGAAAGATGAACCGTTCAAATTCAATACGGCCCGGATTTTAAATGAAGGGGACGATATTACGGTATTATCCAGCGGTATTTGTACGGAAGAGGCCATGAAAGCCGTTGAACTGTTAAAAGAAAAAGATGTTCATGTCAAACATCTGCATATCTCCACAATTAAACCATTTACCGACGAACGTGTTCTGCAAGCATTGAAAGAATCGAAGAATGTTATTACGATGGAAAACCATACAACGATCGGTGGACTTGGAACAGCCGTTGCCGACATGATTGCGGAAAACGGACTGCCGGTTAAATTAACGAAAGTTGGTATTCCGGATACGTATGCCCACGGTGCTTCGAAAGAATATTTGATGCGCAAATACGGAATCGATGCCCTTGGCTTGGTGCGCACGATCGAAGACGTATTGGGTAAGGACTTCAATATTTCTGAAGAAGATATCAAGGTCTTTGACGTAAAAGAGGAAAAAGAAGAAATTAAAGAAACCCAATTGGAAGCACTGTAAAAGGAGGAAGCAACGGATGCTGCTAGAAGAATTACGAAAAACTGTTTGCGAACAAAACAAAGCGCTCGTTGATAACGGCCTTGTCTTATGGACAAGCGGTAATGTCAGTGCAAGGGATCCGGAAACGAATTATGTTGTCATTAAACCGAGCGGAGTTCTGTTCCATGAATTGACACCGGAAAAAATGGTTGTCGTTGATTTAGAAGGAAATGTCATTGACGGTGACCTGAAACCGTCCGTCGATACCGCATCCCATTTATATGTTTACCGCCACCGTGACGATGTCAACGGTATTGTTCACACCCATTCACCCTATGCAACCAGTTTTGCCATAACCGGCGAACCGTTGCAAATTTACACCACCACCTCAGCTGCAGTATTCGGCAGGCCGGTTCCGGTTTCTGACTTTGCAGTGATCGGCGAAGAAGAAATCGGCAAGGAGATCGTTGAAAAAATCGGAGACGGAGAGGCAATTTTAATCCGTAACCACGGTGTTTTCACGATTGGAAACACATCGGAAAAAGCATTGAAAAATGCCGTTGTGCTTGAAGAGACGGCACAATCCGTTCACTATGCAATGTTGAGACAAAAAATTGAGCCTTTGTCCGATGAAGTTGTAAAAAGAGGTTATGATATTTACAACCGCACTTACGGACAGGAAGGCAAAAATCCATTGATGGAAAAGTAAAGTTGATTTCATTTTGAACGTTCACAGCCCATTTATTCCCATGATCCTTCAGAATTTCCGGGTATCCAAATCTGCAATCCCCGAGTTACCCGAAACCGGGGGTTGCAGCATATGGGATACCCTTTTTTATTTTTATCAAAAATTTCTGTACCGGGTTTTTTGGACCGGAACATGATTTTTAGAAAGGCGGGGATCACCATCAGAGCTTTTGAAATGCCGGTATTATTATACGCCGGGGAAAATGCGTTCAGACGTGCTATCAGCCGACTTTTGCAAAAACAAAACGCGAAACGGGTCTTATATTTTACGGGCAGCCGCGGGTTGAAAACCGTTCCCTCTTTTCCGGAACGGGAATCCCTTACAGAAGCGGTGTTTCCGGTCAAGGGTGAACCGGATGTACAAATGGTACAGGAAGCCTTGCGGTTTACCGGGGACTTCCGGCCGGATGTGATCATCAGTATCGGCGGGGGCAGTGTGATTGACCTGGCAAAGGCGGTATCTTTTTTAGCCGGGGATGAAAATGACATTTATTATTACTATGACCATCCGAATGTATTGAAGGAAACGATTCCCCATATCGCCGTTCCGACGACCTGCGGCACGGGTGCGGAAGTCATGGCTAATGCGGTCATTCGCCGGGAAGACCGGAAACAAAGCATCCGTTCCGCTTCCCTCAGGCCGTATGCCGCGCTCATCGACCCCTTTTTTACGGAAGCGCTGCCGCTAAACGTGCTCATTCATTCTGCCCTCGATAGTTTAACCCAGTTAATCGAGTCCTTCGTATCGAATCAGGCGAATTTGCTGACGGACGGCATTTGCCGGGAAGGTTTGCGGTTATTTCAAAAAGGTTTTCAAGTGGACAGGCTTTCTTCCTTATCAGCGGAAGAACGGCTGGATTTGCAAACGGCCGCCCTTCTCAGCGGGATTGCTTTAAGCAACAGCCGGCTCGGTATTGTGCACGGGGTGGCGAGCGTCCTCGGCGGCCGGACTTCCATGGGTCACGGGGAAATATGCGCGCGTTTCCTTCGCCCGTTTACGGGAAAGAATATTGAAAAGGCAAAAGCGGAAGACGAAGGGCTTCTGGAAAAATACCGGGAAGTGGCGTGTATTTTAGGCAACCGTCCGGACTTGTCCGCTGACGATTTGCCCCGTATTCTCGGAAATTACGAAAATACTTTGGCAAAGACAAAATTAACCCCGCTTTCATTTTCAGAGCGGGAAGGCGAAGAGATCGCGGAAGCGTCACTTGCTGCCAGCTCGACACAGGGAAACCCCTTCCGTTTTACAAAGGAAGAAGTTATTGAAGTATTTTCTTCTGTTCAACAATCTTAATGGTTAAACCGGGCCTCGTTTAGTCTAAACCGCGTGTTCGTCTTAAAATTTTATAGAAATAATGTTATAATAAATTATCTGTATGATAAACTTTCTAATTTATTTTTAAAGGTGAGGTCATATGGCTTTTCAGGATCAGCTTGTACTGCGGGTTGCAGAACTCTATTATAAACAAGAAATCAGCCAGCAAGAAATTGCTAAAATTATCGGTGTTTCCAGACCTACGGTTTCGCGGATCATCCAAGAAGCGAGAAAACGGGGCTTTGTGAATATTACGATTAACACACCGGTAGAATTAAACTATGAATTGTCGAATGAATTGAAAGAGAAATTCGGATTAAAAGATGTATTAGTGGTAAAAGTGGAAAATGAAAACTCCCCCGAAACGTTAAAGCGGGTCGGATATGTGGCTTCCAGATTTTTGCTCAGTCTGCTTGATTCAAAGGAAATGATTGGCATATCCTGGGGGAGGACGATCAAGAAAGTTGTGGAAACGATTCCAGAAACGGATCTGACGGATGTTGAAGTGATTCAGCTGGTCGGTTCTCTCGGTAGCGGAGACCCTGCCATTGACGGGCCGGAGCTGGCCTATAAACTGGCGGAGCATTTTCAGGGAACCTATAAATATATTAATTCCCCTGCAGTCGTATCGGAAAAGCAGGTGAAAGACGCACTTTTGGAACAACAACCGATCCAGGAAGTGCTGCAGGCTGCAGAAAAATGCGATATCGTCATGATGAGTTTCGGTGCTATTGAGGAAGAAAACTCCAGTTTGCACCGTTCCGGCTATTTGGATGAAGAAAAAAGGAAAGCTTATGTAGAAAAAGGAGCGGTCGGCCATATTCTTGCCCAAATGATTAATAAAGATGGAGAAATTGTCCGTCTGCCGGATAATTACGTCATCGGCATCCCGCTGGAGTCTTTGCAGGAGAAAAAGTGGTCAATCGGAGTTGTCGCCCATTCCTTTAAAGATGAAGTGACTTTAGGGGCCATCCGCGGAAAATACATCAATGCCCTCGTGATTGATGAATTTACTGCAAATAAATTGAAGGCTGCATGTGAATCATAACTTATGTTCGAAAGTACATCACTGGTTAAGCAGTGATGTACTTTTTTTGTGCTTTACATTTTTTAAAAAAACAACCTTTGATTCAGCCATTGATCCGGTTCGGCAGGTTAATGCAGTCAGTTTTATGGTCCTTTGTCCTTTTTACCGGAATTCTCTTTTTAAAAGGCAGGCTAATGGACATATGATGGCCAGTTTGAGGGCGTTTTGTCCATAAGTGCGGTTCTATTGGACACTTTTCCTTAGTTTTCTCTCCTTTTGTCCAATAGCCCGGTTCTCATGGACATTTGCCGGTAAAAAATTATTGGACGACTTTTTAGAAGGAGTCTGATGGCCATAATTTCAATTCCAAGGCTTTGTTTTGTCCATTAGCGCGGTTTTAATGGACGGTTGTTTATGAATCCGGAAGAATTATGTCCGTAAAAGTCCAATAGGCAGAGTCTGTCGGACAAATCTTAGTTAAAGTTCTCTTATAATGTCCTTTAGACTGTATGAGAAGAACCTCACGCAGACTATTTTTTCCTTTTATAATGGAAGATCAATCAATTAGAAGAAGGATTTCCGTTTGCTGGCCGGGGGATCCGTTTTTTATTTTGACCGGATTGAAAAAATAATCATAATCAATTTAAATTTTGACGCAGGCCAGGGCGACAAAATTAGTTCTACTATTCATTGTGTGTAAGCGCTTAATACCCTAATATGGAAACAGGGAGTAGAACAACTTGAAAGGAGAAAACATATGACTCAGCAAGAAAACAGCATAAAATTGGGTCTCCAAAAGTTTGGTAACTTTTTAAGTTCAATGGTTATGCCGAATATTGGTGCGTTTATCGCTTGGGGATTAATCACAGCGTTATTCATAGAATCAGGCTGGCTGCCCAATGAACAGTTGGCAGCATTAGTCGATCCGATGGTGAAATATTTACTGCCGCTTTTGATTGGTTATACGGGCGGTAAGTTGGTTTACGATACCCGGGGAGGTGTCGTCGGTGCGATTGCCACGATGGGGGTCATCGTCGGAGCGGAAATTCCGATGTTTCTTGGGGCCATGATTATGGGACCACTCGGCGGGTGGGTGATTAAGAAATTTGACCAGCTCATCGAGGGAAAAATTAAAACCGGTTTCGAAATGCTCGTGAACAACTTTTCGTCGGGGATTTTAGGCGGAATTTTAACTATCGTTTCATTCTGGTTAATCGGGCCCGGAGTCAGCATTGTGACCGGCTGGCTTGTGACCGGTGTGGAATGGATGCTTGGGGCCGGTGTTCTTCCGCTGACAAGTATTTTAATTGAACCAGCGAAAATTTTATTCTTAAACAATGCCATTAACCATGGTGTTTTAACCCCGCTTGGCATTGATCAGGTCAAAAATGCCGGGGATTCCGTCCTGTTTCTTTTGGAAGCGAACCCGGGACCGGGAATCGGTGTTCTGCTTGCATACTGTTTCTTTGGTAAAGGGACGGCAAAACGGACAGCGCCCGGTGCGGCGATCATTCAATTTTTCGGGGGAATCCATGAGATTTACTTCCCGTATGTATTAATGAAGCCGCAATTATTCCTGGCGGTTATTTTAGGCGGAATGAGCGGTGTGTTCACCCTTACATTGCTCGATGGCGGATTATTGGCACCGGCTTCACCGGGAAGCTTTATCGCCATGCTGGCCGTTTCACCGGCAGCCAACTATATTGCCAATATTGCCGGGGTGCTTGTTGCCGCGTCCGTATCCTTCCTTGTTTCGGGCTTTGTGTTGAAAATGGATAAATCTGAAGCGGGGGATCTCGAAGAAGCATCGAAAAAAATGCAGGAATTGAAAGGCGCTGAAAGCAGCGTTGCTGGAGAATTAGCCGGAGCAGGGGCCATTGCGATTGAAAACATCAATCCGGGCCGGGTGAACCATATTTATTTCGCCTGTGACGCAGGCATGGGCTCCAGTGCCATGGGTGCATCCTTGCTAAGGAAGAAAGTGAAGGAAGCCGGATTAAACATTAAAGTTTCGAATACCGCCATCGGTAATCTTCCTGCTGATGCCAGTCTCGTCATTACCCAGGAAGAATTGACACCGCGGGCGAAGGACAGGATTCCGAACGCCTATCACGTATCCGTGGATAACTTCTTGTCCAGTCCGAAGTATGATGAATTAATCGAACAATTGAAAAAAGCGGATCCAAAAACGGAAGAAGCACCGGAAGGGGAAGTTTTACAAACCGCAGAGGCAGATGCCGGTGCATCCGTATTAAGTAAGGAAAACATTTTTCTTAACAAGTCCTTCTCGTCCAAAGAGGAAGCGATCCGTTTTGCCGGTGAAGCACTTGTACGCGGAGGATATGTAGATAAATCTTACGTTGATGCGATGATTGAAAGGGAAAAAATTACAACCACCTAACGATTATTGACCGGTTAAATAAAGACGGCAGTTACCGGGTGTTCACGGCGGAAGATGAACCGCAAGTGACAGAAGTGAAAAATATTTCCGGCATTAATAATATGAAGGATGAAGAAAAGGTTATAGAGGAAATCAAAGATGCCACATATATTACGACGGCGATCGGGCCGGATATCCTGTCCCGGATTGCCCCGCTCATTGCTAAGGGATTAAAAGAGAGAGCAGAAACAAATGATGAAAACGTGTATGTCATTGCCTGCGAAAACCAAATTTCGGCAACTGAACTTTTAAAGGGATATATTGAAAAAGAACTGGTCCCGGCGGACATAGAAAAAATAAACGGGAGAGTGCACTATTTTAACTCTGCGGTTGACCGTATTGTCCCGGCACAAAATAACGAAAATCCGCTCGATGTGTTGGTCGAACCGTATTATGAATGGGTTGTGGAAACAACGGATAACATTCCTGCGGTGGAGGGAATGACAAAGGTAACCGATCTGGCGCCGTATATTGAGCGGAAGTTATTTACCGTTAATACCGGCCATGCCGTCACCGCTTACTACGGTTATCTGGAAGGAAAGACAACGATCGATGAAGCGTTGAATGATGCCCAGGTGTATGACCGTGTGAAAGCGACGGTGGATGAAACGGGTGCCTACCTGGTAAAACGTTACGGACTGGATGAAAACGAACATCAACAATATATTGAAAAGATTTTAAGCCGGTTCCAAAATAAACATTTAAACGATGCCGTTACCCGCGTCGGTCGGTCGCCGGTGCGGAAGCTCGGTCCGGAAGACAGGCTCATTCGGCCGATGACCGAAGCGGCTAAACTCGGCTTATCCTATGAAAATCTTGCTTCCGCCGTTGCCGCCTGTCTTTTATTTGATGTGAAGGAAGATCCGGAAGCCGTCAAACTGCAACAAATGATCACAGAGGGCGGCGTGTCCCAAGTGCTGAAAGAAGTATGTAAGCTGGATCCGGAAAGTGATATGGCCCGGGTGATCAACGAAAAATACAATGAGTTTAAAGAACGCTACGGAAAATAAGAGAAAGCAGGAAACCGGTCCTGAACCAGGGCCGGTGTTTTCTTTTACCAGGTGCTCTTTTTCGTATTTGTTACAATGACCGGGAAAAAAGGCTGGTTTTTCTTAACACTTTTTTATGAATCTATAAATCTCTTTATCTTCTGCTTAACATCCTCTTTTTACAATAATAATTGAAATTATTGTAAACGGGGGATGAGGATGAAAAAGATCAGATTTGTCGGAATTATAGCTGTTGTATTGTCATTGTTTTTTGGACTGTTCAGCCAAGAAGCTGAAGCGAATCCGGGCCCGGGCGACAGGAAAAAGGTGGATAACGTTGCCCACCGGGGAGCATCGGGTTATGCGCCGGAAAATACGTTTGCCGCTTTTGATCTGGCGTTTCAAATGAAAGCCGACTATATTGAAGTGGATGTCCACATGAGCAAAGACGGCGAGCTGGTCGTGATCCATGATGCGACCGTCGACCGTACAACGGACGGAACGGGATATGTGAGGGATTTGACACTGGAAGAGTTGAAAAGCCTGGATGCGGGAAGCTGGATGGGCAGCCAATTTGCCGGGGAGCAAATCCCGACATTGGAAGAAGTCCTGGACCGCTACCGCGGAAAAATGGGGGTTTTAATTGAATTGAAGACGCCTCACCAATATCCGGGCATGATTGAAAAAGTGGCGGAAATTTTACGGGTGCGGAATTTGGACAAACCTCAAAACGGAAAAATTATCGTACAATCCTTCCATTTTGAATCGATGAGACAAATGAAACAGCTTCTTCCGCACGTTCCGGTAGGCGTCATCACATCCAACCCGGCGCATATCAATGTTGAAACATTGCAGCAAGTTTCCGCCTATGCCGACTGGTTTAATCCGCACTACAGCCTGGTGACGGAAGAACTCGTCCGGCAAGTGCATGAACACGGGATGAAAATCGGTTCTTGGACCGTACGCAGCCAAGATGTGGCGGATTTTCTGCTGAATATGAAAGTGGATGCAATTATTACAGATTTTCCGGATTATGTGGATCCGCGTAAATAATAAATAGCACTGAAGTTGTCCAAAGCTCCATGAGGGCTTTGGACATTTTTTAAACAAATTTTATCCCATTGTAAAAATTATGATGAAAAACAACATGTCCTTAATAATATCTTTATGAATCTATAAACAGCCTTTTCTTTCGCTTAACATCCCCTTTCTAGAATAAAGGTAAATAAAGCTGAGACAGGGGATGAAACAATGATCAAAACCCGAATGGCAGGCGCAGGAAGAATTTTATCAAGACTGTTTCCATATAGAAGGACATATGTACCGGCAACCGGTGTAAGAAAACGGATTGAAAATGCCGCCCACCGCGGGGCATCCGGCTTTGCACCGGAGAATACGTTGGCTGCCTTTGACTTGGCACTGGAAATGAAAGCCGATTATATTGAAGTCGATGTTCAACGGACAAAAGACGGTGAGCTGGTGATCATACATGATACAAAGGTGGACCGGACAACAAACGGGACAGGCTACGTCTGGGATTATTCATTGGAAGAACTGAAAAAGCTGGATGCAGGCCGGTGGAAAGGAAGAAAGTTCGCCGGGGAACAAATCCCGACATTAAGGGAAGTACTTGACCGGTACGGAGGAAAGGTCGGATTTTTAATTGAATTGAAAGAGCCTGGATTTTATCCGGGGATTGAAAAGCAAGTGGCGGAACTGATCCGGGAGTATAACTTTGAGCGTCCGCAAAAGGGAAAAGTGATCATCCAGTCATTCAGTTATTCATCCATTAAGAAGATGAAAGAACTGTTGCCGGATGTGCCGGTCGGAATTCTGGCGGCCCACAAGTCACAAACAACGATGGAGAACTTGCTCGAAGTATCGGTTTATGCTGACTGGTTTAACCCGCATTACAGCATCGTCACAAAAGAACTGGTCGAGCAAGTGCATTCCCTCGGCATGAAAATGGCTTCCTGGACAGCGCGGAGCCGGAAAGCAACAAATTTTTTGTTAGACATGGGCGTTGATACTATTATCACCGACTACCCGGATTATGTCAGTTCGCGAATACATTAAGGAATGGCACAGGTGTCTAAGGTGTTTTAACTTTGGGCACTTTTATATTGGATTTGTTTCGCATGGGATTTACGCGCCTCCTTACCATGTGCCCTTTGACCTTAGTATAAAGATTTGGGGAACCAATCAGGTTAAGGGAGGCTGAACTTTATTTCAAGTATAAACTAGGATTCAAGCTTGAAAGAAGGCACCGAACACGAAGCACTTGATAATCTTACCTCAACATTTAACAAAGAAGCACAAACATAAAAGCCCCCCTTGTTGGATAAAACGCATCCAACAAGAGGGCTCATCTTCAAATATCCATTTATTCAATTACCACTTCCCAATTCTTTTTATCTAGGATGAAAATTTTACTTGTTCCGCCGAGATATTCTTCTACCAAGGCCGCTAATTCTTCGAGCGCCTTTTTAAATTCGTTGAAACGGGTTTCGTCCACCAGTTCGATGCACAGGAACGCGTTTTTTGTTTCTTCCGTAAGCATGGTCCTTACCGCTTCGCTACCCAATGGAATGAATTCTTCAGTCCCGTGCGCTTTCGTCAAACGGATATTCCCCGCAAATTTGTCAATATTTTCGCCGCCGCAAGGCATATCATATTTTGAGGAAATGGAATTATAAAAATCGACAAGGGGATTGATCGACCTGATATGGTTGCCTTTGGATACTCTTTTTAACAAAGCTTCAATTGAGGATCTCGTACTTTTTTCTTTTTAAATTTTTTAAAGGCTTCCCGCCAAACTTGGATAACCGGATTCTGGCTGAATACGTCATCTTCCAAATATTTCAACGCTTCTTTTTCGGCTTAGGCGAGCATTGCTTCATACTTTTCTTTGTCCCTGATGGTATTGTCAATTCCCTGGGCCACAACGATCCAAATCTTGACATCAGGGAAATGTTTAAAAAAATCATCCTTAATGATAAACTTTTTCATTACGCATGTTCTCCTTTGGTTTTTACTGTAAATTTATCGGTCATATACAAAAACCATCCATCAGGGCCTTTTTACCGGCTTCCCTCCCAAAAACAAAATATTAGCTAAACAAAAACTCTTAAAAAATTAGCAGACTAACTGTAATTCAGGTCACTTTGACAGATGAAGAAATGAAGAAGTTTAAGAGCCATCTAACTTTTCCATAATTTATTTGCAAATGGGATATTTTTAAAACTAGTGTATTTTTACTTATACATATTGTCTGGGTCTTTATTACCATGTTACAATAGTATTGTGAATAATTTAACAATTTAATTCAAAGGAGGTTGATTGTGGGTCGTTTAGATGGTAAAATAGCGATTATTACCGGAGCAGTAGGCGGTATGGGAGCTGAACAAGTTCGCTTATTCACAAAAGAAGGAGCAAAAGTTGTCGCAGGTGATCTTCAGGAAGAAACACTGAACAAAGTGATTGACGAAGTGAAAGCGGTGGGCGGTGACGCTAAGGCGGTGAAATTAGATGTCACTTCGGTGGATGATTGGAAAAATGCCGTAAAAACAGCCGTGGATACATAACGGCAACTGAATGTGTTAATTAATACAGCCGGAATTGTCGGACTTGCTGTAACCAAAGCTGCAGAACATGATATCGATGAATGGGATAAAGTGATTGCCATCAACTTAAAAGGCGCATTCCTGGGAACGAAATTTTCCATTCCGGAAATGATTAAAGCCGGCGGCGGATCAATTGTCACCATTTCTTCGATTGGCGGTGTTCTCGGCGGACAGGGGGAACCGGCTACGGTGCTTCAAAATCCGGTTTGATCGACTTAACGAAAAACATTGCCGTTGATTACGCTAAAGATAACATCAGAGCCAACTTGATTTTACCGGGACAAATTAAAACACCGATGTCCGCATTCCTTGAAACGGAGGAAGCAAAAGAACTGAAACAAGTGTATTTGAATAAAATTCCGTTGCGGCGTTTTGGTGAACCAATCGATATTGCCTATGCGGCATTGTTTCTTGCATCCGATGAGTCCAAGTTTATCACAGGCACAGAATTATACGTTGACGGCGGTGTCATGGCGAACTAAAAACAAGGGACTGTCTTGTTGACAGTCCCTTTTAACATCATTGATCTTTTTTGCATGTAAAAAGCCAAGTGGTGAAAAACTACTTTTCATCATTTGCTTATTTTTTTGCCTATGGAACCATGCCCCTTTCCGTTATTTCATCGTAATTGTTTCGATTTTGATCTCATGGACCCGGCCGTATTTTCGTTCGGCGGCGTGATAGGTCGGACCGAATTTTCCGGTGTAAGAAAAGCTGTGTTCAATAGCGGTTGTAATAAAGCTTTTTGCCCGGAAAACGGCGTCTGTTACGGAATATCCTTTTGCTAAAAGGGCAGCAACCGCGGCGGAATATGTGCAGCCGGCGCCGCTTGTATATTCCGTATCGATCCGCGGTGCTTCAAAGGTAGTGAGTGTTGTTCCGTCGAATAACACATCAGTGGCCGGTCCGCCCAGCCGTCCGCCTTTGACTAACACGTTTTTTGGCCCGAGTTCGTATAAGTCGATCGCCGCCTGTTTGAGTTCATCAACGGTCGTGATCGGCCGTTCATCCAATAAAACGGAAGCTTCGGGAATATTCGGCGTAATGACCGTCGCCATCGGAATCAGCTTTTCCTTTAATGCAGCAATGGCATCATCTTTTAACAGTTTGGAATTCAATTTTCCGACCATGACCGGATCGACGACGATATGGGGGATATCTGCTTCTTCAATTAATGATGCAACTGTATCGATGACTTCTTTGGAAAATAACATTCCTGTCTTAATTCCATCGGCGCCGACTTGTTTCATCGCTGTCGCAAATTGACCTTCAATCGCTTCGATCGTTAACGGATGAACATTTTTATTTGTCTCCGGATGCCATCCGACGATCGCCGTCACGACACTCATACCGTATACATCCAGTTCCTGGAATGTTTTCAAGTCCGCTTGTATTCCGGCACTGCCTCCTGCGGCAGAACCGGCAATAGTGATGACTCTCGCTGGCAGATTCACCTTGTAAACCCTCTTTCTACGTATATTCATTTGCTTCATTCTCACTATTTATAAAAGAATGGAAACGGTTTTGCAGTGATCAAGCTGTTATTGTAATCCCCGTTAAGAAACGTAGTATCCGCATCTATTGTATATGAAAACGTTCTTCTGAAACAAATCGTTAACAGAAGAACGAAAAAGGAGCCAGTATGGATCCGGCTCCTTGGTATACATTATTTTTGAATTGTAATATTTACTGTACGTACACCCCATTGTTTTGCTTGTTCATTTGTCGGCACATAAACGTCGATTTTATTTCCTTTAATAGCACCGCCTGTATCACCGGCAATGGCATATCCGTAACCTGGAACATACACTTTTGATCCGAGCGGAATGACGCTTGGGTCAACGGCAATCACTTTAGCGCCAGGATTTTTCTTCAAGTTAATGCCTGTTGCTGTAACGCCGCTTCCGCCGGCACTTTCAATGGTGTATGCTGTTGCAGTTACCGTAATGGTTTTTCCGGCTACTGCATTTTGTCCGGCTGTATTTTGCTGTGGTGCCGGTTGTGTATTTTGTTTTGGTTTTTGTACCGGTGCTTGCTGTTTGGCAACCGGTTGTTGTTTTTCCACTGTTTGTGCAGTTTCTTCTTTTACCGGCTCAGATTTCTCCACCGGCTGTTGTTTTTGTGCAGGTTGTTCTTGTGCCGGCAGGGTTTCTTGTACCGTTTGTGCTGGTTTTTCTTTTACCTCGGTTTGTTCAACAGGCTTTTCGGCTTTCGGCCGGACTTCTGCTTTTTCGGCAGATTCAGCCGGTTGAACCGGTTCTGACTCCGGCTGTTCTTTCACCGGTTGTTGAACGTTTTGTTTTACCTGCTCTTGAACCGGTTGTTGTTTTTGTGCCGGTTGTGTTTGTACTGCGGCTGCCGAATTATTTCTATTTACTGAACCAACGTTATTTTCATCTGTATTCGGAATGGTTAATACCTGGCCGACGAGAATTAAATCGGAAGTTAAGTTGTTGCGTTCTTTCAGTTCTTCAACTGTAACTCCGTATTTTCTGGCAATCGACCAGAGGGTTTCGCCTTTCACCACCGTATGTAATAATTCAGTTTGCAAGACTTGACCCGGATATATGATTGTTGATGTCAAGTCATTAAATTCCATTAACTTATTTACGGTAGTGTTATGTTTCCTTGCGAGATCCCACAGTGTGTCACCTTTTTCAACGACAATTTCTTCCGCGGATACCGCTGAAGCGAAGATGGTGGTACCTGCAATTGCCGCTGCAACGGTAACAGCCAACTTTTTCATTATGATTGACCTCCCTTAAATTGTCTAATGGAACCATAACATATAATCGGTGAAATTGCGGTTACATGCAGATTAAAAATGTGTTTCAATATGTTTCAAACATTTTACATGGCTGGAAAAGTTTTCTCCGGGGGACCAGTCCGAAACCACAAGTGGGAAATTTATACTATAATAAAAGTAAAAGACGGGATGTGTTTTTATGGACAAACCGTTTGAACAAAATATCATCGCATTGATTTGGGATTTTGACAAGACATTGGCAAGGGATTATATGCAGAAGCCGATTTTTGAAAGATACGGTGTGGATGAAAAAGCGTTTTGGGCTGAAAAGAACAGTCTGGTTGAAAAGTATAAAAAAGTGGGTATTAAAGTGAATAAGGACACAATCTATTTAAATCATCTGTTAACCTGTGTGGAGCAAGGAATTTTCAAAGGTTTGAACAATGCATTGTTGCGGGAGCTGGGAAAGGAAATTACGTTTTACGAGGGGATCCCGGAATTTTTGCAAACGGTTAAAGATTTAATTGAAAAAGATGAAAAGTACCGGAAGTATCATATCCGGCTCGAACATTATATTGTCAGTACTGGGCTTGCGGAAATGATTAAAGGATCGGATATTTACCCGTATGTTAACGGGGTTTGGGGCTGTGAATTTATTGAGGAACCGATCTGGTCCGATTTATCGGAAGAAAAGCCAGAAAACGATGAAGAGCCGAAACAGATTAAACAAATTGCCTATATGATTGATAATACGTCAAAAACCCGTGCCTTGTTTGAAATCAACAAGGGAACCAATATTCATCCGGATATTGATGTGAATGCCAAGCTGCCGAAAATATGAGGAGAATTCCTTTTAAAAATATGATTTATATTGCTGACGGACCGAGCGATGTGCCGGCATTTTCAATTTTAAAGCAATTTGGCGGAAAAACCTTTGCTGTCTATCCGAAGGGGTCGGCAAAACATTTGAAACAGGTGGACCGGCTCAGGCAGGACCACCGGATTGATATGTACGGTGAAGCTGATTACCGGAAAGATACATTGACGTATCTGTGGCTGACGGAGCAAGTGAAACAAATTGCTGACAGGATTTACATGGAAAAGGAGAAAGCGATTAAAAACAGTTCGTCAACCGTTCCGGAACATATTATTCATTAAAAATCCGGATCATCTGGAATTTTAAACAGCTGACGATAAAAAAGAGGCCACCTTTTATAGGTGGCCAAATTTGTATCTATGTTATGGTGTCAGGGGAAGAACAGGCAAGTTGCCATCAATGGTGTGTTAAGTTAAGTTCCGGTAAAATGGCTGTATCCGTTTATTACCGGGTGATAAAACCGGTATGATTACATGATACCTAATACGTGAAATACAACTCCAGCAATAAACAATCCGAATATAATGATAATCGGAGATACGTTTTTCTTCAACAACCACATACAGAACAGTGTTAATAATAATGGTGCCAATCCCGGGATTAACATATCCAGGTTATCCTGTAAAGTGGTGACCTGGGTTTCACTGATTGCCAGCCCGGCTTCGTATTGCTCAAATGCTTGTTTGATTCCTTCCGGTCCTGCAGGCAGGTTTTCCCAGTCAATATAAGCACCTTCACTTAATTTAACCGAAGAAACGGTTGGTGTAAAGGTCATCGACACCCACCGGTTAACCAGTGCGCCGAGTATGAACATACCGAGAATCGATGCACCTTTGGTAATATCCTGAAGCAATCCGCCGGATAAGTCTTCGGTAATTTTGTTACCGGTCCGGTAACCGAACTCTTGGGTATACCACATTGTTGCCATCCGGACGATATTCCATACGACAAAGTAAAGAATCGGACCGACGATGTTACCGCCTAATGCCAGGGAAGCCGCCAACGCAGCAAGGATCGGTTTCGCCGTAAACCAGAATACCGGGTCACCGACACCGGCCAGCGGTCCCATCATACCGACTTTAACCCCTTGAATGGCTGCATCATCCACCGGTGCGCCGCTTGCCCGTTCTTCCTCGAGGGCCAAGGTGACACCGATGATTGGCGAGGCTACATACGGGTGCGTGTTAAAGAACTCTAAGTGACGTTGCAGGGCAGCCGCCCGTTCTTCTTTTGTTTTATAAAGCTTTTTAATGGCGGGAATCAATGCATAGACCCAGCCGCCGTTTTGCATCCGTTCATAGTTCCATGAGCCTTGCAAAAATGTTGTGCGCCACCAGATCGAAATCCGGTCTTTTTTCGATAATCTGACTTGTTCTGCCATTTTTATCTGCCTCCTTTTTAATAGTTGTCGATGAGATCGCCTACCGGATCACCGATATTCGCGTTTCCTCCGCCTCCGGAACCGCCTTGTTTTGAAAGGGCCAAGTAAACGAGTGCAAGTGAAATACCGATCAAACCAAGTCCGACCAGAGTAATCTCAGATACCGTCGCGAGGACGAAACCGATGACAAAGAACGGCCATACTTCTTTGGATGCCATCATGTTAATGACCATCGCATAACCGACGGCAACAACCATTCCTCCACCGATGGCCAGACCGTCCGTCAGCCATTGCGGCATGGCTTCTAGGAGAGTCCGTACCGGTCCTGCACCGACAGCGATAATTAATCCTGCCGGAATGGCAATCCGTAAACCTTGCAGGCAGATAGCAACCCATTGCCAAATTTCAATAGCCCTGATATTTCCTTGTGCTGCGTACCGGTCCATAATATGAACAATACCTGTTGCGATTGTACGAACTAAAATGGTCAGCAACAAACCAGCTACAGCAAGAGGAACGGCTAAGGCGATTGCCGACGATACCCCGGCTTCACCTTGACCACTTAAAACCAATATAATTGCAGATGCGATAGAAGCCAGTGCAGCGTCCGGTGCCACCGCCGCTCCGATATTGGACCAGCCTAAAGCGATTAATTGCAAGGTTCCGGCAAGAATAAGACATGGGATCAATTCTCCCGTAACCAACCCGATTAACGTACAGGCGATAATGGGTTGATGGAAGTGCCATTGGTCCAGAATTCCTTCGATTCCGGCCAAAAAGGCTACAATCAGGATTAAAATAATTTGAATGATGTTTAAATCCATGGTTAATCCTCCTTTTTACGTATAATTAAGATTTTTTATTCAAGAGCTCTTGCGCTTTTTGCAGAATTTCCTCCATGTCTTCCGGTTTATCGGAAGGCACTTTCCGGACATCAAAGGTACAGCCGTGCTCTTTCAGTTTTTTAAAGGTGTCAATATCATCCTGATCAAAAGCTAATGTTTTATTCGGCTGCACTTTGCCGGCCGAGTGTGCCATGGAACCGACGTTGATTTCTTTTAAAGGAACGCCGCCTTCGATTGTTTTCAACAGGTCCTGCGGGTTTTCAAACAGCAGAAGTGCACGTTCGCCGCCGAAGTGTTTGTCGTCTTTGGCCAGTTCGATCATTTTCCAGATCGGCACGACGTGGGCTGTTGTCCCCGCGGGTGCAGCTTCCTTGATCATTTTTTTGCGCAACTCATCTTTGGCTACACTGTCGGATACAACGATAATCCGGGTCGGCCTTGTCGTTTTTGCCCAGGTGGTTGCCACTTGTCCGTGAAGGAGACGGGTATCGATTCGGGCCAGGACAAACTCCATTTTCCCGGGTCTGCCGACTTTGGCCGGTCCCGCTGCGGCTGCTTGTGCCGGAGCTTCCGGTTGCGGCTGCAGGGATTCCGGAACGGCTTTAATGCCGTCTTTTGCTGTATGAATAATACTTTCGGCTACTTCATGCGCTGTATCCATCGACATGCGGGCCGCAAAAGCCTCAATTAACATCGGCAAGTTCAGACCGGAAATAATGGCCCATTTTTCCGGATTTTCTTTAACCAAAGCGTTTGCCTGGTTGAAAGGGGTACCGCCCCAAAGGTCAACTAAGAATAATACTTCGTCCTGGTTTTCGAAAGAGTTGATGGCCTCTTTTATCTTTGCCTTGATATCTTCCGGACCTTCACTTGGCATCAGCGTAACAGCGCTGACATTTTCCTGTTCGCCAAAGATCATGGTCGCGGATTGTAAGATTCCTTCGGCAAAGTCACCATGACTCGCTAGAACAATCCCTACCATCTTCTTAAACCTCCTTTTGTTTATGTTGTTACAGTGTCATTTATAAAAAGGTTTATAAAAAACCCTGTAACCAAAACAATCAGCATGGAATTTATCGCTATATAAATATATCTTTTTGAATATATTTTCACAAGATGGCTTGTCGTTTCCCGCAGCAGACAGTCAGATCGTGTATAAATTTATTTATTAAATTTAATAAATAAATTTTTAAAGCCGCGTTTAACAACATCGAAGAAACTTAGTGACCGCACAATCCGATCCGGGTGAATATAATTCCGGATTGTTCTCAGAACCTTTTTCGGGTCTTTGGAAGAAAAAATAAACATTCCGTTCCGCTTCGTTTTGATTCCGTAGCGGGGGATCCATTTTCCTTTCAGGACGACGGAAACGACGACGTAATCCACTTCTTCCCATGGAATCTGGATAAACTTGCTGACATCCCGGCTGTTATAAAACTCAAATCCTTTGTCACCGACCATAATTTTTCCATACTCCGGAAGTCCCAGATGTGCAGTTGCGTCGATGACTAAATCAACTTTTGTATTGAGCGATTCGACCAAATGTGACCGGATCATTCATCCCACTCCGTTTCTTTCAATTCTCAAAATACGATAAATTCCATGAAAAGTTTTTTAGGGGGACGGTAAAATATCGCCCCCTTAAGTTTATTGTAATTGCTTTCACATATATTATAATTGCTTTCACATATATTATACATAATATAAAACTGAACATCTTTCAACACTTTTTTGTTATTTTTGTTAAAAATTGTTGAATTTTTTTGCTTAAAATGTTATATTTACGTTGAAAAGAGACATTCTTCCCAAGAACCTGATCGATTTGTGATCGCCTGAACAAAAGACATGCTTGTAATAAAATAACCATCATTGTTAGAGATGGGGGATTTCCATTGGAGCAAATTAAGCGACAAAAACTGATATTGGAAATGGTTAAGGTGAATGGAGAAGTCAGGACAAAAGAACTGGCTGAAAAATTCGACGTGTCGCTAATGACAATCAGGCGGGATTTAAAGGAATTGGAAAAAACAGGCGAAATTTTGCTGGTTCATGGCGGTGCCGTTTATAAGGAAAATAGTCTTGTTGAACATCCGATGTCTGTAAAAGAGCTAGAGTATGTGAATCAAAAAAGATTAATCGGTCAATATTGTAGCCGGATCATCAAGCCAGGCAGTTCGGTATTTATTGAAACGGGAACCACCACTCTGGCAGCAGCCAAAGAAATTTTCCACAAAAAGGACTGCACATTCTACACCAACTCTCTGCTGGTCCTGAATTCCCTCTCAAAATACGAAGAAATCAATCTGTATGCTGTTCCCGGAAAATACCGTGATCTTTCCAAAGGATTTATCGGAGTTCAAACGATTGATTATATCCGGAATTTGAATTTTGATTATTGTTTAATCGGAACCGAAGGCATCAGTGTGGAAGCAGGTGTCACGTTGATCGATGAAAATGATGCCGGTACGAAAAAAGCAATCATGAAGCAATCCAAATGTAAAATTCTTTTAACCCACAGCGGGAAATTTGGAAAGGTTTTCCTTCATAAAATAGGCGAAGTGTCTGATTTTGACTTTATTATTACGGATGATCACATTAATAAAAAAATATATAACCAAATTAATAAAATGACCAATATTATCGCAGTCAGCGAAGAGCATGTTTAGAAGGAGCTGTTTAGAAGGTGAATATTGTTCTTAAGCAAGTACCCGCACCAAAGTTAGACAATTCAGGGAAACCTGTGTTGATAAGTGATGAAACGATTCAATTACGGAAGCAGAAAATCCTGCGGCTCATGGAAGAGGCGGGATTAAGCTCGATCGTTGTCTATGCAGATAAGGAACATGGCGGAAATTTTGAATATTTAACGGGCTTTATCCCCCGTTTTGAAGAAGGTTTGCAAATTCTTAACCAGGATGGAAGTTCAACGCTTGTCCTGGGGAATGAAAACTACAATAAAGTAAAGTTTTCCCGTGTAGAAAGTGAAGGCGTCCACTGTCCGCTTTTCTCTTTATCCAACCAGCCGATGGGAGATTTCCGCCCGCTGGCCCATTATTTGCGGCAGGTTCATATTGATACATCCAAGAAAGTCGGTGTTGTCGGCTGGAAGTTATTATCCTATGATTATGATGATTTCCATCAAAACTTTGATATTCCGGCGTTTATGCTTGATGCACTTGTTGAAGTAGTCGGCCGCGACAAGCTGGTGAATGCGACGCAAATCTATATGCACCCGGGCAAAGGTGCGCGCGCAACGAATAATGCCAATGAAATCGCCCGGTATGAATACGGTGCATCCCTTGCTTCCGACGCCGTTTTATCCGCGTTGAACGCCTTGGAAGAAGGGATTGCGGAAACAGAAGCCGGGAATTTGTTGAATCGTGACGGCCAATACCAAACGGTGGTTACCATCAGTGCCTTTGGCGATCGTTTTATCAATGCCAATATTTACCCGACAGACCGCAAGCTGAAGAAGGGGGATAAAGTCGCCTTAACAGTCGCATACAAAGGCGGTTTGTCCAGCCGTTCCGGTTATGCGGTATCGAACATGCAAGAACTCGAAAAGGCGGATTCTGGTTATTTTGAAGAAGTCGTGGTCCCTTACTTTAAAGCTTATAACTGGTGGCTGCAAAATATTGAGATCGGCATCAAAGGCGGCGAATTTTATGATAAATTTGCTGAATTTTATCCGCCGGAAAAATACGGCTGGGAATTGTGTCCGGGGCACTTGACTGCCGATGAAGAATGGCTGAGTTCGCCTTTTTATAAAGGATCCGATGCCGTCGTCCAATCCGGAAATATTTTTCAGGTTGACTTTATCCCGATCCAAAAAGGCCACCACGGTGTTTCCGCGGAAAGCACGGTCGCCCTTGCAGACGAAGACTTGATCAAGGAAATACAAGCGGAATATCCGGATTTATGGGAGCGGATTGAATCCCGCCGGACCTATTTGAAAGAGCATTTGAATATTGAGCTCAAACGGGAAATTTTGCCGCTTGCAAGCACTTTAGGATACTACCGGCCGTTCTTTTTAAATAAAGAGATTGCGCTGGCACTGGAAAATAAATAATTTTTGCATATAAACAGGCAACACCTTCCAAAACGGGTGTTGCCTGTTCTTAACTTTATAGTTTTTGCAGTACTAGTTTTTCAACGGCCTGTGCCAAACCGTCTTCCGCATTCGAGACGGTTATGTATTTTAAAGCTGCTTTCATATCCTCGGGTGCATTGCCCATCGCCACGCCAAATCCCGCATATTCTAGCATTCCCCAGTCATTATGGCCGTCACCGATTGCCATGATTTCTTCTGGTTTGATGTCCGGATAATATGTTTTTAATACGGCTTTTACACCGTTTTCTTTTGTTGCCATGGTATTTGTAATTTCAAGGTAATTCGCGCTGGACTTATGTATGGAGGACGTAATCTTTTTGTTTGCTTTTAACGTTTTTTCCGCTTCCAAAATCGTTTGATCATCGCCGATCAGCATGATTTTATGAATCTTTTTTTCTTCATTTTGCACCACATCATCCAACTTACAAAATTTTGGTTTTAGCTTTACCAGGTCGATTTCCATTTGCAGCCACTCGTCGTGTCTTTCCGCAAACCATTCCGTGCCGGAATAAATATTCACATTCAGGGACGGATATTTGCCGGTGATCGTATCAAATACGGCTTTTACCTCGTTTCTTTGAATCGTATAGTCCGTCAACACGTTCATCCGGCTGTCATGCATTTCAAAAATCATTCCACCGTTATAACTGATGACGGGAGAGGTGAGTTCCAGGGTTTTGTACAATTCGAACATTTCCTGCGGTGAACGGGCTGATACTAAAATGAAGGGAATTCCTTTGTCCTTCAGTTTTGCAACAACGGATTTTGTTTTTGCGGATAATTCACCGCCGGGTTTTAACAGCGTTCCGTCCACGTCGGAAAAAACAAGTTTGGGAACCATCGATCTGCTCCTTTTCTTTTTTCTTAAAACATAATGAAATGAAAAACCCGGAGTTTCACATTCCGGACTCCGGGTACGGCAGTCAGGCAGGGGCCTGTTATTTGTTTACTTCAGCGGTCAACAGTTTTACCGTGTTTTTGGAAATTTCATGGCAGTTGATCTCTGAAGATACTTGTCCGTTTTTTACACAATTGATAAATTCTTCCACTTCATAATACATCGTCGGATATTCATGTTTTACGGATATGTCTTCCGTTTTGCCGTCTCGGTAACGGATGACGGCCTTTTGTGGATCGGAAATGCGGTCAATTTCGATCACGCCGTTTTCCCCCTGGATTTCACTCGGTAAAAAGGAATCCATAATTTTCGAATACATGAGGACCGCTTCAAACGTACCGTAATCTAAAATCATGCTCCCCATGCCTTCGGCTCCGGTGTGCAGTAAAAAATTGTTTTTCAATATTGATTTCGGTTCGCCTGCCAAATGAATAAGCGGTGCAATGCAGTAAACTCCGAGATCCATATGGGCACCGTTCCCCAGCTCGGGTTTAAAGGCATTTTCAATAATCCCTTGTTTCAGTTTATCATACCGGGAAGAATATTGATTGTAATGGAAAACGATTCTCCGCAATGTTCCGATTTTATCCATGTTCTTTTTGATATTCAAGAATGTCGGTGTAACTGTTGATTTCATTGCTTCCATAAAAGTTGTCCTGTGCTTCTGCGCCGTTTCAATGACTTCTTCCATTTCCTCCACTGAAGTGACGGCGGGTTTTTCACAAAGAACGTGAATTCCGTTCTGCATCGCCAGTATGCTTTGAGGCGCATGGAATTTATTGGGAGAGGCTATGTAAACGGCATCGATTGTTCCGCTTTGGAACATTTCTCCCAGGTCTGTATATACATTGGTTACACCGTATTTTTCCGCAAATTCCTTCCCTCTCTCCATTGTCCGGGAATACACGGCCGAGAGGTTGAATTCTGAATGATGTTTTGCAGCTTCAATAAAACGGTCGGTAATCCAGTTTGTTCCTATAACGCCAAATCTCATTGCTTGATCCCTCCTATTGGTTCAGTCACAGAAGATTGTTCAATCGATAACACACCCTTATTGTACCCTTTTGTAACGCTTTTCACAAATTATACACGAGTGAAATGAACCCGGTAATTTAAACGGCGCGGAAAACGCTAAGAACCGTATTTTTGCTGGAATTTCGAGATTTCTGCAAACTCGTCCTGCAACTTGTTTGCCAGCCGTGTAAAAACCGGTATTAATTCCCGGTATCTGTTGACGTGTTCTTTCACCGGTCTGTAGACTTTTGCCAGCTGGGTCATACGGGAAACATCAGTAATATCATGAATTTTCCCGACGGCTTTCATACCTAAAATCACCGCACCAAGACAGGAACTTTCCGGATTTTCTGGTATTTGGACTTCCCGGTTAAACAGATCCGCCAAAATTTGCACCCAGCATCCGGAGCGGGTAAATCCGCCGGTGGCCATAATTTTTTCCGGGGTGCCGGCCAGTTCCTCCATCACCTTCATGACGGTGTATAAATGAAAAATTACTCCTTCCATGACCGCACGGATGAGATGGGATTTTTTATGATGGAGGCCGAGACCGAAAAACACGCCTTTTGCATCGGCGTTCCACAGTGGCGCCCGTTCCCCCGTCAAATAAGGTAAAAACAAAAGACCGTCCGCACCTGGAGAAATTTTTGCGGCCATTTCCGTCAAAGCGTCATACGGGTCCGTCCCAGACTGTTTCATTAACTCCGTTTCGGCGCCAGCCAGCTCATCTCTGGCCCAGCGGAGGGTTACGCCGCCATTATTGACCGGTCCGCCGATCACCCAATGATTTTCCGTTAAGATATAGCAAAACGTTCTTCCCAGTGGGTCTGTCACTGGTCGGCCTGTCATTGTCCGGATCGCTCCGCTTGTTCCGATCGTAATAGCAACAGAACGGGGATCCGTGGCGCTTACCCCCAGGTTGGACAAAACCCCGTCACTGGCACCGATGATAAAAGGTGTATCCGCAGGAAGTGTTAACTCTTCTGCATACTGCTTTTTCATCCCGCTAATCATATACAACGGCGGAACCGGCGTGCTGAGCTTTTCAGCGGTAATCCCGGCTGCGGCCATCGCTTTTTCATCCCACGTCAGAGTATGCAAGTTGAATAAGCCTGTAGCGGATGCAACGGAGTAATCGATGAAAAAATTACCAAACAGTTTGTGAAATACATACTCTTTAATGCCGATGAATTTGTACGTTTTATTGAAAAGATCCGGATGTACCGTTCTGATCATGGCGATTTTTGCCAGTGGAGCCATCGGATGAACGGGGGTGCCGGTTCGGCGGTAAATGTCTGCTCCGTCCGGTCCGTTTTTTATTTGCTCTGCCTGTTCTTTGGCACGGGTGTCGGCCCAGGTGATCAAACGGGTTAGCGGCTGTCCTTTTTCATCTACGGCCATGATGCTGTGCATAGCTGAACTGAAGGAGACAAATTGAACCTCCCGGACACCGGTCTTCCGGCAAACGTTTTGAATGACGGTGCAGACAGCACGGAAAATTGCTTCAGGATCCTGCTCGGCCACCGCCGGTGAAGGGCTTAATAACGGATAGCCGGCATGGCTCATGTTCAGGATATTCAGTTGTTCGTCATATAAAACCGCTTTCGTACTTGTGGTGCCGATATCGACACCGATAAAATATTCCGGCATTCGTTGCCACTCCTGTTTTTTCGTATGATTGTTTAAAAGTAAACATAAAACTATTTTACTCCTTTACAACCCTGATCACAATACACCGTCATTGATTGGAGCGGTTAATACGCCCGGAAATATTCTGCAGAAAGAATTTTCTGTATGTTATAATGGAATAAATTTTTTCGCTGATGGAGGAAAAGATGGAAAACAGCTGGTCTTCAAAAATCGGTTTTGTTCTTGCTTCGGCCGGTGCGGCGATCGGTCTGGGCGCCATTTGGAAGTTTCCGTATGTGGCGGGAATGAACGGGGGCGGTGCATTTTTAATTATTTTTATTCTGTTTACGCTTTTGATCGGCCTGCCGATGCTCATTTCCGAGTTTATCATCGGAAGAAGTACAGGGAAGGAAGCGGTATCGAGTTACGATGTTCTGGCGCCGGACTCCCCCTGGCGGATCATCGGCCGGATCGGTGTGGCGGGATGTTTTTTCCTGTTGTCTTTTTACAGCGTTGTCGGCGGCTGGGTTCTCATCTATACGATCCTTTCCGCTTTGGGTCTGGTGATCCGGGACGGGGCCGATTACGGCAAAGTATTTGAATATATCATCGCCTCGCCATGGATTTCCCTTGCCGCTACCTTTCTGTTCATTTTGGTAAATATCGTGATTGTTGCGTCAGGTGTGCAGAAAGGGATTGAGCGGACATCGAAATATATTGATGCCGCTGTTATTTATTTTCTTTATCATTTTGGTGATCCGCGCCCTTACGATCGACGATGCCATGGCGGGAGTGGAATTTTTTCTGAAACCCGACTTTTCGGCGCTGACTGCTGAAGGAGTTCTTTATGCGCTCGGCTAGTCATTCTTTTCACTGGCAGTCGGTTTTTCCTGTATGGTCACGTACAGCTCGTATTTAGGGAAAAATGTCAGCCTGCCAAAATCGGCTGCAACGATTGCGGTGATGAATATTTTTGTCTCCGTCATGGCCGGCCTCGTTATTTTCCCTGTTGTTTTTGTCTTCGGCTATGAACCGGCGGAAGGGCCGGGTCTGCTCTTTATCGTCCTACCGCAGGTGTTCAGCCATATCGCATTCGGTGAGTTTTTTCTGTCGCTCTTTTTATTTTTGTTTTTATTTGCAACGGTGACTTCTTCCATTTCTTTATTGGAAATTGTGACCGCCGCGTTTACGGAAAAAAGGAAGTACAGCCGGAAGCCTGTTGCCTGGACAGCTGGAATTGCCGTATTTATCGCAGGCATTCCCGCTGCGCTGTCTGCGGGGGTGCTCAGCGATGTAACGTTATTTGGAAAAACAGTATTTGAGCTTACAGATTATTTTGTCAGCAACATTCTCCTCCGCTCGGGAACCTTTTGATTGCCCTGTTTGCCGGTTGGAAAATGGACAAGGCCATGACACGAAAAGAGTTTCTGCTCGGGGCGGAGCTTCCGCCGGAATACTTTTCTGTCTGGCACTTTCTGATGCGGTATGTCGTTCCGATGATGATTGCCGTTGTGTTTTTCAGTTTGATCTGATCTCTTTAATTCCGGGATTCGGCGCAAGCCGGGGACTGCATGATGTGAAACAGAAGTAACGAGTGAAGAACGTCATATGGAAATGGCTGTCCGTTTCCGGAAGCTTGAAAAGATCAGGGGTTTATATGGGAAAAGATTGTCCAGGTTGAAAGGAAGATAAATATAATGAAAAAGAACTTCATCATGGGCACGCTTTTTTGGGCGTGCTTTTTTTATGCCGGATTTCCGTTCCCTTTTGACTTTGCCTTCCGAATCCGTCAGTATTATATTGAGGTGTTCATGATGGCGAAAAAAGGAAAAATTAAAGTGATGACTGTATTCGGCACACGACCGGAAGCGATTAAGATGGCTCCGCTAGTCCTTGAATTAAAAAAGCATCCGGAGGAAATGGAGTGCATTGTGACAGTAACGGCCCAGCACCGTGAAATGCTTGATCAAGTTCTGCATGTATTCGGTATTCAACCGGATTACGACCTGAACATTATGAAAGAGCGGCAGACGCTTGTTGATGTGACAACAAGGGCATTAACCGGTTTGGATGATGTGATGAAAAAGGTCAGGCCCGATCTCGTGCTGGTCCACGGAGATACGACGACAACGTTTGTTGCCGGTCTGGCGGCCTTTTACAACAAGATTAAGGTCGGACATGTGGAAGCCGGTTTACGCACCTGGAATAAACATTCACCGTTTCCGGAAGAAATCAACCGGCAATTGACGGGGGTTATTGCGGATTTGCATTTTGCCCCGACGGAAAAATCCGCTGCCAATCTTTTAAAAGAAAACAGACCGGAAGATTCAATTTTTATCACGGGTAATACGGCCATCGATGCGCTGAAAACGACGGTTTCAGAAAATTACACCCATCCGGTGATGGAAAAAATCGGCGGAAACCGGATGATTTTATTGACAGCCCACCGGCGAGAAAATCTCGGTGAACCGATGCGCCATATGTTCCGTGCCATAAAACGGATTGTCCGTGAACATGAAGATGTGGAGGTTGTGTATCCGGTACATATGAATCCGGCGGTACGTGAAACGGCGAACGACATTTTGGGTGATGATCCGCGCATCCATCTCATTGAACCGCTGGAAGTCATTGACTTTCATAACTTCCAATCCAGGGCATTTCTGATATTAACCGATTCAGGCGGAATCCAGGAGGAAGCACCGTCACTCGGCGTTCCTGTGCTAGTATTGCGGGATACGACGGAGCGGCCGGAAGGAATTGAAGCAGGGACGTTAAAATTGGCCGGAACGCAGGAAGAGACGATTTACCGGCTGACGAAAACATTGCTGACGGATGTAAAGGAATATGATAAAATGGCCAGGGCCGTGAATCCGTATGGTGATGGAAAAGCCTCACAACGGATTGTCCAGGCGATTTTGTATCATTTTGGCAAAACGTATAAGGCTCCGGAAAAGTTTACAACCGGAAAATCTTGACGCAGAAATCAGGAAATGGAGGAGCCGGAAAAAGTGGTGCAAAGTTACCTTTTCCGGTTCCGTTTTTATAAACGGTCTTTAGCCTGCTCAAAGTATTATGAGCCCTTCGTTCATTCGACTATCAACGTTCCCCCGTCTTCATATTCCATTCGGAAAATGGTAATCTTGTTGATTTCTTAGATTAACTGCAATTGTTCCTATTTTTGTGAAAAACTGAACCACTATTGAAAAGGAAACTGTTTTATAATAAAAATTGCTATAATCATATTTTCATGTCATAGAATGATAGAAAAAAAGAGGTGTACATCGTGGCGGAATGGCTGAAGAATTACAGAACATCGATCATTCTGTTGTCGGCGATCATCATTGGAGGTATTGCCGGCATTGTTTTTGGTGAAGATGCAACGGTTGTCAAACCTCTCGGGGATTTATTTTTAAACTTGATCTTTATGATTATTATTCCGCTCGTCTTTTTCAGTGTTTCTTCGGCAATTGCGAATACCGGTGAACTGAAACGGCTCGGTAAAATATTGGTAGCAATCCTCCTTGTATTCTTTGTAACGGCTCTCATTTCGGCTGTTTTAGGATATATCGGAGTGCGCATATATAATCCGCTAAAAGGTGTTGATACATCATCTATCATGGAGATTATGACTCCGCCGGAAGAGGGGGAGATCACGGAAGAACTGTCATTTTTGGATCATCTCGTCAACACCTTTACCGTTTCTGATTTTTCTCAGTTGTTTTCAAAAAGCAATATGTTGCAACTGATTGTTTTCTCCATCGTGTTTGGCATCGCCACCGCTCTTGCAGGGGAGAAGGGGAAACCGGTTGCGCGGTTTTTATCATCCGGAACGGAAGTAATGATGAAGTTTGTTAAAATCGTCATGTATTATGCGCCGATCGGGCTCGGGTGTTACTTCGCGGCGATTATCGCAGAATTGGGACCGCAAATTTTAGGCGGTTATGTCCGTCTGTTTATTCTTTATATCGTGCTGACCGTTATTTATTTCTTCGGTTTCTTTACTTTGTATGCCTATATTGCCGGCGGAAAACAGGGAGCGGCCCGGTTCTGGAAAAATGTGATTCCTCCGTCGGTCACAGCCGTTGCGACATGTTCCAGTGCCGCGTGTATACCCGTAAACCTGGCGGCAGCGAAAAAAATGGGTGTTCCGAAAGATATTGCCGAGACGATTATTCCGCTCGGTGCCAATACGCACAAGGACGGATCGGTCATCGGCGGTGTATTTAAGATCACATTTTTATTCCTATTATTCGGAAAAGATATGACGTCGGTCACGAGCGTTCTGGCCATTATCGGCGTGGCTTTTCTCGTCGGTGCGGTGATCGGTGCGATCCCGACCGGGGGCATGATCAGCGAACTGTTAATTTTGAGCGTATTCGGCTTTCCGCCTGAAGCCCTGCCGATTATTGTTATTATCGCCACAATTATTGATATGCCGGCCACATTGTTGAATTCAACCGGAAACACTGTTTGCGGCATGCTCGTTGCCCGTTTAATAGAAGGGAAAAATTGGCTCTTGAAAAATGAATCGTGATATAAAAGTTTAAACCGGCAACTGGAATACAGTTGCCGGTTTTTCATACATTTGCCGGATTTATGACAAAAGGGAGATATGGTGTTTTATAAGAGATCGCGGAATTTTTCCCTTAAAAAAAGATACAGTCCGTTTTCTTCATATGAAGCAGCCGTTACTTCATCAGCTTTGCTTTGCACCGTTTCGCTTGCATTTTTCATAGCGACTGAATAGCCGGCTAGATCAAACATCGGCAAATCGTTTTCCCCGTCCCCGACCGCCATTAAGTCTTTTGGCGAAAGCCCGTATTCTTCAAGCAGCAACCGGATCCCGGTTGCTTTTGAAACATTGTCTGTCATAATTTCTACGTTATGGTCCGATGAGGACAAAATGGTAAATGGATGATCCGGTTGTAATTGCTGCAATGCCTGCTTCCAACGGCGGATTTTTTCCGGGTTCATGCTGAAAAAGTATATTTTCACAAGATGAAAGGTATCGATCTCTTTCACCCAGTTAATCTTTTCCGCCAGTGCCTGCCGTCTTGAAAGCAGTTCATTTTTATTCAATGTCGGCGGAATCGGATTCAGCAATTCTTCCACCATATAAGCCTGGTCCTTCATTAAAGCAAAACGGCCGGTTTCAAGCGGATGGGCTTCGTAATAAATTTTTTCCTTACGTGCCATCTGGATGACTTTTTCCACCAGACTGGGCGGCAATGTATATTCAAAGATTTTTTCTTTATTTATGTAACAGCCCATTCCGTTGGCCACAACAAGGCCGTCACAAATGGTTTGGGAAGGGAAAGAATCTTTTATTTCGAAGATGGTCTTGCTTGTTGCAATAAAAATTTTGATTCCTTTTTCCCGCAGATGGGTCAACAATCCGGCCAGTTCCCCGCTGATGTTGTTAAACGGGTCCAAAACCGTTCCGTTCAAGTCCAGTGCCAGTGCTTTGATCGACAATTTTGTTCACTCCCTGTTAGAGAGTCCGCATATTATTATCGTAAGGTAATTTTTCCGCAATATCAATGAAGGGCTTGTGTCCGAAACGGAACAGCCTCCAGTTTTTCGGCCGTTAAGAGTATTGTTTCATGGATAAAATAAGCCGGCTGAGTTGCTCTGCGGTTGTTTTTAAATTTTTTCGGGCGGTTGACGGTTCCATAGCTTCACTGACCGTTTGCGGTCCGGTGACAATGGAAAAATATGCGTCTATCCCGTGATCATGTAAAGAGTCGCCCGCTTTTGCAACATCCCCCGCAATGGCAATGACCGGAATGTTGAATTTTTTTGCCGTTTGGGCGATGCCGGCAGGTGTTTTTCCAAAGGCGGTCTGGTGATCGAGCCTTCCTTCCCCGGTAATGACGAGATCCACATGCCGTATCCGTTCCGGAAGATTAATTTTTTTCAGGACTAATTCGACACCCGGAACTAACTCCGCCTGGAGAATACCGGCAAAAGCGGCCCCGAGTCCTCCTGCGGCCCCGGCACCGGGGATGTTTTGCAAATCGATGCCCTGTTCTTTCGATACAACCCGGGCAAAATTCCGCAAGCCCTGGTCAAGCAGGACGACATCGTCTTCCGTTGCCCCCTTTTGCGGAGCGAATACATAAGCAGCGCCGTTTTCGCCATACAGCGGATTATTTACATCACAGGCGGCATAAAAACAGACATTTTTCAGGGTTTCCGGGACGTTCCGGTCATCCATGCGGGTAATGGAAGAAAGGATCTTCCCTCCGCTTTCGGTGATCAATCCGTTTTCATCATAAAACCGGTATCCAAGGGCTTGCAGCATGCCGGTACCCGCATCATTTGTTGCGCTGCCGCCCAGGCCGATGATAATTTCTGTACATCCCTTTTCTGCGGCATCCAATATTAATTCGCCGACTCCCCGGGAAGTCGTATGGAGCGGATTTCGTTTCTCCTCCGGAACAAGGGTCAGCCCGCAGGCTTCGGCCACCTCAATGACCGCAGTTTTCCCGTCACCGAGAATTCCGTATTTGCCCCGGACTTTCTCTCCCAATGGACCGGTGACCGTTAAGTGATGGAACGTTCCGCCCGTTGCTTCTGTCATCGCTTCAACCGTTCCTTCCCCGCCGTCTGCCACCGGGACGGTTGTTACTTTTAGCGCCGGGTTTCCCGCCAGTAATCCTTCCTTTACCGTTTCATTCGCTTGTTTGGAAGAAAGGCTTCCTTTAAAGGAATCAAGTGCTACTAAAATATTCATATCAATCCCTCCAAAAAAACAGAATGTTATCGTGAACACAATCCTGATATAATAAAGAGAAAGTGAGGTGTTGAATATGCTATTCAAAGAGCGCATCCAAAAATATGAGTATAAATTGAATGATACCGATGACCAGATTATTGAATATATATTGGAAAATACAGCGGAAGTCACCGGGATGTCCATTCAAAGTCTCGCCAAAAGAATGTATACGGTTCCAAATACCATTATGCGTCTGTCGAAAAAACTCGGGTATGACGGCTTTTCCCACTTGAAAAGCAGTTTGAAGGATGAAATGACCCAGGGAAAGACCGCCGTAGAAAATACATCTTACCATTATATTCAAAAAACCTTCGAATTGCTTGATGAAGAAATTTTAATGGTTACCGCAAAACTAATAAAAGATGCAAAATACGTTTTGTTTTTCGGTGCGGGGGACAATGCGGACTTTTGCAATATGATGGTTAAAAATTTGCGTGTTGTTGGAAAAACCGCTTATTTTTTTATCCACCGTCATGAAAATCTTCATTTAATAAAAGAAATGGGTGAGAGAGATGTTTTATTTTTAATCAGCTTATCTGGGAAAACATCCCAAGTATTGGAAATGGCTGAGGAAGCGAAAAAGCGTAATGTACAGATTATTACACTCACTCATTTTAACCGTAACCCCCTCCAGAAGTTAGCCGATTATAAGTTATACTGTTACGCTCCCTACCAGGAATTAAACGGGTATAACATAACGGACCACACGCCCGTTATGATCGTTTTACAAGCATTATCTCAAAAATTTTGGAAGTTGTATTCGTTTCGTGCATAAATACACAGAAAAATTTTTTAAATAAAAACCTTTGTATAAAAATAAGAAGAATCGGTTCTTCTTATTTTTCTTCTGTTATGATGAATTTACAAAAAAACATCCCCGTAAGGAAGGTGATTACAGTGGAACTCAGATCACTAACTTCACCTGATTTAATTCAAGTTGGAAGCGAATTCAGGTCAAAAGATGAAGTGATCAATCATTTAGTAAAGAAACTTTATGAAGCAGGAAAATTAACATCTGAAAGTGATTTTCTCCAAGCGGTATATGAGCGGGAAAAACTGTCTCCCACCGGTTTTGAAGGCGGACTGGCGATTCCCCACGGGAAATCCACAGCGGTGAAGGAAGCCGCGTTTGCCGTAGCAACATTAAAAACACCGCTTTCAGATTGGGAAAGCATTGATCCAGACAATAAAGTCGAAATTGTTTTTCTGCTTGCCATTCCGGAAACAGAAGCCGGAAGCACGCATTTAAATGTACTGGCAGAGTTAGTGACACGCTTAACAAATCCTTCGTATAAAAATTTATTGTTGAAATCAACAAGCAGTGAAGAACTTTATCATCATTTGGATGAATTTGAGAAGAAGGAAAATGTGAGCGCTGCAAAAAACAAAACAAATAAAACTATTTTGGCCGTCACCGCATGTCCGGCCGGTATTGCCCATACGTATATGGCTGCCGAAGCTTTAGTACAAGCCGGAAAAGAACTCGGTGCGGAAGTCTATGTTGAAAAACAAGGCGCTAATGGAATTGAAGACGAACATTCGGTTGAATTGTTGAAAAAGGCTGATGCGGTCATTTTGGCCAATGATGTCGCCATAAAAGGTGAAGAGCGTTACAGCCATCTGCCGCAAATTCAAACAACAGTTGCCGATCCGTTAAAAAACGCAAAGGCAATCGTTCAAAGAGCGGTAGAGTTGTCGGATAAACAGGAAAAAGGTGAATATAAACAGTCAAAATCTTCGGAAACTTCTGAAATAGGAAATTTAAATAAAAAATCCTGGAGAACCGAAGTGAAGGATTCTCTGTTAACCGGTATTTCTTACATGATTCCGATCATCATTGCCGGTGGTATGACATTAACAGCCGCCGTCTTTATTGCCCAGGCCTTTGGACTCCAGGAGCTTTATGATACGGAAGGTTCATGGCTCTGGCTGTTAAGGCAGCTCGGAGGCGGTCTGCTCGGACAATTAATGGTTCCGGTATTAGCCGCATATATGGCCTATTCCATTGCCGACAAGCCAGCGTTGGGTCCCGGTTTTGCAGCAGGGCTGGCGGCGAACTTGATTGGCAGCGGATTTTTAGGCGGAATGCTGGGCGGTCTGTTGGCCGGTTACTTTTTAAAATGGTTGAAAACGTATGTACAGCCGAAAGGTACCTTTGCCGGTTTTGTCAGTTTCTGGGTATACCCCGTAGTCGGTACACTTGTTGTCGGTTCGGTCATGTTATTTGTCATCGGCGAACCGCTGGCATGGATTAACGAGAGTTTGACAAGCTGGCTTGACGGACTCGCTGGAACGACAAACGCCCTGATTCTAGGAGCGGTCATCGGCGCAATGGTGTCCTTTGACCTCGGCGGTCCGGTAAACAAAGCTGCTTACGCGTTTTGCATTGCATCAATGGCCAACGGAAACTTTGTTCCGTATGCAGCCTTTGCATCGGTAAAAATGGTTTCTGCCTTTTCAGTAACAGGGGCCACTGCCTTAGGAAAGCAATATTTCACGAAAGAAGAACAGGAAATCGGTAAACAAACATGGTTGCTCGGTCTTGCCGGCATCACGGAAGGAGCGATTCCGTTCGCTATCAGAGACCCGCTGCGGGTACTTCCTTCGTTCATTGCCGGATCGGTGGTCACCGGCGCTATCGTCGCATACCTCGGCGTAGAGCTGAGTGTTCCGGGAGCAGGAATTTTCTCCCTTGCATTGTTGGACGGACAACCGATTATACTGGCAGGCATCATCTGGCTCGGTGCTGCTATTTTAGGTGCTGCAATTTCAATGTTCCTTTTGATCGCCACAAGGAAAGGAAAAATAAAGAAAGAAGAACAGAAAAAGATGGCTGCTTAAATTTAACAACGGGAGTGAAGCTTAGTGAAGAAAGTGCATATTGTCCCGCACATGCATTGGGACCGGGAATGGTATTTTTCCACGGAAGAGTCCCGTATATTGCTTGTAAATAATATGGAAGAAATTATGGACATGCTGGAGAATAATCCGGATTATCCATATTACGTGTTAGACGGGCAAACGGCAGTTTTGGAAGACTATTTTGCCGTCAAACCGGAAAATAAAGAACGGGTAAAGAAACTTGTCCAACAAGGAAAATTAATCATCGGACCCTGGTATACTCAGACGGATGAAATGGTTGTGGGTGCTGAATCCATTGTCCGGAACTTATTGTACGGATTGAAAGACAGTAAGGAATTCGGCAATCCGATGATGATTGGTTATCTTCCGGACTCTTTCGGACAATCTTCCCAGATGCCCATGATTTTAAATGGTTTCGACATTGAATACTCCATTTTCTGGCGGGGGACGTCCGAACGGCATGGTACCGACCGAACCGAGTTTTACTGGGAAAGTGACGACGGATCCAGGGTGCTGGTCCAGTTGCTCCCGCTCGGCTATGCCATCGGGAAATACTTACCGGAAGATGAAGAGGAATTGAAGGAACGGATGGATAAATACTTTTCCGTTCTGGACAGGGGCGCAACGAGTGAGCATATTCTAGTGCCTAACGGGCATGATCAAATGCCGATTCAAAAAAATATTTTTACCATCATGGAAAAGCTCAGAAAACTGTATCCGGACCGAGAGTTTTTCCTGAGCAATTATGATAATCTGTTAAAAGAAATTGAAAAAAATGAAAATCTGCCGGTGATCCGGGGAGAGTTTTTGGACGGAAAGTATATGCGGGTACACCGCAGCATCTATTCCACCCGGATGGATATTAAAGCGGCAAATACACGGGTAGAAAATAAAATTACTAATATATTGGAACCGCTGGCTTCCATCGCATACAGTCTGGGCTTTGAGTATCATCACGGTCTGATTGAATTAATCTGGAAAGAAATCATGAAAAACCATGCCCACGACAGTATCGGATGCTGCTGTTCCGACAAAGTTCACCGGGAGATTTTAAACCGGCTGTTCATTGCCGAGGAAAAAACGGACAGGCTCATTGATTTTTACAAGAGAAAAATTACCGACTCCATCCAAACGGAGCGGAAAGAGGACCGGTTGACCGCATTTAACCTGCTTCCGTATGATCGGCATGAAACGGTTACTGCGACCATAATTACAAAGCTGCCTGTTTTTGGCCTTGAAGATTGCGGCGGAAAGAAAATCGAGTTTGAAATATTGAAAAAAGAAGAGATGGACCCGGGATTAATCGACCGGCAAATCGTCCATTATGGAAACTATGATCCTTTCTACAAATATACCGTTCAGTTTTCCGATGAGATTCCGGCAATGGGATATAAGACTTATTTTGTAACAGAGGAAAACACATTGCCGGGACATACACTGGAAGAAAAGAAAGTCATTGAGACGGATTATTACTCCATCACGGTGAATGATAACGGAACATTAAACATAACTGACAAACAGGCAAACAAGGAATTTAAACAAGTTCTGTTGCTGGAAAACAGCGGTGATGATGGTGATGAATATGATTACTCACCGCTTGAGAATGATCATCCGATCTACAGCCGTGATGTACAGGCAGAATGGAAAGCGGTCCAAAATCAGTATGAAGGAAACATTGAAATCCAGCTGACTTTACCGGTTCCGGCTGATTTAAACGAACGGAAATCAGGTAAACGAAGCAGCGAAGTCCAGGTCACCTGGAACATTACGGTGCCAAATGACAAACCGCTGATCAAAATTAAGGCAAAAATTAATAACCGTGCCAAAGACCACCGGTTGCGTGCATATGTTCCTGCACAAATTGCTTCCCGTTTTTCCTATGCCGATAATCAGTTCGGAACGATAAAAAGGCATGTGAAAGATCCGGCCATGGATATTTGGGAGGAAGAAGGTTGGTCCGAACGACCGGACGCCATTTATCCGATGCTTTCGTATGTTGGAATAAAAGATGATGATTACGGGGTATTCGTGTTAACGAACAGCACCCGGGAATATGAAATTGTCGGAGATCAGTACGATACGATTGCGGTTACGCTGTTCAGAAGCGTTGGCGTTCTCGGCAAAGCTGAATTGGCCCGCAGACCGGGACGGCCGAGCGGAATTAAACTTCCGACTCCGGATTCACAAATGATCGGCGGGCTGGATTTGGAATTTGCCATCACAACAGTAAACGGACCGGAAATTTTAAGACGTGTGAGCCGGAGGGCAAAAGAATATACAACAGATATCGGAACTTACAATAAAATCCCTTATGATGCAATGAAGTTGAATCCGTCCGGAATTGATACACCTTTACAATTCAGCTTGTTGAAAGAAGTAACGAATTCTGCTGTGATCAGCACATTGAAAAAATCCGAGAATTCCGGCGAGCTTGTGTTAAGGATGTACAATCCGGGTGAACAAGCGGTGACCCAATCTGTAGTTGTCGGAAAGGATAAAGTCTTTGAAGGAAACTTAAATGAAGAAAAGACCGGTGAACTTTCGGTATCCGGCGGAAGAGTTGATATAAATATGAAGCAAAATCAGGTAAAAACAATATTATTTTAATGAAATAAAACCGAACAATCCCGAAAATCCATTTTCTATAACAAGCATACATGATGAAGGAGCAGGACCGGTGCCTGCTCTTTTCATCTTTCACTGTCCGGTGCTATCATGATTTTATTCTATTGACTAGAAACGGGAAAATAAGGAAAAGTATAGTTAGAGCAGATTTCGTCCGGTTGTCTAGGCTTCGGAGATATATTATCTTGATCATACTTACAAGGTTGAGCCAGGTGGTAAAATGGAAAGAGGTTGAAGCACTGTTTTTAAGCAGAAATTTGGAAAATTTTACAGATTCTTGTTTTCTGTTTAATAAATTACAGGTATGCTTAGTTATAGAAACTGTCATCAAAAAAGGACGAAAAGGGATTATGAAGAAGCTTGCAGGAAAAATCAAACATCCGTTTATCCGCAATGTGCTTATTATGGTATCGGGAACGGCGGCGGCCCAGGTTATTGCGATGCTGCTGTCGCCGGTGATTACCCGTTTGTACGGACCTGAAAATTACGGGATTATGGGGACATTTGTGTCCATGATCGGTATATTTGTACCGGTTGCCGCATTGACGTATCCGATTGCCATTGTGCTGCCGGAAGATGACCGCGATGCCCGAGGAATTGCCCATTTATCTGTATTTGTGACTCTGGCGATGACTGTCTTATCCGCATTCATTTTTATCATTTTCCGGGAGCCGGTCATTGAGGTTTTTAATATTGAAGAAATTGGCTCTTACTTATTTCTGATTCCGGTGGCGATTTTTTTCGGTGGTCTTCTCCAAGTGATGGAGCAATGGTTAATCCGTACAAAGCAATTCCAGGTGTCAGCGCGCACTTCGGTGGTGCAGGCGCTCCTTGTTCATGGAGGTAAAGCGGGATTCGGTTTTATTTATCCCCATGCGCTCGTCTTGGTATTATTTTCCACTGTTCAGGACGGATTGCGCAGTTTCCTTATGTACCGGCTTTCGAGGCGGGCGGGGAAACCGTTAACGTTTAATTTGTTGCAATACCGGCCGGCATTGAAAAAATTAGCCAAAAAACATTATGATTTCCCGGTTTTCCGAGCGCCGCAAGTGTTTTTAAACGCCGTTTCGCAAAGTATACCGGTTTTGATGCTGACGTCCCTCTTCGGTCCGGCAGCTGCCGGTTTTTATTCTATTGGCCGGACGGTGTTAAACGTTCCGTCGGCATTGATCGGCAAGTCCGTCGGGGATGTGTTCTATCCACGGATTTCAGAAGCGGCAAACTGCGGCGAGCCGCTGACCCGGCTTGTGCGAAAAGCCACGCTTTCCCTTGCCCTCGTCGGTCTCGTTCCCTATGGACTCGTTATTCTTTTCGGTCCGTGGTTGTTTGCCTTCGTGTTCGGCAGCGAATGGACGCTGGCGGGGGAGTATGCCCGGTGGCTTTCCCTCTGGATTCTTTTTGCCTTTATGAACCAGCCGAGCGTCCGGGCCTTGCCCGTTTTGCATGCCCAGTCATTTCACCTGGTTTTTACGATATTCCAGCTGGCCATCCGGATTTTGGCGCTGGCTGCCGGTTATTTTCTTTTCAAAAGCGACTTGACCGCAGTCGCTTTATACGGAATTACGGGTGCCATGCTGAATTTGCTGTTGATTGTAATTACCCTGAGGTTATGCGGAAAATTTGACCAAAAACGGGAAATGGAAGCGGCAGGTGACGAGCGTAATGAGTGATTTTATTTTTTCCAGGAAGAGAATGGAAGAAGGAGTGCTGGCGGAAGAAATCAGCCGGATTTATTTGGACGGGGACCGGCCGGGAATTAAAGAATTTCATGGTCCTTGGGGATCGCTCGCAGTCAGCCGTAATTTGTATAACGGTTTTAAAACATACGAAACGGAGCGGTACATCATTACCGTGATCGGCGGTCCGGTGCTGACATTCCGGGATAATTTATTTTTACGGGATGAGACAAGTGACGAGGGAACCCAGGCGGTTTTTGAACGGTGGCTGGCCGGCGAGATGAAATGGGATGAAGATTTGAGCGGTCCTTTTGTTGTTTTTTCCGTCCATAAAATGACGGGGGATGTGCATTGTATTACCGATTTAATGTCTTTTATTCCCGTATATATTTATAAAGAAAACGGAAATATTATGCTTTCCACCCATGTCGACGCATTGGCCGGGGTATGCGGTGAAGCGGAAAACATTGATCCGGTGTCCGAAGCCGACTTTATTTTGCATGGTGTCGTCACTTATCCGTACACCGTTTACAAAAACATCAGGCAGGCCGCTCCGGCATCAGTGCATGAAATTCACGGGGAAACGGACCGGTACACGGAACAACATTACTGGCTTCCGGAAGAAAAAACGGCTTTCTCATCCATTCATGAAGCGGCCGTTACGGTAAGGCAGGCGTTACACCGCTACGTCGTTGAAGTCACCCGGGGAATGGACCATATCGCCCAGTTTATCAGTGCCGGTGAAGATTCCCGCCTGCTTTCGGGACTGTTGCCGAAAGAGAAAATCCGGGATGCCTTTGTGTTTTTGGATTCGATGAACCGGGAAGGGAAAATTGCAAAAAAGGCCGCGGAAGCATATGGTGCCCGTTTTCACGTCAAATTCCGCAAAAAAACCCATTATATTGATATGTTGCCGGTTTGCCACGAGCTTGTCGGCGGCGGCGCTCAATACCATCATGTACACACATATCTTTTCCATAAAACTTGCAAACTGGCAGAATATCCGGCTGTATTCGGCGGCTTGTTCTCCGATGCCCTGTTGAAAGGGGCGAGAATCCGGAAAATCCGCGGCTCCACCCGGCTGCCTTTTTTACCGGATTTGAAAAGCAAACATTATTCACCAGCCAATCCGCTAAAGCATGACGTCTTTTCCCCGGAAGTTCTGGCGGAAATCGAAAAGCGCCGCCGCGACCATTTCAACTATGTGAAAACATTCCGGCATGAATCGGCCGGGGAATGGTTTGAACTTTGGCCGGCTTCTATGAATATGAACATCTCGAATATTTATGGAAACCGAAGGCTGTTTAAAAGTTACGAGCCGTTCATGTCAAAAGATATTGTAAAAGTGAGCGCATCGGTTCCGCAAAAGTGGAAAATGAACAGAAAGTTGTTCCTGGCTGTGGCGAAACCGCTGTTGGAGCCGGCTAAATGGTTAATGCACGGTGACGGCCGTTTTCCCTACTTTCCCTGGTATGTCAATATTTGGATTCAATTTTTTTACTGGTTATGGGAAGAATTGTTGAAAAAGCTGAAGGTGATCAACGGTAATCAAGGATCCTGGGCGGACTGGGATGCAGTTTTCCAAAGCAAGGCCTGGAAACAAACTTTACATCTTTATAAAGACGGAATCAACCGGCTCGATGAAGTGTTTATTGAGAAAGATCCAGAAAAACTGATGGAGAGGTTCGACCTATTGAAAAAGTTAAATTTAATCCAGGTTTTGTACAGTTTGAGTGATAACAGGAGAAAAACGGGAGATGCCGCGGGCGGTAAAAAAGTTAACGGGCAATAACCGGTAAAATTTACGCCCCGGAACCCGGAACATCCCGGGGAAGGCAAAATGCTGACAAATGGATGTGTATCATTGGAAGGAAAAGGAAAATATGCCAGTTTTGTATTATAATGAAGTAGATGCATTTTTTAATGGACAACAGGACGCAGACAACGGGATGGAATGTCCAATAGCGGATGTCTAATGGACATGTGGCTGGAAAAAAGTAAGAAATTGTCCGTTACGATACTTTTAATAGCCATTGAAAGAGAAAAATCCATTTTGAATGTCTGTTAGCAGAGCATTAATGGACATAAATAAGGATAACAAGATTATTTATGTCAGGTTGAAAGAGTTTGTCGAGCATATGAACCGGAAAAACTTTCTCAGTGGCCAATAGAGGCTTCCTAACGGACATTATATATGGAAATACGAAAAGAAATATCCGATAGGGAGCCAAGTCACGGCCGTATAGCAGTAAAAACCGGACGGAAATGTCCGTGATCAAAGCCCTGACGGATTTTTGACGAAAAAACGAAAAACCGGAGAAAAAAAGTCCGGTCAAAGGAAACCTTTCCGTCAGATCATCCCTGGGTATGATAAATGTGAAATAAAAAACAAGACAGGTGATTTCCATGTACAAAAACGAACCGATTTTTTTACAACCGACGTTTCATGAACGCATTTGGGGTGGCAGCAAATTAAAAGCCGAATTTCAATATCCGATTCCTTCCGAAAAAACGGGTGAAGCATGGGTGATTTCCGCCCACCCCCACGGTCCGAGCACCATTACAAACGGGGAATTAAAGGGAAAAACATTACTGGATGCGTGGAATGACCACGGGGAGTTGTTTAATAGAAAGGATGGGAAAAAGGGAGAATATCCGCTTCTTGTAAAAATATTGGATGCCAACCATGATCTTTCCGTCCAAGTCCATCCGGACGATGAGTTTGCCCGGAAGGTGGAAAATGAACCATATGGAAAAACGGAGTGCTGGTACGTGTTAAGCGCTGAAGAAGATGCTGAATTAATTCTTGGCCATCATGCGGAAACGGAAGAAGAATTTGACCGGATGGTAGAGAATGGCGAGTGGGACAAGCTTTTGCGCCGGGTGAAAGTAAAAGCGGGAGACTTTTTCTATGTGCCCAGCGGCGCAATTCATGCCATTGGCAAAGGAACGGTCATTTTGGAAACACAACAAAGCTCGGATATTACATACCGTGTTTATGATTATGACCGGGTGGATGCAAACGGAAATAAACGGGAGCTGCATTTGGACAAGGCAAGACAGGTCACAAACATTCCCCATGAAGATGTAAAGACAGAGAAAAAGGTGACAACAACCGGCGGATTGACAGAAACAATGTTAATCGATGAACAATATTTTACTGTTTATCATTGGAATCTCGACGGGGAAACAACAAAGGATTTGACCGGTGACTTTTTGCAAGTCAGTGTCATCGATGGACAGGCGGATTTACTGCTCGGCGGGAACCGTTTTGAATTAAAGAAAGGAATGAACTTTATTCTTCCCTACGGAACAGAGGAATTCCGTCTGGAAGGAAAGGCGCAACTGATCGTTTCACATCCCTAAAAAAAGATAAAAACCGGTGTCCGGAATATGCGGACACAGGTTTTTCCATTATTAAAGTTATGATTTCCGGAATAATTCAGCTGCCTGACTTAAATCGCTGATGATTTTGAAGGCTTTCCGGCGCATCTCTTCATCCGGTTCGATTAAATCGGGAACGATAATGCACGGGATGTCCGCCGCCACTGCCGCTTCCAGTCCGTGGCGGGAATCTTCAAAGACGATTGCTTCGTCCGGACGGACGTTCCCCCGGCGGGCGGCTTCCAGGAAAATATCGGGAGCCGGCTTACCGTTTTTCACTTCCAGGCCGCTGACGTAAAAGTCGAAGCGGTTTTCCAATCCGGTGACTTTTACATTTTTTTCAATCGTTTCCCGGGCGCTTGAGGAAGCAATGCATTTTTTAATTTCTTTTTGATCAAGGACATCAAGCAGTTCTTCAACCCCCGGTTTCACGCTGATTCCTTCTTCATCAATAATTTTTTTAAACTCTTCCTGGTAGTGATCAAAAACTTGCAATATCTGGGCATTTTTTCCGTATATGCCGGCCATGATTTCTTTTCCTGTTTCATCGGTAACACCGACACATTTTAAATACGTATCAAAGGAAACTTCATAACCCAACTTCTCCGCCGACCGTTTGAATGCCCGGTAATAGACCGGTTCTGTATCAAACAGCAGGCCGTCCATGTCAAAAATTACCAGTTTAATATGCTCCATGATCTGAACCCTTTCTATTTCATCTATTTGTGTGTATTGTAACATGTATGAGTAAAAAAGTGGACCATCACCGGGACGGTCTTCCGGCTCCGGATTATTCTTGAATAATCCGGATAAAATCACGGTATGTTTTTGCTTTCAAGATTTTTTGCACCATCTCTTTATCTTCAATAATGTTTCCGAGTAAATCGTACATTTCCTGCAAATCTTCCCGGCTGTTCTTTTTGACGCAAAGTAAAAAAACAATTTGGACTGGTGTATCCGCCCATAGTACCGGCTTGGTTAGGGTGCATGTACTGACAAGCGTCCGGGAAGACTGGGGCGAAATGGGGTGTGGAATCGCCACAAGATTTCCGAAAGCCGTTGAAGCGACTTCTTCGCGTTCGTGCACCGCCTTGAGAAAATCAGGACCGACGATTCCTTTGTCCATGAGATTTTTACTTAAAAATTGGAGAACGTCATCGCGGCCGGAAAACGTTTGTTGTAAAAACATAAAGTCTTCCAAAAAGAAAGAACTGACCGCCGGTTTGATTTGTTGTTTGACAAGGAATTTTTCAATCTTTTGCAAGTCTTTTTCACCAATGACGGCGTTTACTTCAATGACGGGAATATCAAACGGCATGGTCACCGGTATGGAACTGACGATAAAATCAATATTTGTAAGATCATATTGTTTTAGTTTATAGTATTCGGTCGTCCCGGCAATTTTTAAATTGTTGCCGAAGTAGGATTTTAAACGGTAGTAGATCAGCCGTGCGGTTCCCATCCCGGATGCACAAACGATCAGGCACTGTTTTGGACCGGCATCCAGCTTTTTCCTTTCAATGGCCGCTCCGATGTGCAGGGCGATATAACCAGTTTCGTTTTCATCAATTTCAATGCCTGTTAATTCTTTGATCGCGATCCCGGCAATGATTCCGGCTTCATAGGCGAGCGGATAGTTATTTTTTATATCTTCCAGCATCGGATTCCGGATGTTCATGCCGAACTTGATCCGGTTGACGGCCGGTTTTAAATGGAGGCTCAGGCCGTAAATTAGCTCTTCATCATCTTTAATATCCAGTTCCAGTTGTTCTTCAATTTTTTCCAGGATGAACGTGACCAGCTGAAAAATTTCTTCATCGATCACATGGTCGAATTCATCTTTTGTTTGCGACAGTAATTTTGTGCCTAATAAATGCATGGCAATGTAGACGACTTCTTCCTGGGGAAAACGGATATGATAAAGCTGCTCGACATCCTTGACAATTTCTTTTGCCACATCGAATTCCTTCTGCTTTTTAATTTCCTGGACATCCGAATGGTACATGGCGACATAGTGGCCGGAAATGATCCGTTCACAGGCGATGGCGATATGGATGAGCAAATTGTTGATTGCAATATCGGAAAGGGTAGTTTGATAGGTGTCGATTTTTTTCAAAATAATGCTTTTGATTTTGTTGACTTCTTCTTCGGAAAGGGAAGAAGAAAGCGGGGTAAAGAACGGACTTTTCTTTTTTTCATTGCGTTCAAATAAATATTCCGATAAACAAAAACGTTTCTTTATCTCATCGCCGACCGCCTTTAACCCGTAGTTCGGCCGGGGTTCGAGGGAAATGCCGTATTTTTGTAATATATTTCTGACATGTTTCATGTCCTGCTGGATGGTCGACCGGCTGATATATAATTCATCAGCGAGGTCATCCAGTTTAATATAATCGTTCAATAAAATTTTGCGGATGATATAGGTTACGCGCTCTTCCGGTGTATCTGGTATTTTCCCGTCCGCTGAATTGTTTTGGGAAAGGGTTTGCAAAAACTTGCGGAATTTATGATTATCTTTAATCTCCAGCAGGTATCCTTTGGAAATAATGGAAGTGATTGTAGCCCCGTGTTCTTTCAGGATTGATCCGAGGTTTTTTATATCTTCCCGTGTTGTCCGAGTCGTAACTCCGTTAATGGTCGCCAGATAGGAACCGGTAACGGGATTTTTTGCCGCCATCAATTCACGTAAAATTTTTTCCATGCGGGCGCTTAACAAATGGAGGACCTCCTTTGGTCGGGATATAAACGCTGTGACAAAGTTTGTAAAATGGTTAACAAATTTAATTATAACATAACTTGTTCCGGAAACATCAATTGAAAGACACCATAACTTTTGTCCCGCATTACCTCTCTGACAGATGATGAATGGAAAGAGAGCGTTTTCTTTTCTTTGTTCTTTAATCGTATGATGAAAAATGACTTTGTCGTAGAAATAATGTCACATCTTTTTATAAAAGTAAATAATTTCAAAAATTTTATGATAAATTAAAATATTTTTATGTATTACCCTTCAAATCAACGGAGTCTGTTGGTTTTATGAAGGTCATTTGTCCGGCTGCCGGAATGAAAAAAGGGTTCTGATCCAAGCGGACCAGAACCTTTTTAACTTTAGTCGTTAAAACCGTTGTTTTCGGAGAGCGCTTTATACCAGTAGGCGCTTTTCTTCGGTGTTCTTTTTTGGGTCTTCAAATCGATGGAGATTAATCCGTACCGGTTTTTATAAGCATTGGACCAGGACCAGTTGTCCATGAATGTCCAGAGATGGTAGCCTTTGACATTGCATCCTTCCTGAATTGCCTTGTGCAGCCATTTGAGATGACCTTTGATAAATTCGATCCGGTAGTCATCCTGGATTTGGCCGTCCTGTAAAAACCGTTCTTCATTTTGAACACCCATGCCGTTTTCCGAGATAAAACATTCAATGTTGCCGTAATTTTCTTTCAGGTCGATCATGATGTCATAAACACCTTTTTCGTATATTTCCCAACCGCGGTACGGGTTCATTTTTCTGCCTGGCATTTCATAGTAATCGAAAAACCAGTCGGGCATGAAGGGACTGTACGGATTCGGCAAATGTTCCTTCGCTTTGACGCGGCGGGGCTGGTAATAGTTGACCCCGAGAAGATCTACTGTATTGTTTTTAATCAGTTCCAAGTCGCCTTTTTCCACAACGGGTAAATGTCCGTGCTCTTTTAAAATCCTGATTAAATCTTCCGGAAATTCCCCTTTTACTGAAGGATCAAGGAAACTCCGGTTAAAAAACAAATCACAAATATGCGCTGCTTTTACATCGTGCGGGTTTTGGCTCCGCGGATAAGACGGGGTCAAGTTGAGGATGATCCCGATTTTTCCTCCTTCCGGTGCTGTTTCCCGGAAAGCTTCAATGGCCTTTGCACTGGCCAGGATTGTATGGTAAGCTACTTGGACCGCCTTTTTAAAATCGACAATGTTCGGGTAATGAAAATCGTATAAATAACCGCCTTCAACCGGTACGATCGGTTCATTAAATGTAAACCATTTTTTCACCCGGTCGCCGAAGAGGCGAAAACATTGGATGGCATATTCCCGGTAAGCTTCCACGACTTCCCGGCTTTCCCAGCCGCCTTCCTGTTGCAGCTCCAGAGGCATGTCGAAGTGGAAGATGTTCACAAACGGTTCGATGCCGTTTGCAATAAGTTCATCAATGACATTATTGTAAAATTCTACGGCTTCCGGATTAACTTCTCCCCGTCCCCCGGGGATAAGCCGGGACCAGGAAATAGAAAGGCGGAACGTATTATGCCCGAACTCTTTCATCAGCTTGATATCTTCTTTGTACCGATGATAAAAGTCAGAGGTAACTTCGGGTCCAACTTCGTCAAAGAAGCGGTTTGGTTCAATTTCGTACCAGTAATCCCAAATATTTTTTCCTTTACCGCCTTCATTGGCCGCTCCTTCGATTTGTGTTGCGGATGTAGCGCTTCCCCACCAAAATTCTTCCGGGAATTGATATTGAACAGTCATGTGCGGTTCCTCCTTTTATTTGTTCCGGTAAATATCAATGATTTCAATGGCCAGATCCCGTACGGTCATCGCCGTCATTAAATGGTCCTGGGCGTGGATTAAAATTACATTGACAATATTTGTTTTTCCCCCGGCTTCTTCCTGAATCAGCTTTGTTTGTAAACCGTGGGCTTTGCTAAGTTCGGCATTGGCATCTTCAATGAGGCGGTCGGCTTCATCAAAGTTTCCTTCTTTTGCCTCCTGGATGGCTTCCATGGCACTGGACCGTCCGTTTCCGGCATGTAAAATAATTTGAAAAGAAATCTCGGTAATTCGATCGGGTTTATTCATCACGTTCACTCCAAACTTTAAAATTCAACAGAAGAGGATGGCACCTGCGAAGTGCGGTGCAGGCCCACCCTGTCCCATTTTAGTTGCCGGCCGCTTTTTTAGCCGTTTTCGTTTTGGTTTTATCTTGTCCTTTTTCACTTTCGTAATAGTTTTTGTCAATGATTTTCAAGAACGGCCACCAAATTGCCATAACGATCAGCAAGTTTACAATTTGCATAACGGCTCCCCGCCAGGAGTTTCCTGTTGCTAGAAAACCACTGATGCCGATCGGTGTTGTCCATGGTACAATAATACCTGCCGGTTTTGGCACGAGCCCGGTAGACATTGCGAAGTAGGTCACAATTGTTACGACGACCGGTGCCAGCAGCCACGGAATAATAACCAGCGGGTTTAAAATAATCGGAAGTCCGAAAATAATCGGTTCGTTAACGTTAAAGATTCCCGGCGGTCCGCCTAACTTACCCAATTCTTTAATTTGTCGGCTTCTGCCGATTAAGAAGATCAACAGTACAACAGCCAAAGTCATTCCTGTACCGCCCATACCAACGAGGAATGTATCGACAAACTGTTTGGTAATGACGTTCGGCAATTCGGTACCGGCCTGGAAAGCCTTTAAATTTTCGTCGTTTAATGCATACCAGATCGGGTCAAAGACAGAGTTGATAATGATTTGACCGTGCAGGCCGAAGAACCAGAAAATTTGGATTAACAGTACGGCCAGAATGGTGGCCGGCAAGCTCGATCCTAATGCTGTTAACGGTTGTTGAATAATGGTATAAATAAAGTTTTGTACCGTTTCAAACGGTGTAAAGCTGAATACAATCCGTACGACCAGGAAGATGGACAATGTTAAAGCGATCGGAATAAGTGCGCTGAAGGAACGAGCCACTGCATCCGGCACGCCTGCGGGCATTTTGATTGTCCAATTCTTTTGTACAAAATAACGGTATAATTCCGCTGCAATAAATGCAGTAATGATTCCTAAGAATAACCCCTGGGCACCGAGAATGAATGTCGGAATTACCCCGGAGACCCCGTCCAGTTCCTGCGGATTTAAGATGAGGAAAGCTGCCAGTGCGACAACTCCGCCGTAAATGGCTTCCCCGCCGTATGATTCAGTCAGTTTATACGCAATTCCGACGATGACAAACAGTCCCATAATGCTTAACGTTGCTGCAGAGGCCGGACCGAGCGCATTTTGGTAAGCTTCATATGCTTCCGGGCTGATCACGCGGTCCAAAAACGGCAAGTTGGCGATAACCACAAAGATTGAACCGAAGATAATCAGCGGTAAAGCGACCATAAATCCGTCCCGCAATGCCGTTAAGTAGCGGTTGTTGTTTAGTTTGTCGGCAATGGGGAGTAAAACATTTTCCAACACTTCCATAAACCTGTTCATTTGATTTCCTCCTTCGAATGATCAATCGGGATTATTTTTCCCCGAGCAATTCCAATGCTTTGTTAAGAACAGCTTCGCCATCGACACGTCCGTAAGCGACCGGATCAATGACATCAACGGGAATTCCGACTTTTTCCGCCTCCGCTTCAAACTTCTTTTTCAAAAAGCGCATTTGCGGCCCGATCAACAAAACATCTGCTTTTTCCATATCCGATAATGCCTTATCCTGGGCAACGGCCCAAATTTCTGCTTCAATTCCTTTGTTCTCTGCGGCATCTTTCATCTTGGAGACTAAAAGACTTGTCGACATTCCTGATGAGCAAGCAAGTAAAATCCGTTTCATAGCGTAACCTCCATTTAGTTGTTATATTTTAAACTTTTGATGTGTTGCTTTGTTCTTGTACTTTTATCTTATGTGAAAAGCGCTTTCATTTGAATGCATCCTTTTTCCGCTTAAAGAGGAAATCGGCTGAAAGGCACTTTCTTTTGCAATTTAAAAGGGAAATCCTGGGGGAATGTTCCGGTATGGGAAAAATAAAGGAGCGGCCGCTTTCTGAGACAGCGCCCGCTCTCTGGTAAAGGGGGAAAAATTATATGCTTGGTCCGGCGGGTTGCGCCGAACATTTTACAAGCGCCTGGTCAAGATCATTTTTCAGGTCTTCAATATGTTCAATTCCGACGGAAAAACGGACTAAACGATTGTCCAGGCCGTTTTGGATCCGTACTTCTTCCGGAATATCGGCATGGGTCTGGGTTGCCGGATAGGTGATGAAGCTTTCCACGCCGCCGAGACTTTCAGCGAACGTGATCAGCTTTAAATTTTGCAGAAACGGATCGATCCATGATTTGTCTTTCAGCCGGAAGGAAACCATGCCGCCTTTACCCGGATATAAAACATCGGTCACTTCCGGCCGGTTCCGCAAGAATGCCACAATTTGTTTAGCATTGTTTTGGTGGGCTTCCATCCGGACGTGCAATGTTTTTAAACCACGGATTAAAAGCCAGCTGTCAAACGGGGAGAGTACCGCACCGATGGCATTATGGTTAGTGGCGAGCTTTTCACAAAGTTCTTCTCCTTTTGCCACAACAAGCCCTGCCAGACAGTCATTGTGCCCGCCGATGTATTTCGTCGCACTGTGGACGACGATATCCGCACCGCAGGCGATTGGTTTTTGCAAATACGGGGTTAGAAAGGTATTGTCGACAATTAGAAGGACATTATGTTTTTTCGTAATTTCTGCTACCTTTTTAATATCCGTTTCGATCATCAGCGGATTTGTCGGAGTCTCGATAAAAACAGCTTTCGTTTTTTCATTAATCGAAGCTTCCAGTTTTTCATAATCGTTCACTTTCACATATGTAGTTTTGATGCCGTATGTCTGTTCATATTGATTAAATAGCCGGTATGTTCCGCCGTATAAATCATTGAAGGCGACAATTTCATCATCCTTTTCAAAAAGGGACAGCACAAGTTGGATGGCCGCCATTCCCGAACTGCAGGCAAAAGCCTGGTCGCCTTCTTCCAGCCGAGCAAAATGTTCTTCCAGCAATGCCCGGGTCGGATTTTTCGTACGCGTGTAATCAAAGCCGGTCGACTGGCCGATCCCCGCATGGCGGTAAGCCGTTGATAAATAAATCGGGGGGTTGACCGCACCTGTTACATTTTCGCTGCGGTTTCCGATTTGAACCAGCTTGGACTCGATTTGTTTCATTGTCAATTTTGTTCCCTCCTTAAAAATAAAAAAGGACTCCGTAAGAAGAGCCCTTGGATTCTTCCATAGCATCTTCTTATCTTTCAGGGGATTCCCCTGCTGGAATTAGCACCGGGTCAGCGAGGCTGACTGGTTGCTGAGGCGTCATCGGGCCAGTTCCCTTAACCTCTCTCGATAAGAATTTGTAATATTCAGTTTTAATTTGCAGAAATTATAGTATTTACTATAAATTACAACAAATTAAGGCGATAATCAAGGTATATTTAGTTGGAATTGGAAAAAAGAGGAATTCCGGAAAAAACCGGAATTCCTCTCTTAAATCATTTTTATTTTAAGGCTTTGGCGTTTTTCCCCAAAAGTGATGATGCACCTCTTGCCTGAGTAACTTCAGGCGGCCATTCAGATAAATCAAAAGGAAAATCAGAGCCTGATACTACTCGCTCTTTGCCTACCGTAGATATTAATAACTGAAGACTGTTTTTATTCCACAATACTGTGTCATACCACATACGTTTTAAATAATCAGATGGAGGACGCATCAATGCAGATGAAACTTCCGTCCACATTTCGTAACCTTTGTTAATTCTGCCGAGTTGATATGGCAGAAAACCTCCGCCATGTGCTAATAAAATACGAATATTTGGATACTTATCGAGAAAACCGCTTAAAACAAGATCCAGCGCACATAAAGTAGTTTCCCAGGGAACACCAATTAAATTCGACATCTTTTTTTTCTTAATTCGAGGATCATTATTTAAGAGCGGGTGAATGAAAATGATTGCATGTAAATCATTTGCAACTTCAAAAAAGGGAATGAAAAAATCATCAGACAATAGTTTATCATTGATCCCGGGACCGATGATTGCTCCTTTAATCCCTTTTTTCATCGAGTCGTGTAAAGTGATCGCTGCTTTTTCTGGGTCGTTTAACGGAACAGTACAAAAAGCTGAAAAGTTCTTTGGATATTTATTTAGCAATTGGATTAATGCGTTATTATACACATTGGAAAGTTCATTTGTTATTGTGGAATCCATTTCGTACAAAAAAAGTTGGGGTACAGGAGAAATAACGGAATGAGATATTTCGTTTTTAGCTTGTTCTGTTATATAAAGCTCCATATTTACAAACTCCTGCTTTAACTCAAATCCCCATTTATTGTTAACAATTAAAAACTCATTTTTGCAATTCGGACTTTTATTCCATTTTGCATTGATTGTTTGCTTGTTTTCTTTGATCCATATGAAAACTTCTTCCGGAATAAAATGTGTATGGAAATCAATCATAAAAAAATCTCCTTTATATAAAAATTTGTATAGGGAGGTCAATGTTAAATTTAGTATATACAAAAAATTCAGAAAATAAATAGTTGTGTTCCGGTAAACGGAACGGGATGATTGAGAGAGCTTTAAAACGTAATTAAATTATTAATAAAAATTTATAATGGAAAATCAAAAGAGGAGTAGATTTGAATTGGATGAAACAAATGGCAAAGTTAAAGGAATAAATTGCCAACATTTTATTAACGGTCAGTTTACTCCTTCTCAAGACGGAAGAGAGTTCAAGAATATCAATCCGGCAAATGAGAAAGTATTGGGAACCGTGGCTGATGGAGGAAAATTGGAAGTAGAGTATGCCGTAAATGCAGCTAAAAGAGCTTTAGACGGATCATGGTCAAAAAAATCACTTCAAGAAAAATCCAAAATTTTACGTCGCATCGGTGATCTGATATGGGAGAGGAAAGATGAACTTGCGCTTTTAGAATCACTTGATACTGGGAAGCCGCTAACGATAGCAAAAAAAATTGATATACCCAGAGCAGCATATCATTTTCACTTTTTCGCTGATTATATGATTTCCCTGACAAATACCTCATATCAACAAGATGATGTTGCTCTTCATTATTCCTATCGTCGCCCCGTTGGTGTAGTCGGTATAATTAATCCTTGGAACTTTCCATTAATGCTGTTAACTTGGCAATTGGCTCCTTGTCTGGCAATGGGAAATACGGCTGTGATAAAACCATCGCAATGGACACCCATGACTGCAACCGTCTTGATGGAAATATGTAAAGAAGCCGGTTTACCGAATGGTGTAGTAAATTTAGTGCATGGTTCGGGAATGAATCCAGTCGGAGAAGAAATATCGAAACATCCTGAAGTTGCTGCAATTTCATTTATAGGTGAACATACATCCGGCAAAGCAATGATGAAATCAGCTGCTGACACATTAAAAAAATTATCATTTGAACTTGGTGGAAAAAATCCCAATATTATTTTTGCTGATGCTAATTTGGATGAAGCTGTTGATACAACGATTAAATCCAGCTTTGTTAATCAAGGTGAAGTTTTCCTCAGCGGATCACGAATTTATGTTGAAAGAATAATAATGGATGAATTTTTAAATAAATTTATTCAAGCAACTGAAAAGCTTATAGTTGGTAATCCTTTACAGTCGAATACGGACATAGGGGCGATTATAAGCAAAGACCATTATGAAAACGTTATCAATTACTTGAATACTGCTCGAAATGATGGCGGAAGCATTTTGATAGGTGGAAAATCCCCTGAGAATACAAACAAAGGTTATTACATAGAGCCAACAATCATAACAGGTCTTGAACGAACATCAATATGTATAAAAGAAGAAATTTTCGGTCCTGTTGTTACTGTTACTCCGTTTGATATGGAAGAAGAAGTGATTATGCAAGCCAATGATACTCATTATGGATTAAGTGCAACAATCTGGACTGAGAATGTCAACCGTGCCCACCGGGTTGCTCAATCGATTCAAGCGGGAAATATTTGGGTGAACTCATGGTTTTTACGAGACTTGCGGACTCCTTATGGCGGGATTAATCAAAGTGGTATAGGGAGAACCGGGGGAATGTACAGTCTGGATTTTTACTCGGAATTGTCGAATATAACAATTAAATTAAAAAAATAAAAATCTGAATATTATAAAAATATGGGGGGAGATTATTATGACGATCGAAATGAGTCTTTTGGTTCCGCATGTACCAAGTATCACTCATGAGGATCAAATACCTGATTTCCAATTAGCAATGGCTACAGCAATGAAAAAATTAGGGGAAGAACTAAGAGAATTAAAGCCGGATGCAATTGTATTAATTTCTTGTCATTGGCCGTCAACATTCTTCCATTATATTGATGCCACCCCTAATCACAAGGGTACATTAACAGCTTTGGAGGCACCGGATCTTATAAAAGATGTACCGTATGAATTCAAGGGAGATCATGAGCTCGGCATAAATTTATATGAAGCTGGACTTGAAGCAGGTATACAAGTGAAGGCAGTTAATGATCCGTTTTTTGTATGGGACTATGGAAGTGTTGTGCCGTTACGTTATTTAAATCGGGCTGGTGAAATCCCTACAGTTAATTTATCTGTCACTCTGGCAGCTAGTTTGGAAGAAACATATAAGTGGGGCGAAGTTATTACAAAGGTTTTGGAAGATAGTGACAAAAAATATGTTTTTGTTTCAAGCGGTGCCTTATCACATAATTTAGTCCGTGGAAGACATAATAAACCAACTGCTTCGGAGCATGCTCTGGATAAACAATTTATTCAATTTATCATGAATAAGGATTATGAATCTGCTTATAAAATGCTTCCTGAATATGCCCGGATGGCAAAGGTCGAATCCGGTGGCCGTCATTTGGCAATGCTTTTAGCCACATTAAAAAAGAAAAAACATTGGCTCCCCACTTATATTGCAGATGGTCAGTCTTCTGGATCTTGGAACGCTGTTATTACATTCTGTGAAAAGGATTATTCCTACCTGATTGACGAAGTGCAGGCAGAAGTGGCAACTTAATGTGAGATGATCAGGTGTAAAGCATACTATTTTCCTTTCCAAAAAATTGCAGGAAGGTGACTGTCTTTGAAAACTCAAGTAGGGATCATAGGTGCTGGACCTGCAGGTTTAATCTTATCCCACCTTTTGTATTTAAACGGTATTGATTCTGTCATTGTAGAAAAAAGATCAAGAGAAACCATAGAAAATACAGTCCGTGCCGGTGTGTTGGAGGCCGGAACCATGCAATTAATGAAAGAAATGGGCGTAGGTAAAAGAATGATGGAGGAAGGTTTCCTCCATCATGGAATCGAGTTTCAATTCAAAGGTAAACGGTATCCAATTAACTTTAGTAAATTAGTAGGAAAACAGATTATGATATATCCGCAACATGACGTTTTAAAAGATTTAATTGCTGCAAGACTTGAAACCGGGGGAAAAATTATATTTGAAGCTGAGGTCGTAAATATAAAAGATATCGAAACAAACAACCCAAAAATTGAATATAAAATCAACGGAGAAAGACAACAGATTGTTTGTGATTTTATTGCAGGATGTGATGGTTTCCACGGCCCGAGCCGAAAAGCCATTCCCAAGCATGTACTTAAAGAAATCGAATATGTTTATCCATATAATTGGCTGGGCATTTTAACAGAAGCCCCCATCGCGAATGATGTATTGATTTATTCTTATCATAACCGTGGATTTGCCTTAATCAGTACCAGAACACCGGACATACAACGCTATTATTTACAAGTTGATCCGGAAGATGAAATAAGTGATTGGCCGGATGATCGGATATGGGAAGAACTTCATACTAGGGTGGATATGGAGGGTTGGACACTCTCCGATGGTCCGATTATCCAGAAAGATATGGTCAAAATGCGCAGTTTTGTGTGTGAATCCATGCAATACGGAAGACTGTTTATTGCAGGAGATGCCGCTCATATTGTACCGCCAACAGGGGCAAAAGGTTTAAATCTTGCTGCCGGTGACGCGAAAGTATTGGCAGAAGGGTTAGAACATTACTATAGAACCGGCAGTGAGGATTTATTAAATCGGTATTCAGAAACTCGTTTACGGACAATTTGGAGAGCGCAGAGATTTTCAAGACTGATGACGGACCTTTTACATCACCATAAGCAAAAATCCGAATTTGAACAAAAGATTCAATTGTCGGATTTGGATTATTTAAGTACCGCTACTGCCGGTGCAACCATGATTGCAGAGAATTATACTGATATAAGTGTCACATTTTCTTAACGACTTGATTATTAGCAGGAGAGGACATCTTCTCCTGCGTTTCATATAATTATCAGAATATTCTGTAATAAAAAGGAGGATCTTATTCTTGTATTTCAAAAGAATTTTACCGGTGTTAATTATTATCCTGTTTTTGTTCACAGGTTGTAATAAGGAGTCTTCTGATGAAGATGACACAATAATTTTTAACTTTGGGAGCATGGATGGACCGAAACATGTTCAGAATGAAAAAACATTTCCCTATTTTGCCGAAAAAGTTGATGAATTAACAGACGGTAAGATCCAGTTTCGGATGTATGTGGGGGGCTCGTTAGGCGGGCCTTCAGAGACTTTGGATAATATTATAACCGGTTTAATTGATGTTGGCAGAGGAATTCATGGTTATAATGCAGGAGTATTCAGAGGACAGTCAGTGTTAAATCTACCTTTTATGGCCGAAGGAACAGGTGAAGAGTTGAGCATCGTTGCTCAAAAGTTATATGATACATTTCCGGAAATTCAGGAAGAATACAGTGATGTAAAGCTATTATGGGTTCATGCTGCAGATCCTTATGCGATTATAACAAAGGGTAAAGCAGTTCGTTCTTTTGAAGATGTTGAAGGACTAAAATTACGAACACCTTCAGAGGAAGGAAGCCGGATGATTGCCTCTTGGGGAGCAACACCAGTGTCATTGCCCGCACCTGAACTATACGACGCTCTTTCGAAGGGAGTAATCGATGGCGGTGTGCTACCAATTGCTGCAATAAAAGATTTTAATCTTGCAGATGTAGTAGATTATGTAACAATTGGTAATTTTAATACCAACCTTTTCTACGTTGCCATGAATAAAGACAGTTGGGAAAAAATCCCTCCACAAGACCAGAAGTTGATTGAGGAAAATTTGCTTGGAATTCCGATGGCAGCAAAAGCGGGAAGAGAATTTGATTTACAGAAAGATCGTGCTGTAAAAGAAGCGAAAGAAGCCGGAGTAGAGTTTATTATTCTGCCGGAAGAAGAGTTGGAGAAATTTAAAGAAGCATCAAAAGTTGTCACTAATCATTGGTTGAAAACTATGGAAGAAAACGGTGTCGACGGTAAAAAAATTTATAGAGAGGCAGTCAAGTTGATGGAAAAAGAGGGGAATTAATTGTTAAGCAGGGGGAAGGTTGAATGAAATTAAAGCCAAAAAAGGCCTGTAATCATTCAGAGATAAAAAATAAAACAAGATTGAATAAGTGTATAGAAATAACTGAGAAAATAACAATTCACTTTAATAATATATTGCACAAAATTTCAAGTATGATTTTGCTTTTTATGATGTTATTAACAATTGCTGATGTTAGCGGAAGGTACTTTTTTAATAAACCAATTACCGGGACCTACGAATTGACGGGATTATTGCTTGCAATAACTGTTTTCTTCAGTCTCGGCAAAGCACAACTAATGAATAACCATATTGAAATTGATGTTATTACAAACAAATTCTCATATAAAATTCAAAAAATATTACAATCCTGTATTTCCTTTATGGTGATTATTTTGCTCGTTTTAATGACGTGGCAACTATATGAATATTCATACCGATTGTATAGAAGTGAAGAATTAAGCGGTGACCTTGGCCTGCCGGTTTACATTTTCTCAGCAATTACGATTATTGGTGGGATAGCCTTTACGCTGACTTATTTACTTGATTTTTTACAATCATTAGTCAAGGTGGTGACCTGGAATGACTCCTGAAATCATTGGTGTGTTTGGTATTATTCTTTTGGTTGTTCTTATTTTATTGCGCTTATCTGTAGGTATTGCCTTGTTATTAACGGGATTTATTGGTATTGCATGGATCACAGATTGGAACGTGGCAATAGCACAATTAGGGATGTCTGCCTTTACGCAGGCAAAAAATTACAGTTTAAGTGTAATACCCTTGTTTGTTTTAATGGGAATGTTTTTATCTTATTCCGGTTTAGGTAAAGATATGTTTGCTTCAGTTTATAAATGGTTCGGAAATGTGCGTGGAGGCTTGGCAATGGCAACTGTCGGAGCATCGGCTATTTTTTCCGCGATTTCAGGCTCTTCCAATGCTACAACTGCAACAATTGCCAGAATTAGTATACCTGAAATGGATCGGTATAATTATGACAGAAGTCTATCTACTTTAGCCGTAGCTGCAGGAGGAACATTAGGGCTATTGATTCCGCCCAGTGTTTTGTTAATTATTTATGGAGCGATTACGAATGAACCAATAGGTCCTTTGTTAATTGGCGGGATTATACCGGGTTTAATTATGACATTCATTTTTATGTTAATGGTTAATTTGAAAGTTCGCATAAATCCTTCCGCAGCAGAAATAAACCGTTCATCATTTGATTTAAAAGAAAAATTAAAATCACTAAAAACAATTTGGCCGTTTATCTTCATTTTTATCATTAGTATTGGTGGAATTTATTTTGGTATTTTTACACCAAGTGAAGCGGGAGGCGTAGGGGCTTTCTTGGCTCTTCTTGTCACATTAATCTCAAAAAGACTTTCGTTGAAGAAAATTGCACATTCACTGGATGAATCACTCCGCATATCCGTTATGATTTTTTTAATATTAATCGGAGCAAATTTATTCGGTAAATTTTTGGCATTAAGCCGTATACCTGTTTATTTATCTGATGCAGTTGCCAATCTGAATGTTTCTCCGTATCTGATACTGTTTCTGATATTGATCGTCTATTTAATTTTAGGTATGTTTCTTGAGGGTATTGCGATTATGACACTAACATTGCCAATTGTTTATCCTATGATAACATCTTTGGGGTTTGATGGTTTGTGGTTTGGAATCATTATGATTTTAATCATAAACATTGGTGTTTTGACTCCACCACTCGGTTTAAGTGTATATATTATCAGTGGAATTGTAAAAGATATGCCGATCGAAAAGTTGTTTAGAGCAATGGTACCTGCTATTATTGCTATGGCTATATTGGTTGTTGTGCTGACAGCTTTTCCGGAAATCGTCACATTTTTGCCGGAAATGGTTAGTTAATATGTTAGTAAAACTCCATGTAAATTTTTTATAGGGTTATATTAATTAGGGAAATTTTATTTTGACAGTGCGGAAAATTTCGTAATTTATGCTCTTTGATTTTTCTCAAGCCTTGATTGGAGAGTATAAGGAGTTGTATTGTTGACTTTGAAACCAGGAGGGAGTAGATCCCTCCTTCAATTGAATAAATTATAATATAAATTTTTCCAACGCATAGGCGACTCCGTCTTCATCAAAGTTTTTTGTAACATGGTCGGCGCATGCCTTGACTTCTTCCAGGGCATTTCCCATCGCGATGCTTGTTCCGGCGATCCGGAACATTGACAGGTCGTTTAAGTTATCACCGATGGCGACAAGGTTTTCCGGAGCGATTTGTAAATGATCGGCGAGGATTTTCAAAGCATTTCCTTTGCTGACGTTTTTATTCCCGACTTCCAGCGTTAGGCTGCTTCCGGATGTAAAGGAGAGGTCGTTTTTCAATTTGAGAATTTCTTTCATCTTTTTCATTTTTTTGTCGCTAAAGGTTAATGAATAAATTTTATATGGTTTAAAGCTTGTCAGATCAATTTTTTTACAATCGGGTACAACAAGGAAATAATTTTCTTTTTTCATCTTCTCGATTTCATGCTGCATCAATTCTTGTTCCCGGTGATCCTGTTTATGCAGCTCCTTGTTTTCCTGCTCAAAGTAAGCCATGCCGATTTCATCGAAAAGAATGCCGTCTTCCGTAAAAATTTCATAGTACGTTTCTTTACGCCGGAACAGATCGATGACTTCGATTAAAACATTTTCCGGTATGACCTCATTATGCAGAACTTTTTCATAAAAAACGACTGCGCCGTTTCCGGCAATAAACGGTATATCCAGACCGGCATTCGTTAAAAACTTCTGGGTGTCGTGCATGGACCGGCCTGTGCAAATCGTCACGATATGCCCCGCTTTTTGTGCCTGTAAAATGGCTTCAGCGTTCCGCTTACTGATGGACAAATCTGTATTTAATAACGTTCCGTCCAGGTCAATCGCAATAAGTTTCATCATATGTCCTCCTGTAGAAAATCTCCTCTGTCAGGGTACCGGTAGAAACCGGGAAATCAGAACTGCTTGCAGTTCTTTTCCACCGATTCTGCCCGGTCTTTAACTGGAATCCAAACTTTTATAATGTTAAAAAGTGAACAATCATACTCCTATTATAACATGTTTTCAAATTCGGGTTACGAATGTATGTTCGCTTATTGATGTAACCGGATTTTTTGTACGGGACAGAAGAGGGGCAGCTTAAAATAAGGAAGTCCATTTCCTTATTAAGCAACCCGGAAGTTCAACAGGTGTATAATGGTACGGGTATAGGCAGGGCAAATACCGTTTATTTTTGATACCAATTGTGCCGGAAATAATATGGATCGCCGGAACCAAGGCCGGATCTTTCCAGCATAATTCTGTGCAGATGAGAACCTAAAATAATTTTCATTTGTAAAAGGCTGTGACTCATATTGACGAACAGGCTGAACCCTGTTTTAAAACGGACGAGAGTCTGACGGCGGTCGAACATTTCAATTTCTTCAATCTGGGACCGGACTAACCAGACGACACCGGTTCCATCATTTTTTTTACATAAAATCAGAACAACTTCGGGAATAAGGGAATAAGCAATAGGAACATTCTTTTTCTTTTTTAAAATGGCACGGGCACCGGCAATCGCTCCTTTCAGATCATACCCCCGGTGTGCAAAAGAATCACGGACAATGCGCGTCGGTGACTTTAAAATCCGGAATTGTTTTTCTCCTTCAATCACGATGGAATGTTCATTTCCCGCAGCATCAAAATCAGAAATGATTGCTGTTGTATCTTTATTAATGATATATTGACAGAGCTCCTGTTGTTCCATTGTGTTAATCTCTCCTTTAATCAATATTCGTATTTTTAACAGTATCAGTAAACGGTATGAAGAAAGCTGCAATCATTCCTCCATCAATATCATTCATGATTCCCTGACGGAATTATGTTAAAAAATGAATATACAAAAATAAAAAATTCATTAAATGAATGAAAAATTAAAATTTTCATTTTAATATATATTTTTTTGACTTTTAGGACAAAATTCCTCTTTCCTATGAAAAAATAGTAAAAAAATCACAGATTATGTCGTGTTTTGAATTGGATAACAAACTTCAGAAAATCATTTTTGGAATGGTAAAGGCGGCAGACATCATCTCCTGCTTTGTTTTTTAAAATTCAGATAGTTATGGTACTATATATTTAGTTCGGACAATCAGGGGGGATTGCATGGCTAAAATGGATAAAGACAAGTTTATGAAACTTGCGGAACGTGCTTACGATACATATGAAATTAAAAAGGAACAAATTTTTTTATTTAAATTGTTCCAGTTTGAATTCAGCTATGATGAGCAGAACCGGACTTGCACGATTACATGTCCGGTGACGGATTTAATGATCAATCCGAGCGGGCTGGTCCACGGGGGAGTGTTGTCCTTTTTGGCCGACACGGCGATGGGGCATACGAATTTTCGCTTTAAGGAAGATCCGTACGTGACCCTCGAAATGAAAACGTCTTTTATTAAAGCGGCTGCTTCCGGAAAGCTCATTGCCACGGCCCGTTATGTAAAAGAGGGGTATAATGTGTCGCATATGGAATGTGAAATCAAAAATGAAAAAGGCGAGCTTCTTTGCAAAACATCCGGTACGTTCTACCGTTATGCAAGAAAAAAATAATATATTTTGCACAGAAAGGGTTCCCATGAATGATGGAACCTTTTCTTTTTTGAAAAAATGCCGAATTCGCTAAATATGCAATGGAGGATATCCGTTTCGTTTATTAATCAAACTTTTACATTCCGTTAATGTTGGATCAATAAACAGAAAGTATATTGAAAAAAGAAAGGACCCCCAATACTGCCGGATATGCGCCCGGCACAGGGAGCTTTGCCGGACCGGATGTGACAGGTTTAATCCTGGATTGACGGTAATATAATGGAATGGCCTTTCTTTTTAAAAAATGCAGTTTATACCCTTTCCCCTCTCATCCAACAATTTTGTCACGGGCATGCCTTGCCAAGCATGCTCTTTTTTTGTTCATCCCGAATGTTTCGCATTCATGATGACAATATATTATGATAAAAATGGTGAAGTTTTACATATCAATTGAAGGTGATTCTGATGAAAACGCTGTTAATCGTTTCCCACCCTGACTTGATCAATTCAGCAAGCCAGCAATATTTTATAAGTTCGATAAAAGAATTTGACGAAGTGACGGTTCATCATTTAGAAACGTTTTATCCGGACGGAAACATCGATGTACAAAAGGAACAGGAGTTACTCAGGAAACATGACCGGATTATTTTCCAATTTCCTTTTTACTGGTACAGTTCCCCGCCGCTGTTGAAACATTGGCAGGATGTTGTTTTGGAATACGGTTTTGCTTATGGAAAGGGCGGACAGGCCCTTTATGGCAAGGAATTCGGACTGGTTTTAATGATCGGCGTCAATGAGCGTGAATACCAGGCGGGAGGAACGGAACTGTTCAGTATAAATGAACTGACAAAGCCGTTTCAGGCAATGGCCAATAAAACGGGAATGAAATATTTGCGCCCGCTTCCCATTTTTCAGTTTCATTATAAAGAGGAAGAAGAAAAGATGGATCTCCTGGTGAAGTATTGGCAAATGCTCACAATGGAAAATGATTTAAGCCTGGCGGCAAGGGAAAAATGGTTGATCCGGCAATTGACAAAATATATGAAAAAAGCAGCTGATGAAAATGAAGCAAAGATTTTTCACTTTACGATTGAATTGATCGAAGAAAACCGCGCATCGATTGACGGGTTGCAAATGGTGCTGGATGATATGTACGGTTGATTGCCGGAGAACGGAAAAGGAAATTGCTTAAGTTGATGATGGAATATCCGGCTTTGGTAATTTACGTTTTCTTTCAGGAATGCCATGGGAGAACGCACGCCTTGGGCGGAAAGGCAAAAGGAGGGAACAGCAGTGGAAAAATCGGAATGGGTAATGGAACAATTGCAAAAGCTATATGATCAAACCAATGACTATAATCAAATGACATTGGTTAAAGCAGCGCAGGATTTGATCCGGGAACAAGTGAAACGGATTGAACAGATGGAAGGGGAAATCGAGGGAACGATTTGGAGTCCGAGACGGTGGGGAGAGTAATATTGTCCTCATTTTTTCAAAAATTTCCCTGTTTGTACAAATTTTTTCTGTGCAGCCGGCCGAATTTCATTTATAATAAATGTCGAAAGAGCTGTTGTAACAAGCACGATTTTGTCCTAAGCTGTTTGTTTGTACATATTTTCAGGCCGGCTTAAGTTTATACTGTCATTTTTGGATCATCTGATGTCCGGCGAATAAAATTCTTTTTCTTGTGCACTATTTAACAATAGAAATTTTTTAAATTATTGTTTTTGATGTTGGATAAACTATTACTTGGAGAAATGAGTGATTGTTTTGGCATACATTGTAAAGGGAACCGTATGTATGAACCATCAATTAAATGAAAATCATTATGTTCTCATTGAGGATAGCAAAATAACTGCGGCGGGTCCGAAAGAAAACATTCCCTCTTCCTTTAATGGTGAAGTGTTTGAATTTCCGGAAACATATACGATTGTACCCGGATTTATTGACCTTCATATCCACGGTTCCCGCGGAAAAGATGCAATGGATGCTGAAATGGAGGCTTTGGCGGTTATAGCAACGTCACTGCCCGAGGAAGGTACGACCGCATTTTTGGCAACTACAATGACCCAGTCGGAGGATGCGATCCGTGCCGCGTTAAAGACTGCCGGGACTTATACCCGTTCGGATGAAAATAAATTCGGCCGGGCGGAGGTGCTCGGCATTCATTTGGAAGGTCCGTTTATTAATCCCGGACGGACAGGCGCCCAGGATGACAAATACATTATTGCACCGGATATCGAGCGGTTCCGGCAGTGGCAGGAAACGGCCGGCGGAACAATCCGGCTTGTTACGATGGCACCTGAAATGGAAAACGGCCTGACTTTTGCCGAATATTTGTCCGGGCACGGGGTAGTTGCTTCCATCGGACACAGCGATGCCGATTATGATGAGGTGAAAGCTGCCGTTGAAGCGGGTGCCCGCCATGTAACCCATTTGTTTAACGGCATGAAAGGAATTCATCACCGGGAGCCGGGAACCGCAGGTGCGGCACTGTTGTTTGATGATTTGTATACGGAGATTATCGCTGACGGCATTCATATCCGGCCGGAAATGATTGATTTGACGGTCCGGCTGAAAGGAACGGCCCGGACGGTGCTCGTCACCGATTCCATGCGGGCGAAAGGCATGCCGGATGGTGAATCGGAGCTTGGCGGCCAGAAAGTATTTATTCAGGACGGCAAGGCCGTTTTGTCTGACGGCACGTTGGCAGGCAGTACGTTAAAAATGAGTGATGCCGTTAAAAATGTGATGAAATTTGCCCGTTTAACATTGCCGGAAGCCGTAGCCATGGCAACGTTGAATCCGGCAAAGGTGCTCGGTATAGCGGACCGCAAAGGGTCTATTGAAGCCGGGAAAGACGCGGATCTTGCCGTGTTAAATGAAGAGCTGGATCCGGTTATGACCATTTGCCGGGGAAAAATCGCTTATCAAAGGAGTGAATCAGTATGAAAGTCATTAAAGCGGAAAGTTATCAGGAGTTAAGCGATAAGGCGGCAGAGATTGTTTTACAAACGGTAAAATCCAATCCGAAAGCTGTTTTGGGTCTTGCCACCGGTTCGACGCCGATCGGTTTGTATAAAAATATGATCAAGGATCATAAAAAGAACGGAACAAGTTATAAACAAGTTCACACGTTTAATCTGGATGAATATGTGGGACTTGGGCCGGATCATCCGCAAAGTTATGCTTACTTCATGCGGGAACATTTATTTGACCACATTGATATTCCGGCGGAACAAACGTTTATTCCGGACGGCAAAGCGGAAGATTTGGAAAAAGAGTGCAAAGAATATGAGGAGAAAATCAAACAATACGGCGGAATTGATCTTCTCGTGTTAGGAATCGGGCCGAACGGGCATATCGGATTCAATGAACCCGGAACGCCATTTACCAGCCGCACCCATGTTGTTGAATTGACGGAGGAAACACGGAAAGCCAACTCAAGATTTTTTGACTCGATTGACGAAGTGCCGTCTCAGGCAATTTCTATGGGAATTGGTACAATTATGGAAAGTAAAAAAATTATTCTGCTGATTGCTGGAAATAAAGCGGAAGCTTATCAACGGCTGATGGATGAGGAACCGAATGAAAACATGCCGGCAACGGTATTGAAAAATCATCCGGATGTTACGGTAATCGTTGACCGGGAAAAGAATGAAACGGCCTGATCTTCGGCCACGCAAAGGAAAAGGAACGAAATGCACAGGAACAACCGGGGGACAACATTTGCAGAATGTTGTCCTCGGCACTGTTCCTTTTTTATTTTCAAACGGAAAATTTCCAGCCTGTCCGGAATTGCATGACGACAAAAAAATGCAGTCTCCATAAAGGAAACTGCTATGCTAGAACTTTCCGTGCTTTATGATGGAAAATAAAAGCCACAGGAACATGAGTGTGGCCACGACACCGCCGACTTCAATCACCGGGAAGTTCCATAATAATGTTCCGACCTCCGATATGGAAGCACCGATAATCAGCCCGCCCATTAAAATACTGAAGGCGAGGAGAATAATGCTGAAGGAGAGCTGGTTGCTTACCCGGTCAATTTTTTTATTTAATTTGGTAATTTCCGGTAAACTGATTTCAATACGGATTTTGCCGTTTTTTGTCAGGTTGAGCCCGTTTTCCTGTATGTATGATAAGAAAGTTTGCAGCCGGCGGAATTTTTTCCGCAGATCTTTTAAAAAAAAGCCGGGTTTAAGCCGTTCACGGATCAGTTTTTCTCCGAAGGACTGGGCCATTTCAATAATCGATAATTCCCGGTCCAAGTGGGGGATGACCCCTTCCATTACAAAAAGCGTTTTGGACAGAATTGTTAAATCCGCAGGCATTCTGATATGGTACCGGTAGGAAATTTGCAAAAATTCTCCGAGTAAATGGGCCAGGCTGATTTGTTCCAGCGGAATATCGAGATTCATCTCAACAATATCTTCGATAGCGGCATATAATTGTTCGTCCGGGACGGTATCCGTCGTTTCGCTGATTTTTAAAAACAAATAATATATTTCATCAATATCGCGGTTTTTCAAGGCAATGATCAGGGATGCCAAATCTTTTTTTATTGACGGGGTTAAACGCCCGGCCATACCAAAATCGATGAGGGCGATTTTATTGTCTTTCGTGATGATAATATTGCCGGGATGGGGATCGCCGTGGAAGAAGCCGTCAATAAAAATTTGCCGGAACATGCAGTCAACGAACTGCTGCGCCATTTGCTTTTTTTCCGCTTCGTATGCTTGTACCGCAAAGTCCAGCAACCGCGTTCCTTCAATATAGTCCATGGTTAAAACTTTTTTTGTCGTCAGCTCCCAATAAACGGACGGGATTACGCAATAGGGGGAGTCTTTTAATTGCCGCCGGATTTTTTCCATATTCCATGCTTCTTCCGTGTAATCGAGTTCGAGGCGGATGGAGCGGCTGACTTCTTCAGCGATATCGGATAAGCGGTATGCTTTGGCCCAATCGAGTTTTTCTTCCATTAATTTTGTCAGATCAGCCAAAATCCGCAGATCAATGTCAATTTTTTCCTCAATATTCGGCCGCCGGACTTTGACGGCCACTTTTTCACCGTTATGCAATTCTGCCGTATGAACCTGGCCAATGGAGGCGGAAGCGAGGGGAGCGGGGGAAAACGTCTTGTACAGCTCATGGAGCGGTTGTCCCAATTCCTGTTCAATGGATTTTTTTATGTTTTCAAAAGGAACAGGAGCCACATTATCCTGCAATTTCTCCAGTTCCCGGATAATGGATTCGGGAATTAAATCAACCCGGGTGCTGGCAATTTGTCCGAGTTTAATGAAAGACGGTCCCAGCTCCTCCAAAACGAGCCGGATTCTTTCGGCAATGCTTTTAGAGTAAATGACGGGGTCACCCGTTTTTTTCTTTTTTAAATGGGAAAAAAAATCGAGTAATCCCAAATCTTTAACGATAAAGCCGAGACCGTTTTTTAACAGGGCAGATAAAATTTCCTGGTATCTCTGTGTATATTTAAGACGTTTTCCAAACATGCATTCCACCTCATATTAATTGTCCGATGTTTCATTCAGCTTCCTTTCCAGCTCGTTTACCCGCTTTTCCAGCGCTTCAAACTCCTGTTTTGTAACGATGTTGGATTCCCGTAATACTTGTTCAATTTTTTCCTTGATGACCGCTTCCCATTGTTCTCTGGACTCGGTTCCTTTTTTCATTAACTCATCAATAAATGCCGAAGCTTCATCACTTGCCATTTTTCCTTTTTGTGTCAGTTCTTCCGCAATTTTTTCCGCCTGCTCCTTACTGAGTGCCGCAATTCCAATTCCCAGTGTGAAAAGACGGTCGACTAAATTTTTCATCGGGAATGACCTCCTTTTGATCCATTTGACTCCATTATTCCCGGTTTTCACAAGATTTTTCGTATGCTGTAAAAATGTTACCTTTCTTATTACCAATCTTAAATCAACGACAAAATGAAAGTAAACGGCTTTCCAAAAAATTCAAGAAAAATTGCGAAATATGCCAAGGTATATTGATCTGTCAATGGATTATGAAGCGGCGGACAATATCATTCAATTTACCGGCATCTTTGGCAAGGCGTGATGAGCTGTGGGCGATTTCATCCATGGAATTGGTCGTTTGTTCTGTTAATGCGGAGGTCTCTTCAATATTGGCGGCCGATTGTTCGGTGACGGCGGCAATCTCCTTGATTAAGCCGGTGATTTCCATACTGTTCTCGTTTATTTCTGCCAAGCTTTCGGAAATCATATGGATCCGGTCTGCCATGTCATTAACATAATGATTAATATTACGGAAGGTTTTGTTTGTGGACTGGACTTGTTTTGTTCCTGCTTCCACTTCTTCATAACCGGTTTGTAGAGAACCGGCGACAAGTTTCGTTTCCTTTTGGATATTTGCTGCGAATTCACTGATGTTTGTCACTGATACGGCGACTTGTTCCGCCAGTTTTCCGACCTCATCGGCTACCACGGCAAATCCTCTTCCATGTTCGCCGGCCCTGGCTGCCTCAATGGCGGCATTTAAAGCTAATAAATTTGTCTGGTCGGCGATTTCTTTTACAACGGTGACCAAGTTTGAGATTTCTTTCGCCATTTCATTTAAATGGTTCATTTTTTGGACGGAATCCCGGACAATATGGTTAATTTTCATAATTTGGTCGGCGGATGTTTCCATTTTCTCACTTCCGGCATTCGCCATTTCCAGCACTTCTTTTGAAGCTTCATCAATTTTTGCCCCGTTTTCATCGGCGGCTTTAATTTTGTTCATAAAGCTTTGGACAGTGCTGGAGATATCCGCGGCACGGTTTGCTTGTGTATCAGCACCGGATGCCAGCTCCTGCATGGCGGTTGCCACCTGTTGGGAACCTGATTTTACTTCGTTTGACAGCCGGGCAAGTTCTCCGCTGTGTTCCATCATTTGATCCGCAACGCTCATGACATCTTCCAAAATGGACTTCATTTTTCCGTTCATCTCGTTTGCCGCTTGCATCAGTTCACCGATTTCATCATTCCGCTGGATATCAAATGGCTCGGCTGTTAAATTTCCGCCGGCAATGAGCTTGACCCGATCGGTCAGCGTACGCAAAGGTTTTGTTAAATTTCTAACATTTAATATCGACACAACCGATCCGATCCCGATGGTGAGGATGAGGGCCACCGTTGTAATGAAAAAAGTGAATTTTCCGTTGTTCATGGTACTTTCGCCGATTTGGTTGATTTCTTCTCCCCGCTTGTCAGCGAGATCCTGGAATTCTTTCATTAACTCATGGCTTAGCGGTACCGCTTCCATTACCATGATTTCCATGGCAGCTTCTTTATCTCCGCTGTCATATTCAGATAAAATCTCCTCCGAAAGCGCTTCCCATTTTGCTTTCTGCTCAAGAAGTTTTTCCAATTCCGGGCTATCACTGATTTCCAGGGCATGTTGCTCCATTTCGGTCATTTTTTCTGTACCCGATTCAAATTGTTCCCGGTACTCGTTGTTTTCGGAAATTAAAAAGGACTGGAGCAGTGCAGCTCTTGCCGGCATGTTTTCCGCCAGCTTACTGTCGGTAATCAACAGCTCCAGTTGTGTTTGTAAAATTTCTTCGGTATTGTTCACGATCTTATCCATGGAAACATAGATAAAAATGGCCAGGGCGGCCCAAAGAAAGAAAATAAGTGAAAAAGATAACATGAATTTTGACTTAATACTTTTAAAATTAAAAAACTTCCCCACTGCCAATCCTCCTTTGTTTACCAAATTGGTACTCAATATATGTATCGGCGTATTTCTGTAAATATTTAGAAAATAAAGGTATTCCATCTAATCTTCTTTTTTATAAAAATATAAAAAAACATTGTAATTTTTCTATAAATCCATTAAAATGTACACTATACAAAAACAACTGTACACCTTGGGAGGACTAGTATTGGATGGGAGTGAAGAATTTTACTTAATAAAGGAAGAAATCTTGCCGGATTCCATCAGAAGAACGCTGAAGGCGAAAAAGTATCTGGAATCCGGACGAGTGAAAACGGTCAATGAAGCTGCTGAAAAAGCGGGAATCAGCCGCAGCGTTTACTACAAATATAAAGATAAAATATTCCCTTTTAACGCGGCGACCTATCAAAAAGTCATTACGGTCTCCCTGATTTTGGAACACCGGCCGGGTGTTTTGTCAAAAGTTCTGCAGTTTGTAGCGGCTATGAAAGGAAATGTCATCACCATTAATCAAAGCATTCCGCTGCAGGGGTTGGCCAACGTCGTTTTGTCAATCGACTCCGCCCGGATTACTGTAAAAACAACAGAATTTATCGACAGACTCGTAAAAATAAACGGCGTGCAAAGGGCGGTGGTTGTCGGCGAAGGATAAGAAAAAAATATAATGTACAAATTTAGAAAATTCCACTATACTTTAAATATTACTGTTTTTTAAAAAAGTTATATCGAAAACATTTTTTTGAAAATTGGCATCATGTAAGGAGGAAAACGTATGAGCCGGAAAGTAAAAGTAGGTTTGATGGGACTTGGTACAGTCGGAACGGGGGTTGTCCGGCTGATTGAAGGTAACAGGGAAGAATATTTGAACCAGACGGGTGTGGAAATCGAAATCCGCCGGATCCTGGTGCGGAATAAAAATAAAAAACGGGATGTTTATGTAGATCCGGAAATTTTGACTGAGAATCCGGATGATTTAATTTATGATGATGAAATTGACGTGATTATTGAAGTGATGGGGGGAATTGAATCAACCAAGGACACGCTTTTGAAGGCGATTGAGCAGGGTAAACATATCGTCACTGCAAACAAAGATTTAATGGCTCTTCATGGAATTGAGCTGATCAAAAAAGCCGGGGAACACGGCTGCGATATTTATTATGAAGCAAGTGTCGCCGGCGGAATTCCGATCATCAATGCAATTACCGAAGGCCTGACATCGGACCGGATTACGAAAATCATGGGCATTGTCAACGGAACGACAAACTACATATTAACGAAAATGACCATGGAACAGGCATCCTTTGAGGAAGTGTTACGGGAAGCGCAGGAACTCGGTTACGCCGAAGCCGATCCGACATCTGACGTTGAGGGCCTGGATGCGGCAAGAAAAATGGTTATTTTGGCATCGCTCGGGTTCCATGCCGGTGTGGATCTTGAAGATGTTTCCGTAAAGGGAATTTCTGAAGTTACGCTTGAGGATATTCGGTATGCCAAACAGCTCGGCTATACAATGAAGCTAATCGGTATTGCAAAAAAAGATGACGGTGCGATCGAAGTGAGCGTCGAACCGACCTTAATCCGGGATTCCCATCCGCTTGCCAGCGTGAATGGCGTATTTAATGCTGTTTATGTATACGGTGAAGCGGTCGGTGAAACGATGTTTTACGGTCCGGGAGCGGGGGAGCTGCCGACGGCGACTGCGGTCGTATCTGATTTATTGAATATTGTGAAAAATATCCAGCTCGGTGTAAACGGAAAATACATGGCTGTGCCGTATAAACCGAAAAAACTGAAGAGCGATAAAGAAATTTTCGCCAAATATTTTATCCGTTTAATCGTCAATGACCAAAGCGGGGTTCTTGCCCAAATTGCCAAACTGATGGCGGAAGAAAACATTAGTGTTGAAAAAGTGCTGCAGGAACCTTATCATGAAAAAACGAAAGCGGAACTGATTCTTGTCACCCACAAGACCTCGAAAAAATCCGTTGAAAATATACTGGAAGAATTGAAACAACTGGATGTTATAAAAGAAATTAAAAGTTGTTACAGAGTGGAAGGCGGCGAATGATATGGCAGGAATATTGGAAAGATACAAAGAGTATTTACCTGTTACGGAAAAAACACCGATATTAACCTTGCATGAAGGAAACACACCGTTGATCCGGGCGGAAAATTTATCTAAAGAGCTCGGCCTGGATCTTTATTTTAAATATGAAGGCCTGAATCCGACCGGTTCTTTTAAAGACCGCGGCATGGTCATGGCTGTTGCGAAAGCGGTGGAAGAAGGAAGCACGTCCATTATGTGTGCGTCTACGGGCAACACGTCCGCCTCTGCGGCAGCCTATGCGGCCCGGGCCAATTTAACTTGTTACGTGTTAATCCCGGATGGAAAAATCGCCATGGGAAAACTGGCCCAGGCGGTAATGTACGGAGCAAAAATTATTGCAATTAACGGCAACTTTGACGATGCGCTGTCGATTGTGAAAAAAATTACGGAAGAAAAACCGGTTACGATTGTCAACTCGTTAAACCCGTACCGTTTGGAAGGCCAGAAAACCGCGGCCTTTGAAATTGCGGATGAATTGGGTGAGGAGCCGGACATCCTGGCCATACCGGTTGGAAACGCCGGAAATATTTCCGCTTACTGGAAAGGATTTAAAGAGTATTATGAAAAAGGAAAATTGAAACAGTTGCCGAAAATGCACGGTTATCAGGCGGAAGGGGCGGCACCCCTTGTCAAAGGGAAACCCGTTGAAAATCCGGAAACCGTTGCTACCGCCATCCGGATCGGGAACCCGGCAAGCTGGGATAAAGCGGAGCGGGCGCTGGCAGAATCAAACGGCCGGGTGGATTCGGTAACGGATGAGGAAATATTGGCGGCCCAGCGCTTGTTGACCAGTAAGGAAGGCATTTTTGCCGAACCTGCTTCCTGCGCTTCTTTGGCAGGGGTCATCAAGCACCGCAAGCTCGGATATATCGAAGAAGGAAAGCGGGTCGTTTGTGTATTAACCGGAAACGGACTGAAAGACCCGGATATTGTATTGAAAAACGAATTTGAAATGGAAAAAACAGACAGTGACTATGATTCTGTATTGAGGGTTTTAGGATTATAACACTGTATGCCCGGGCTTTTCCGTGATCCGGTACCGGTTGTTGATGCCGGACCGCGGCGGGTCGGTCGACGTACAGACGGAAAATATTTGGGAAAGGAAATTTTACTAGAAAGTTGGTGCAGTGATGGATGAATATGATATGTTGGTCAAAGTTCCGGCCAGTACGGCGAATTTAGGCCCCGGATTTGACTCCATCGGAATGGCACTTTCGCTTTACCTGACATTAAAAATAAAGCAGTCGGATCATACACGTTTTTATTTGCGCGGAGAAAACGGACGGGGCTTACCTGCGGATAAAAGCAACTTAATCTACCGGACAATCGAGTTTTTATTTGACAAGATCGGAAAGAAGGCTCCGGAACTGGAAATTGAAGTGGACAGCGAAATTCCCCTGGCCAGGGGACTGGGCAGCAGCGGAGCAGCGATCACAGGGGGCTTGGCTGCGGCAAATTTACTTGCCGGGGAACCTTTTTCAAAAGATGAGCTGTTCCAAATGGCAGCGAAAATCGAAGGTCATCCAGACAATGTCGGTGCATCTATGTTCGGCGGAATTATTATCGCGGCAAAGAATGATCTCGGGAATTATACGTATGTCCGTCTCGATGCCCCGGCGAATTTAGGCGTTGCGGTGGCGATCCCGGATTTTGAGCTGAAAACGAAGCAGGCAAGGGGAGTGCTTCCGGACAAATATACCAAAGAGGATGTCGTTCATGCGATCAGCCACTCGGCTCTTCTGGCCGGAGCGCTCGCCCGGGGGGACCTGGCGGCATTACGGACCGCGCTGGATGACCGCATTCACCAGCCGTACCGGGCGCAGTTGTTGCCGGGATTTGAAGAAATCCGGAAAAATTGCCGCAGCCACGGTGCACTGGGTGCCGTAATCAGCGGAGCCGGCCCTTCGATGCTCGCCTTTACCGACGGTGATCCGGCTGAAGTCACTGTTTATATGGATTCCGTATTGAAAAAGCACGGCATAAAAGCGGCAGTTACCGGATTGGATATTGATAATTACGGAATTACTTTCTCCTTAAATAAAAAAATGGCCGTAAATGAGGGATAAATAGCTTGATGCGTTATTGACCCTGTCAATATTTTACGGATCAGATATGACCAAAACCACCAGGGTGAAGCGTGTTAAAAGGTGCATAGCACCGTACGTGGAAAAGTTGAAATAATGAATTGTTAAGGGCCGGCATGATTGCCGGCCCGTTCTATGTTTTAAGAGAGCTCATTTACTTTGTTCAATGGTTGATTTTCCGCTAAAGACAGAACGCCGTCTTCCATTTCGTAAATCCGGTCGCAATATTTTAACATTCTTTCATCATGGGTGACCATGATCGCTGCTTTATTTCTTGCTTTCACTTCTTTGGCGATGAGTTCGACAACTTCAAAGGCCCGTTTTGAGTCCAGGCTTGCGGTCGGTTCATCGGCGAGAATAATATCCGGGTCATTCATGAAAGCCCTGGCGATGGCAACCCGTTGACGTTCGCCGCCGGATAATTGGTCGGAATATTTATGGAGTTTTCCCCCGAGACCGACTTCCCCGAGCAGCTGTTTGGCGTATTCCCGGTCTTCTTTTGAAATTTTCCCTTTCATTTTTTTCACGACAAGAAGCTGGTCGAGAACCGTTAAATACGGAACAAGGTTGGATGTTTGCAAAATAAAACCGATTTTTTCCAGACGGAAGCGGGAAAGCTTTTTTGCAGATAATTTGGTAATATCCGTATTATTCACGAGTACTTCACCGCTTGTCGGTCTCAATAACGCCCCGGCGATGGAAAGAAATGTACTTTTTCCAGAACCGGACGGACCGATGACTGCGGCGAACTCTCCGGGGGATACGGTAATGGAAGCATTTTTTAAAGCCGTAAAACTGTTCCCGCCTTCCTCGTACACTTTTGTTACATTCCGGAGTGTAATTCCCGACATTATTCAACCCTCCCGATTGCTTGCAGTGGATCAATTTTTGTAACTTTCCGCACAGAAATGAGTGAACTTAAAACTGATACGGCAAACAGTACAATGGAATAGGTAATGATCAACTTCTCATCCAGAGAAAAGGGCATCCCTTCCGGAAAGACCGCTGCCGTTGCATAAGTCAATGCAACACCGATGGCGATGCTTATGAAAGATATGATGGAAACCTGGGCGATAATGCTCTTACCGAGAAAACCGTTGCTTGCCCCGATTGCTTTCATCACACCGAACTGGTTTGTTTTTTGCAACGTAAGAACATAGAAGAAAACAGCAATGACGAAAGCCGAAATGACAAACAGGAAGGAAAGCATCATCATAATCGTTCCGTTTTCCGCTGTAAAACCGGGAATACCGTTGATCGCATCTTTCTTCGTTACGGTTTCAATCCCGTCGATCGCTTGATCAATCGTTTCCGGTTCAATATTTTCCCCTCTGAGCATGATGGCGTTCACCGGTTTTTCCACTCCCCTGTCCGACCCGGGAGCGGCAAAATGGATTGTCCGCCACATGTCCATTGTTGTGAAAATAGCCGGTAAATGGTTGAAGGACTCGTTTTCTACAAAGCCAATGACTTTGAATTTTTCATCGGATCCTTCCACTTCCAAATAATCCCCGAGTTCGATCCCGTTATCTTTCAATACCGCATTGACCAATACACCTTCATCGTTGTTTGCATCCAGCTGTTTACCTTCCGTTACTTTCGGTTCCATGAAGGTGCCGGGATTGATGCCAAGCAGGGAAACGTCGATTTTTGCATCATCGCCGCTTGTCCCTTCTTTCAGCACAACCGCGGTATGGGTGCCGAGAGGGGCTGCCGCTTCAACATTTTCGAATCGCTCTAAATCATCAATCATGTTCTCTGAAATAACCGAGCGCAGTGTTGAATGCCGTGCTCCGTCTTCAAAAACGGCATAATGGGCATCTATCCTTTTAAAAGTGGCCGCACTGAGGTTGGCCAGGCCGTTTCCGAGTCCGGATAAAATAAAGACCAGCCAGGAAATAAGAATGAGAATGGTGCTAATAAGAAAGAAACGGGTTTTGGCATGTTTGATTTCCCTAAGTGCCAAGAACATATTTTTCACCTCTGCAACATGAAGATGTTGTTAACTAGAATAAAAGTAACACAGCTGTCACTTTTATTCTAGTATTTTGCAATAATTTTGTAAAAGTTTTTCGTGCATGCTGAACAGCTAAAAAATTCGGCGGAGCCAGTTGACTTATAGAAGAGATTTCCGGACCCCCGGTTTGATTACCGGGATTTTTTGTTTCATAGAATAAAGGACAAAAAATGCGATATCTACTTCTGAAATGGCCGATAAACGGTGTATATCGGATAAACTGGGGCAGGTCCGGTGCCGTGAATGTCCGAAAGAAAGCCGGTAAAGGACAATCCATCATCTGATCAAGGATGCCGATGCCCGTTAGTTTGGTTTATTGGACATAGCGCACTTGATTTCATGAAAATTTGTCCGGCAAAACCAAGATATCGGACAATACGTATCGATTCCTTATGTTGAATGTCCGATAGGCTGATTTTATCGGACATCTGGTTTATAAAAATCTGGATTTTTGTCCAAAAGGAGGCTTCCAATGGACAAAAACAGGAGAAAACGAAGGAGGTATGTCCCATAGAGAATTCTCCGAAAAAATAAAAAAAGCAAGGGAGGGTGCTCCGCTTGCTTTTCATCCGTCAGCTTGTTTTTTCGTTTTTCTCTTGATCGAGGGCTTTTAAATATTTTATTTTTTGCTGGGCCGTTGTTATTCCGACTTGTTCGTCGGCGTGGTATGACGTACGGACGAACGGTCCGGATTCACAATGCTTAAAGCCTTTTTTCAGAGCGATCTCTTTCAATTCTTCAAATTCATCCGGATGATAGTACCGTTCCACTTTCAAATGCTTTTTCGTCGGTTGCATATACTGGCCGATCGTCAGGATATCGACATCATGTGCCCGCAAATCGTCCATTGTTTCTAAAATTTCTTCCTTCGTTTCCCCGAGGCCGACCATAATGCTGGATTTAGTCGGGGTTTCCGGCGAAATTTCTTTTACCCGTTTCAACAATTGCAGCGAGCGGTCGTATGTTGCCACTGCCCGTACTCTCGGGGTTAAGCGGCGGACCGTTTCCACGTTATGGTCAAAAATATCCGGTTTGGCATCCATTAATGTTTTTAAGCTTTTATAATCGCCTTTCATATCTGAAGGCAGTACTTCAATGGTCGTACCGGGACTTTTTCTGCGGACAGCCCGGATCGTTTCGGCAAAAACCGCAGCGCCGCCGTCTTCCAGATCGTCACGGGCAACGGATGTGATGACCACGTGTTTTAATCCCATGACTTTTACCGAATCCGCCACGCGTTCCGGTTCTGCCCAGTCAAGTTCCGTCGGACGGCCGGTGGTAACGGCGCAGAATCGGCAGCCGCGGGTACATATATTCCCCAAAATCATAAAGGTGGCCGTCCCGCGTTCGCTCCAGCATTCGTAAATATTCGGGCATCTGGCTTCCTCACAAACCGTATTCAGACGGTTTCCTTTAATAAGGTTTTTAATGTTTCCGTAGGATTTTGTCGTATTCAACTTTATTTTCAGCCATTCCGGTTTCCGGACGTAATCAGTTTGCCGTGCCAATAGATTCACGCTCCTTGGGTGTGTAATAATTCCATAAATCAGTACCGTATTTTGTTTCGGCCAGTGCTTTCACTTCCGCCCAGTCGGCATCACTGAGTTCCAGAGGTGACAGGCGGATTCCGAGGGCGTTTTCAACCCCTTTTTTAAATGCCTGCTTCATATCGTCATATGTAATATCCCGGTTTGTCACTTCATTGATTGTTGTTGCTTTACCGAGAAACCGTTTTTTCCGTCTTTCCCTCATTTCTTCAGTGGAAAAGGCGAATAAGTCAAATAGCATATCCGCATCTTGGGTTAGCGGCAGGGAACCGTGCTGGAGAAGGACACCGTTTTTTCGTGTTTGTGCATTTCCGCAAATTTTTTTGCCGCCGACTACCATTTCATAAAAGGAAGGTTTTTCGAAGCAGATGGCCGAACGCTCCCTTTCGGCTTCCCGCTCCGGAATGGCAAACTCGGCGTCGATGCCCAAATTTTTATAACCTTCCAAAATTCCCTGGCACAATACGTAATACGCTTTTGTAACGGATTTCGGAATTCCAGGATCGCTTTCAGAAATGACGATGCTGTAGGTTAATTCATCATCATGTAACACCGCGCTTCCTCCGGTAAGCCTGCGGACAAATTCACAACCATGTTTCTCCAGGCCAGAAAAATTAATGGATTTTGTCCGCTGGAAATAACCGACCGACAATGATGGTTTGCTCCAATGGTAAAACCGGAGAACAGGCGGTATTTTTCCTTGGCTGTGCCAGTTTAACAAACACTCATCAAAAGCCATGTTCATCGCTGCATTCATATGTCCGGTGTCGATGAAACACCAATCTTTATTCAATGGGATTCCTCCTATTCACATCGGTGCGGAATGCCCGTATAAACAGGATTTATGTGCCGGGCCGGTTTTGCGCTGTTGCCATGCTGGCAATAAGGAAAAATACAACTTTTTCTCTGTTCCGCCCGTTTTTTATGAGCTTTTTTTCCAAAAACTGGAATACAACACTATTGTAAAATAACTTGACATAAAAGTGTATCAATATGCATTTGTTTTAAATTTCCGGCTCCGCCGGTCCGTATAACCGGCCGGAACATTACTGACTATTATTTCCAATAACAGCGGAAATATATGTAATTCATGGTGAACAATGTTTATTATACCATGAATTCCGATATGTTTCCGTGGGTTTTATATGATTGTTATAATAAAAAATGCGTATATTTTTAATTTTATCAACAATGATTTTACAGCCTTTACATTGCCCTGTCCAGCATCTGATCATATGGCTGTTATAATGTTTCGGACAGATTCTTTTTCAGTTCCCGGTCTGTTTCTTTTGCCATGCTGGCCAGTACGGCACCCGAAATGGTGATGATCCCGCCGGTCCAGGTCATTAAAGTCACTTTTTCATTTAATAAGATCATTCCCAACAGAACCGTCCAAACCGGAAGCAGGTTAATGAAAGGTGCTGACCGGCCGGCTCCGGCAATATTTACACCAAAGTTCCAGAAGAAAAAGGCGCCGACTGAAGCGAGCGTGCTGGCGTACAAAACAGCGAGCCAGGCAGACGGTGAAAGCTCCGGTACGTAAAAACTGCCTGTTCCGATGGTGAAAACGGCACTTAAAACCGTGCCGTAAAAAGCAGCACCGGCGGTCATGGTCAGCGGATCGATGTTTGTGCCGTATTTTTTCCCGTAGACGGTATAAAGTCCCCAGGCCAGGCAGGCGAGAAGCATGAAAAATCCGCCAAAAAAAGAACCTTCCAAGGGGTCCCGGGATTTACCAAGAAAAAGGATGATCACGCCGGCTGCGGAAATGACGGTTCCCGCCCGGGCCAAAGCCGGAACCTTTTCTTTTAAAACAAGCGGTGTAAATAGAAGAATCGCCACAGGTGAAAAGGCGGAAAACATTCCTGCAACGGATGCATGAATAAAATTCAAAGATAAATAGTTTAATGCTGAAAAGGCAAACATGCCGTAAAACCCGGTAATAAGAAATTCCTTCCAATTCCGGAATAAACGGATTTTTCGTTTTGTCATAAATAGAAGAATAAAAAGAAAGACTGTGGATATGCCCCACCGGATTGTATTGAGCATAACCGGGGATATTTCCCCGGCCAAATACCGGCCGCATATATAATTTCCGCTCCATAAAACCGTTGCGGCGACCAGAAACATGATTCCCCGCGTCATTTTATCCGCCTCCGAAAATAATATAATATTAAAAATTTAAAAAATTAACATTACTTTGTTATTATAGACGATTATCACAGGAGCGGCCAAATTTTCGGTCAGCGAATCCGTTTTCCTTAACCGGCTTAACTATTATATTCTGTAAAGGCTGTCCGAATACGCAGGATGAAGGAATCCGGAAAGAATTTTTTTACAAATCTGTTGAAATTTTGTTTCGTTTATAGTAATATAAGATCTGGCTGTTAAATTTGACAATTCTTTATCAGGGAAAAAATAATTTTTAAAAAAAGCGTGCATTTTTTAAACGGTTATGCTATAATGATCTGTGTCGGGTAAACGGGAAGTAGCTCAGCTTGGTAGAGCACTACGTTCGGGACGTAGGGGTCGCAGGTTCAAATCCTGTCTTCCCGATCTAAGAAACAGAAAAACAGCTCTTGAATTTTCAAGAGCTGTTTTTTTTAATAGAAAAATCATACCGATATATCTCTTTACAAAAGACCGGCTTGATCTGCCGGTCTTTTTTATTACATTTTTACCGTTTACATGCATAGCCGTCTCTGTCGCGGTCCATTTTGCTCTGATAGGCCGGGTGGCCTTCAGGTACCCCGTCCGGGTACACTTTTCTTAACTCTGCGCAGTTTTCAAAATATTCCCTTCCGCCTCCAGATGAACTTCCCCCGGATGCGGAGCTGCCGGATGAAGAGGAGCGGTTGGTTTGCCCGGAATCTGAAGAGCTCCTCGGCGCGGATGTTTCTTTGTCGAAATCCCCTTTTGTTGTTCCTTCTTCGCCGTATTTCCATTATCCTTTTCCATTTGCGCGTGCTTCCCTGGCGAATTTCCGGAAATATTCACTGTAAGTGACGTCTGGGGGATAGGTTGCAGGCTCGGCATATCCGTTTATTACGAGATCCGCATTAAACATTTTTTCCGGATTTCCCCTTTATCCATTAAGTCAGAAGGAATCTCCAGCCAGACGAGTCTTAACAGGCGGCCGTAGCGATCCGTTTCGGATACGTCTTTTTGCAGCCACACCTGTCTTCCAGTCAACTTTTCCTTTGCATCCTGTTTTGCCTCTTTTCCGTACGGCTCATGTCTCGTTGTGGATTCGGGCGTATTGACACCGATCAGCTGGACTCTTCTGCCATCGAACAATTCAAATGTATCCCCGTCAATAACCCGTGAAACCGTTGCCGCAATAAGCCCAAGTGCAGCTGCATCCTTTTCCTTTGGTACCGGATTTTACTTCTGTATCGGCTTCATTTTTGGCATTGTTTTGTTTCGGACGAGCTGGGGAAGCGCCGGTTTTTCCGTTGTTTTGTCTTTGTTTTGTTTCTTTTTCCCTTCTGTTTTCGTCTCTTTTATCTGTTCCGATTTTTCTTCGGAGTCCGTTTCAGCAAGATCAGGCCGCATTGGTGATAAAAATAAAGGCTAATACGAATGACAGAAAAGGTACCGCCAGCATTTTTTTCCATAACTGGTCCCTTTTGAACAGGAAGAATAAGAAACAGCCAAATGCAATTCCTGCCAAGATCAAGAAGAAAAATCCGAGGGCATTAAGTACTTCTCGGAACAGAAGCCAGCTGAATGTCAGAAACGGCACCGGTCACGGACAGAAGCAAAAATTGTTTGTTTTTCTTTTTCCGATTTAAAAAGAAACCGGCAATGAGTGCAGCAAGCTCCAAAGTTTCGAGAAAGTTTACAACCATCCACTTAACCATAGCGATCACGACCGCCAGTACGAAAAGTATTAAAAATCCGTATAAAAGATATTTCATTCAAACCGACTCTCCTTTTCCACCCTGTTTTCCAGGAAGGCAAAATAAAAGCTGCCTGGTTCTCCAGCAACATACCATTCTTCATACCGATAAAAATATATTGGAATAATAATAGAATACCATGTTTGTTTTGATATATGTGATGTTCGGAAATCTACTTCATATATTTTTACTATTTTATAAAAGTAAGAGAGTGAAAACATAGAAAGCATTCCCGCGTCCGGACCGGGAGTCCGGAATTTATTTCTATTTCTGTAAGCCGCATGATTCCTGCATGAGGGCGGTTTCCAGCTCACCTTTTTTAAGTGGATATGAAGCAAATAAAGTTCAGTTTATATTGTTCTAACAATCTTTAACATCGGATTTAAAAGTCTTTAATAATAGAAAATTAATATAAAAATTGAGATTTAGAAGAAACCGCAGCAGTATTTTGAATTCGAACCAAAGGAGAGGAAAAAAATGAAGAAATTATTACCGTTTATATTATTAACTGTATTTGCTTTTGTGTTGGCCGCCTGCGGTTCGGGTGAGGCGGTGGAGAAAACGGAAGACGGAAAGATCAAAATTGAATACTGGCATGTGAACGCAGAAACCCAGGGCGGTCAAACCGTGAAAAAATTGGTTGAAGAATTTAATAAACAGAGTGACTCGGTGGAAGTTGTTCCAAAATATAACCCCGATATGTACAAAGGATTAATGCAAAATTTACAGGCGGAAATGGCTGCGGGAAAAGCACCGGCAGTCGTACAGGTCGGCTGGTCGTTTTTAAATTATTTTTCGGAGAACTTTGAGTATGTATCCCCGCAGGAAGTGATTGAGAAGCATTTTCCGGAAGACAAAAACTTTTTGGAAAAAAACTTTTTGCCGAACATTTTAGATCTGGCGAGAAATGAAGAGGGTGAACTTGTCGGAATTCCGTATTCTTTGAGTAACCCGGTCCTTTATATCAACCGTGATTTGTTAAGGGAAGCCGGACTGGATGAAAATGGACCGGAAACATGGGAAGATGTACGGGAATTTGCCAAAGTCATTAAGGAAAAGACGGGAAAATACGGTTTTTATTTCCAGGAGCCGGCAGACAACTGGGCAACCCAAGCTTTATTGGAAAGTAACGGTGCGCAATTTATTAATGATGGAAAGGCATCCTTTGCTTCGGAAGAGGGAATTGAGGCATATCAATTATGGGCGGATATGGTTTTGGAAGATGAATCGGCATTGCATATCGGTTGGGACCAGGGTGTGCAAAGCTTTATTGATGGAAATGTGGCCATGGTGTATACGACGATTGCCCAACGATCCCATATTCAAAATAATGCAAAGTTTGATGTCGCTGCCGTAAAATCTCCGGTTTGGGAAGGAAAAGAAGTAAAGTTACCGGCAGGCGGGGCGATGCTTGCAATTACTGCCCAAAGTGAAGAAGAGCAAAAAGCGGCTTGGGAATTTCTGAAATTCTTATACAGTGTTGAATCGATCGCGGAATGGACGAAGGGAACCGGTTATGTGCCGCCGCGAGAGGGTGTGGCTGATGCGGAAGATGGTTTGAAATCCTTCCTGGATGAAAATGAAATGATGAAGCCGGCCATTGAACAAATGGATGTGATGGTTCCGTGGGCATCATTCCCGGGCGAAGCCGGACTACAGGCCGAACAATTGTTGATCGATGTCCGTGATCAAATTTTAGGCGGCGAAGTATCTGTTGAAGAAGGTCTGAAACGGACACAGGACCAAATCAATGAATTATTAGAATAGCGGGACATAAATTTTACAGCGGAGGATTGAACGATGGAATTAATAAGGCCGGTTAAAACAGGTTTCCGGGTATCGCAAAAGGCGATTGCCCGGTTGCTATTATTTCCGTCAATTTTATTGTTTTCCGTTTTTACTTTTTGGCCTTTTTTATATACGATCTATTTAAGTTTTTTCGACTGGAATATGGTCAGTCCGAAGAAAAAATTTGTCGGTTTCGAAAACTATGTTCATGTATTAACCGACCCCAACTTTTTAAAAATTGCCGTGAACACGTTTCTTTACATTGCGATATTGCTGGTCATCAATTTTGTGGTGCCATATATTTTTGCTTTCGTGATCGGGATCGTATTGAAAAAATGGACCAGTTTTTATAAAGGTTCCTTGTTTTTGCCAGCGTTTATTTCCCTTGTTGTCGGCTCCATTCTGTTTACCTGGATTTTAAATCCGGTGTCCGGTCCGGTTGCCCTTATTTTCGGATGGCTCGGCTGGGAAATGCCCGTTTGGAATAAGGCGCAGGGATGGGTCATTCTGGTCTTGAGCCTGATTACATCCTGGAAAGTTTTCGGTTACAACTTCGTTCTTCTTTACGCATCGGTAAACGGAATTTCAAAAGAGGTGATTGAAGCGGCCAGACTGGACAATATTCCTCTATGGCGCATTTTCTTTCGGATTGTATTGCCGATGAGCAGTGCAACAGGAATCTATGTATTGATCATGACCATTGTCCAGGGCCTGCAATATGTATTTACGCCGGTCAAGGTGATTACCCAGGGAGGACCGGATTATGCCAGCTCGAATTTGATTTATCATTCGTACCATGAAGCTTTTGTACTGTTTGAAACCGGACATTCGGCCGCTTTGTCGGTGATTACGATGATGATTTTTATATTGCTGTTGGTTTTGGAATTTAAATTTGTGGAACGGAGAGTCTACTATGAAAACTAACCGCATGGTCAGTGTCATTTGGCATTTTATTATATTCACAACGGTTGTGATCTTGATTTTTCCTGTTGTTTTTTCCATCGGCGTATCTTTTAAACCTTTGGCTGATGCCTATAACAATGTTTTAAACTTTATTCCCTTCCCTCTAACAATGGAGAACTATGCCAAGCTTTTTCACACATTACCGGTGGTAAAGATTGTGTTTAATACGTTCATTGTGGCATCGGTCGTCACTACTTTTAAACTGATAACGTCGTTTCTGGCTGCTTATGCTTTTGTATATTTTGACTTTAAAGGTAAACGCATATTGTATTTTGTTTTGATCAGCACGATTTTTATCCCGTTTACGGTTACGATGATTCCGAACTATTTGATTGTTTCCGAACTCGGTCTCATCGACAGTGTGTGGGGAGTCATTTTGCCGCAGTTGGCGGATGCAATGGGTATTTTCCTTATTCACCAGTCAATGAGAGGAATCCCGTTTTCCCTTATTGAAGCCGCCCGGCTGGATCATATCAGTCACGGGCGCGTCATGAAAGATATCGTTCTGCCGCTCGTCAGGCCTTCCGTAACATCGGCAGGGATTTGGTTTTTCATCACAACGTGGAATGAATTTGTATGGCCGGTTTTGATTTTAAAAACGGTGGACAATTATACATTGCCGCTGGCACTGCAGATGTTTATCAGTTCGGAAGGCGGAACCGACTTTACGGTGGCAATGGCGGTATCGGTTATTACGATGATTATTCCGCTTGCACTTTATCTCATGTTCCAGCGGTATATTATCGGTACTTTTACATCGAGCGGGATTAAATAAGGGAGGTAAGAAAATGAAAGACATTGTGTTTGAAAATGTCAGCAAAACTTACGGAAAAACAGAAGTGGTGAAAAACTTAAACTTCCGGGTAAGAGAAGGGGAAAGACTGATTTTATTGGGGCCGTCCGGCTGCGGGAAATCAACAACGCTGCGCATGATTGCCGGACTGGAGGAAATTACGGCGGGGAATCTTTACATGAACGGCAGACGGGTCAATGATGTGCCGAGCGGGGAAAGAAATGTAGCGATGGTGTTTCAAAATTATGCTTTATATCCCCATATGACGGTCAGGGAAAATATTACTTACGGCTTGAAAGTACAAAAGGTGCCGCAGGATGAAATTGAAAAAAGGCTGGATCATGTTTTGGAGATGCTCCAGTTGATAGGGTGCGAAAACAGATTGCCAAAGGATTTGTCCGGCGGCCAGCGGCAGCGAGTCGCCCTGGCGCGGGCATTGGTAAAAAGAAGCAACTATTTTCTTCTCGATGAGCCGCTTTCCAATCTCGATGTCCAATTGCGGATTTCCGCCCGGAAAGAATTGAAGAAAATTCATGACTTGTATAAACAAACGATTGTCTATGTCACCCATGATCAAATCGAAGCGATGACGCTTGGGGACCGGATTGCCCTCATGTATGACGGTAAACTGCAAATGCTGGATACGCCGGAAAATGTGTATAACCGTCCGGCTAACGTCTTTACTGCAAGGTTCATCGGCTCGCCTCCCACCAATATTTTAAAAATTAATTATTTTAACGGTAAAGTGCATATCGGAAGCCAGTCTTTCACGTTGTCGGATATGTGGGTGAAACATATCGGCCGGAAGGGAACAAAGAACTTGCTATTAGGAATCCGGCCCGAACACATTGAGATTTCAGCGCAACCTCTGGAAAACAGTTTAAGAGGAAAAGTAAAGTATGTGGAAAACCAGGGGAATGAATATTGTGTTTACACAAACCTTGAAGGTCAGGAAGCAGCAGTCATAAGCGGTCATAATCATTGGCGTCCGGATGAGTTAGTTTATTTGCGCCTGTCCGGTCACCGAATCCACTTTTTTAATGCAGAAACAGAAAAATCAATCGGATATCCGGAGGCGCTTTTGGATAAACAGTCACCATCGCATGAAAATATCGGGCAAAGGATGTCGGTATGATGGAAAATCAAATTGTGTACTCCGATCTGCCTCTGTTGAACGGGGACATTTTCGAAAACATCTGTCGGTTAATGAATTACGGAGCGGAAAAAATTGAATTAATGATGGACGGGGAGCATTGGGATCATTTGGGACATCGTTTTGAAAGAATCGGAAAACAATTGAAACAACTACCGGTATCTTTTTCAGTTCATCCGCCGGCGTGGGACATGAACTTGACGAGCGAGATGCGTTCCGTCAGGGAAGCCACTTTTACCGAGTACAAAAAAGCCATTGAATTTGCGAGCATCATCGGAGCAAGCCATGTGGTCATCCACCCGGGGTTTTGTTATCACCCTTCCTTTAATAAAAAGTTGGCCAAGAAACGGGCATATGAGTATATTAAAGAACTGTGCAACGTCGCAAAACCGCTGGGCGTGATGCTGGCGGTTGAAAATGTCGGCTACGGCGGAACGGGTCTGTATACACAGGAAGAATTTGTGACATTGCTGGATGATATCGACCCGGTTGCAGGCTATTTAGTTGATATCGGCCATGCCTATTTGGATCATTGGGATATTCCCGGTGTGATTGAAGCGGTAAAAGACCGGCTGATTGCCCTGCACATCCATGATAATAACGGAACAAACGACGATCATTTACCTATTGGCAGAGGGACAATTGATCTAAAAAAAATTATCGAAGTGATCAACAAGGCCGGTATTGATTGTGAATTGATTTTAGAGTATGCACCGGGAACCCAGTTGAGAGAATTGCAGACAGGAAAAAGCTTTCTCCGGCAAATCATCAGTTTGGCGGTTTAAGGCCGGAAATTTATTTACTATTTCTTTCAAGGAACAAACGATACGTAAAATTTTTTTTTTTGGAAATGTCCGATAGCTGCGTGTTTATGGACAAAACAACCCGGAGCCGGGACGAATCTGTCCTTTAGAACGATATCAATGGACTTAAAATAGCCGGTAATTATGTGAAATGTCCGTTACGTACATTCTTACGGACAAAAGTCCCGCCAAATTCGTCGGTTCTGTCTGTAAGTGTGGATGTAACGGACAAATTTCAGCAATATTCATGGTATTATGTCCATTACCGTGTTTTTATCGGACGGAAGGCAGTTTGCCAAAAGAAGAAACGTCCGAGAGGGCGCTTTTTACAGACAAACGACGGACAAATATCTTCCTGGATGTCTGATAATACTTTTTTCTTAAAGAAAACACAGTTTCACGATTTGTATTGTCGTTTTGGATACCCCCTGTTGTTTTGTCATGTCTCAAAAACCTTTTATAAATCGATGATCCGGAACTGCGGGCATATTCCGGGTCTTTTTTATTCCCGATTAAACGACAAAACCATACAGAATATGAAATTTTATAAAAAATATGTCCGGTTCCAGCGGGATTTGTTATAATTTTTCAAAAGTATCAATAACATCTAAAATATGTATTAGGCAGTAAGGTTTACCGGAATGAATTGAAAGGAAGATTGAACGATGGAAAAAACAATCGGTTTTATCGGATGCGGAAATATTGCAAAATCAATGATTGGCGGAATGATGAAAGGCGGTCGGGTACAGCCTTCCCAAATCATTGCTTCCAATTTGTCGGAAGAAAACCTGATTGAAGTTGAACAGTTGTACGGAATCCGGACGACATTAAATAACTCGGAAGTTGCCCGGGAAGCGGATTTTATCTTTTTAACCGTTCCGCAAAGTACATATGCAACGGTAGTGGAAGAAATCAAAGATGATATTCAGGATGATGCGGTCGTCATTATCGTGGCCGCAGGGGAATCGATCCGGAAAAATGAGGAACGGCTGGGACGGCCGTTAAAAGTAGTAAAGGCCATGCCGAATACGCCGAGTCTGGTCGGTGAAGGGGTAACCGGTGTAGCGGTTAATGATTACGTTACACCAGAAGACAAAATGGAAGTGCGGGAAGTTTTTGAAAGTTTCGGGCGGATGGAATTTGTTGATGAATCTTTAATGGATGTAGTGACGGCAATCGGTGGTTCTTCACCGGCATATGTGTATATGTTTATTGAAGCATTGGCTGACGGTGCAGTCCGGCACGGAATGTCGAGGGAAAAAGCCTATACCATTGCCGCACAAAGTGTTCTCGGTGCGGCAAAAATGGTATTGGAAACGGGAGCTCATCCGGGACAATTGAAAGATGATGTGTGCTCGCCGAACGGAACGACGATTGAATCCGTTGCCCTGCTTGAAGAAAAAGGAATACGTTCCGCCGTCATCGAAGCCGTCCGGGTGAATATTGAAAAATCAAAAAAAGTAAAAGGGGAGTAAAAACGGTCCGAATTTTGGAGTCCGGACCGTTTTTTATGCCAGAAAAGAAGCGGTGCGTTTTACAACAGAAGATATGCAACCACCGTACCGGCCAAGCCGGTGAATAAGGCAAAGGGCATATTAATCAGCGTGATCCGGTAGGGATTATGATCCAGGCTGATGGAAGTCAGGGTGACAAGTAGACCGTACGTACTGACGGTAAAGGTCGCCGCCGAACCGGTGATTAAGATGACGGCAATACTGACCGGATTCATCACCTCCATTAAAGGTTTAACGATGCCGGTTAAAATTCCGATGGTTGCCACCGGATGAATACCGAACATACTTAACAGGATAAAAACAGCTTGAATGAAAAATAACAAAATAAATGGATAGCCGAGAAAAAGGGACAGGGGCTTTTCTGATACATCGAGAAAAGCCGAGCCGTTTAACGTATTGGAAAATAGGGATAAAGATATGAATAGAACGATAAAATTTTGCATCGTGTTTGTTTTCTCTTTCCAGGTATTCCAGCCGATTATAACCCATGCACATGTTTATCAATCTTGTAAAATAACACAAAAGCACAGAGTATAGTTTTCATTGAAGGAGAAAGAATGGAACGTATACAGATTTGTTCAAGGTCATCGTGATAAGATTGCAGGTGGTGAATACGACAGTTTTGTCTGCCCGGAGGAAGAAAATCATTACAGGAGAGGGAGTTTGGCATGGGTAAATTGCAGGATTATGTCGGAAAGAAAAATGGAAGCGTTTTATTTAGGGGGGATCAGGTCAGGAAGACGAAAAAGGATTATATTGTCAATGCCGAACCGGGGATCATTGTAGCCTTCCGGTTAATATTTTATTCAAATAGTGGCAAGCTTTTCACTAAAGTAATCAGCGGCAAAATTTTAGCCAACAATCAGAAAGAAGAAAAATATATTGTGGAGACTCGTAACGGCTTAAAATATGTTGTGCCGTACAGGTCAATACTGTGGGTAAAAACAGGATCCCGCTGGCCGCGCGGGGTTTATGAAGAATTTAAGCAGGGAGCGGTGGAATTAAAACACGCCCAGAATGAAGAGAGTGCGGTTATTTATGATTTTACCAGTGCAATGAAATTGGATGAAACGGATTAACCCCGGATATACAATTCTATTAAGGTAATCAATGATGAAACCGGGAAATGGGCCGGATTGCGGAACAAAAAGGATGAGAGCGGCATCTTGTGAAAAAAGTTTACGGAAAGCTTAAAATAATCCTTTCCCCTTTTTGATATCTGTGCTATAGTATTTCTGTAAAAAACATTTGTTCACACCAGGGGGACTCTCTTATGAAAATCAAGTTTGGACTATTACCAAGAATTATTACGGCCATCATCCTTGGCGTCATTCTTGGAAACTTTGTACCGAAATGGTTTGTGAGGCTGTTCGCCACGTTTAATGAGATTTTCGGAAATTATTTGAGCTTTGTGATTCCGTTTATCATTATCGGTTTCATCGTACCCGGTATTGCCCATATGGGCAAGGGCGCAGGAAAACTGCTCGGTGTGTCAACGGCTGTTGCGTATATATCCACGGTCTTTGCCGGAGTTTTTGCTTTCTTGATCAGCCTGTGGCTATTACCGGGCCTCATTAAAGGAAGCACATTACAGGCAGCGGAAAACCCGGAGGAATTTTTACAATCCGGATTTTTTACCATTGAAATGCCTCCAATTATGGATGTTATGAGTGCCTTGATTTTATCTTTTATTATCGGAATCGGAATTGCATCCGTTAAAGGCGATGTACTGGAAAGGGCATTTGATGAATTTCAAGTTATTGTGGAGAAGCTGATTAAAGTAACGATTATTCCGTTGTTGCCGATCCACATATTTGGTGTTTTTACGAATATGACATATGGCGGACAAGTGCAAAATATTTTGTTGGTTTTCGCTAAAGTTTTCGTTCTTATCATCGCCCTGCATATCATTATCCTTATTTTGCAATATACGGCGGCCGGAACCCTTCAGAAGGCAAATCCGTTCAGCCTGTTGAAAACGATGCTGCCGGCATATTTCACTGCCCTTGGCACACAGTCGTCATCGGCGACTATTCCAGTAACCTTGCAATCTGCTAAAAAAACGAAAGTCCGGGATAAAATTGCCGATTTCTGTATTCCGCTTTTTGCGATGATACATTTATCCGGTAGTACGATTACCCTGACGGTATGTTCCATGGGTGTTTTGATGTTAAGTGGCGGAACCCCGTCGATTGGCATGTATTTACCTTTTATTTTGATGCTTGGGGTAACGATGGTCGCTGCACCGGGGGTTCCCGGCGGAGCGGTTATGGCCGCATTGGGAATTTTGGAAACTATGCTTAACTTTGATCAAACGATGCTGTCTTTAATGATCGCCCTGTATCTGGCCCAGGACAGCTTTGGAACAGCAACGAATGTGACGGGTGACGGTGCACTCAGCATGATTGTTGATAAATTGATGGGAAATGGAAAGTACAATCCGAAAACAGAACAAGCGGTTTAAACGTTCATATGTCCGGAATGCATGC
>CALGYZ010000045.1 GCA_937934645.1 uncultured Bacillaceae bacterium | reverse complement strand
CGTTCGCTGCTGTCCTATCCGCGCCATGAATATTTCCGCAGAATTCTGTGCAATAGCATCGGTGACTGGGTAGAGCGCGGCATGTACCCGGCGCATGAGAAATTCCTCGGCGAAATGGTACAGAATATCAGCTTTAATAATGCAGTGAAATATTTTAATCTCAAGTAAGTCTGCAAAACGTCATCCGAAGACTGAGGCTGCAGCTTCCGCAGGTCCGTCAAGGAAACTGCAGCCGATTTTCAGAATCTGTATTTGAAGAGAACGGAGGGTCTATGGGTTCAGGAAAAACGCCTCAGCATCGCAAATTTCGCGGCTTCAAATATTTAACCCGCAGTTTTGATTGGAAAAGTGAAGCCAAGAATTTCCTTTTACTTATCATAGGATCCGTGCTCACGGCTTTTGCGGTTAATGTGATTTATCTGCCGACGAAAATCACAATGGGCGGTGTTTCCGGTATAGCGACCATCCTTTATGTACTGAGCGGCAGCGGAGACCTCTTAAGTTTGGGTACGTATTCCATTTTATTGAATATTCCGATCCTTTTGGCCGGCTGGAAATTCTACGGCTTTCGCATGGTTTACCGAAGTCTTATCGGAACCTTTGTGTCGTCCATCATGATTGATATTACGGCCTTATTTATGGATGATTGGTTCGACATCATCATTGCGCCTTTGGAAGGAGAACCGGATCATCTGATTTTTGCTATTTTCGGAGGGGTTGTCTACGGTTTAGGATTCGGCATTATATTCCGCGGGCATTATACGACCGGCGGATCGGATATACTGGCTGTTTTAGCGACGGAACGCTTTGAAAATCTTACCATAGGTCAATTTGTTTTCTATTTTGATGTCGTGGTAATTGCCTTATCGGTCCTAACCTACGGCTATCTGGATACTCCTAATATTGTTTCGGCAATGTATGCTTTTATCTCGTTGTTTCTGTCCGGAAGAACCGCCGATATGGTCTTGATCGGTACCGATTCTTCCCGGGCGTGTTATGTCATTTCAGATCATGCAGAATCGATTGCAGATGACGTTATGAAAACACTCAAACGCGGTGTGACTTCATTAAACGGTAAAGGCATGTACACAGGCGCAGAAAAAAATGTCTTGTTGATTGTATTGAGCAACAGAGAGGTCCCGGATTTAAAAAAAATAATCTATGCCCGTGACGAAGAAGCTTTTATTATTGTGACCGATGTCAAGGATGTCTCCGGGGAAGGCTTTCAGAGGGAAAAGTTGATTTGAAATCGGCGCATTCAGCCGTCCTTATCTAAAAATTTTCTATAAAAATATTGTATTTTTTATCGACCGAAAGAAGCAGCTCGGACTTCTTTCGGTTTTTCTCTTTGAAAAAAAGATATTTAAAATGATATTTATTGAACGTTTTTGGCAGAAATGCATAAAAAAACAGCAATAAACGCAAAAATAGAAGTGTTTTGTCAAAAAGATACAAGAAACTCGCAAAATAATCCAATTTTAGAGTGATGCATTTAAATATAATGACGAAGCAAGAGGAGAAATAATTCAATTTATTATGCAAATTGCTATCAACTTCACGTCTCAGGCGCGAATCAAAGTATTGGGGAGTTAATATGCAGCTGAAGCACAAACGAAAAAGGACAAAAAACATATTAAACTATGTAATTTTCATGGGGCCGTCCATTTTATTTTTCACGGTTTTGTTTTTAATTCCGTTATTTACTGAGATTGTTTTTGCATTCACGGACTGGAACGGAATAGACAGAGGATTTAACTGGGTGGGCTTGTATCTGTTCAAAAGAGTACTCCAAGATCATCAGTACTGGTATTCGATGTGGTTTACCATTAAATTTTCTTTCTTTGTCGTTATATTTTCTAATCTTTTAGGTTTCTTTTGGGCCTACCTTTTGTCCCGGAGAATTCCTTTGGCAAATCTTTGGAAAGCGCTGATCTATCTTCCCCGTATCCTCGGCGGTGTCGTTCTGGGGTATTTGTGGAGATTCATTTTCCAGGAAGTATTTGTACAGTTTGGGGAAGCGACAGGCTGGTCCTGGTTTTCCCAAATGTGGTTTACGACCGCAAGCTCTTCTTTCTGGGCGCTGGTTATTGTGATGACATGGACGCTGTCGGGTTATTTGATGGTCATTTATAATGCAGGATTTTCTGCAATCGACGATACCTTTATTGAGGCGGCAACTATCGACGGTGCTTCTAAACCTCAAATATTATTTAAAGTCATTATTCCTTTATTGATGCCTTCTATTACCAGATGCTTATTTATAGCGATAAACTGGGCAATGTTGCTTTATGATACGAACCTTTCTCTGACCAACGGCAATCCTTTCCGTTTGTCTGAAGGTGTTACGATGAATATTTATTCCACTGCATTCCAGACGAATCAGATGACCTTCGGTGCAGCAAAATCCTTTATTTTCGTTCTGATCTTGGTAGTTATTTCACTTACCCAAGTAAAACTCACATCAAGCAGGGAGGTTCAGCAATGACCGGCGCAAAATTCAAAGAGCGAGCAGATGTCGTCATAAGATTAATTCAGGTTGCCGTAAGTGTAATTATAATTTTGATACCGATTTACTATACGGTCATGAATTCATTTAAGGATGCAAAGGAGATTGCCGATAACATATCCGCTTTGCCCAAACATCCGAATTTAGATAACTACAAAGATGCCTGGAGACGTTTAAATTTCCCGGTAGCCTTTAAAAACACCTTTATTGTGACCTTGTTCTCAACCATCGGTGTCGTTATTTTCGCCAGCATGAACGGCTATTGGATCGCCCGGCACAATAATCCTTTTACTAAAGTATGGACGGTGCTTTTTTTAAGCGGCATGAGTGTCCCTTTCCAATGCATCATGATCACCTTCGCGAAAATGATCGGATTACTGAATTTGGGCAATAAATATTTCGGTGTTGTCGTCAGCTTCTGGGCCTTGAGCATACCGATGGCGATGTTCCTGACCTCCGGTGCCGTGAAATCCATACCGATTGAAATTGAAGAAGCTGCGATTATTGACGGCTGCAATGCCTTTACGACGTTCTGGTTAGTCGTCTTCCCCTTAATTAAAGGGACGATTTTCACCATTGCTTCTTTAAATGTATTGACCTATTGGAACAACTATTTAATGACACAGTTTATTTTGACCAAGAAAAACATGAGAACAATACAGATTGCAATGCAGTCCTTATTTAATGAAGCGCTGTTTTCATGGGATACAGCCGTAGCGGCGGTTTCGTTATCTATGCTCCCGCTGTTTATATTCTTCATCATTGCCCAAAAACAAGTACTGGGCGGTGCTACAGCAGGTGCCGTAAAAGGATAAAAGTCTGGAGGTGACAAAGGAAAAAATTACAAACGGATTCAATAACCTTTAAACTCTGAAGATAAAACTTAACTTGATGAAAAAGGAGATAAAAAATGAAAAAATTGATGGCCGGAATGCTCGCATTCCTTATGGTTCTCGGAACCGCATCATGCGGCGGCAATAATACCGACGATGATGATAAAGAACAGACAGAAAAAGAAACGGAAGTTCAAACAGACAATAAAACGGAAGGAAAAGACCAAGAAGGGGAAGTGAATTTGGAAGATATTCCCGATGGCAGTATTTCACTTTCGGTGATGCTGCCCTTAGGTCAGTGGACGGATAACTTTGATGTTTTGGTGGAATCTTATATGGCGGATCATCCGGAAGTTAAAGAGATTGATTCGAACTTCCCGAGTTCAGATAAGTATCCCGACCTTCTCAAAGCCGGTCTCAGTTCACAGGATTTGCCGGATATCTGCTCGGTAGGCTACGGAACAAGAAATGAAGAATGGTTCCCTTATATGGCCGATCTGAGTACAGGCTGTCCCGCCTATGATGAGCTGACGGATGAACAAATCGAAATGGGAACCACCGAATACGGGATGCTGGTTATGCCGCTTTACGTTGAGGGCACAGGTATCTTGTACAACATGCGATTATTGGGAGAAGCAGGCTGGGAAGAAATTCCGCAGACACGTGATGAACTCAAGCAGCTGTGCGAAGACTTGACGGCAAAAGGCATCAAACCGTTCATTCATCAGTGGGCAGAAACCAGTCTGAACCTTGTGAATTGGGTCGGTCCGACCTGGTTAGGCAATAAAGAAGGCGGCGGTCTGGACTTCCTCAATCGTATGTTGGAAGGCGAAGATATGAATTTAGCCGAAGACAAAGAGTGGAATGATTTTGTA
>CALGYZ010000044.1 GCA_937934645.1 uncultured Bacillaceae bacterium | reverse complement strand
TAAGACCATTAAATATTGTGCCGATAATTTTACACAAGATTTTGGACTTGACTTAGAAAATATATTTAAATTAATAACTAGAAATTTTAACTATTTTTTGTATATTCATAATATTCTAACAATAAACTGAGTAACATATTCATAGTCTTTATTTCAATTTTCGGCTCCGCAAAGACAAGAATATCTGTTAGATACAACACTTTAAATATGCGTATGATTGCAGGCTTCTGAAAATGAAAAAATATCTGATATTTCATCCGCTGTAAAGATGAAATATCAGATATTTTTCAATAACAGTGTTCTTAAATTCTAACGATTTTTATACAAGAATAAAACTAAATTCGAGCAATAATTTATTCGTCGCATTTTCCTACATGCTCGTGCTCATGGCAAATGGAACCGGTAGACCGCAAATCTCCGCGAAGATACGCCTCTACCGCTACCTTGGCGTCACCCTCTGCACCAACGATCACCTCAATATTCCGTTCATTGAATATCTCCACGGCTCCGCCGCCCATGCCGCCGGCAATGATGACCTCTACACCCTTGTCCGCAAGAAAGTTAGGAAGAAAGCCGGGTTTGTGCCCGGGATTTGGGATGATGGTTTCGTCCTCAATCTTTCCGCCTTTCGTTTCATAGATATTGAAATTTTCACAGTGGCCGAAGTGAGGCCAAACCTCTTTTCCATTACATGCAACAGCAATTTTCATTTTGAATGTCTCCTTTTCTTAATTCAATATCTTTTTAAAAATATCATTGAGCCAATTTCCTTCAAACAACTCAATCATTCCTTTATCGCAGCCAGTAGCTAGCTTGGGATCAATAGGAATTTGGGCAATGGCATTGATATGATGCTTATCTGCGATGCTTTCAATATGGCTTTCGCCAAACAAGTGTAACCTTTCTCCGCATTTGCTGCAAATGGCATAACTCATATTCTCTACAAGACCGAGAACCGGAATATGCATCATCGCGGCCATGTTTACCGCCTTCTCTACAATCATCCCCACCAATTCTTGCGGTGAAGCAACTATCACTACGCCGTCTACTGGAATGGATTGAAACACCGTCAGCGGAACATCGCCTGTTCCTGGTGGCATATCGATGAACATATAGTCCACATCACCCCAGAGCACCTCGGTCCAGAACTGCTTAACCGTTCCAGCAATAAGTGGCCCGCGCCATATCACGGGGTCGGTCTCGTGCAATGTTAATAGATTTAGAGACATTATTTTGATCCCTGTTTGCGACTCAACCGGTAAAAGGCCCAACTCACTGCCTTCGGCCCTTCTGCGTAAACCGAACGCTTTAGGTATGGACGGGCCTGTGATATCGGCATCCAAAACAGCAGTACGGTATCCGCTACGCTGCGCCAGCACCGCCAGAATGGAGGTAACAAGGCTCTTGCCGACGCCCCCCTTCCCGCTGACCACTCCGATCACCTTTTGAATGTGACTTCCTTCATGTGGTTTTTCCAGCAGACTTTCCTCCTTGCGATCGTTGCATTCTTTTCCGCAGTTTTCGCAGTTGTGAGAACATTCCTCACTCATATTTAGTTCCTCCTCCGTGCTCGATGCGTACGAATTCGGTCACCCAAATTTTTCCGAATCAGCTCCGTAATTTTCTTAACAAACGGACATTAATTACCGGCTAAATCATTTTAAAACCAGTGATTACCGGACAATAATAATCTGTTTGCATACAGCGAAAAATTTCAGTCTTCATAACATATTTTTTTCAAGCAGTTCTATAGTTTTGTCATAGATCTGCTTTAGCGCGTCCCGTGCAGGACAGTCAATCTCCGCAAGACTTTTTCCTGCGTTGATTGCGACGGATGCTTGTTCATCATAAGGAATGCGTCCCATAAACGGAACATCATTTTCTTTGCAGTAGGCTTCTATTTTGTTCGCTTGTTCAATACAAGCATTATATTTATTGATGCAGACTGCGACTTTGGTCCGCAGAATAGAGGCTGTTTTCAATATGCGTTCCAAATCACTCATACCCGACACCGAAGGCTCTGTTACAATAAGCGCCAGATCTACGCCACTTACTGACGCAATAACCGGGCAACCGATTCCCGGCGAGCCGTCAATAATTACAAGTTCCGGATCCGGTGCCGCTTTAATCATGGCCGATTTCACCTCGCTAACCAGCAGCCCAGAGTTTCCTCTGCCCATCTTAAGCTCTGCTGTAGAGAATACCCTTGTATCTTTATATAAAGTTAGTTCCCCGGCAACGTCCTCATATAACTTGGCCGCACCTGTGGGACATACAAAAGCACAAACCCCACAACCCTCACAAGCATATTCATTGACAACACATTTCTCGTTCTTATATATAATAGCATCAAAACGGCAGGCTTCCAAACATGCCTGGCAGCCAACACATTTAGCTGGGTCAATAAAAGATTTTTTGGAGCCATAATAGTCTGATCGCTTCGGCACAGAATCCATATGGTTGACAATGTGTAGGTTAGGAGCGTCCACATCACAGTCCGCAAAGGCTTTTGCCTCAGAAAAGCGAATAAACGCTGCGGCAGTTGTGGTTTTTCCTGTGCCTCCCTTGCCGCTTAGAATCAGCAGTTTTTTCATACAGTCACCTCCTGCTGAATTACTTCCAACAAGCGATCAAACCACGCTGTACATCGTTGGTCTTGTTCATAAGCCAATTTTCCTTCTGCGCCAAGCTTGGCAAGCTCAGAACTATATGGAATCCGCAGAAGAACGGGCACTTTATTTTGTACGCAAAACTCTTCCAATGGCTCGTAAGGAGTATCTTCCTTGTTTATAACCACAAAACAGGGTTTATCAAACAGCTTTACCAGCTTATAAACCATTCTGAAATTGTGAAATCCAAAGGCGGTGGGCTCTGCAACCAGCACGCAACAATTTGATGCCGTAACACTTTCCATCACGCTACACCCGCTTCCCGGCGGGCAGTCAATCACAGATATCAACCCTTTGGCGAAACCCTCTTTCAATGTCGTTTTGATGACAGGTACGGCAGAGACCTCACCGGGATTCAAAACACCCGTCACAACATCGATGCTTTGACAACTGCCTGTCTGAACAATGCCTACGGGACGTTCCTTTTCTGTAACAGCTTTTTGCGGGCAGACGCGTACACAACCTCCGCAATCGTGACAAATTTCCGAAAAAACCATTGGCTTATTTTTAACAAATATCAGCGCATTGAACTGGCAAAAATCCACACATTTTCGACAGCCGTCACATTTTTCGGCATCAAACTCCGGGAGTCGAGTAAAGACCTGCTGTTCTATGCAGTTTGTAGGCTTCAAAAAAAGTCTGCCGTTGGGTTCCTCCACATCGCAGTCAATATAAGCGGCGTTTTGCGCCGCAGCCGCCAGATTAGTAGCAACAAAAGTTTTCCCCGTTCCGCCCTTGCCACTTAAAACTGCAATTCTCATTGTTTTCCGTGAAAGCCAGCATGAAAATGGGTCAGCGGCACAAGTTGCCCGTTTTTCATGGCTTCTATATTCTGCTTCGCATCAGCACCTTCGGCCTGATAAATTTTAATACCAGCGGCCTTAAATACTTCTGCCGCATTCTCGCCGCAGCGAACGGTAATGAGGGTATCGGCTTTTTGATCTATTATCAATTGCGCCGCTTTAATCCCCGCTCCGCCTTGGGCCGAAGCGGCGGAATTATTCACGATTTCTGTATTCCCACTCTCCGTATTATATATCATAAAATACGGAGCTCTGCCAAAGGAAGCGCATACGCTCATTTTATTCTCATCAAGTGGAATTGCAATCATCATTTTTTCTTCCTCCTTTATCTTTTCAGGCATCATGCGATTACGGTGCCTATGACAACCGCCGCGGCCGCAGTATGGCTCATTCTCCTCACAAAGACGGTAATAGCCACCTCTAATGATCAACGGCCGACCGTTGACAAGAGCGGCAGCCAACTTTTTCCTTGCTTCCGTATAGGCCTGCTGAACCGTAGCACGAGCAATCTTCATATATTCGCCACATTCTTCT
>CALGYZ010000043.1 GCA_937934645.1 uncultured Bacillaceae bacterium | reverse complement strand
CCTGCCTGTCACGCAGGAGGTCGCGGGTTCGAGTCCCGTCCGGACCGCCATTTTTTGAATAAAAATTGAAAAATAGAATGATCAACATAGAAAACAAGGCAAATAGTGTAAAAGATTACACTATTTGCCTTGTTTTTTTGATCAATCGGTTTTATAGCTCATTAATTGACTCTCCCGAATCAAATGATACCCGGGATCCATAGCAGGAGACAGCAACAGATATAACCGGCTGTATGCATAATGCAGATTGTTGTTATGGCGGAACGGAATTTCCGGAAAGAAAAAACACAGGGTTGATCCCTGTGCCAATGAATTACGCATGATTGAATGTTGTCAGTTCAAGACCCGGATTGGCGTTTAGCGATAAATCACCCCGTATTCCTTGCTCATATAAAACAGTGCCGCAGGCCGCAATCATTGCTGCGTTATCGGTGCATAACTTTAATGGCGGTATCGTTAATTCGGCTTCCGGCAGATAATTTCGGACTTTTTCTTCCATAGCTGTACGCAATCCGTTGTTCGCCGCAACACCGCCGGCAAGAATGACCTGTTTTACATTAAATTCCTTGGCGGCTTTAATGGTTTTTTCCACTAAAACTTCCACAACACTGGCCTGAAAACTGGCGGCTAAATCCCTTGGGTCGATTTGTTTACCGCGCTGTTTTGCATTATGTACGGTATTGATGACAGCTGACTTTAAGCCGCTGAAACTAAAATCATATGAACCTTCTTCCAGCCATGCCCGTGGCAAATCAATGACCGGTTTTCCTTCGCGGGCCAGACGGTCAATATGCGGACCACCGGGATAAGGGAGATTTAGTGTTCTGGCGACTTTATCAAAAGCTTCTCCTGCTGCGTCATCCCTAGTTTCACCGATAATTTCAAAATGACCGTGTTCTTTCATATAAATGAGCTCTGTATGGCCTCCGGAAACAACCAGTGCCAAAAGCGGAAATTTCATTTCTTTTACGAGCCGGCTTGCGTATATATGGCCTGCAATATGGTGCACGGGGACGAGGGGAAGGGAATGGGCAAAAGCAAGAGATTTTGCCGCTTCCACCCCTACAAGCAGCGCTCCGACCAGACCGGGTCCCTGTGTAACGGCAATAGCCGTCAGATCATGAAATTCCAAATTTGCCTGTGTCATCGCTTCTTCAATCACGGCCGTAATTTGGGTTGCATGCTGCCGTGATGCGATTTCCGGAACAACCCCTCCGTATCGTTTGTGTATATCAGCCTGTGATGCAACAACATTGGAGACAATTTTTGTACCGTTTTTAACAACTGATGCTGCGGTTTCATCACAGCTTGTTTCAATGCCTAAAATATATTTATCCATTTAAATCCACCCACATTACTAATGCATCTTCTTGATTATCCGTGTAGTATCCTTTACGGATCCCTCCGTTGACAAACCCTAACTTCCGGTACATATTTTGTGCGACTACATTTGAAACACGAACTTCCAGTGTCGCTTTCTTGACACCCTTTGACCTCATAATATCCAGCATCTTCGTCATCAGTTGTTCGCCTATTTTCTTGCCGCGGTACTCGGGCAAGACGGCGATATTGGTAATATGTCCTTCATCCATTATGATCCACATACCGCCGTAGGCAATAATTTTTCCTTCATATTCCGCGCCGATATAGATGGCATATGGATTTGACGTCAGTTCTTGTTTGAAAGCATTCCGGCTCCACGGTGAAGGAAAAGATGCTTGTTCGATATGAAAAATTTGATCAATATCATGAACGGTCAATTGTCGGAATTCCGGTTTCATGCTCATGATGGTTCCCCTCAATGATTTCCGGTTTTCTCTCTCCATTTTGCTTCGGCTTCAGTAAGGCGTAAATATTCCGGGGCAAACTGATGAACATTTTCCCCTTCAATATCTTTACCGATCCGTGCCAGTATTCCCGGACGGGGCAAATTGACGGTTTCAGGTGCAAAGCAAGCTTGTTCATGTAATCTTTCTTTAAATGTTTGTTCATGTAATTTTGCGTCCCCACCGATAAACAGTACCGGCTTTTCATAAGTTTTTAAGAGGTTTGCCCATTCTCCGGCATGAATGTGCCGGTCTTGCAAAATGGGACGCAGCGTATCATTTTCATACTTATATAAGCCTGTAAAAATATTTCCCCGTCTGGCGTCAATTACGGGGGAAATGAAGCCGGAAAAATAATGTCCGCCGGATGCAATGGCCATCAGGCTGGACACTCCCGCAACCGGCAAATTTAAAGTCCATGCTAGAGTTTTGCCGATTGTGACACCAATTCTCAATCCTGTGTAAGACCCCGGTCCGTTAGCCACAACAATTTTATCTATATCTTTAAGGCTGATTCCGCAATCTTTCAGTAAATAATCGATGGCCGGCAATACCCTTGTAGAATGGGTTTTTTTTATGTTTGTTACGTATTCTCCGATTATTTTTTCGTCATTTGCAAGTCCTACACCGAGAACAGTCGTTGATGTGTCAATTGCCATTATATTCATGGAAAAACTCCTCACATAATTGATTGTAGCGTTGTCCTTTCGGTTTAAAGACTATTTTTCTCGCTGTATTACCGGTAAAATACAGTTCGACCGTCAAATATTCATCGGGAAGCTGGTCTTCAATAATGTGCGCCCATTCTATGATTGTAACACCGTCACCATAGAAGTATTCGTCAAAACCAAGGTCTTCCATTGAGTCTTTCATCCGGTATACATCCATATGATATAAGGGAAGACACCCCTGATATTCTTTTATGATTGTGAAAGTCGGACTGTTTACTGTTCTTTTGATGCCCAAAGCTTTGGCAATGCCCTTTGTGAAGGTTGTTTTTCCTGCTCCGAGATCTCCTTCTAAAGCGATAACATCTCCGGGCTCCAACAACCGGCCCAGCTGATAAGCAATTTGTATCGTTTTTTCGGCATTATTTGCCGTCATTTCGTAATTATCCAATCTGCTCACCACTTTGTCCCTTACTTTCATAAATGTATCGAAATACAAGAGAAATATCAACAATAACTATTATAAGGCAGGCATATTATTATTTTCACCAATTAATTGCGGAGAAAACAATGAAAATAGATAAGTTTTATTCTGTGGATAAACCTGTGGAAAGAAACTCTTTTTTGAGAGAAAGAAACACATTTATACCAACAATTAACAGCACTTATCCACAAAAATGGGGATAAATCCAGAAAAAACTGTGGAAATTGTGGAAAAACATCTTAATTGCTTGTATATAAGTGATGTATAATGTGTATAACTTTGTGGATAGAGTGTATAAACGTGAATGATGATTCATCCGGTTTGTGGACAAAAAAACGGCCAGTTCTCCGTGAGAATGGCCGGAAATTAATATGCTAATCTAATGATCAACCGTTTCTTCCTCTAATTCCGCCCACTTTTCCATTAGGCGGTCCACTTTTTTTCTGGCCTGTTCGATTTCAAGATTTAGCTTATTTGCTTTCATATGATCGGTATATATTTCAGGATCCAGAAACCGTTGTTCTTTTTCCACAATCTCTTTTTCTAGCTGTTCAATTTTTTCCTGGATTTCTTCTATTTGACGCTGGCGTTTCCGTTCCAGCTTCTTTTGTTTCTTCGACAATTGATATTGATTTTTTCCGTTTTGCTTCTCTTTTTTTTCATCCGCTGTTTGTTTTTCCTTTAGCGCCAGCAATTCTGCCATTTCCGTCTTTTTTTCCACATAGTAATCATAGTCACCCAAATACTCGGTAATGCCGTCAGCGGACAGTTCAAAAACTTTTGTTGCAATTCGGTTAATAAAATACCGGTCGTGGGAGACAAACAAAATTGTGCCCGGATAGTCAATGAGCGCATTTTCCAGAACTTCTTTACTTTCCAGATCCAGATGGTTTGTCGGTTCATCAAGGATCAGGAAGTTTGCGCGTTTCATCATTAATTTTGCCAGCGCTAGCCTTGCTTTTTCGCCCCCACTTAATGCGGAAACAGGTTTTAATACATCATCGCCGGAAAACAAAAAGCTGCCCAAAATCGAACGGATTTCTTTCTCAGTTTTCAACGGGTATTCGTCCCAAAGTTCATCAATGACCCGTTTATTGGATGTTAAATTAGCCTGTTCCTGGTCATAATACCCGATCGATACATTTTTTCCGTATTGAAGCGTTCCGGAAACAGGCTGTAGCCGGCGGACAATGGTTTTTAAAAGGGTTGATTTCCCCGATCCGTTCGGTCCGATCAGGGCAATGCTTTCTCCCCGTGTGATACGGAATTGAATATTTTTGACGATGGTTTTTTTTCCGTAACCGACAGCCAGTTTGTCGGCTTTTAATACTTCATTGCCGCTTTGGCGTTCAATTTCAAAGGAAAATAAGGCAGTTTTGCCATTTCCCGACGGTTTTTCAATCAATTCCATTCTGCTTAACATTTTTCTCCGGCTTTTTGCTCTTTTTGTTGTTGAAGCGCGGGCAATATTTCTGGCAATGAACTCTTTCATCCGAGCGATTTCTTCCTGCTGTCTTTCATACATCTTCATTTCCCGCTCATATTTTTCCGCTTTTTGAATCAAATACCGGCTGTAGTTTCCGTTATACTTTGTCAGCTTTCCCCGGGATAATTCATAAATTTCAGTTACAATTTTATCTAAAAAGTACCGGTCATGGGAAACAACAAGAATGGCTCCCTCGTATGCCTGCAAATATTGTTCCAGCCAGGTCAATGATTCGATATCCAGATGGTTTGTCGGTTCGTCCAAAATTAAAAGATCCGGTTTGGAAAGGAGCAGTTTCCCCAGTGCAAGCCGGGTTTTTTGCCCGCCGCTTAATGTAGAAATTTTTGTATCATAACTGTATTCGGAGAATTTTAAGCCGTGTAAAACAGAACGAATGTCCGATTCATACTGATAACCGCCTTGATTCTTATATTCATTTTGCAAATAATCATATTCAGCAACGATTTTTTTGTATTTTCCCGGATCTTTGTAAAGATCTTCCGAAGCCATTTCCTGTTCCAATTCCCGTATTCTATTTTCCATTTCCCGCAAATGGTCGAATACTTCAAGCATCTCATCCCAGATGGTGTTTTCCGAATCCAGACCTGTATACTGGTCCAGAAATCCGACCGATACTTCCTTCGGTTTTATAATTTCTCCGGAGTCATAGGCAAGTTCTCCGGCAATAATTTTCAGTAACGTCGACTTACCGGCCCCATTTCTGCCGACAAGTCCGATTCTACTGTTGGTTTTAATTTCCATTTTAATATTTGAAAAAACTAATTCAGCTCCGTAATATTTCGTGAGCTGATTTATCTGGAGTAAAATCATTCCGTTGCACCTCAAATCTTTGCAAAAACAATTCATATATATAAACTAATACCTAAACAAATGATATAATGTTCCATATAAAAATAGTACATGAACAGCCGGACTGAAGGCAAATCTTCCGGTTACCGGTCTTTTTGCAGGACATAAAAAAGGAAATCATGTATCATATAAAGTGAATATATTAACATGGGGATAGGAAGAAATACGGATTTTTTAGTATAATGTAACATTAATATGTTTAATGTGTTTTCTTTCCGTGCGTTGCAGAGTGAAAACGCTCCCTGTGTTGTAAAAAGTAGTGTGATTACATGAAATCAGGTATCGTTATTGGAGGGAAAAGCATGGAGACAGAAAATCTGAAAATTCCCAAGGCAACAGCAAAACGATTGCCTCTGTATTACCGTTTCATTCAAAACTTGTATCAATCAGGGAAACAACGGGTTTCATCCGCCGAATTGAGTGAAGCGGTGAAAGTGGATTCAGCAACGATCCGGCGGGATTTTTCATATTTCGGTGCTTTGGGAAAAAAAGGATACGGTTACAATGTGCAATACCTACTATCTTTTTTCAGGAAAATTTTGGATCAGGATGAGCTGACAAAAGTTGCTTTGATCGGGGTAGGAAATTTAGGGACTGCGTTATTAAAATATAATTTTACAAAAAATAACAATACGAAAATTGTCTGCGCTTTTGATACGGATGAGGAGAAAATCGGAACAAAAATAAGCGATGCCGAGATTTACCACATGGATCATCTAGAAGACATTTTGGAAAAGGAAGATATTCAGGTTGTTATTTTAACCGTTCCGGCCAATGTTGCCCAGGTTGTCACGGACCGGTTGGTAAAAACGAATGTAAAAGGAATTTTAAATTTCACACCTGCCCGTCTTACCGTGCCTGAACATGTCAGTGTCCACCATATTGATTTATCCGTAGAACTGCAATCTTTTGTGTATTTGATTAAGAATTACGGAAATAAAAATGCAGTTCATGCGAAAAAGTAATTTTGGTAATATGTTGGAAAATTCGAAACATTGTGATGAAAAATAGGTTTATGCTGTATAATGTATGGTAAAGGAGTTTGTGAACGGGAGATTCCGGGTGCCGGTCGGTCTGCCGGGATGTTTTTTCTTCTTGTCATTAACGTTTATTATTCCCGGAAGATATGTCCATAGGCTGATCAAGTTTATAAATACAGAATCCTGCCCCGGTAAGCCGGAACCGTTCATGAAGAAAACGGGTATAGGCGGGTAAAGTGTCATGGATCAAAAAAACATGACGGTTCAGGATCATATTCAGGAGTTAAGGAAAAGGGTTATTGCGGTTATTTTATTCTTTGTGGTTGCAATTGTGATTGCATTGTTCTTCGCCGAACCGGTTATCCTGTACTTACAACGGTCCGGCATAGCGAAAGACTTGCAATTGCACGCTTTCCGCATAACCGATCCGTTGAAAATTTACATACAAATGGCCTTTATTATTGCCTGTGTGATTACTTTGCCTTTTATTTTGTACCAATTATGGGCGTTCGTTGCTCCCGGGTTATATGAGAAAGAAAGAAAAATTACATTATCTTACATTCCCGTTTCCATCATTTTATTTTTAGCCGGAATCTTATTTTCCTATTTTATACTGTTCCCGTTCGTTCTCCGCTTCATGGGGAACTTAGGGGAAAAAATGGAAATTAACTCCGTCATCGGCATTAACGAGTATTTTCAATTTCTCTTTCAGCTTACCATTCCGTTCGGCTTTTTATTTCAAATGCCGGTAGTGATTATGTTTCTAACAAGACTCGGCATTATTTCACCGGCGTTATTGGTAAAAATCAGAAAATATGCTTATTTTGTTCTGCTGATTATCGCAGCACTGATTACTCCGCCGGATGTGTTCTCACTTATCCTCGTTACGTTGCCATTGCTCTTTTTATATGAGCTGAGCATATGGATTTCAAAAATATCCGGTAAAGAAAGTGAACAATCCGCCGGATGAGGGCAGAGTGAAATGTAAAGCTGTTCCGTAACGGTTTTGCGGAACAGCTTTTATTTTTCTGATACAACATTTGCAGCCTGTGATCCGGTACCGAGATTTTTCCAACCGGGTACGCAGCCACTGCTTTTCACTAGGGAAAGAGAAAGCCGGTGTGGAATAAATTAAGGAAGATTACATATGAATTCATGAACACATGCGTCAGGATCGGAACGAGCAGCCGTTTTGTTTTTACATACAGGAAACTGAACGTAAATCCGACGGCACTGTACAAGAGGAGATGCTCCGGCTCCATATGGGCCAGGGAAAAAATGACAGAACTGATCAAAGCGGATATGAAAAAATTAAATCTTTTATATAATGTCCCGAAAATGATTTTACGGAAAACGATTTCTTCAAGTACCGGCCCGATAATGGAAGTGACAGCAATCATCACCGGAGAAATCCGGATTAACCCGAGAATATTTTTTGTATTATCAGATCCTGCTTCAATTCCGAGTAAAGACTCAATATAAATGGCCGCAATTTGTGCCGATAAAACAAGCAAAACACCGAAAGCAGCCCACAACAAAGAGGCAGGAAGGGAAAGGACATTCTTTCTTTTTAAAAAAAATTCCCCTCTTAAATGATAGAGCGCGAAGATCAATGTGAACACAAAGCTGACCGTAGCCCAGATTGAAAAAGCTTTAACTTCCAGGTGGATGATTTCTTGGCCTGTCCACTGCAAAACAAGGGCGGTAAGCCGGCTGCCGAAACCGAGGGTTAATTGCATGACAAGATAAACAATGAGAATTCTTTTATAAGCGTGTTTCAACCAAATCACCCGATATTCATAAATTTCTATATTAACGTACACTTTTCCGGATTATTAATCAAATATAAAGGGAAAACCGCGGGTTTTAATGGTCTGCTATTTCCAGCCGGTACCTTTTGTTGTAAAAAATGAGAAATTTTTTACTAGACACTTGAAAAATGGAAATCAATTCATTATTATAGTAATTGGTGTTAGCACTCGCGATGAAAGAGTGCTAACAAGTATAGACCGAAAAACAAGGAGGTAGTTTTACGTGTTAAAACCACTTGGAGATCGCGTTGTAATTGAACTGGTAGAGACAGAAGAAAAAACAGCCAGCGGTATTGTATTACCGGACACAGCAAAAGAAAAACCGCAAGAAGGAAAAGTAGTTGCTGTAGGAAACGGCCGTGTGCTTGACAGCGGTGAGCGTGTAGCACCGGAAGTAAAAGTAGGCGATCACATCATCTTCTCAAAATATGCAGGAACTGAAGTAAAATATGATGAAAAAGAATACTTAATTTTACGTGAAAGCGACATTTTGGCTGTAATCGAATAATAGAGAGACAACCGTCACGAATACATTAAGATATATACTTAAATGTTAAATCCATACATCTATTATATTCAATTTTTCTTTCCAAAACAAAATAACAGGAGGCGTTAGGCAGATGGCAAAACAAATTAAGTTCGACGAAGAAGCTCGCCGTAGCATGTTACGCGGTGTAGATAAATTGGCAAACTCTGTAAAGGTAACACTGGGACCGAAAGGCCGCAACGTTGTTCTTGAGAAAAAATTCGGTTCCCCGCTGATTACAAACGACGGTGTAACCATTGCAAAAGAAATTGAATTGGAAGACCTGTTTGAAAATATGGGTGCCAAACTTGTTGCTGAAGTAGCTAGCAAAACAAATGATGTTGCCGGAGACGGAACAACTACGGCTACAGTACTTGCCCAGGCTATGATCCGTGAAGGCTTGAAAAATGTCACTTCCGGCGCAAACCCGGTAGGAATCCGCAAAGGTATCGAACAAGCTGTTCAAGTAGCTGTAGAAGAGTTAAAAGCTATTTCCAAAGAAATTGACAGCAAAGAAGCTATCGAACAAGTTGGTACAATTTCTGCAAGCGATGAGCAAGTTGGTAAATTAATTGCCGAAGCCATGGAGCGTGTCGGTAAAGACGGTGTCATCACAATCGAAGAATCTAAAGGCTTCGAAACAGAATTAGAAGTTGTTGAAGGTATGCAGTTTGACCGCGGTTATGTTTCTGCATACATGGTGACTGACCAGGACAAAATGGAAGCCGTTCTGGAAGAGCCGTACATCCTGATTACAGACAAGAAAATCTCAAACATCCAGGAGATCCTGCCGCTGCTTGAACAAGTGGTACAACAAAGCAAGCCGCTCCTGATCATTGCTGAAGATATCGAAGGTGAGGCTCTGGCTACTCTTGTAGTAAACAAACTGCGCGGTACATTTAACGTTGCAGCTGTAAAAGCACCTGGATTTGGTGACCGCCGTAAAGCTATGCTCGAAGATATCGCTATTTTAACAGGCGGAGAAGTCATCACGGAAGATCTCGGACTTGACCTGAAAAACGCAACAGTTGCCCAATTAGGACGTGCAGGAAAAGTAGTTATTACGAAAGATGATACGACAATTGTTGAAGGTGCTGGCGATCCAGCGAAAATCGAAGCACGCATCAACCAAATCAAAGCACAAATCGAAGAAACTACCTCTGAATTTGATAAAGAGAAATTACAAGAGCGTCTTGCAAAACTTGCCGGCGGCGTAGCGGTAATCAAAGTAGGTGCTGCTACTGAAACAGAATTGAAAGAACGTAAACTCCGCATTGAAGACGCATTAAATGCTACCCGCGCTGCGGTTGAAGAAGGTATTGTGTCCGGCGGTGGAACAGCATTAATGAACGTATACAACAAAGTAGCAGAAATTGAAGCTGAAGGCGACGTATTAACCGGAGTAAAAATCGTTCTCCGTGCACTTGAAGAGCCTGTACGTCAAATTGCAGAAAATGCCGGCTTAGAAGGATCTGTAATTGTTGAGCGCTTGAAGAGCGAAGAGCGTGGAATCGGCTTTGACGCTGCCAATAACGAATGGGTAAACATGATCGATGCCGGTATTGTTGACCCGACAAAAGTCACTCGTTCCGCACTGCAAAACGCCGCAAGCGTTGCAGCCATGTTCTTAACGACTGAGGCTGTTGTTGCTGACATTCCGGAAGAAGAGAAAAATGCAGGCGGCGGCGCACCGGATATGGGCGGAATGATGTAATAACTTAACGGATATAAAGAGACATTCATCAAGTATTTAAATTGATGAATGTCTCTTTTCTTTTTCTTTTCTCCCTCATTTGTGACAAGTTTTTCTTAATAACAATTCGATCACTCTCATGAATAATGTTCACAACCATCCAATTAACATTCATCATCTTTCATGTGAAATACCTTACAATTTCACACTGAAATATGTTCTTCCGGTAGAGAATTTTTAGCCAAGAGAGTTTAGGATTTTTCTACAAAAACTGCAGGAGGGTGAAAGGAACATGAAAAGAAGGTAGCGGCTGCTGCCGGGAAAATTCCCGGTCTTTGTGAAAACGCACAAAAGTATAAGCTTTTGTTCAACTTGCCAAAAACCTGTTGTTTCCGGTAAAACGCAGGTGTATAAATAAATTGTAAGCGTTGACAGAAAACGTTTACCAATGTCACCTTACACGGATGGTACGTGCCAAAATCCTTACAAAAGTCTGTTTTGATATTGTTCCATTTCCTGTTTTCCAAAATTCATTGTTTTATAGCAGGACGTCCGGAAATCGTGCCGGCAGCAATCTTGAATCCAAAACTTGTTTTTGTCTTTTTGAATATTTCATGACGGGGTTGATGGAATCATGATGCAAAAGATTCAACGTTTCGGCGGAGCGATGTTTGTTCCTGTGTTATTGTTTCCCTTTGCCGGTATCGTTGTTGGTTTGACAATCCTGTTCAAAAACCAGGATATCATGGGATCCCTCGCTCATCCTGACGGCATGTGGTATAAATTTTGGAATGTAATTGAAACCGGGGGCTGGACGGTTTTTAACCAGATTCCGCTCTTGTTTGTGGCGGGAATTCCGATCGGTCTGGCGAAGAAGGCGAATGCTCGTGCAGTTCTGGCTGCAATTGTGAGCTATTTAACATTTAACTATTTTATTTCTGCCATTTTATCCACGTGGGGTCCGGCTTTCGGCGTTGACTTTTCCCAGGAGATCGGTGGGACGAGCGGCTTAACTGAAATCGCGGGCATCAAAACGTTGGATACAAGCATTATCGGGGCGATTGTCATTTCTTCCATCGTGGTATGGATTCATAACCGTTATTTTGACAAAAAATTACCGGACTTTTTGGGAATCTTCCAGGGAACATCGTTTGTTGTAATCTTATCCTTTATTGCTATGCTGCCAATGGCTTTACTAACGGCATGGGGCTGGCCGATTGTCCAGCGCGGTATTGCTTCTTTGCAGGATTTTCTTGCGACTTCGGGCGTGGTGGGGGTCTGGTTGTACACATTCCTTGAGCGGATTTTAATACCGACGGGTTTGCACCATTTTATTTACGGACCGTTTATTTACGGACCTGCCGCGGTTGAAGGCGGTATTGCGAAATTTTGGCTGGAGCACTTAAACGATTATATGACAACAGAGTATACGTTGAGGGAAATGTTCCCTGAAGGCGGTTTTGCCCTGCACGGCATGTCAAAAATTTTCGGCATCCCCGGCATTGCTTTAGCTATGTATGTTACAGCGAAAAAGCATAAAAAGAAGATGATATCCGGTATGCTCGTTGCTGCTACATTGACCTCTGTATTGGCAGGAATAACGGAACCGATTGAATTTACTTTCTTGTTTGTAGCGCCGCTGTTGTTTGCGGTTCACGCTGCCCTGGCTGCCACTTTATCGGCAACGATGTATTTGTTTGGCGCCGCAGGAAATATGGGCGGAGGATTGATTGAAATTGCCAGTTCCAACTGGATTCCGTTGTTTAAATACCATGCCGGAACGTATTTAACGCAATGGGGAATCGGACTTGTATTTACCGCCATCTATTTTGTTGTTTTCCGTTATCTGATCCTGAAATTCAACATTGCCACACCCGGCCGTGAAGCTGATGAAGAAGAAGCAAAACTGTATACAAAAGCGGATTATAAGGCCAAGAAGGCAGAATCCTCCGGTAAAGACCAGTATACCGTGCAGGCGGAGAACTTTTTGAAAGCACTTGGGGGACCAGAAAATATCGTTGAAGTGAATAACTGTGCAACTAGGCTACGTGTTTCTGTAAAAGATCCGGAAAAGCTTGCACCGGACAGCCGGTTTACTGCTGCAGGAGCCCACGGGGTTGTCCGGAACGGAAAGGCGGTTCAGGTCATTGTCGGATTATCTGTTCCGCAAGTACGGGAACAGTTTGAGGAGCTGCTGAAAAAATCGAAGGATAAGGCAATGTAACATTGTAACATGCGGTATACCGGGCTTTTTGCCCGGCTGGGAAAATTTTTAGATTTTGTGAAATTGTACAAGGTTTGGGCGAATGCCCTAAATGCTGAAAACCCATTGTTGGATGCAAGCGATTTCTGATATAACGTAGTTGTAAACGTTATCGGAAAAGCGAATCCATCCGAATTTAAAGGAGGAAGAAAAATGAAAAAGTTCTCGATCGTTATTGCAGGCGGAGGAAGTACATTTACACCGGGAATCGTTCTGATGTTGCTTGATAACCTGGAAAAATTTCCGATCCGGAAAATCAAATTATATGATAACGACGAAGAGAGACAATCTGTCATTGCCGGTGCCTGTGAAATAATTATTAAAGAAAAAGCTCCTGAAATTGAATTTTTGGCAACAACCAACCCGGAAGCGGCGTTTACGGACGTAGACTTTGTCATGGCGCATATCCGTGTCGGAAAATATAAAATGCGTGAACTGGATGAAAAAATCCCGCTGAAACACGGCGTTGTCGGACAGGAAACATGCGGACCGGGCGGAATTGCATACGGCATGCGTTCCATTGGCGGTGTTCTTGAATTGATCGATTATATGGAGAAATATTCACCGGATGCGTGGATGCTGAACTACTCCAACCCGGCTGCCATTGTCGCAGAAGCAACCCGGCGCTTACGTCCGAACTCAAAAGTGCTGAACATTTGTGATATGCCGGTAGCCATTGAAACAAACATGGCCAAAATTTTAGGATTGAAAGACCGGAAAGAAATGACCGTCCGTTATTATGGACTGAACCACTTCGGCTGGTGGACCGATATCCGCGACAAAGATGGAAACGACTTAATGCCGAAATTAAAAGAACATGTCGCAAAGTACGGATATGTGGCGGACGCCGGTGTACAGCATGTTGATGCAAGCTGGCAGGATACGTATACAAAAGCCCGCGACGTGTATGCACTGGATCCGGATACTTTGCCGAATACGTACCTACAATATTATCTCTATCCTGACTATATCGTCGAAAATTCCAACCCTGAATATACAAGGGCGAATGAAGTGATGGACGGACGGGAGAAATTCGTTTTCGGCGAATGCCGGAAAGTTATTGAAAATCAATCGACGGAAGGCTGTAAGTTGCACATTGATGAACATGCCTCCTATATCGTGGATCTGGCCCGTGCCATTGCCTATAACACGAAAGAGAGAATGCTGTTAATCGTTGAAAACAACGGGGCCATTTCCAACTTTGATCCGACTGCCATGGTGGAAATCCCCTGCCTGGTGGGAAGCAACGGGCCGGAACCTTTATCCATCGGAGAGATTCCGCGCTTCCAAAAAGGATTAATGGAGCAGCAAGTAGCCGTTGAGAAACTCGTCGTTGATGCCTGGATTACCCGTTCCTATCAAAAATTGTGGCAGGCGTTTACACTTTCGAAAACCGTACCGAGCGCCAAAGTCGCTAAAGACATTTTGGATGATTTAATTGAAGCGAATAAAGATTACTGGCCGGAACTGAAAAGAGACGACATTAAAACCGCAAGTCCGGCTCTGGCATAAGATTTGATTATCGGGATAAAAAGTACAACTTTGTTGTACTTTTTATCCCTGAAACATATCCAAAAACCTCCTCCGGACTGGTAAAATGGAATGAGTGAGGAGTGTGGTATTGATGAAACTGGAAGAGCTGGTCAATAAATATTTTCATAAGTTAAATGATACGGACTTGCATATATTAAATTATATTTTGAACCACAAAACCACTTGCCATAAACTGGGGATCAATGACCTTGCGGAAAGAAGCAATGTTTCCCGTTCATCCGTATTACGGCTTGCCCAAAAGCTCGGCTTCAGCGGCTACAGCGAGTTCCGCATTTTTTTAAAATGGCAGAAACAGGATAACCGCGGGGATCAAAAAAGCGTTACGGAAATGTTTACAAATAATGTTCAGGAAACATTGAAATATATTCAAAATAAAAATTTCTCCGATATTTGCCGGCTGATCCATGAAGCCCAGCGGATTTTTGTCTTTGGAACCGGTACGGCCCAATTGAACTGCGCTTTTGAGCTGCAAAGAATGTTCATTCCGGTAAAAAAATATTTAACGGTACTCCACTCCCAAACCGAATTTGAAATTGCTGTAAAACATATGTCAAAAGAAGATGTCGTGATGATCATTTCCTTATCCGGTGACACCCCTGCCATTTTTCCCGCCGTGCAAAATTTAGTCGCAAGAGGTATACCGTTTATTTCTGTAACGAATCTTGTTCATAACCGTTTGGCGAGAATGACCCCGTACAACTTATATGCAAGTACCAATACCGATACACATTATTATGATGATACTGCGATCAGTTTTTTTGTCCCTTTTTTTATGGTTAGCGAAGCACTGTTCAGCCATTATGTGGATTATATCCGGGAAACCGGTGAAAAAGAGAAAGATCTCGGTGAAACATAGACAATGAAAGGAAATCCCTGCCTGCCGTTGACAAGTTCGTTGTCTGGTGCAGGACGGCAGTATTTTTTATGCGGGTGGCCCATTTTTTCCGGTAAAAAAACTGTTTTACCTGTAAAAGGACTATGGAATGGAGATGATATAAGATGCTGAAAAAATTATTTGCAAAGCGGAAAAAAGCGATTACGGAGAAAATCACAGCGCCGGTGAACGGGGAATTGATCCGCATCTCGGAGGTACCCGATCCGGTTTTTGCCCAAAAAATGATGGGAGACGGTGTAGCCATCATTCCTGAAGACGGTAATTTCGTTTCCCCGGCGAAGGGAGAGATTATTCAAGTATTTCCGACAAAACATGCTGTAGGATTACGGACGGTAAACGGATTGGAACTGCTGATCCATATCGGCCTGGAAACAGTGGAATTAAACGGGAAAGGATTTCAAACATTTGTCGTCCCCGGCCAAAAAGTGGAACCGGGAGAATTGCTCGTAAAAGCGGATTTACAATATTTAGAGGAAAAAAATAAAGAAATTGTGACGCCGGTTATTATTACAAATATGGAAGAGAAAGTTGCCAGTCTGGAGACAGTGGAATGTGGGGAAATAAAATCAGGGGATACGATCATCAATTGCTCCATACGGTAAAGAGATGATCCGGCCAAGCGGAGAAGCTCCGCTTTTTTATTTGCGGTAAATTTTGTATAAACGTTTCAGTCCCTGATATTCTGCAAGAAATATGTTGTCGTAAAAATAATATATTAACATAAACACAGCCGTGAACAGTTGACGGGAAGATCCGTGACGGACAAGCCGGTTGATCCGGTCACCGGGTTACAAATTTCCGGCTTTTGGGATCAACGGAAAGAATCCGGCAAAAATGAAACCGCTTTCCCCCATGTTTATGCTATTATTCTTTTTATCAGACAAAAAAATTTTTCTCCGGATACCCGACAATTTTTTCATACAAAACTGTTGATTAAAAGACAGAAATTGTGCGGTTCATCTAAAAAATCTCTCACTTGAATTAAAATAATAGATTTGTTTCTATTTTTTGACTATAATAGAAATTGGTTTGTAAACGTTTTTTTGGAAAAATGACAGGAGGGGACATAAATGGAATACCGGATTGAACGCGATACCATGGGAGAAATTAAAGTACCGGCGGACAAACTTTGGGGTGCGCAAACACAAAGAAGCTTGCAAAACTTTGCCATCGGTACGGAAACTATGCCGGAAGAGTTAATCGAGGCATTTGCCATATTGAAAAGAAGCTGTGCCGTTGTTAACAATAAACTGGGCAAACTGAGCGATGAAAAAGCAAAAGCGATTGTAAATGCGGCTGATGAAATTATCGAAGGGAAACATAAAGGGGAATTCCCGCTGAAAGTTTGGCAAACAGGCAGCGGTACCCAGACGAACATGAACTTGAACGAAGTCATTTCCAACCGTGGAAACCAGCTGTTGGCTGAACAGGGAATTGACCAAAAAATCCACCCGAACGATGACGTCAACATGGGTCAAAGCTCTAACGATACTTTCCCGACAGCCATGCATATTGCGACGACAAAATATGTTGAAACCTATTTGATCCCGGCCATTGAGAAACTGAAAGCTACTTTGGAAGAAAAGTCCAAGGCTTTTGATGATATCGTAAAAATCGGTAGAACGCACTTACAGGATGCAACACCGTTAACCCTCGGCCAAGAGATTAGCGGCTGGGTGCACATGCTGGAGCGTTCCTTGGAGTTTGTCAAGGAAAGCACTGAAAAAATGAAAGCTCTGGCTATCGGCGGTACAGCGGTAGGTACCGGAATCAACACGCATCCGGAATTCGGAAAAATGGTCAGTGAAGAGATTGCAAAATTAACGGGAATTGATTTCTACTCTTCAGAAAATAAATTCCACGCTTTAACAAGTCATGATGAAATCGTATATGCCCACGGTGCATTGAAAGCATTGGCGGCGGATTTAATGAAAATCGCCAACGACGTACGCTGGCTCGCTTCCGGACCGAGATGTGGAATCGGGGAAATTACAATTCCGGAAAACGAACCGGGTTCATCCATCATGCCGGGTAAAGTCAACCCGACACAGAGCGAGGCATTGACTATGGTTGCCGTCCAGGTGATGGGGAATGATGCGGCAATCGGATTTGCAGCCAGCCAGGGTAATTTTGAGCTGAACGTATTTAAGCCGGTCATTCTGTACAATTTCCTGCAAAGTGCCCGTCTGCTTGCTGACGGAATCAATTCTTTCAATGATAACTGTGCAGTCGGAATCGAGCCGAACCGCGAAGTCATTGAAAGAAACTTGAGAGAATCATTAATGCTGGTTACGGCATTGAACCCGCATATCGGTTATGAAAAAGCGGCGGAAATTGCCAAACTGGCCCACAAAGAAGGTACAACATTGAAAGAAGCGGCTCTGAAACTCGGATACTTGACGAGCGAAGAGTTCGATAAATACGTAAATCCGGCAGACATGGTGCGCCCAAACGCCTAATATTTCTTTTGGAAG
>CALGYZ010000042.1 GCA_937934645.1 uncultured Bacillaceae bacterium | reverse complement strand
AAGAATAAGTTTGTACTATAAAACCTCTTTGAAAAAAATAACTGAGAAAAACCAAGCGATAAAAAAAAAACGGAAACCAATTAATTTTGCAGATACTTTTTACTTTGATGGAAGTATATTGTTTTTTGAAGGAGAGTTACATCCTGATTTAGCTCAGAAGGATTTAAATATAGTTATTAAACTCCGTAAAAAAAATACGTACTATACGATACCTATAGAAAAAATGAGCGGGAACAGATGGAAAGCATCTTTAAATATCAATAGCGATAAATTTGTTTTTAAAATAGGTACTTGGGATTTCTATATTCAGGATTTGGAATCGGGAAAAAAATATCGTGTTCGGGTAAGCAATGATAATATATTTGAAAAAAGAGATACTTTTTTCTCTAAAACTGAAAAATCATCAAGATGCATAACACTTTATGTAACAATAGAAAAAGGTTTATCATTTAAGAGCAGGACAGGTACTGTTAAGTTTGAGTTAACAAATATAAAAAAAAGCGGATGGATAATAAAGGTTAAAGGCAAGCTATTTTTTGAAGATCAAGTTTTATTATCAAATATAGATGACTTAATCATTGCTTTCCGGCAAAGAAACACAGGGGATTTGAAAAGATACCCGATTCATTTTATAAAAGAAATAGATAATAATTTTATTAACTTTTCCTTTATAATTGATTATCAACAGTTTATTCCTCAAAAAAATATGGAAACTTTAAGATGGGACGTATATTTGCAGACTAAGATTGACGGGGAATACCATCGTTTTCGTTTAAAATCAGACTCGGAAGAAGGGCTAAGTATTTCAAGAGTCGAATTTGAATGTTCGGAGTTATATCAAGTTTATTTATACTTAACAAAGTATAATAATCTTTCCTTAGCTTTAACTCCTCTGAAATTAATGAGGGATGTTTTTTACTATGCGATAAAAAATGACACATTGTGGTTAAAAGGATACGCATATGTTAACACAACTAATTTTAGTAATGACGTTATACAGAGACGGAGAATTGTTGTCAGAGAAAGAGTTACAGAGAAAGAAAAGACTTTTCCTATAAATGAAATATTTTATGAAAAAGATAAATCACTAGACGATGATGAAATCTTGAAAAAGCATTCACATTTTCAAATTGGGATACCTTTACATGAAATAATAGATCTTATTCAAGATGAAAAAACAATTTTAGATCTGTATGTTCGAATAAGCTTTCGGGGATATGTTTATGAGAGGAAATTAGGATGTGAAACGTATAAATATTATAAAGATCATGCTTTGGATACAGGTCTTGTAAAACAAAACGGTTTCTATTACCGACACTTTCTTACATTTACTCCCAGGGGAAATATTAAGATAGAAATTACACGTTACACGAAAAAAAATTACAACTATATCAAATACGGTCAATATATCGACTGGATCAAAAATATAAACAAGGATGTTTGGTTGATTGGGGAGCGACCAGACACAGCCCAAGATACAGGATACCACTTTTTCAAATATTGCCGTGAAAACTATCCGGAAAAAGAAATCTATTATGTAATCGATAAGAATTCCAAAGATCTAAAAAATATAGAGAAACTAGGAAACATCTTATTTCTAGGTAGCGAGGAACATTTGAAAAAAGCAGCGATTGCAAAAGTTTTTATCGGCTCTCATGATTTAGAATATTTTCTGCCAACAAAACCGTTTGAATTATATTCATACAAACGGGGATTAAAAGTATTCTTGCAGCATGGTGTATTAGGTAGGAAAAATGTGGAATACTACAAGAAGTTTTATAAGTATCCTTTCCATTTATTTTGCGTGAGTTCTGAACTGGAAAAGCAAATGGTCATGGATAAAATGGGATATTCTAATAAAGAAGTGAAAATAACAGGACTGTCGAGATTTGACAATCTTTTTCATCAACCTGGAAACAAAAGATCAATATTATTAATACCCACTTGGCGGGAATGGATCAATAACAAGGAGGTCTTTTTAGAGTCTGAGTACTTTAATAGATATAAGGGACTGCTTACAAATAAAAGATTACATTCGCTCTTAAAAAAATATGATGTACAGTTGAATTTTTATCCACATTATCGCATGCAGCAATTTATTGAGTATTTTGGTGATTTAAGGAATAAATATATAAATGTAGTCCAACTCGGGGAAAAGCCGGTACAAAAATTACTTTTAGAAAGCAGCCTTATGATTACTGACTATTCATCAGTATCATTTGACTTTAATTATATGTCCAAACCTATTATCTTTTATCACTTTGATCAAGACCGGTTTTTTGCCAATGGGATTCTACGGCCAATAGAAGAAACTTTTTTAGGAGATATATGTAAAACGGAAGACGAAATCGTGGACGCTATTGAATATTATTTAAAAAAGGATTTTAAAGAAAAAACAGAGGTGGCCCAAAAAAAATATTTAATATTTGACCACATTGATCAAGAAAACTGCAGCAGAATATATGATGAAATTATCAAATATGTATAAGTCTGTTTATGGAAAGGAGAAGTGTAAATCTTCTCCTTTTTATTGTTTTTCCCCTTTTTAATTACGAAATACCAGTTATAGTAAAATCAAATCATAATCTTATTAACAGTTGTTAGGCTTCTTTTCAATAAAATTTATTTTTTTATTTTTTTGATATAATGGATATGTTGTCATTGCTACTAACAGGCTTCTTAGTCAAAATTACTGAGTAATATTTTTACAGTTGTACTATGAATGAAAATGATTCGTGCTACCGCTTTTATGGCATTCAAAGATTATTTTGCGTTTTATTCTTGGTTAATTGATAATTTGGAATATGAAAGTTACTATTTAAATGATGTATTTAACTTCTATATAATATATTATTACTATAAAGGAGAGAAAAATACATTGTGATGAAATTCCACAAGGAAAAACAGAATCAAATGATCGATATATATTTAAAAGGAGATTCATACATCATAACAGCGGCTTTTAAAAAAGCATTTTTGGAAAGAGCAGAAAAATATTATTTTACGTTGGTGGAGCGTTATACAGAGGTAACAAAAAACCTGGAGTATATATTTGAGCGGGAGGAAGGCGAATATCAGATTTTCCAAATAAAGTTCAATACAAAAAGTCTGTTAATGGAGCAAAGTGAAGGAGAAATCTGGGATCTTTATATTAACCGGATCATAGACGGTGAAGTCAAAGAAAATAGAATAAAGAGTAATTATGATTATATTCGTTTCCATACACTTCTTCTTCAGGAAAAAAAAATGTTCTACCCTTATACCACTAAAGGGGGAAATATTTCTTTCAGAGTAAATGATTACTTTCTGTATGGAGAGATTGATTATATTAGAGTGACTAATCTGAATACTTTGGAATTTAAAGGGTACTACAACTTTCCGCCACTTTATTTAACAGATGAATATGAGCCGGTAGATATTAAGTTAATTGTTACGGATCTTAATGAAAATGAATATACCCTGCCTGTTACCCAGTATGAGCGGCCGGATGTAAAGGAGAAATATCAAGGAAATCATAATCTGTTGTATTGCGGTGTGAAAGGCAGCTTTTCATTTGAGGAACATCTCCATTTAACAGAATCGGCTTTTTTTAAGTTTTATTTAGAGCTTACTTACAGGCACGGGAACAAAACGGAAACGCTCCGCAGCACAAGGATCCGTCTGAATCCTTTAAGCACCGGAATAATAAAGAAGATCATTGAAATTGATCAGGAAAAATACAAAATAATGATCAAGCCAACAAAAAAATTAAAGTATCTGTCATTCCGGGTAAGAAGATATTACTTCTTTAAAGAACTGAAGAATACGGTAAAAACGACATGGATCAGAGCACGCAGAAGTAAAAAAGCAAGAGATTTGTATAAAGTGATGTTCAGAATCGTGGGGAAATTGCCCGCCAGCAAAAAGACCATTGTTTTTGAAAGTTTCCACGGAAAACAATTTAGTGACAGCCCGCGGGCAATCTATGAATATTTAAAAGAACATTATCCCGGGTATAAAATGTATTGGAGTGCGGACCGCCGCCATTTATATGTGTTTCAGAGAAAGAAGGTCCCGCATATCCGCCGTTATTCATTAAAGTGGCTGTTCATCATGGCCCGTGCGAAATACTGGATCATTAATACACGTCTGCCGTTATGGCTTCCGAAACCGGGTCATACAATATACGTACAGACATGGCATGGAACCCCTTTAAAACGTTTAGGAACTGATATCGAAGAAGTTCATATGCCCGGAACGAATACCGCTAAATATAAAAGAAACTTTGTCACGGAAGCAAGCAGATGGGATTATCTAGTTTCACCGAACGCATATTCATCCAAAATATTTAAGCGGGCCTTTCAATATGAGGGAAAAATTATTGAATCCGGTTATCCGAGAAATGACTATTTAATTCATGCCAATAATGATGAACAAATCCGGCAGTTAAAAAAAGAAATGAATATTCCGCTGGATAAAAAAGTCATCTTATATGCTCCGACATGGCGGGATAACCAATTCTACAGAAAAGGAAAATATAAATTTGATCTTCAAATGGACTTGGATTTAATGAAGGAAAAGCTGGGAGACCGGTACATTCTTTTATTAAGACTGCATTATCTCGTGGCGGAAAATATCGATTTAAACGGTTATGAAGGCTTCGTATATGACTTTTCAAGCTATGAAGATATCCGTGATTTATATTTAGTTTCGGATGTTTTGATCACTGATTACTCATCGGTATTTTTTGATTTTGCCAACTTGAGAAGACCCATGATTTTTTACGTATATGATCTTGAAGATTACCGGGATAACTTACGAGGTTTTTACTTTGACTTTGAAAAGAAAGCCCCGGGACCTTTAGTGCAGACCACCCGGGAAATGATTACGGAAATTGAAAATCTTGAATCAAAGGGACTGCATGAAACAGAAAACATTCAATCGTTTTACAAAAAATTTTGTTACTTGGAAGACGGAAACGCCACAAAACGGGTGGTAAATGAAATATTCAAATAAAAAAAGCAGCGGTCCTGTGTGAACACAGGGCCGTTACTTTTTTGTAATAATACGAGATAGTGATTTTACTTTTTTACAATAGAAAAAATGCTTTGCTTTCTTTGAAATAGAAGGATGATTTTTTATGCAAAAAATATTATTATGAATTAAACTTTGTTCGTGCCGTCGCTTGTCTGCTCGTTGTGATGGTACATGTAACAGCAAGGCATTATCATTTGCATGATCAATATTTTAATTGGTTTACATTATTTTTAAATCAAATTTCCCGGTTTGGGACGCCTCTTTTTGCCGTCATCAGCGGTTTTTTATTGTACAATTCTTTGCTGAGGGGGAGTTTTTCAACTGGGCGTTTTATTAAAAGCAGACTTTACAAAATTGTGATACCTTTTTTGATATGGAGTTTTGTTTATTTTTGGGTTCGTAATTATCCTTTTCCTTGGCTGGAAAACGGTAAACCGGTTAGTGAGTTTATAACACGTTTCTTATTAGGCGATGCGTTTTATCACTTATATTTTATTATTGTCGTTCTCCAGTTTTATTTGTTGTTTCTTTTGCTCCGGTTTGCCAAAACGAAGGAATGGTTAATCACATTAACTGTCCTTTCATTTTTTATTAATTATTTTTATATCGGGAACCGGTTTGAAGTATCGAATGAGTTTTTAAATGCCTTTTTTAATCATCGGGCATTTATTTTTAACTGGATCTTTTTCTTCTTTTTGGGTGGTTTGTTTGCTTATTACTGGCAGCCTGTGGTCGGTTGGCTGCGGAAAAATGTCAAATTGCTTGCGGTATTAAGTATCATTGTGGTCGTTTTTTCCGTTTATGAGTATACAGAATTCGGGATGTATTCATCAACAAGGGTTGCCAATCTTTTTAATATCCCGGTGATCTTCTTATTTCTGGCGGGTATGTACTTTGTATTAAACCGTTTTGAGAAAGTAAGATCATTTTTCATCCATATCGGCAATTTATCGATGGGAATCTATCTGGTTCATCCTCTTGTATTGTATTACTTAACAGAATATTTCCCGGTGATGTTTTACCGGACAAGATGGATCCTGTTGACTTACATTATAGCTGTCCTGTTATCCATAATAATAGTAAAAGTCATTCATAAACTTCCTTTTGGTTCTTTCATTGTAACGGTTGCTTCGAAAAAAAAAGCGAAACGTGTTCCGGAAAAAATGAAGCAAGCGGGCTAGTAGAGGCCCGCCTGCTTTGTTGTTTTTTGTATTTATTATAGTATAATTTTATAAGCATGGAGTAGTTATAAATCAAGTTGAAAGGATCGTTATATGAGAGCAGCAATCACGGTTTTGAAAGAACAAATCGATAATTTTTATTTAATCGGCCGGTTATCCGCCTATGAATTGAAAAGCAAAAACAAAAACAATTATCTCGGAGTGGCTTGGGAGATCCTGAACCCGACCATCCAGATTTTAATTTACTGGTTTGTTTTCGGGACAATTGTTAACCGGGCGGATGTGACATTGACAACCGGCGCGGATGTTCCGTTCATTGCTTGGCTCATGGGCGGCTTTATCCTTTGGAACTTCTTTTACCAGTCGACGATTCAAGGGTCAAAGTCGATTTATACAAGACTTGCTATGTTGTCGAAAATGAACTTTCCCATGAGCGTGATCCCGAACTTCGTGATCTTTGCCCAGTTTTACGTCCATATGGCGATGTTGTTGATTGTGATCATAATCCTCCAGTTTTTCGGTTATTATATCAATATCTATTACTTGCAGTTAATTTATTTCCTTTTTTGTACATTTTGTTTAACGTTCTCAATTTCGTTAATCACATCAACCTTATCCACCATTATCCGGGACGTGCACATGCTGTTAAATGCCAGCCTCCGCATGTTTCTTTATATGACACCGATCTTGTGGCCGATTGAACGGTTCCTTGACACATATCCGACGTTAGTGATGATTTTAAAACTGAATCCATTGTATTATTTAATTGAAGGATACCGTTCTGCTTTATTCGGAATTGACTGGTATTTCATTACTAATTGGGAATATACCCTTTACTTTTGGGCATTGACCTTTGCGCTCTTCTTGTTCGGTTCTAAGCTTCATATGAAGTTCCGCAGGCATTTTATCGATTACTTATAAAGGTAAGTGATGTTATGGAAAAAGCGATTATCGTAAAAAACGTATCAAAAAAATATAAACTGTATTCCAGCCAAAAAGAGCGGATTCTTGATTTGTTGACACCCAAACGTTACGGTGAAGATTTTTATGCTTTGGCCAATGTCAGTTTTGAAGCGGAGAAAGGGGATGTTGTTGGTTTTCTCGGCATTAACGGTTCTGGAAAATCGACACTCTCCAATATTATCGCTGGTATTGTTCCGCAAACGACCGGCATCGTCAAAACGAACGGTTCAACGGCCATTATCGCTGTTTCCGCCGGACTGAAAGGAAATTTGACGGGCAGGGAAAATATTGAGTTAAAATGCTTAATGCTTGGCTTTAACCGGAAGGAAATTAAGGAACTGGAACCGAAGATTATTGAGTTTTCCGAGCTTGGAAAATTCATTGACCAGCCCGTCAAGTCCTATTCGAGCGGGATGAAGTCAAGACTCGGATTTGCCATCTCGGTTACGATTGATCCGGATATTTTAATCATCGACGAAGCATTGTCCGTCGGTGACAAAGCATTTGCAGAAAAAAGCTTTAACAAAATGATGGAATTTAAAGAACAAGGAAAAACCATGATTTTCGTCAGCCACTCCATCGGTCAAATGAAAAAGTTTTGTGATAAAATTTTGTGGCTGGAATTCGGCATGGTGAAAGATTTTGGTCCTGTAAACGAAGTGATTCCGAAATATGAAGAATTTATTAAGAAATGGAAAAAGATGTCCCGGAAAGAAAGAGATATTTATCAGAAAGAGGCAACCCGAACGAAACACGAAAAATTAAAGGCCATTATATAAAAACGGC
>CALGYZ010000041.1 GCA_937934645.1 uncultured Bacillaceae bacterium | reverse complement strand
TCACCGGAAAAGGCATAAGTAAAGATAATGCCTAGGGCTTCAGGAACTAAATGAATATTTGCAATCATAATATACAAACCGGCCACAATATAAAAAAGCGCCATAAACGGAACAAAATAAGACGTAACCCGGCCGATCCATTTGATTCCGCCGAGAATCACAGTGCCGGCAAAAAGAACAAGTATAATTCCGGTTACCCAGTGGGGAATGGAAAAGGTACTGTCCATTAAATCCGCAACGGCCTTTGCCTGCGTACCGTTTCCGATCCCAAAGGCCGCAAGCGAACCAAAGATGGCGAACAAAACCCCGAGCCACTTCTGTTTTAATCCGTGCTCCAAATAATACATCGGACCGCCGGCCATATTTCCCCGGGAATCTTTAATCCGGTATTTAACGGCCAAAACGGCTTCACCGTATTTTGTAGCCATGCCAAACAAACCGGCCACCCACATCCAAAACACCGCACCCGGTCCGCCGAGGGCAATGGCTGTGGCGACACCGACAATGTTACCGGTTCCGATTGTAGCCGCTGATGCGGTCGTCAATGCCTGAAAATGGGAAATATCCCCAGCAGATTCCTGATCCTGGTTTCTGGAAAAGGTGAGTTTCAACGCATAAGGAAGTGAACGGATTTGCAAAAACCCAAGCCGGAAAGTTAAGAAAATTCCTGTACCGATCAGCAGTACAATTAAAGGTACACCCCAAACAAAATCACTGATTTTTCCTAAAATCGCTTCCAAATTTCCCATCTCAATCCCCTTCATTTCTCTTTTTCGGTAACTAGATTGGAGCTTAAGATAACAGCTGTTTTATTCGATGGAAAAATTATCAATCTTTTATAATACAGCTTTATATTAATAATTATAAAAAATCAAAACATTGAATATGTCAAGATATTTTTTTCATAAATATACCGTTTTTTTCTAAAATTTTTCAGTTTAATATTAAGAGCTTGCCCCGAAAATTCTTCCATCCCTGTTTTTAGTAGGCATAAATAAAAAGCGGGTAAAAATTTTGCCCGCTTTTTATAATTACCGCCGGGATCCCGGCTACCAAAACTTGTAATTCAATGAAAAGGACACTTTAACAATCCCCGTTCCTGTACCTCCGGTTGCCGTGATTGCAATGGAATCGATATTGTCCATTGTTATTGCCCGTGCATCACCAGGACCGACTTCAAAATCAGGCACAGCTGTTCCGTTTACCATGAGCCCGATTGTGGGTGCAATACCGGCAATTCCGTTGTTTTCAATGACAATTGTTCCATTCATGACATAAGGCGTTGTATCTTGCCAAACAGGAACGGAATCTTCCCCTGTGTCTCCCAATTCAAATGTTACACAAACAGCGTCATTTACTCCGACTGTCGGATTGTTATTACAACCGCCTAATTGTGCCAAAATCTCCCCTCCCCCGAATGAAATCCTGTGTCCATATATTCATATGATTTCGTATCCATGTAGGGTTTAGACAATTGTATCAGTCTAAATGAATGATTTGTTGTTTATAGCGGTTTAATTGGAGATCAATCATACCGTTGACCACTTGCACGGGCTGTTGAATTTCAATTTTATGCAAATTTGAAACCGTAATTGCCCTGGCTCTTCCCAAAGGAACAGACAAAGATACGGTTCGATTTTCTGTATATAAAATTAAATTTACCGATGAATCACTCCCGGCTCGATAATGTAGAAGAACCGTCGCCGTATTATTGATTTCTTTTTCCAAAGTACGCCATAAGACCGATCCGGTATTATTCAGTTGAAACGGTAAACGGATTTGCTCTTTCAATAACCATGGTACAACCACATAATCATCAACCGCCGCTGGTACAACCATGAAACCGATAAAACAAAAAAGATCCACAACGATCCTTCTATTTGTCCGGATTAAAGATTGCATACGGTACAAAAGTTCCGTATTTCCGGTTTGGAATGGATACGGAACCAATATATTTAATACGGCAGAACTTTTTTTCAAGTCAACCGAATGAACAGTGAAAAACGGTGTTTTAAGAACAACATTTTGAATGCGGATATTTGTATGGAACAGGTGTCCGCAGCATGTGTATAAAATGAACGGCAGTACTTGCCGGTTTTCGGTGCAACTTCCTGAATTTTGTTTTTCTAGTACTAAACAGGCTAATTTTTCCGCAATTTGTTTTCCCATAGGCGGAACCATCCGTTTTCTGCATGATAAGATGTGCTTTATATGTACTTTATTCTGAAAAAATAAAAATGGATACACCCCGTTTTTTATGGAAAAAAGAAGAAGAGGCTGGGACAAAACTAGCTTCAAATAGTGAGACAGGAGAATTTGAGTCAC
>CALGYZ010000040.1 GCA_937934645.1 uncultured Bacillaceae bacterium | reverse complement strand
CTTTTTTATTTCACTATCGTTAAAAATTTTTACAGATTTGCAGGAAAAGAAAATCTGTGTAAATATATTATGTGTATTTATTTTCTTGCTAAAATAATGAAAGCCGGGTGGATCTATGGAAAATAAAAAAGAGAAAGCGATTCTTGTCGGGTGCCAACTCTCTGATCAGGATCATTTCCGTTTTGAAAATTCGATGGATGAACTGGCTTCTTTAACGGAGACTGCAAACGGGGAAGTGATCCTCAGGGTTACACAAAAAAGAGAACGTCCGGACCCTTCCACCTTTATCGGTAAGGGAAAAGTGGAGGAATTAAAAAATCTCGTTGAAGAACTGGAACCAGATGTGATTATTTTTAACAGTGAATTAACACCGGGCCAGTTGAAGAATTTAACTCTGCGTCTGGGAATGAAAATTATTGACCGTACCCAACTCATTTTAGATATCTTTGCTGCAAGGGCCAGGTCCAGGGAAGGTAAACTGCAGGTCGAACTGGCACAGTTGGAGTATTTACTTCCGAGACTAATGGGAAAAGGAACGGAACTATCAAGGCTGGGCGGCGGAATCGGCACAAGAGGGCCGGGGGAAACAAAGCTAGAAACAGACCGGCGTCACATCCGCAAGCGGATTGAAGATATTAAAAAACAATTATCAACCATTGCCGCACATCGAAAGCGTTACCGGAAAAGAAGAAAACAGAACCGGATTTTTCAAATTTCATTGATCGGCTATACAAATGCCGGAAAATCGACGTTATTTAACCGGTTGACGAATGCCGATTCTTATGAAGAAGATAAATTATTTGCCACATTGGATCCATTGACAAGAAAAATGGAGTTGCCGTCCGGGTTTACCGTATTGTTAAGTGATACTGTCGGTTTTATCGAAGATTTACCGACGACATTGGTTGCCGCATTCCGTTCGACTTTGGAAGAAGTGACTGAAGCGGATTTACTACTTCATGTGGTGGATGCTTCCAATCCGGATTATTACCAGCATGAACAAACAGTAAGACGGATTTTGGATGAATTGGAAGCCGGGCAAATTCCACAGCTTGTTTTATACAATAAAGCTGATATCATACATTCCGATTTTATTCCGACAGCGGAAGAAGATTCGATGCTTATTTGTGCGTTTGACGAAGAAGACCGGAAAAATGTGAAAGAAAAAATCCAGGAAATTATGTTAAAAGAAATGGAGCCGTATGAATGCAAAGTTGCAGCCGCTGACGGAAAATTACTCAGCCGGTTAAAAGAAGAAACAATATTACTCGAAAGAGAATTCATACCGCAACAAGAAGTGTTTTTATGTAAAGGGTATGTATTCCCCGATCATCCTTTATATACTCAGATTAAGCAATTACAAAATGGAGATGGGAGACAATGAGAAGTGATTTGCAAGTGAAATTACAACATTTGATCGAAGAGACGGAAGAGCAAGTCCGTCCGGTTCACCTTGAAATCGATAAAACCGTGGAAAAAAATCAGGAGCGCGTATTACGCAGCTTTCAAAAAAATAGTGTCAGTGATTATCACTTTAATCCCTCAACCGGATATGGATATGATGATCCGGGAAGGGATACGCTGGAAGCGGTGTATGCCCATGCATTTGGCGCTGAAGCGGCACTCGTCCGTCCGCAGATCGTTTCCGGAACCCATGCGATTTCGACATGTTTATTCGGGGTTTTAAGACCCGGTGATGAATTGTTGTACATAACTGGAAAACCGTATGATACTTTGGAGGAAGTGGTCGGGGTACGCGGAGGAAATAACGGAAGTTTAAAAGAATTTGGTATATCCTATAATGCGGTACCTTTAACAGCCGACGGCCGTCCGGACTATGAACGGATTGCTGAAGCCATTAAACCAAACACAAAAATGATCGGTATACAGCGATCCAAAGGATATGAGAACCGGCCGTCTTTTACAATCCGGGAAATAAAAGAAATGATTGATTTTGTGAAAGAAATTAAAAGCGATGTTGTTGTTTTTATTGATAATTGCTACGGCGAATTTGTTGAGGAACTTGAACCGACACATGTGGGTGCGGATCTTATGGCTGGATCGCTGATCAAAAATCCCGGCGGCGGAATTGTAAAAACAGGCGGATACATTGTTGGAAAAAAAGAATTGGTCGAGCAATGTGCCCACCGCTTATCGGCACCTGGACTCGGCGCTGAAGCCGGTGCATCATTATACAGTTTATTAGAAATGTACCAGGGATTTTTTCTCGCACCGCATGTCGTAGGCCAGGCATTGAAGGGAGCGGTTTTTACCGCAGCTTTGCTTGAAAGGATCGGGTTGAATACGGACCCTGCATGGGATGCGCCGCGTACGGATTTGATTCAATCCGTGCAATTTAATGACCGTGAACAGATGATCGCTTTTTGTCAGGCGATCCAGTATGCTTCACCGGTAGACTCAAAATTCACCCCGTACCCGAGTGAAATGCCGGGCTACGAGGATAAAGTGATTATGGCCGGGGGAACATTTATCCAGGGATCAAGCATTGAATTATCCGCTGATGGTCCGATCCGCCCTCCGTATACGGTGTACATTCAGGGAGGTTTGACGTACGAGCACGTGAAAATCGCGATCCGGATTGCACTCAGCCAACTAATCGAAAAGAATTTACTGAATATATAACGTTACGAAATAGATCCTGCATCGGGCAGGGTCTTTTTTCTTTGAACCCTAAAAAAATAGGAGTTTGAGTAAGGGGGGGACGACAGAGGGAAGATTAAAAGGACTGATAAAAATGATCAGGCTTATCCCTTCTGTTTACCGGTCAATACGCCGGTCCGCAGTGAAAAAGGACAAGCCTGAATCTCTTAATATATTTGTCTGTAAACACCGATCACTTTTCCGAGTATTGAAACATTGGTTGCGATGATCGGTTCCATTGCCGGGTTTTCGGGCTGTAGACGGATGTGATCTTTTTCTTTATAAAACCGTTTTACCGTCGCTTCATTTTCCTCTGTCAGAGCAACAACAATATCGCCGTTATCAGCCGTTGCCTGTTGCCGGACGATGACATAATCCCCGTTCAAAATGCCGGCGTCAATCATACTGTCTCCCATTACTTCGAGCATAAACACCTGATCCCCTCTTGGAGCCATGCGTTCCGGAAGGGGAAAATAGTCTTCAATATTTTCAATGGCCGTAATCGGCATGCCTGCTGTAACCTTTCCGACAATCGGAACCTTTCTCACAGGCACTTCCGGAATTTCCATTCCCTTTGAATCCAATATTTCAATCGCTCTCGGTTTTGTCGGATCCCGCCGGATTAAACCTTTACTTTCTAAACGGGCCAAATGTCCGTGAACGGTTGAACTGGATGATAAACCAACCGCTTCGCCAATTTCCCGCACCGAAGGAGGATAACCTTTTTCCCTGACTTCCTTTTTAATGAAATCCAATATTTGCTGCTGGCGTTTGGACAACTTTGTCATATTTTACACCCCACACAACATATTTTGTAATAGTATAACATGGTAAATTAGATGATAGCAAACATTAGTTCGTAAAAGTATTGACTCAAATGTATGTTCGCATTATAATGATTACGAACGTATATTCGGTTTCGGGGTGATACGATGTATCTTTTGCAAAAATGGTTGAAAAACAATTCCTATGTCATTTTGCTGATCATCATTACATTTATTTGCGGTTTGATCTATGTTCATATATTAACTTCACAAAACAGTACATCGACCGACAAAAATGAACAGATTACCGTTATGAACGAAGTATATGAAACAGGTTCCAAGTATTATAAAGAGTAAGTGAAAAATGGTATCATTTTTATTGATTACAGGAATAAGTGAAGGTGTTATCCTTGAAAGCAGTCATTTATTGCCGTGTCAGCACGGATAAAGATACGCAGGAAACTTCTTTGGCACGTCAGGAGGAAGAACTCCGTGTTCTGTCGCGCCGGTGGGGATTCCAAATTGAACATACCGTCCGGGAACAAGCAAGCGGATACGATTTGGAACGTCCGGGCCTTTTAGAACTGTTGGAAAAGATCAAAGATGAACAGATTGATGTTTTATTAGTCCAGGATGAAACAAGACTGGGCCGGGGCAATGCAAAAATCGTCCTCTTGCATGTTCTTAAAAAAATGGGCGTAAAAATCTATACGGTATCCCATCAGGGAGAATTGCAAATTTCCGAGGCTGATTCCATGGTTTTAAAAATTGTCAGTCTGGTGGAAGAATATCAAAGAAAACTGCAAAATATTAAAATTAAAAGAGGAATGGAAAGGGCAGTTAAAAAAGGATACCGTCCGGAGAAAAATTTAAAAAACCGGGGCTTAAATGCAGGAAGGGAGCGGAAGGACGTTCCTATTGAAGAAATAGTCCGTCTCAGAAATAAAGGATTGACTTTTGCCGATATTGCCGCAACATTGCGTGGTTTCGGATATTCTGTATCAAAGGCAACTGTCCACCGGAGGTTTAAAGAGTATGAAAAAAGGTTAAACATAAATAAGGAATAATTGTGTTGCGCTATTTACCGGGACCTCCGGTAACACTTGCCAACCTCTGTATTTTTATGTAACATTAAAATCGGTTTCCCATTAAAGATTTTTCAAGTAAGAAGGAGCATGCTATGTTACCTAAAGAAAAACTTGCAAGAATTAATGAACTGGCGGAAAAAAAGAAAAAGTACGGATTGACAGAAGAGGAAGCAAGAGAACAATCTGAGCTGCGGAAAGAATATCTTCAGGCATTCCGCAAAATGATGAAAAATACAATAGAAAATGTAACAGTCATTGATCCGAATGGAAATGATGTAACACCTGTAAAATTAAAAGAAAAGAAAAAACGAAAAAAACTTCATTAAATAAAAGGACCTGCAACGGAAAAAATCCGGGAAAGATTCCCGGCTTTTTCGCCGGAATGTAAAGTTTTTCCGGTTTTATGTTGGATCTGATGTTTTGTCGATGGGATAAAAATAATGAAGAAACTTTTTCAGCTGTTCGACAAATATAGAACTTATTTGTCCAACAAATTGACAGAATTTATGCTCCATTTCCCTTACAATATGTACAAGCAATCTTGATGAGCAAGATTACTGGAAATGGAGCGGAAATTATGAGAAAATATGACTTTTATTTAATTCATGATTCTTTTGCCCGGTTTTATTACCGCAGGGAATATTTTTTTTACAATCTGTTTAAACAATATAAAACAACAGATAATCCCCGGTTGTTACAAACCTTGTCAAAGCAAATCGAGTTTATTACAAAAGGCATTCCGGTTTTAAAAATTCAACAACAGTTGTTAAAACAGCTGCAAAAGAGAAAGGATGTTAATGTAAAAAACAGTATTTTCTACGTAGATAACGATTCCGGATCAGCAAGCTTTCATATTCATAATAAGAAATGCATACTCAAGGCTTCCGGAAGCATCGATCTTGATATGATTTTTATGGAAGCGTTAAGAAAATCTGATTTCAACTTCTTTGCCATTGACACGGACAATGGCCGTTTTGGCTGGGTAAAACCGATCAAAGCTGTAAAAACCGGAAAAAAAGCTGTCACAGCAGGACATTTGTCAAATCAATCCGGTCACATCGCCGGCAGGAAATAAACGGGTAAAAGTTTTTATATTATATTGTAAAATTTTGCAACGTCTTGTAAACTGTTTTATAGACAACATGAAGGAGGATTCACTATGGTTTGGTGGGGTTATTTACTAATACTCGTAGCACTGTTGGCAGGTATTGCCATCGGATTTTTTGCAGCACGTAAATATATGATGGATTACTTGAAGAAAAATCCACCGATTAATGAACAAATGATCCGGGCGATGTTAATGCAAATGGGAATGAAACCCAGCCAAAAGAAAATTAACCAAATGATGAACGCCATTAACCGTTATCAATCAAAATAATTGATCGGACAACATCATAAAAGCATTTATAAATTTCGCACAAAAGACTAGTTTTTTATTGGTTTCGGCCAATAAAAAATAGTCTTTTTTATTTTAACTATGATAAATTTGTTCTTATTCCACCCTCAATCCGGTAGACTGAATACGATATCCTGTGACAGGATCAGATGAGAAGTTCAGAACTGTTTGTTTTTGGATTAATTTGTTAGAATGAAATTAGAGCCTGGGGAGAGGGAATTTTCCAGGGGGGTATCCTGTTGACCGATCTGAATATTTTTTTGGCCTTCGGAGCCGGTGTGCTCAGCTTTATTTCGCCTTGCTGCCTGCCTTTGTATCCGGCCTTTTTATCTTACATTACGGGTATGAGCATTTCTGATATTAAAGAAGAAAATGTGCTGCTACAAAAAAGAAGCTTATTACATACCGTCTTTTTTCTCATTGGTTTTTCCATTGTATTTATTGTATTGGGATTAAGTACAACCTACATATATGCTTTATTTGTACAAAATATGGATCTCATCCGTCAAATCGGTGCAGTTTTTATCGTATTTTTCGGCCTGGTTACTCTGGGTCTCGTCAAACCGGAATTTTTAATGAAAGAACGTCGGTTTGAATTTAAAAACCGTCCGGGCGGACTTTTAGGCTCCGCTCTCATTGGTCTTGCATTCGCTTGCGGATGGACGCCGTGCATGGGACCGATTTTAGGGGCTGTTATTGCCTTAAGTGCAACAAATCCGCAGTCCGGCTTTATTTACATGCTGGCTTATGTACTCGGTTTTTCCGTACCGTTTTTAGTCATGACTTTTTTTGTAGGCCGGTTGCAATGGATTAAGAAACATAGCATGCTCATGATGAAAATTGGCGGTATGTTCATGGTTGCAGCTGGCATCATGCTGTTTTTTGACTGGATGAACGTATTAATCAGCTGGCTGACCGTAATCTCCGGAGGCTTCCAAGGCTTTTAAATGATTGTCATGGACATATCATTTTTTCCGGGTGACTATTTGGGACAGGAGGAGTCAAAATGGGAAGGATTTTGATCGTCGATGACGCAAAATTTCTAAGAATGACATTAAAGCGGGCAATAAATAAAGCCGGACATGAAGTCGCCGGCGAAGGTCAGACAGGAAAAGAAGCAGTGGAATTATATAAAAAACTGAAACCTGATCTTGTTTTTATGGATATTACGATGCCGGATATGGACGGGATTCAGGCGGTCAGGGAAATAAAAAAAGAAGACCCGAATGCAAAAATTATTATGTGTTCGGCATTGGGACAGCATAAAATGGTCATGGAGGCAATCGAAGCGGGAGCCAGGGACTTTATTGTCAAACCCTTTGAAGACTCCCGGATTATTGAAGCCATTGAAAAAACACTCGAGAGTTAAGCAGGGTCTGGGGCTTTTTTCGCAGTTTTTCCGTTGAGAAGATAGTTTCAAAAAATTATTTTTGGAACAAGTGTTCATAAGGTTGTACTTGAATATTTAATTCATTCAGTTTCTTTCTTAAAAATTTATGATCTCTTTTCGGGGTAGCCATTATGTAACCGCGGATGATCAGATCCAGTGTTAACTCATTTGCATTTTCTTTCAGTGCCAGTTCACCGATTTTGCTTTGAATTTTTTGACGGGCTGTATCCCTGAACAGGGAAGGAACAGGTGAAACTAGTTCGTTTAAAAGGGAAAGTTGCTCATCATCCCATAAATGTTTTGTCTTGTTAACATAGTAAACTTCCCAATCCAAGTCGGATTTTCCGTCCTCTTTCGGCAATGCTTTTAGAAATTTACGGAACATAAAAAATCCGCCGATTCCAAACAGTACCGGAAGCAGGAAAATCCATACCAGTATAAACCATAAAAACCATCCTTTCAGCAACGAAGATCCCTCCCTGAATTTGATCGGTTAATTTATATTAATTTTTAGATTTTTCACATTATAACAAATATGTATTATTGATATCAAGTACCCGGCATAAATCAAATGAAACGGAGATGAGGTATGATGAAGCGGATCGGCATAGATGCCGGCGGCAGTTTGATTAAGATCGCTTATGAAGAAGACGGCCGCTTCCATTACTGGAAATATCCTTTGCACGAAGTGCAACAATTAACAAACTGGTTAAAGATGACTGCTCCGGAAGCAAAAATATATGCAACCGGAGGTAAAAGCGGACTAATCCAAAGTTTATTACCGGATGTCATACTGGTTGATGAGTTTTTGTCCATAGCTGAGGGAGTGCGTTTTTTCCTTAAGAAAGAAATGCGCAAAACGAGAGAACGTTTTATTTTAGCAAATATTGGTACCGGAACTTCCATTTTTTATATTCATGAGGGTAGATATGAACGCATAACCGGTACGGGAATCGGTGGAGGAACGTTACTCGGACTTGGTCATTTGCTAGGCGGTGAAAAAAACTTTTATCATCTTGTTGAAATGGCAGACAAAGGGAACAGAAAAAAGGTGGATATGCTTGTAAAAGATATTTATGAACAAACCCGGTCACCTGTTGCAAGTGAATTAACTGCAGCAAATTTCGGCAAAGCCATTTTATCTAATGATTATTCGCGCTCTGACTGTCTGGCAGCTCTCTGTCAAATGATCGGTGAAACCATATTCCAGATGGCTTCACTGGCTGCGGAATTAAAACATGTTGATACACTCGTTTTTACGGGAAGTACTTTAGACGGTAACGGTGTACTGAAAAATTTAATTGGAAAATTTTGTGAAATGAACAGTTATGAAGTAATTTTTCCGGAACATGGATCGTATTGCGGTGCTATCGGTGCAATACTCGCCGGATAAAAAACATTTTTTCTCCAACAGGCCATCACCTAAGTTTTTTTAGAACATATTGTATTATAGGTTCTGTATAGCCGGTTCACCTCATATTCTCATTGTTGCTTAATTAGGAGTGATATTTTGAAAGAAATCCGTTATTTTGCCGGGGGAAATACTGCCAAAGGTTTCGTTCATTTTTTTGAGTCCAATTTCCAAAATTTGGACAGACTATTTATTTTAAAAGGCGGTCCCGGAACCGGAAAATCAACATTGATGAAATCCATCGGAACGGAATGGAAAAATAAAGGATATGCTATTGAATGGGTTCATTGTTCCTCGGATGCTGAGTCCCTGGATGCGGTGATCATTCCTCGATTAAATGCAGGCATTGTCGACGGAACAAATCCCCATGTTATTGAACCGCAATATCCAGGGATTGTAGAAGACTATGTTAATGTAGGCAATGCCTGGGACCGTAAAACATTGTTAATCCATAAAGATGAAATTATCTCTTTAACAAAAAGGGTTAAACAAGGCTTTCAACTGGCTTATGATTCATTCCATGAAGCGTTGGAAGAACATCATGAGCTGGAGCAGGTATATCATCGCCATATGGATTTTGAGAACTTAAATCAATATACAGAAAAAATCATTCAAAAGCTTTTGCCGGCTGATTCAAAAAGCGGAAAAGGGAACGTGAAACACAGATTTTCCGGGGCGGCAACACCTGATGGTCACGTTGATTTTGTTAACAGTATAACGGAACATGTTAAATACCGTTATTTTATAAAAGGTAAGCCCGGAACCGGAAAATCGACGATTTTGAAAAAAGTCGCCCGGGCCGCTGAAAGTAAAGGTTATGATATGGAAATTTACCATTGCGGTTTTGACCCGGACAGCCTGGATATGGTGATCGTCCGTGAGGCGGATTTCGCTATATTTGATAGTACACCCCCGCATGAATATTTTCCGGTGAAAGAAAACGATATTCTCATAAATCTGGACGATTTTCTTGCAGCAGACTCCTTAAAAAAATATGGAAAAGAAATTGAAATCCAATCAGAAAAATATACATTCTGGATGAAAAAAGGAATTGCATATTTATCTGATACGAAAAAACTGCGGGATCAACTGGAAGGGTATTATGTTCAGGCAATGGATTTTACAAAAACGGAAGAAATCAAAAAGCAAATCATCTGTGAACTGGAAAAAATGAAAACAGAGAAAAACCGGGATAATTGAATATCCCGGTTTTTTTATCCTTCAGAGTGAAAATATTTTTGTCTGCCGGAATCCGGCTCATTGACGACGAACAACCGCTGGCTCGGGTAGGCAAGTTTTACACCGTGGGATGATAAAATCTCCATAATTTTAAAGTTTATTTCCTGCCTTACTTCCAAATATTCCCCCCAATTTGTTGTGTTGGTGAAGAAGTAGAAAAACAGTTCAAAACTGTTATCGGCAATCAGGTCAAACGTAACAAATATCGTTTCCGGATGGATCTCTTCATGGTTTTTTAATAAACTTCTGATATCTGTAATCACCTTATCTATTTTTTCGGGAGGTGTATCAAAGGGCAGATGTAGCCGGAAGTCAATCCGCCGTTTACCCATTTTACTGAAATTTTTAATATTCGCCGCTGCCAGCTCAGAATTCGGTACGGTTACCAGAGCCTGGTCAAATGTGCGTACCTTTGTGCTCCGGAATGAAATATCCTCAACCGTTCCCTCGACACCGGGAGTTAAAATCCAATCCCCGATGGAAAATGGCTTTTCCAAAATAATGACTAATCCGCCGATAAAGTTTTTTATGGCATCTTGTGCAGCCAGGGAAATGGCCAGTCCGCCGAGGCCGATCCCGGTGAGCAGCCCTCCGATTTGATAGTCAAACTCCTGTAATATAACGGTGATACTGATTAAAATAATGATAATCCGTAATAATTTTGATAAAAAAGGAATTAAAATTTGATCAATTTCAAGGTGTAGTTGTTTATTTAATTTATGGAATATAGCTGATGATGTTGATGACAAATTATATAAGCCCCAAGTCACCAAAACGATGATGGATGAACGGTATATATCCATGAAAAGTTCGCTTTTTGTATTGATGTAAGGGAAATATTTTGCAGCAACATAGGCTCCGATCACAACAAATAATGCGTGTAATGGCTTTTCAAAGGCAAGCCAGATATTTGTAAAAAAATCTGTCGGTGTTTTTTTCGCGATCCGCAAGATAAATTTAAAAAAGTACTTGCTGAAAATCTTCCGAAACACTAAAAAGACGAGAAAAATACATACTGCGATGATCGTATTGAATATATTTTCATTTTCGATCAAGTGATTCCAATTCATCATACTAAAATACTCCTTTAAAGATGTTGAAGATTTGCGTTAATAGTTTATCATGATTTACGCCGGTTGTTTAGTCTTTTTTATCAACATACTGTGTAAATTATTTGCCGGCGTTTATGAAAAAATTGTTAGGAACGGAAAGCTTTGTTATTAAAATATTAAATATTTAGCCTTTTACTATTATTTTGATATAATTCTGTCGAGGTGAAAAATGTGGCACAAAAGATCGTCAAAATGAAAGATACAATCTCAGTAAAGACCGCACTCGTATTTCCTCAGGATACAAATATGTATGGAACGCTTTTTGGTGGTAAATTGCTTGCCTATATTGATGATATCGCATCCATTTCTGCCATGCGTTTATGTAAAAAGCCTGTGGTCACGGCATCGATTGACTCGGTCGATTTTATCAAACCGATCCGCGAGGGGGATGCGGTGACTTTACAATCTATGGTAACATGGACGGGAAACACTTCAATGGAAGTGTTGGTCAGGGTGACTTCCGAGCATTTATTAAACGGGGAAAAATCCCTGGCTGCGTTGTCATTTTTAACTTTCGTGGCATTGGATGAAAATGGAAAGCCAGCGCCTGTACCAAAGGTTAAACCTGAGTCGGAGTTGGAAAAATGGCTTTACCAATCGGGGGAAGAACGGGCAAAATACCGGAAACGGAGAAGAATTCAAACAAAAGAGTTAATGGACTTTTTGTCAAAAATTGATGAGAAATAAATATAAAAGAACCGATAAGCGATATTTTTTCCGGTTGATTAATAAGCCATGTGAGTGTTGATGCCCAAATCCTCATAGTCAGGCACCTAATCATGCGAGCTTTCATATTCATATGGTGAACTGACAATTGAGGAGGTATGCATCAATGGAACATTATTTCTATCCTGCAGGTGAAGAAGAATTTTTCAGACAACAATGGGGTTGGCCTCACAGTGGACATCACGGCCATCATCAAGGGCACCACGGTCATTTTGGTCATCCGCATGGATATCATCCTTATGGTCATTGGGGTTACGGTTTTCCGGTTTACGGCTGGCCATTCGGTTCTTGGTCAAGTTACGGCCCGTGGTCTGGAAATTGGGGCCAATGGAATTAAACCTGACGAGGAAGCAGTGTTTCAACTCACTGCTTCCTTCTTTTTGGTGGAAATTCGTTAAATGATATACATATATATTTTCTGGGTATAAAATGGTATATATTTATAATTGTTTCCAGTAAAAATGCTTGACACTAAAAAAAAAATATGTTTTAATTTTTATAGAAATTCGCTTAAAATCGTATTTTATTTTCGTAAAAACTTTATATGGAAAAATGCTTAATCTTGTAAAAGAGCGGGGGAACCAAATCGTACGTGTTGATCACGTACAGGGGTGAATCCATGATTTCATGGTAGGGTTATTCCCAGACCCGAACCCGTCAGCTAACCTCGTAAGCTTTTTGGGAAGATAACTCATGAAATACAGAGTTCATCCCTCTGTATTTTTTTATTCTGACATCGAAATTGGAAAAAATTGTAAATCGTTTTCGTGTTCGTTTTTATATTTCAAAACAACAGAGAAAAGGAGGAATCATTATTGAAGTTAGCTAAAAAAATAATATACGCTTTGATTATCGGTGCTATTGTCGGTATCTTGATGAATTTGTATGCAGGCAATGTTTTTCCATATTTCGATAAATACCTGTTCTCCCCGCTTGGAACCATCTTTCTCAATCTGATCAAAATGCTTGTCGTTCCTCTCGTTTTCTTCTCAATCGTTCTAGGTGTCGCAGGATTGAGTGATCCCAAAAAGCTCGGACGAATTGGTCTCAAAACAATTTCATTCTTTTTAGTGACCACAGCTCTTGCGATCATCATAGCGATTGTTTTGGCATTAATCTTTAAACCGGGGAAAGTTACTGAATTTGACTTGACGAATGTCGAGTATGAAGCCCAGGAAGCGCCGCCGGCGATGGATACGTTATTGAATATTATCCCGTCGAACCCGGTACAGGCTTTTGTTGAAGGGGACATGCTGCAAATTATTGTATTTTCTATCTTTATAGGGCTGGCTATTACAGCTTTGGGTAAGCGTGCTGAAAATGCCCGTAAATTTTTCGAATACGGAAACGATATTATGATGTACCTGGTTAAACTGGTGATGAAGTTTGCACCGTACGGTACATTCGGGCTGATTGCATCGGCGATCGGTAAACAGGGCTTCGATGCGATGAAAGCGATGGGCTTGTACATGTTCGTCGTTTTATTTGCCCTTCTTGTCCACTACATCGCTATTTACGGAGGTACGCTTTACTTTCTGGCAAAACGGAGTCCAATCCAATTTGTTAAAGAATATCTGCCGGCCATGAGTATCGCATTCAGTGCATCAAGCAGCAGTGCAGCGCTCCCGGTTGCAATGGATGTCGCACAAAACAGGCTCGGCGTTCCGAAATCAATCAGCAGCTTTGTTCAACCATTTGGTGCAACGATCAACATGGATGGAACCGCCATTATGCAGGGGGTTGCGACAATATTTATCGCCCAGGTTGTCGGAACGGATTTAACAATCGGGCAACTGGCGGTTGTTGTTCTAACTGCAACATTGGCAAGTATCGGCACAGCCAGTGTTCCGGCGGTCGGACTCGTTATGCTTGCGATGGTAATGCAAACCGTTAACTTACCGGTTGAAGGAATTGCATTAATTATCGGAATTGACCGGATTCTGGATATGGCAAGAACGGCTGTAAACTCTTCCGGAGATGCTGTATGTGCAATTCTCGTCAGCGAAACCGAAAAACGGAGAGAGGCAAAACGAATGCGGAAACAATCTGCTCGAATGAACAAAGAAGCTGTAGCTGATAATGAATCCATGTCCGTATAACTAATAAAAAGAGCTGATTTACGATCTATGTAAATCAGCTCTTTTTCTTTTTAATAAGAGAAAATTTTCCGTGATCCTTTCATTTTCTGAATAATTTCCTGGAATGTGGGAAAATTAATTTTCAGGAGGTGGATGCTATGGTAAAAATTGGTGTAGAATCTTCATTAACTGCGGTGAAACAGGCATTAGAGGAAAAAGGATATGAAGTCATTGAACTGAAAAATGAATCAGATGCACAAAACTGTGATGTTTGTATTGTAACAGGAATGGATCAAAATGTTATGGGAATTCATGATACGGTAACGGAAGGGCCCGTTATTGATGCAAGCGGCATGTCAGCGGAGGATGTATGCCGCGAAGTAGAGAGCCGCATCAATTTATAAAATGGTACAGGGGTTCCGGATAGATTGCTATTCCGGTCCCTTTTTCTTAAAATCATGAGAAAAATTATTTATATTTTCAATAAGAAAACGTTTACAAAATAAAACTGGAGTGTTAATATAGGAAATAATAATATGAGTTTGAACATTCTTTCAGTTTGCATGTTTCCTCCATCATCTATATTATGAATTCCAGTTCACAAGAACCGGATTTAAACAATGTGAACTGGATTTTTTTTACAACGGACACGGGTAAATCCTGCATAAAAAACTATTATATTCATATATATTTGACAGAGAATCGTACAACAAAACTGTATCGTTATTTTCTATAACATAAGGAGTGGATGGGGTGAAAATAGGTGTTTTAGGCTGTGGTTTAATGGGTAAAGAAGCAGCGCGGGATTTAACTGAAAGTGACAAAGTTTCCGAAGTAGGAATTGCAGATATTGATTTTTCGCGAGTCAAACAAGTTTGTGAACAATTACGGTCTTCCAAATTGGTGCCTCACCGGGTTAATGCTTCAAACCAAAACCAGTTGAAAAAATTTATTAACAAATATGAATGCATTATTAATGCACTTTATTACTCTTTTAATGAAACAGTGGCAAAAACCGCCATTGAAACGGGTGTTCATTATGTTGATCTGGGCGGACATATCGGACACATTACGGAACGGGTGCTGGCTTTAAATGATAAGGCTGCTAAAGCGGGAGTAACGATCATCCCGGATCTCGGCGTAGCCCCGGGAATGATCAATATTTTGGCAGGTTACGGCGCGGGGAAGCTCGATGAAGTGAAAGTGATAAAATTGTATGTAGGCGGAATCCCGGTCAAACCCGAACCCCCCCTCGAGTATAACCATGTGTTTTCAATGGAGGGCCTTCTAGATCATTATACACAACCTGTTGAAATAATCCGTAATGGAAAAATTGTTGTCATACCTTCCTTATCTGAAATTGAAACCATTTATTTTGAAAAGTTCGGACCCCTCGAAGCGTTTCATACTTCAGGAGGTACTTCCACTCTGTCCCGTTCATTTCCCCGGTTGGAAACATTGGAATATAAAACGATCCGTTATCCCGGACATGCGAAAAAATTTAAATTGCTCGTTGATTTAAATTTGACTAAGCCGGATTATGAAGTAGAAGTTGACGGTCATAAAGTGAATCCGAGGAAAGTGCTGCTGAAAGTTTTGCAGCCGTTAACGGCATTAAAAGATAAGGATGATGTCGTTTTACTCCGGGTCATTGTTTCCGGTGTAAAAAATAAAGAACAGAAGACTTTTGTTTATGAAATGATTACCTATAAAGACCGGAAGAAAAATGTGACCGCCATGGCAAGGGCAACGGCAAATACCGTGTCTGTTGCTGCACAAATGATTGCCTCAGGTATCATTAAACGGAGAGGTGTTTTTCCGCCGGAGCAAATTGTTCCTGGGGAATTATATATAAAAATGATGAAAATGCGGGGAGTAAATATTACCGAGAAAATGAACAGAAAATCATAATATGCCTGCGAAACACGGGACAGATTACCCGTGTTTCTGTTCATCGGAACAAGCATCGAGCAACTTTTCCAAAATGTCCAATTGATTGCGGTACGTATCGATCACTTCTTCAACGAATTTTTTTGTATCCCCGTCAATGTCGCCTCGTACAAGTTTTTCTGAATACAAAATGCCGTATTTCTTTATTCCTTCCATGGCATCATGAATGATTTCAGCCGCTTTTTCAGGAGCGGTTATTTTGTGCATAAAGCTGTGCATTGAACCGGTAAAACCTTCGCTATCGGCCGGTACTCCGCCGAGATCTTGAATACGGGCTGCTATTTTTGCTGCATTATCTTTTGCTTGTTGTTGCAACTTTTGAAAGGTTTTTTTCATTCCGGGATTTTTGATTTTTTGAATATAGTGTTCAAAAGAACGTATCCCCATATAAGTTCCCCGGAGCAATGTATTCAGTTCTTCAATGATTACACCTTTGTCCATATAATCACATCCCTTAATATTTTTTGCAGAAAAATAAAATTTATTCTTATTTCATTCTTTTAAGGTAGAATGGGATGTATAGAAAAATCATTATGAATGGGGTTGAGAATTTGGGTTATATAGAAGACTTACGAAAAATCGTCGGTCACCGGCCATTGATTTTAACCGGGGCGGTG
>CALGYZ010000039.1 GCA_937934645.1 uncultured Bacillaceae bacterium | reverse complement strand
GTTCAATATAGTTTTGGGCCCATTTTTGCAACTCTTCCAGTACCGGTTTTAATGCCATACCTTTTTCCGTTAAGGAATATTCTACCCGGACAGGTACTTCCGGATACACCTTTCGGCTCACAATTCCCTGTTTTTCAAGATCTTTTAATCTCTCAGAAAGAAGCCTGCCGCTGATCGGAATGGAATTTTCAATTTCTCCAAACCGCATAGGCCCGTTTAATAATTGATATATGATTAATCCGGTCCATCGTTTTCCCATCAGTTGAAAAGCTTCCTCGACCCGGGGACAAAGAGTTTTTTCCATGATTGATCCCTCCGTTCAAAGTATTTTATCAGAAATTATGCAAGGATGCCATATAGTAAGTTAGTTATATAATATAACTGTCAGAACTTTATTTTTTTGCTTGAATATGGTAATTATTATGCTGATTACAGGGAATTTTCACGGAAATTTTTACGTCTCTTCATATTTTTTTCATAAATGATGCCTAAAATGATAGAAGAGCATAGAAACGGGGTTGATCGGAATGGATGAACAAAAAAATTCAGCGGGTGAAAGCAAAACAGATCAAAAAGATGTTTCACTTTATACAGAAGAGAATGCCAAAGATAACAATTTCAGGGATCCCACCGGTTCATCCCGGATGCCGGAAAATAAAAAACGGAGCAACCGTAAACCGTTTTTTGTAAAAATTTCCGGTTATTTATTATCAGGAATTGCAGGTTCGGTCGTTACGGTTTTCCTTTTATCCTATTCCGGATTTTCTTTAGATGATGGCGACGGGATTGAGGAGGGCACGTTATCCGGACAGACGGATGATGCCGTTTACACTAGTACTTTTTCCTCTGAAGATGAAGCATCGGCAGCAGATGTTGTTGAGGAGGTATCGCCGGCTGTTGTAGGGGTTGTAAATTTAAAAAATGTTCAATCGCACTTCAGCCTGAATGAAGAAAATGTTCAATCAGGGACCGGTTCCGGTGTTATATTTAAAAAAGATAACCGTTACGGATATATCATTACGAATTACCATGTGATTGAAGGGGCAAACGAGATTGAAATTTCATTGTACGATGGGGAAAAAGTGAAAGCGGAACTGGTCGGGGGAGATGCCCTGACCGATTTGGCCGTCTTACGTATCGATGAAAAACATGTCGATAAAGTTGCCCGGTTTGGCGATTCAAATAAATTACGGGCCGGTGATGAAGTTATTGCGATTGGCAATCCGTTAGGCCTGGAGTTTTCCCGCACAGTAACCCGGGGGATTGTCAGCGCCACCGATCGGACGATTTCAGTTAACACTTCAGCCGGGGAATGGGATTTATCTGTCATTCAAACGGATGCGGCCATTAACCCGGGAAACAGCGGCGGGGCATTAATCAATGCCAGCGGGGAAGTTATCGGAATTAACAGCTTGAAAATTTCCAGGGAAGGTATTGAAGGTTTAGGATTTGCCATCCCAAGCAATGATGTGCTTCCGATCGCGGAAGAACTCATCAAAAACGGTGAGATTAAACGGCCGTATTTGGGCATTCAAATGTATGACATTGAAAAACTTGTACCATTTTACCGGCAAAGTATATACGGAAATATTAAAAGCGGGATTATCGTTGTAAAAGTTGAACCCGGTTCACCGGCAATGAAAGCCGGACTTAAAGAAAATGATGTCATAACCGCTGTCGACGGCAATGAAGTGAAAAATGTGGCGGAATTCCGGAAATATTTATATTCCAATATAAAACCCGGTGAACAGATCACCGTAGAATGTTACCGTGAAGGAAAGAAAGAGTCTGTTACCATTACAACAGACGCGAATAAATAAATTGAAGTGCACACCCGTCCGGGGACATTTTTCCCGTAATTCTGCTTATTTCTAAAAATAAGGGACGGCTTAACGTTTACATTCAAACCGTCTCTTTTTTAATCCGATGAGTGATTTTCACCGGTGTTTTGTGCTGTTTCTTTTTTATTGTTGCGGTTGTTTAATGCTTTTACGATTAGAAAAGGGAGATAAATACAAAGGATTTGCAATACAAACACTTCTACGATTACATCACTGAATTCCGGACTGACACTTCCGTTATCTTCCCAGATGACGGCTAAAACGACGTATAGGAAAAAAAGCATAATATAAAAAGGAAAGCTGTGATACCAGCGGGGGGTTTTTAACCATTTAAAATAAAGAAATGCAATGAAAAGGGAACCGAAAAACGGAACCCAATCGTTATTGTCATTCATAATGTTAAACTTCATCAAAATCCGGTATATATACATAGATGCAACCATGAGTACGGCACTTTGAGCTGATGCTTTGCCCAGGGAATAGCCATTTGGATTGAAATTTCCGCTTGGTAAGTGATCTTCTTCATTTAAATCATCACTTAAAGATTCTCCAGTTTTTTCATCTGTTTTCGTTTTTCTGCTGGCTTCCA
>CALGYZ010000038.1 GCA_937934645.1 uncultured Bacillaceae bacterium | reverse complement strand
GCCGGCACCGGAAATGCGGTGGATGTGCCTGAGGGGATGGCCCATGAATTTGCATACCAGCCGGGGACAATTAATACATGGGTATTTGTAAACGGCCGGATGTCGGAAGAAGCATTTATCCAGGCAATAATGACAGCGACGGAGGCAAAAGTGAAGGCTCTCACCGAATTGTTGGTTAAAGATCATGTGACGGGAACGGCAGCTACGGGGACTTCGACGGACAGCATGCTTATTGCCGCAACACAACAGGGAACATACCATGAATTTGCCGGAACGATTACACCGCTCGGCCGGTTAATCGGAAAAGCAGTTTTTGAATGTACCACAGAAGCGTTGAAAAAAGGGCTTAATAAAGGGGGAAAGGAATGATCAGCGGGCATATACTGGCATTTTCCCTGGCATTAGTGATCGATCAGATTACCGGCGATCCCCCGTCTCTTCCCCATCCGGTCCGATGGTTCGGAAACATGATTTCTTTTTTGGAGAAACGGTTGAATAAAGGAAGGAACAGAAAGCAAAAAGGTTTAAGCATGGCCATTATTGTAATCATAACCGTTTTTTCTTTGTCATTTGCGGTTACGTATTATGCCTACTCCGTCCATTACTGGGCGGGCATAGTCCTGGAAGCTGTCCTTATCTCCACAACGGTTGCCCGGAAAGATTTAATCCGTGCGGCACTGGAAGTATACCGGCCGTTAATAGAAGGAAATATGACTGAGGCCCGGAAAAAACTTTCTTGTATCGTCGGCAGGGATACGGAGCGGCTGGATGAGCGGGAAATTGTCCGGGGCACGGTGGAAACCGTCGCAGAGAACACGTGTGACGCGGTGACTGCCCCGCTGTTTTGGGCTTTTATCGGCGGAGCTCCGCTGGCTCTTGTTTACCGGGCGGTGAATACGTGTGATTCCATGGTCGGTTATCAAAATTCCCGGTATCACGAATTCGGATATTTTTCTGCAAAGGCGGATGATGTACTGAATTGGATCCCGGCACGCATAACGGGGTTTTTAATGCTTATTGCCAACCGGCCGCGGAAAATGAGACGGGGTGATGCATGGCGGATTTTACTCCGTGATGCAAAAAAACATCCGAGTCCGAACAGCGGCTGGTGCGAAGCGGCCTGTGCCTGTCTTCTTTCCGTCCAGCTCGGGGGACGGAATACATATAATGGCATTGTCTCGGAAAGGGCACGGATGGGAGAGCCGTTCCGGGAGCTGGAACATACGGATATTCTCCGGGCAAACCGGATTTTAACCCGTACCGTCTTCGCATTTTTACTATTATTATGGTTGGGTGGTGTCTTGCTTGAAATTGCCGTCCCATGGAGCCAATCCCCATTATTTGTATGAAGCGCTCGGCATGGAAATGCCGGATACGGTCATTGATTTCAGTGCGAATATTAATCCTCTCGGACCGCCGGAAGTGCTGTGGAACCATTGGAATGATCTGTTCGGGGATATTGACACATATCCGGATCCGCATGCAACCCGTTTAAAAAAGGTCATTTCTGAACGGGAGGGCATTGATGAAAATAAAATTTTAATCGGAAACGGCGGTGCGGAAATCATTTCCCTCATTGGCAAATGGCTGAACGGAAAGCGCGTGTTAATCGTCGAGCCCGCCTTTTCGGAATATGAACGGGCGTTGCGGGCAAATCACTGCTTAATTTCTTATGATTTCATGCCTGTTAACGGAGATTTGAACTTCGGACAGTTGATCGAACGTATATCATCATTTGATGCGGTTTTTTTCTGCAATCCGAACAATCCGACCGGCATTTATTTTCCGAAGCAGAAGATGGAGTGGCTTTTGGAGGCTTGTGATTTTTATCAATGTTATTTGATTGTTGATGAAGCGTTTTACGATTTTACCGGGGAATACGAGTCTCTTGTTCCCCTTTTTGACCGTTCACGTTATTTGATCCTCATCCGGTCATTGACAAAAATGTATGCCATCCCGGGTTTAAGGCTCGGCTATTGTCTAGCCGGAAGGGATATAATCCGGCAATTGGCAAAGGAACAAGCCCATTGGAGCGTCAACGGCATTGCCCAAAAAGCGGGTGAACTTTGTCTTGAAGAGGAAGAGTTTGTAAAAAGAACACAGCGGTTTGTAAAAGCAGAACGGGAAAAGCTATTCCGGTTCTTCCATGAAACGGGATTTCTCTTTTCTCCTTCTTCCGTTAATTTTTATTTGCTCAAAGAAAAGGATTCGGATGATCCCTGTTCTTTACTAAAATTTTTATTACAACACGGGATTGTTCCCCGCCATACGTATAATTTTCCCGGATTGGAAGGAAAATGGCTGCGGTTTGCAGTCAAAAGCGAACGGGAAAACAGGCAGCTGACCGAGGTGATGCAAGAATGGCGGAAACGCAACCGGTCATTTTTATAACCGGAGGAGTCCGCAGTGGAAAAAGCTCCATTGCCGAGCAAACAGCTGCACGGATATGGCGGAAAAAGCAAACGGGAAAGCTTCATTATATTGCCACCATGCAAGTTTCAGACGGTGAGTTAAAAGAACGGGTTGCCATCCATAAAAGAGACCGTCTGTTGAGCAAACTCCCCTGGCAGACTTGGGAGCAGCCGGTATCATTGGGCAGAATGGCATGTCGCTTTCATCCGGATGATACCGTGCTGCTGGATTGTTTAACCACTTGGGTGAACAACGAGCTTTTTTACAACGGAAACCGGGTGGATGAAGAAATATTGCTGAAGCAAATTTGGGAGGATTTTTCCGCTATTGCCAACCGGGTCCATAAATTTGTAGTGGTGAGCAATGAAGTATTTTATGAACCGCTCGGTGACCGGGAACTTGTGATCCGTTATTGCCGGCTCCTGGGGAAACTTCACCAAAAAATTGTCGCGCATGCCGAACAGGCTGTGCTGGTGGAAGCCGGTGTACCTGTTTTCATGAAGGGAGGAAAGGGGTTGTGAAAGGGGTCATGATTCAGGGAACGGCGTCCGGTGTCGGAAAAAGTTTGATTACTGCCGCACTATGTCGGATTTTTGCCAATGAAGGTTTTCGGACCGCCCCGTTCAAATCGCAAAATATGGCTCAGGACACCTATATTACGGAGGACGGGCGGGAAATTGCCCGACCCCAGGGGATTCAAGCGGAAGCAGCACGGACGGAAGCTTCGGTTTGGATGAATCCAATTTTGTTAAAACCCCAGTCTGATGAAAAGTCAACGGTCATTTTGCTCGGGGAAGAAATGGAAACTTTATCCGGGCGGGAATACCGGGATTTGTTTTATCAAAAAGGAAGAGAAACCGTGCAAAAAGCTTTGCGTTATTTGCAAGCCCGATATGACATTCTTATTTTGGAAGGTGCGGGCAGTCCGGTGGAGGTCAATTTAAAGGACCGGGAGCTTGTCAATATGTCCGTGGCGGAAATGGCGGATGTACCGGTTTTTTTAGTTGCAGATATTGACCGCGGCGGTGTTTTCGCCAGCATTACGGGAACATTGTCCCTTTTATCCCCTGGTGAACGGAACCGGGTGCAAGGGTTAATCATTAATAAATTCCGCGGAGACCGGACATTATTTGTCGATGGCATCCGCTGGCTTGAAGATCATACCGGGATTCCTGTTCTCGGGCTCATTCCTTTTATGCCCTTGGATTTTTTCGGCCGGCATGTTGCAGAACGGGAACAAGTTTACGAGCGGCTGGCGGAAGAAATGTTAAAACATCTCGATTGGAAAAAGACGAAAGAAATCATTATGAATTGGGGAAATGACAGATGAAAACCGTACGGGCATTCATTTTATGTATTCAATTTTTTACAAGTATTCCGGTGCCGCTTGAAGTTCCGGCGGACCGGGAGCATATCAAACGGGCAATCCAGCTTTTTCCCGTCCTGGGAGTGATGCAGGGGGCGGTTTATTCTCTAATTGTCTATGTTCTTCTTGAGTGGACGCCGTTATCTGCCGTTGCCGTAGCTTTTTTTCTTTCCCTGGCGTGGATTTTTCTGACCGGCGGTTTGCATTTGGATGGCTGGATGGATGTAAGTGATGCGTATTTTTCCTTCCGGGATCCGGAAAAGCGGCTTGATATTATGAAGGATTCCCGTATCGGGGCATTCGGCGTTTTGTCGGTCATTATTTTGTTAAGCGCCAGGTTTCTTTTTATGTATGAAACAATAGAACGTTTCACGCCGGTTATGTATGTGTATATTTTGCTCATTCCTTTTTTCGGGAAAATGATGATGGGAACTTTGCTGGTTACCGTAAAGCAGGCAAAACCGGACGGCCTTGGTGCATTGTTTAAAAAGGCGGCGTCAAAATCAACATCGTTCATTTATTTCGTGTATGCTGTCTTACTTTCGGGTACTGCAATATTTTTATGTCCGGAGTCAATGCCGGGAATTTTTGCCTTTTTATTGACAGCGACAATCTTCGTATTATGGATGCGAAAGAAAGTTGTTCGCTGGTTCGGCGGTATGACGGGAGATGTGAACGGTGCGGCGGCAGAAGGGGGAGAAACATTACTGTGGATGATCCTTTGGTTATTGCCTTATTCCGGCATGGCATGACCCCATTGAATAAGAAAAAGGCATATCTCGGTTGGACGGACGATCCGCTATTACCGGAAGAAAAGAAGCGGCTTTCCAAGCTGGCTGTGCCAGCCGGCTACGAACGAATAATAACAAGTGATTTATCCCGCACTATGGAAACAGCCTGTTGTTTGTTTCCCGCCCGGCAGCTTACTCCTCTCGCCTGCTTCCGGGAAATGAACTTTGGCATATGGGAAGGAAAGACCTTTGAAGAATTAAAGGGCGACCCTTATTACCGGAAATGGCTGGAAAGCCCCGAATTTGTCACTCCTCCGGAAGGTGAATCGTTTCTGTCTTTTTCAGCCCGGGTTGATCAAGGATGGAAAATCCTTTCGACAATGATTTCTAAGGAAAAAGTCAGACAGCTGGCGGTCGTCACCCATGGCGGCGTCATCCGGTATCTATTGTCAGCATACGCACCGGAAGAACGGGATTTTTGGTCATGGCGGATTCCCCATGGTTCAGGTTATGCATTGGTTTGGGACTCGATTACATCATTCAGGAGGCGACAACGATGCACTTTGTTACGGGAGGTGCCTTTAACGGAAAAACAGCATGGGTAAAAACATATTACGACCTCAGTGAACAAAATTGCCGTTTGATCTCTGGGTACCGGGAAGATCCCTTTCCCCGTCCACTTCCCGGAGATAAGCCGTTTCTTGTATTAAACGGCATTGAGCAGTATGTATACCGGTGGCTGCATGATACGGATGAAAAAAGCGTACGGAAAAAGTGGCAAAACATACTGGAAGAATGCAGTGAATTAGAGAAAAAGCAGCAATTAAAAGTCATTATCATCGGTACGGATATTACAAAAGGAATCGTACCGACGGACAAAAAAGAACGGGAATGGAGGGATGCGGCGGGCCGGGTGTTTCAGGATACCGCCACCGTTTGCCGGCGGGTCGACATCGTATGGTACGGACAGAACAAAACATTAAAAAATGAACCAGAAGAATCTTTCTGAAAAAAGAGGTTGTGCCAATGGTATGCATATATCTTGTCAGACACGGGGAAACGGTGTGGAACAGAGAAGGACGGATGCAGGGGAAGCTGGATCCCCTGTTAACGGAAAAAGGGAAATAGTATGCCCGATTGTTGGGAAAAAGATTGGAAAAGGTCAGGTTTTCCGAAATTATATCCAGTCCGAGCGGCCGGGCTGTTGAAACTGCAAAAATCATTCGGGAAAAAGGAATATCTTTATTAAAACAGAACAATTGGTGAAGATACAACAGATACTTTGACATGTAGTGATGTCCTCGGAGCCATAGAGTTAATCCTTATTCTGCTGCTGCCGCAGCATTAGGTATTACAGGACCAGCTAGAGGGACAATTCCTTTATTAGTTTCAACTGCATATTATTTAGGTTATTATGTTTGTAAATTATATATGAGAGGGAAGTAATGATGACTTTGATAAAACGATTCCGATATTCTTATCTACATTTAGTTTGTACTTTAATCCTTTTTTCAAATTCCTTTTTCAGTTATGAAAATGGTTTGTATATAACACTACTATTTTTTCTACTTATAAATTTTACTTGTTTTTCCAATGAATATTTAGTGATTCGATATTATGATCAAAATAAGCAAAAGGATAGAAATAAAGGTTATGCATTGTTTATAGTCCTTCAAGTTTTCATTACTTTGATTATATTTTTTGGGTTTAAATTTGCTTTTTCTTTATAAGTAAAATAAAAAATAATTCGGTACAAACAAGCAATGATATCATCATTCACTTTAAAACGTTTGAATATTTGAATATAAATTATGAAGAATTTAAAAGGACAAAGGATCAAGGAATAGAATTTCAAAATGACTTAAAAAACATTTATTAAAGAAGTAACTATAAATAAAGATAGAAAATATGCTCGGAGGAAACTAAATAATTTATTAGATCCAATTCAGATGACCGGTAATATGAGATGGATATGGGACCGATGCAGGACATGACTTTTACTGAAATTCAATCGGCTTTTCCCGGTGCTAGGTACGATCATTGCCACCGGCCTTCCGAATACCGCATCCGGGGTGGTGAAACGTATTACGATGTCCGTAACCAGGCGCAGTGTTTTTTCTCCGGCTTTGCATAAGTGTTCTGCCGGGGAAAATGAACTTGTAGTCACTCACGATTCGTTTATTCGAGTCTTTCTCGGGGGATTAAAGGGAAAAACGGTTGATGCTGACACTCATCCAGCTGGAAAATGGAAAAGCAAAAATTTTAATGGAAAATGATTTGAGCCATGTTCGGTCAAAATAAGAAAAAATATCTGAAAAATTGACTTTTTACGTATTTGGAATTAAATTGAATATATGGAACTGCGAAACTATTGATTGTTCCATAAGAAGGGGTATAGATTTCTTTCATTTGTTTTTGCCAGAAATGATGCCGGTATTGTTTTTTACATCATTAAATTCAGGAACATGGGGGGAATAAAAATGGCATACGTAATTACGGAACCTTGTGTAGGCGAGAAGGCAGGGGAATGTGTGGAAGTATGCCCTGTCGACTGCATTGAAGAAGGCGACGATCAATTCTTTATCAATCCGGATCTCTGCATCGACTGCGGAGCCTGCCAGGCAGTATGCCCGGTGGAAGCAATTGTTTATGAAGAAGATTTAAGGCCGGAAGAAGAAGTTTATTTTGAAAAGGCAAAAGAATTTTTTGACAGCGAATAAACAAGAAATCAAGAAATATTTTAAGGGAAAAGCAATTGGCAATAAATTTTTGCCGGTTGCTTTTTTTTGATTAATATTTCACAAGTACCTACGCTATAAAAATTTTATAATTTGAGCGTGGAAATTGCGGGAAAGGGAAGTGCAGGACAAAAAAATACATAATTTTTATTGACATGATCCATGTTCGGTGATACCATAAATTTATCAAAATAATATTTTAGTTTGCTAAAGAATTAAACTGTTAATATATTAAAATGTGCTGCTCAAATCAACAAGAACAGGAGAGATACTTATGAAGCGGATTGTAAAATGGATTGTATTTATGCTTGTCCTTTCATTGCTCGCTGCCTGCTCTTCCGGAGAAGGTACAGAAGGAGAAGGAAGAGGAAGTAACGGGAAAGATGACGACAAAATTGTCATCGGCATTGATGATGCTTTCGCCCCGATGGGATTCCGGGATGAAAATAATGAAATTGTCGGGTTTGATATTGACTTTGCCAGGGCAGTCGGTGAAAAAATGGGCAAAGAAATTGTTTTTCAGCCGATTGATTGGGGTTCAAAAGAATCCGAGTTGAACAGCGGCCGTATTGATTTGATCTGGAACGGGTATACCATAACCGAGGAAAGAAAACAAAAAGTGCTGTTTACAAAACCGTATTTAGAAAACTCACAAGTCATTGCGACGTTGAAAGATTCCGATATCCAAACACTTGACGATTTAAAAGGAAAAATCGTCGGTCTTCAGGCTCAATCTTCCGCCAGCATCGCATTAAATGAATCAACAATCGTCAATGATCTCAAACAAGTTACCGAATTCAAAGATAATGTGCTGGCTTTATCCGATTTAAAGAACGGACGTGTTGATGCGGTTGTGATTGATGAAGTGGCTATTAATTATTACATGACCAAGGAACCGGATACGTTCAAAACTCTTGATGAATCCCTTTCACCTGAACAATATGCCGTCGGTGTGAAAAAAGGAAATGAAGAATTATTAAATGAAGTTCAAAAAGCCATTGATGAAGTAATTGCCGACGGAACAGCAGCGGAAATCTCCAAAAAATGGTTTGGTGAAGATAAAGTATTGAAAAACTAAAACGGGCTGAAGAAAAGGCAATCAGTTCCCGCTGATTGCCCTTCTCGCCCGTTTTCAAATGTAACGCATTGTACTTGAAATCAGTTAACCGAAGCAGGAGGACTTTACATGTCATTTGATTATATAAACTTAATTTTGCGGCCGATGCTGGAAGGCGCAAAAGTAACAGTTCTGCTTTTTTTCATTGTGATTGTCTTTTCTATTCCGCTCGGATTTATATTAACGTTGGCCGTCCGCAGCCGCTTTAAACCCCTTTCACTGCTGGTAAGGGGATATATTTATGTTATGCGGGGAACCCCGTTGTTGTTACAATTGTTGTTTATCGTATTCGGGCTTCCGCTCATTCCCGTCATCGGGGATTATTTGGTACTCGACCGGTTTTTCGCTGCTTGTATCGGTTTTGTCTTAAACTATGCGGCATATTTTGCGGAAATTTTCCGCGGTGGGCTGCTTGCCATTGATCGCGGGCAGTATGAAGCAGCCCAAGTGCTCGGGCTCAATAAATTTCAAACCATGACAAGAATTATTATTCCGCAAATGTTCCGCGTTACGCTGCCGACCGTGACGAATGAAGCGGTAACGCTTGTTAAAGATACTGCCCTACTTTACGCCGTTGCGGTCCCTGAGCTCCTGCATTATGCGCAAACTGCGGTAAACCGTGACTTTACCATTGTTCCGTTTTTCTTCGCCGGACTTATATATCTGGTCATAACTTTAATTGTCACGATGTTCTTCAGAAAGCTGGAACAAAAATATCATTATGAGTAAGGACGGGGTCAGATCATGGCGTTTATCGAAGTACACAGCTTAAAAAAATCATTCGGGAACCTCGAAGTGTTAAAGAATATTAACTTTCAAGTGGATAAAAATGAAGTGGTCGCCATTATCGGTCCGTCCGGTTCGGGAAAGAGCACGCTGCTCAGAACAATGATTAACCTGGAAACGGCTGATGGCGGCAGTGTATGTGTAGACGGTGAGTATTTGTTGAAAGACGGAGTATATGAAAAGGGACCGGTTATCAAAAACATTACGGCAAAAATGGGTATGGTGTTTCAACATTTTCATCTCTTTCCCCATTTAACCGTGAAACAAAATCTGGAATTGGCACCACGGATTGTCAAGAAGGAAGAGAGGAATGCCGTGGAAAAAAGAAGTGCGGAACTGCTTGCAAAAGTCGGACTGGCGGATAAAGCGGATGCCTACCCGGGAAACTTATCCGGGGGACAAAAACAGCGGGTGGCCATTGCCCGCAGCCTGATGATGAATCCGGAAATTCTCCTCTTTGACGAACCGACCTCTGCCCTTGATCCCGAATTAACCGGTGAAGTATTGAAGGTAATGAAAAAACTGGCGCATGAAAGTATTACAATGATTGTTGTTACCCATGAGATGGATTTTGCAAGGGACGTGGCTGACCGGGTCATTTTCATGGACAAGGGTGAGATTGTTGAAACTGGCACACCGGAGCAAATATTTAACAACCCGCAGCATGAACGGACAAGAGCATTCTTAAATATCCGATAAATTCTCGCAGTCCCCAAGGTCAGGGACTGTATTTTTTTGCAATAAAGCAATATTTTACTTTTTTTGTAATTTTTAGTGAATATTTCATGAAAGCTATTTTTAGTATGTAAGAGCTTTCATAGAATAGAGGTGAAGGGTAATTAATATTAATATAATATTTGGAGGGATTCCGATGGTAGGTATGCAGAGCGAGTTTAATATGCCGACAGTGAACTTGTTCGGCCGGGGGACAATCAATCAGGCAGGAAAGCGGTTAAAAGACTTAGGGGCAAAGAAGGCGTTAATTGTTACGGATGAAGGATTGCATAAGCTCGGCATATCTGAAAAAATTGCCGGAATTATTCGTGAAGCTGGTGTGGAAACGGCGATTTATCCAAAAGCGGAGCCGAATCCGACGGATCAAAATGTTGAAGACGGGGTTCATTTTTATCAAGTGGAAAAATGCGATTCAATCGTATCGGTCGGTGGCGGAAGTGCCCATGATGCTGCAAAGGCCATTGGACTGGTCGCGTCGAACGGCGGAACCATTCATGATTATGAAGGTGTGGATCAATCAAAAAATCCGCTCGTTCCGTTAATTGCGATTAACACCACCGCTGGTACGGCCAGTGAAATGACAAAGTTTACCATCATTACGGATACCGAGCGGAAAGTAAAAATGGCGATCGTAGATAAACATGTGACGCCTCTTGTTTCCATTAACGATCCTGACTTAATGATTGGCAAACCGCCTTCCTTAACAGCTGCAACCGGGCTTGATGCGCTAACTCATGCGATTGAAGCTTATGTATCCACTAATGCGACTCCGATTACAGATGCTTGTGCAGAGAAAGTCATGCAAATAATTCCAAAATATTTACCGCGGGCGGTTGCAAACGGTGAAGACATTGAAGCGAGGGAACAAATGGTTTATGCAGAATTTTTGGCCGGTATGGCGTTCAACAATGCTTCTCTTGGTTATGTCCATGCAATTTCCCACCAGATGGGCGGATTTTACAATTTGCCGCACGGTGTTTGTAACGCAATTTTGCTGCCGCATGTTTGCCGTGTAAACTTAATTGCCCGTACGGAAAAATTTGCTCAAATTGCCAAACATATGGGTGAATGTATCGAAGGTTTAAGTGTACGGGAGGCTGCCGAAAAGGCGATTGATGCGATCGAACGGCTGTCCCGCGACTTAAATATTCCAAAAGGATTTAAGGAGCTGGGAGCAAAAGAAGAAGATATTGAAACCCTTGCGAAAAATGCTATGAAAGACGTATGCGCGGCAACGAATCCGCGGAAACTAAAACTGGAAGAAGTTATGGAAATCATTAAAAACGCGATGTAATAGGTCAAACGATTTAGGCTGTATCTCCCCGGTGATCATAATAAACGGTGACCCTGCGCAGGGAAATTTCTGCCGCAGGGTCTTTTATTTTTTAAAAAAGCGGGAAAATTAAAGGAAGGAATGTTTGAAAAAGGTTTTGGATAAAGGAGAATTCGTATGGCTGAATATTATCAAAAAACAATCGGGGAAACTTTACGGCAGCTTGGTGTGGAAATGGACGGACTGAGCTCGGAGGAAGCGGTAGAGCGGAGTAAAAAGTTTGGTGTGAATGAACTGGAAGAAAGAAAACGAAAAAGTGCCGTACAAGTTTTTTTGGAGCAATTCAAAGATTTTCTCGTGATTATTTTACTCATTGCAGCGGTGGTATCGGCTTTTATTGGTGAATTTGAAAGTTCCGTCGTCATTTTGGTCGTGTTGATTTTGAATGCGGTTCTCGGAACGGTCCAGCATTTAAAAGCGGAGCAATCATTGAGAAGTTTAAAGGCGCTCTCATCTCCGGTGGCAAAAGTTCTCCGGAACGGGGAAAAGGTGGAAATTCCGTCAAAGGAAGTTGTAGTCGGTGATATTATGTACTTGGAAGCGGGGGATTACGTAAGTGCTGACGGCCGGATTATTGAAAGCCACAGCTTACAAATTAATGAGAGTTCATTAACGGGTGAATCGGTCAGTGTCAATAAAACAGAAGAGCCGATTGAAGGGGAAAATGTTCCCCTTGGCGACCGGACGAATATGGCTTTCTCCGGCAGTTTTGTAACTTATGGCCGGGGAGCAGTAGTGGTAACCGCCGTCGGCATGAATACCGAGATCGGAAAAATTGCCAACCTGCTGGAAAGTGCCAAAGAAAAGAAAACTCCGCTTCAGGTTAGTCTTGATCAATTCGGGAAGCGGCTATCCGTGCTGGTCATTCTCATCTCATTGTTCATTTTTGCTTTGGATATGTTCAGGGGCAGGGAAATTGCTGATTCGTTTATGTTTGCTGTTTCCCTTGCTGTTGCTGCAATTCCGGAAGCTTTAAGCTCGATTGTGACGATCGTTCTGGCATTTGGAACGCAGAAGCTGTCCAAAGAAAATGCAATTATCAGGAAGCTCCAGTCTGTTGAAAGTTTAGGGAGCGTATCGGTTATTTGTTCCGATAAAACCGGAACATTGACTCAAAATAAAATGACCGTGCAAAAAGTGTATGTGGATAACCGAGTGGTTGAACGGGGAACGTGGAATTCAAATGATGAATTCAGCCGGGATTTCGTTAAGATGGCTCTGTTGTGTAATGATGCCGTGACAAGAGGAAATACGGAGATCGGTGATCCGACGGAAATCGCCCTGGTCAATTTGGGCGAAAAAGTGGGCATCGATGAACTTGAGATCCGGGAAAAATATCCGCGGATTGCTGAGGTGCCCTTTGATTCCGAACGGAAACTAATGAGCACGGTGCATGAAATTGACGGTGAAATCCGCATGATTACAAAAGGCGGTCCCGATGTAGTTTTAAACCGGACGGTAAAAATCGCAACGTCCAAGGGAATCCGGGATTTTACCGAGGAAGACAGGAAAAGAGTCATGGAAGCAAACCGGAGTTTCTCCCGTGAAGGATTAAGGGTGTTGGCGTTAGCATACAAATTTTTGGAGAAACGGGATGTATCCGAAAATGATGAACATGATTTAATATTCGTCGGGCTCTTGTCCATGATGGACCCGCCGCGGGAAGAATCGGCATACGCCGTCAGACAGGCGAAACTTGCGGGAATCAAACCGGTTATGATAACTGGAGACCATATTATCACCGCATCTTCCATTGCGAAACAAATCGGAATATTGGAGAATGAGTCGGAAGCAATGGAAGGTATAGAACTGGAACAAATGAGCGATGAACAGCTGCAGGAAAAAGTGCCGGAAATATCCGTTTATGCCCGAGTATCACCGGAACATAAAATCCGGATTGTCCGCGCCTGGCAAAACAGAGGACATATCGTCGCCATGACTGGTGACGGGGTGAATGATGCCCCGGCGCTAAAACAAGCCGATATCGGCATTTCAATGGGGATTACAGGTACGGAAGTGGCGAAAGAAGCCAGTTCCATGGTGCTGACCGATGATAATTTTGCAACCATTGTCAAAGCCATCTCCAACGGAAGAAGCATTTTCGCTAATATAAAAAATGCAATTCGTTTCCTTTTATCGGGTAATACAGCGGCCATTCTGGTCGTCTTGTTTGCCTCGCTTTCCGGCCTGCCCGTTCCCTTTGCGCCTGTCCAGCTGCTCTTTATAAACTTACTCACCGACAGCCTGCCGGCTATTGCGATCGGTTTGGAGTCGCATGATGAAGATATTATGAGGGAAAAACCGCGGAATGTGAAAGAACCATTGTTAAATAAAAGTTTCATGATCCAAATTGGCGTGGAAGGTGCCATTATCGGAGTTTGTGTCGCCAGCGCCTTTGTAACCGGACTCATGACGGGAAGTCCTGCAGCCGCCGGGACGATGGCCTTTGCCACACTATGCCTTGCTCGGCTGTTGCACAGCTTTAATGCCCGTTCCAAATATTCCTTATTTAAAATCGGCCTGTTTTCAAACCGGTACATTTGGTGGGCGGTGATTACGGGAATCGTTCTTTTAAGCCTGGTCATTTTTGTTCCGGGATTGATGGATGTGTTTGAAGTTGTCCCGCTGACTGCAGCGCAATATTTTACAATCGCTGGGTGGTCTCTGTTGCCGTTGATTATTATTCAGGCTTATAAATTTTTCATGCCGGCACGGAGAAAAGCATATCGGGTGTGAACAAACCGGCGAGAAATGAACAGGAAGCTGTTTCACAGCTTCCTGTTTTTTATAGAAAAAATGTATTTTTATACAGACAACCAACTGAGTATTCATAATAAAGCGGAATAAAATAAATTATTTGACAAATCTTTTTATTCATAATTATACTTTAAAATTAGGATAAAAATTCAAAAAATGTTCAATTTTTACAGATTCTCACGGCCGGCAGTCAAAAAATGAAGCGGATCACGACAATAGTTTTTACCGAAAATCGTGCGGCTGTTTTGATTGGAAGACCGAAGAAGTCGTTATTTAGGGGAAATGGGTAAACTTTTTTCGATTAAAAATGATGAAAAAGGAGGAGAGATTGTGGCCGAAGAAAGGGATGTTCTGATTACGGAAGTTTCTTTACGTGACGGTATTCATGCCGGATCCCGTCCCGTTTACCGTGGAAGAGGTACAGGAAATGGTCAAAGCATTAAACGATGCCGGTGTTCCTTATATTGAAGTTTCCCACAGCAGTGGTCTTGGTGGTTCCTCATTTCAATACGGATTTTCACAAATCAATGAAATGAAGCTGATTGGAGCTGCCGCATCCGTTGATGTAGCTATCAATGAATTGAATCAATACACAGAATTTAAAGTTTGGTATGTAGAACAAAAAAAAGGACGTGCTATTGTTGGATTTGATCTTCATTGGTCAACCGGGGAGAAAGTAGCAAGTGCCACGAGAAAACAAATCAATGAGTTAAAAACAATTTTAAATGCGATACATGAAGGGATGTTCGATTTTATTAATCTACGAGATGATAAAAATAGACAGACTGCGATTGAACTCGTAAGACAAGCCGAGAGAATGACCATTTATACTGAAGACCCTATTTGTATTACGAAAGAACGTGCTGATCGTTTAATTATGGATGCCAATTGGATTTTAAGAGAGCTAGAACGTTTGCATGAAATTGATACGAACACGAAAGTACTATTTTATAACTGGCTAGATGGAAATTAATAGTTAGAGAAAATGAAAGTTTAAATTTGGCGTTAGAAACGACCTAGAAACGTTTTTTGGTTTACTATACAAAACAACTACTATCTTAAATAGAAAACACCTTAAAACACCTTAATTGCGCTTTAAATAATATAAAAACAAAAGAAGAGAGGTCCTTGACGGCCTCTCTTCTTTTTCTTGGTGCGCCCGCGGAAATAGGGTTATTTACACAAAATTATTGACACACCCTTATAGCCTTTATACCAAGGGTTTAAGTGAATTTAGGATTGTCTAATTTTTAATACAAGATTGTCTAATTTCCTGTACATTTTTGTCTAATATATGTAATTTGATTATTAAATGGAGGGATAAAAATGGCAAAGCAACAAGTTGAAAATCAAGTACTTTATAATGGTGTCAGCAGATGGAAAAATCTTGATACAGGAGAGGTAATTGAAGCTAATGATGTAGTAAAGAAAACAGGAAGAAACGGCTTTATGATTACTTATTTAACTGCAATTATTCAGCTAATAGATAACTTAGGTAATAAAAAAATGCAAGTAGTCAAATACATACTTGAGAATATGGAAAAGTCTACCAATACATTAATAATTACTACCCCAGAACTAGCAGTTAAATCCAAAGTATCACGTCAAACAGTATCAGATACTTTAAAGATTCTTGAAAAAGCACAAATAATTACTAGAAAAACAGGTGCTATCATGATTCACCCACAATTAATTCATAGAGGTAATCAAGGTAAAGAAAAATATCTCCTTGCGCGTTTTCAAGAGTGGGAAAAAGATGATGAAGGGCTTGATATATAATGCTTTGCCCATACTGTCAAACCGAACAAGAGCAAAAAAAATCTGTTCCTTTTGCCAAGCTGATCTCACCCAAGATCGCCCCAAAATAAAACAGATTTTAAACGAAGAAGAAGCCTACCAGCCACAACCGATACTCGCAACGTATCACACCTATGATTTGCTGGTCATGCTTCAACATATAAGAAAAGAACGTTCTTTTTATTATCATAACATGCAAATCCTAAGAAAAGCACCTTCTGAAGCAAATGTACCGGAAGATATTAATCAAGAGGGGCAAAAAATTTATCGAGAGCATACAGCCCAAATGAGAGTCATAGAGGGCATTTTAATAGATAGAATGGGTTATTATCCCAAAAGAGTCGACAATAAGCTCCTAGGTGCTTTAAAATTGAAAATTAAGAGATCCATATAAACCCCCTACGCCTAAAGGCGAAGAGACTGCCATAAAGGCAGTCTTTTTGTCTACAAGGAAAGCTCCTGGCTTTTCTTTCGTTCTTCCTGCTTTTCTCTCTTGTGAAATTCACTCATTTTAGGTTCTAAATTCGCTTTTTCCCTTGCCTGGGAATGTCTTTCCTTTAAATTATTGGATAAGTCACGAAAAACTTTTCTAAAGCCTTTAAAGTCCTTTGTATTCTCTCGCAAAGTTTGTTTTACACTGCTGTAGATCGCTCCAATTTCAAGCTTCAATGAGCTTATTTCTTGCTTGGATTTCTTTAACTGTTCTTCTAATTTTTCTTTTTCTGCATAGAGATCCATATATTCACCAGCTAATCGCTCATAGTCCATTTTTTCATGTTTGATGTCTCTCTTTAATTGCTTATTTTCTTTCACTAAGTCTGTATCTTTCAACCTTTTATATTCTTTTTGAACCGCGTATGCAGCATGAATCTGTTTATTTAATCTTTTATACTGATCAGGTGATAAAACCACGTTTCCCGTATCCTTTTCAATCACTTCTGATTTCCCGATTAATTTCTGAACCACATCTGTTTTTTTCTCGTAATGAGAAAATTTTACTCTTTTTGGCTCCAGTGTTGCAGTTAATTCCTCGACTCTCTTTTCTTTCTCTAATGCCTTTTGTTCCATCTCTTTAGCAAGATTTTCATGATATTTCGTTCCCATTCATAAATTTGTTGTAACGATCTTGGAATTGCGTCAGAAAAGTGTTTTTATCTCCGACTTCCATAAACAGAGAAAGTACCTATATGTCCTGTATAATTGCTATTCTTATAAAAAGATCTTGTTGTTTTTAGATAATAGGTGCCATTTTTAGTACAGCTGTACTCCTTAACAGTGTAATATAAAGTATTTGTAGAACCAGCTATAACACTTGCTACAGACCAAGCAGCAGATGCACCTACTCCTGGTACAGCGACTGCTATTGCAGCAGCTACTGCAGCGACTCCTGTTTTTGGAATCCATGTAGATCTATAACGAGTACTACCGATCAATTTTTACTATTATGATTCTCAAGTTCTTCTTTACCTAACTCCACAATATCTTTATACTGCTCATCTGATAATTTGACTCCATCTAATATAGCTTCATTTGTTTTTAAGTTCAAAGATGCTTCGGAAAGAATTTCTCCTTTACCATTCTTTACTATTACTTTACTAACTTCATCCTTAACTTCTCGTTCAAATAAAATCTCTTCTCCATCAACAACAATTGATTCAGTTGTAGATAGATTAGAAGCATCCACGTTTAATGGTGTTACAGTAGACAAAGTTAGTAATATCGTTAAGAATGAAAACAAAAGCTTTTTTCCCATAATTTTAAATCAACTCCTAATATATAAATTTTTATTATTGCTAAAAAATAAAGGAAGTGAAACCTAGTGAAAAATCAAGAATCCAAAAATAAAAATCGTGAAAAAGGTGAATCGATTTTAATAATAATTGGACTATTTTTTGCAGTTATAAGTCTATTTTACGAAAGAATTTTTCCAATTATTTTTGTAATAACTGCAATTATTTTCTTAAGAAGAAGTATCAAAAATATTAAAATCAAAGACTATAAAAACGCGTATAAAAATATAGGTATAGTAATCATCTTCTTAATCGGTATGTTTTTATCTATTTAATTTAGTTAATGACAAATAAAGTAAATTTAATTCTAAAACGACTATTAGCTTTCAACTATCAGTCGTTTTTTCTTTGCCTTGTCAACAGAGATTGCCTTTATGGCAATCTTTTATGCCTTTAGGCAAATAAATACTCTTATTTTAGTGTCAATCTATTAATCTATGGTGGCACTCACTTTATATAGATAAGAGTAATTTTTTAGTAAAAGTAGAGTTATAGCCGAGAGTGTAAAATATTTTGTGTAAATAGAAATGCACTAAATAATGTTCATAGAAAAAGGAAGACCCTTTCTGTAGAATAAAGTTAGCCTACTAAATC
>CALGYZ010000037.1 GCA_937934645.1 uncultured Bacillaceae bacterium | reverse complement strand
TTCTTCCTTTCTATTCTTGCGTATATTTGTTTAACATAGTTTATATTTTAACATAAATATAAATATATACGTATTAAGTAAAAAGTCCGGACAAAAAAGGACGATTCATGCTTCGGGACCCGGCGGGCAATGGTTCCCCGGGTTCAAAAGCTGAATCGTCCCATAAAATCATTTTGCATATTCAACTGCTCGGGTTTCACGTATAACCGTAACTTTAATTTGACCCGGATAATCGAGTTCACTTTCGATTTTTTTCCGTATATCCCTTGCCAACCGGTGTGCTTCGATATCATCGATTTCATCCGGTTTTACAATGATGCGGACTTCCCTTCCTGCCTGGATGGCATAGGACTTTTCCACACCATCATAAGACTCGGTGATCTCTTCAAGCTTTTCCAGCCGGCGGATATAGCTTTCCAATGTTTCGCTTCTCGCTCCGGGTCTTGCAGCTGACAGGGCATCCGCCGCAGCAACTAAAACGGATATTACCGATGTTGGTTCGGTATCCCCATGGTGTGATGAAATACTGTTAATCACGACTTCATGTTCTTTGTATTTCGTTGCCAGTTCTACTCCAATTTCAACATGGCTGCCTTCAACTTCATGATCTACGGCTTTACCGATATCATGCAAAAGACCCGCGCGTTTTGCCAAAGCTACATCCTCACCCAATTCTGCTGCCATAATACCGGCTAAATGGGCAACCTCAATAGAATGATTTAACACGTTCTGTCCGTAGCTTGTCCGATATTTTAACCGGCCCAGAATTTTGATTAAATCCGGATGCAGACCGTGCACACCAACTTCAAAAGTGGTTTGTTCACCGACTTCACGGATGTGTTCATCCACTTCACGTCTTGCTTTATCAACCATTTCTTCAATTCTTGCGGGGTGAATTCTGCCATCCTGGACTAATTTTTCCAGTGCAATGCGGGCTGTTTCACGGCGGATCGGGTCAAAACCCGAAAGAATAACTGCCTCCGGAGTATCATCAATAATCAAATCAATTCCGGTTAATGTTTCGAGGGTACGGATATTCCGACCTTCCCGCCCGATAATCCGTCCTTTCATTTCGTCGTTTGGCAGGTTCACAACAGATACAGTTGTTTCGGCAACGTGATCGGCAGCACATCGTTGGATGGCCAGTGAGAGGATTTCCTTGGCTTTCTTGTCTACTTCCTCTTTTGCGCGCATTTCTGCTTCTTTTACCATCACTGCAATATCGTGGGAAAGTTCTTTTTCAACCCGTTCCAGTATGACGTTCTTTGCCTGCTCTTTTGTCAGGCCGGAAATGCGCTCAAGCTCGTCCTGCTGTTTCTGAACCATCTCTTCCACTTTGCTTTCCATCTCTTCAATATGCTGTTGTCTTTGTTTTAGAGAATCATCCTTTTCATCTAACATAGCTTCGCGCTTATCTAAAAGTTCATCTTTACGGTCAAGATTCTCTTCTTTTTGCAATAAACGGTTTTCCTGTCTTTGCAGTTCGTTTCTTCGTTCACGCAGTTCCTGTTCCGTTTCGGTACGAAGTTTGTGAATCTCATCCTTTGCTTCCAGCAAGGCTTCTTTCTTCAGGGATTCTGCTTCCCGTTTTGCATCTTCAATAATTTTCTCGGCAGCATCCCTTGCGCCTGCTATTTTCTGTTCAGCAATGGATTTACGAATAAAATAACCAGCAACAACACCGACGATCAGAAGCAAAATGGAGATGATGATTTGTATTGCTAAATCCATCATTTCACCTCCTCTTGCTGTAAACTTGTCAGTTCATTCGTGTCGGTATACACATTTTCCAGTACTTTTTGATCATTATTACGCCTTTTTTAGGCGACGTCTATGACCAGTTCCCCGATCGGAATGCTAATTGTTCATTAGCGAAGCACTGTCATCAGGTACTGTAAAAAAATGAAAATATACATATTAATTTTAAAGGTGCGAAATTTTATTGTCAAGTCAAGGTGTTTTGAAGACCATATAAAAAAGGACTATCAATTGTTTCTCAACAAAATGATAGTCCTCCTTCATTATTCTAATTCCAGTTCCTCCTGGCTTATTAATTCAGAATCGTCCCCGTCAGGCTGAGCGCCATGTTCTATTTTTTCCATACCGTAATGTTCCCGAATCTTGTTTAAAATCTCAAGTTTAATATCCGGATTTTCTTTCAAAAACATTTTTGCATTTTCCCGGCCTTGTCCTACTCTTTCCCCTTCGTAAGAATACCAGGAACCACTCTTCTGGATAATTTCCAATTCCGCCCCAATATCAATAATCTCCCCTTCAAGGGATATTCCTTCCCCGTACATAATATCAACTTCAGCTGTCTTAAACGGCGGAGCGACTTTATTTTTTACGACTTTAATTTTTGTACGGTTTCCGATCATTTCATTTCCCTGTTTAATTTGTTCTGCCCGGCGGACTTCAAGACGGATTGTGCTGTAAAATTTAAGTGCACGGCCTCCCGGTGTTGTTTCCGGGTTTCCGAACATAATCCCGACTTTTTCCCGGATTTGGTTGATGAAAATTGCAATAGTTTTGGATTTGCTAATTGCACCGGATAACTTCCGCAAAGCTTGGGACATGAGACGCGCCTGCAAACCGACATGGGAGTCTCCCATTTCTCCTTCAATTTCGGCTTTCGGTACAAGCGCTGCTACCGAGTCAACAACGATAATGTCAACGGCACCGCTGCGTACCAGGGCTTCAGCAATTTCAAGCGCTTGTTCCCCGGTATCCGGTTGGGATAAAAGAAGTTCATCAATATTCACACCAAGCTTTTGGGCATATGTCGGGTCAAGGGCGTGTTCAGCGTCAATAAATGCAGCCTGCCCGCCTTGTTTTTGCACTTCTGCGATTGCATGCAGGGCTACGGTCGTTTTACCCGAACTTTCCGGTCCGTATATCTCGATTACCCGTCCCCGCGGATATCCCCCTACGCCAAGAGCGATATCCAATGCGATCGAGCCGCTCGGGACTGTGGATACCCGTGTTTCTGCTTGTTCCCCCAATTTCATGATGGAACCTTTACCAAATTGCTTTTCAATTTGTTTTAATGCCTGTTCCAAGGCTTGTTGACGGTCACTCACGTAATTTCCTCCCTTTATATTTATAAAAGTAGCTTTATTGTTTAGAAACCTATTAATACTATATACTTTTTTACGTCACTTGCCAAGCATTTTAACGAACATCCATTCGATTATTTTTCAAGGATATTTTTGTTAATAATGTAATTTTCAATTATGTAAATTTGTTTTTTCAACTGCAGAATTCAAAACAAAAAACAATTTTTGAATAGTTAAAAATACACCGGAACGAATACACGGCAACCTCCGGTAATTCTGTTGGACTCTTTCCAATTGCAGAATGTTTCATTTATAATAATATGAGTCAGGAAAGATTTAAATTACAGTTGGCAAAGGAGTTTTGCACGATGAGCAGCAAAATCAAAATCGGAATCGTTGGCTATGGGAATCTCGGTAAAGGAACGGTTAAAGCAGTCAAACAAAATCCGGATATGGAACTGATTGCAATTTTTACAAGAAGAGACCCCCGCATCCTTCAGGTAGATGAACCAAATGTCCAGGTTGAGCATGTTGACCATATCGAAAAATATAAAGGAAAGATTGACGTGATGATTCTGTGTGGCGGGTCAGCCAAGGATCTACCCGTACAAACATCGCAAATTGCCGCGCTGTTTAACACAGTCGACAGCTTTGACACTCATGCAAAAATTCCGGAATACTATGAAAAGGTCAATGAAGTGGCTGAAAAAAACCAAACAACAGCCATTATCTCAACCGGCTGGGATCCGGGACTATTTTCCTTTCACCGGGTTTTATCAGAAGCAGTTTTGCCCAATGGTGAAACATACACATTTTGGGGAAAAGGACTCAGCCAGGGACATTCTGATGCTGTCAGGAGAGTAGAAGGCGTAAAAAACGGCGTTCAATATACCATTCCCTCTGAAAAAGCGATTAAAAAAGTCCGGAGCGGTGAAAATCCAAAATTGACAACTGCAGATAAACACCGGCGTGTATGCTATGTCGTTCCCGAAGAAGGTGCGGATTTAGAGAGGATTGAAAAAGAAATTAAAACAATGCCGGATTATTTTGCTGATTATCATACGGAAGTACACTTCATTTCAGAAGAAGAATTAAAACGGGATCATTCAAAAGCACCCCATGGCGGATTTGTGATCCGTAGCGGAAAAACAGGAGATAACCATAACCAAATCTATGAGTTTTCTTTGAAGCTTGACAGCAATCCCGAGTTTACATCAAGTGTATTAACCGCTTATGCACGAGCGGCATACCGGCTCAATCAGGAAAAACAATACGGTGCAAAAACAGTTTTCGATATCGCGTTGAAATATATTTCGCCCCGTTCATCCGAAGAGTTGCACAGGGATTATTTATAAGAACAACAAAATATATAATGAAAGCTTTCAGTTCACCCCCGTATTTGCGGGGTGTTTTTATTTTTTCAAATTAATCATTTGAAGTCACTGAATTATTTAATTTTTACAGGCTTCACGATTAATTTAGATATTTCTTCCGGTCAAATTTATTGACACATGACAAATCGCCCGTAAAATATAAGTAAAAAGGACTACCGGAGGTCACAATGGGGATTTTTACAAAAAAGATGCAGTCATGGGAGAACTATATTAAGGCAGAAGCAAGAACAAATATTATCAATACGGACAAAACGATACAGGACAAACTGACTATGCTCGGGATTCATAAAGAAATCTTGACAGATGTAAGAAAAGCGGCAATGATTTTAGAGCCTTATAAAGAAAAAATCGTCAGATTTTTTTATGACCGGATTTACGCAATTCATCATCTCCAACAACTAATTAACAAATACTCTACCCTGGAAAAAATGTATAAGACAATGGAAAAATATATTGACCAGTTTTTTCGTGCGGAAATTACCAAAGAATATATAAATACAAGAATCCGGGTTGGCAGAGTCCACAGCCGGATTCATTTGTCACCTGATTATTTCATCAGCGGCCATCATTTACTTCTACAATTTATGACTTCTATCATTATAGAAAAAATGCAAAAACAACCGGAACAAATGGTGAGAATGATCCTTGCCGTTCAAAAGCTTGCCGCCTTTGATCAACAATTAATCGTAAGTGTTTACACAGAAGACACATTAAAAAAATTCTTATACCATATTTCGGATATTATCGATGAAACAACAGCCGTTGATGAAACGAAAGAATTAATTGATGGTATGAACAGCCAGATCGAAGAAACGGAAAACGTAACGGCTGCCACAGATGAAATGAGTACTTCAATCCAGGAAGTGGCAAACTATGCAATGGAAGCGGAAAAAGGCACAAATGAAGCCCTTCAATCGGTTCTGAAAAGTAAAGAAATTATTGAAAAAGCAACCGGACACATTGAAGCGCTAGGTAAAGTATATGATTCTGTTACAGGAAATATCAACCGGCTGGAAAAGGAAATCGAAAATACACATACTGTTATTAATGTAATGAATAAAATAGCGGACCAGACAAATCTCCTCGCTTTAAACGCAAGCATAGAAGCAGCCCGTTCCGGGGAACAAGGCCGCGGTTTTTCTGTCGTCGCTAAAGAGATCCGTAAATTATCCGAACATACTAAGGTACAAATCGGGCGAATTACAGAGAATATGTACACATTGCATCATGTAGCCACAACCGTTATAGACGAAATTGAACAGACCGGTAATCTGGTCAGGAAAAGCGTTACAGGGGCGGAAGCAACCATTAACGAAATTACAAAAATCGTCAGCATGATGGATAAAATTAATGAATCATCTTCAATCATTGCCTCAATGACTCGGAAGCAGGCGGATACAATCATTGAGATTGCCAATATGAATGAAACGATCCGTGAACAAAGCGAGCTTTCTCGTAAAGCTGCCCGGAATACAGCCAGAATTGTTTTTGAGATCAGCAAAAAAATGGACTATTACCGTATAAATTTAATAAAGACTAAGATGAACTTTGATCTGAATGATTATGTCCGGATTGCCAAAACCGACCACCTGCTATGGAAATGGAGAGTATACAATATGATGTTGGATATTGAAACGCTGTCTTTACAAGATTTAGCATCTTATAAGTCCTGCCGGTTTGGCAAATGGTATTATAGTAATGATGCCGGAGAATTTAAAAATAGTAATTTCTTTAAAAAGCTGGAACAGCCGCATAAAGAGATCCATCATTTTGTTCATCTTGCGGCGGAACAATACAGAAGCGGTGAATGGAACCGGCTTGAAGAAACATATGATTATCTTGAAACCGCTTCAGAATTATTGTTGAAGTATCTATCCGGCTTACAAGAAGAACATATTCATAATGAAAAATAACTACCTTATTATATTTACATTATATTTACCGGAGTTGTAAAAAATACCCCGGATAAACCGGGGTATTTTATTCTTTATGGTCCTCATAAAACGCCTGCTCCTTACCGTACCACCATTGTCCCAGTCTGTTTTGCAGGAAAGGCATGACCCAATAATCCAATCCGAGCGTTCTTCCTGCACCATTTAACAATGCGATAGAAGCGGGCAAGGCCCAAAATTTATCCCAACCGAGCATCGCACTTAACGTAAATACGGTAAGAAAACCTGCACTTGCAAGGCTTGCCAGCCATGTGAACAGGCCGAATACGAGTGCAAGACCGATTCCCAATTCAATAAAAATAACTGTTTTTTGCATAAACACGGCAACTTCGGGCGTCGGCATAAAAATTTGCATGATCCATTCAAACCAAAAAGGCATTTTACTTAACACCGGTGCTGCCCATTCACCATCTGTTTGAGCTGCCGTTGCCCCACTGGCCGGCTCCTGCAGCCAGTCAAAAGGCATCCGGACCGTATTGCCGGTCAGCCACGAATCTTCCCCTAACCCTTGAAACAAAACCGGAATATTGGCAAAACTAGATGTTGCATATTTCCATGTATCATGACCCCATAATTTAGAAAAAGCTTCTACAAGCCAAAAGCCCCCGATATACAACCTGAGGGGCACACTCCAAAGCACATTTCCATAGCGGTTGGTTAAATTCCGAAAAATATTCCGATTATCTTCCGTTTCGAAAAATTCGTGCTTAATGTACTGGTACATATAATAAGCGCTTCTTAAACCCAAAAAATAATATAAGTTCACCAAATGTTTGACCAAAATCGCCAACCAACCGCTTAAACGGATTCCGTTCAAGTTTGCGACACCATACCGGGCTCCGATGGATACCATAAATCCGTGATACTTTCCTTTATACGGAACTTTTTCTCCGCCTTTTATATCTGCGATGATATTTTTTGCCGCAGTCAAAGCTGTTTGTTCAGCAGCCTCTACAATTTGCGGGAGGGTTTTTTCACCGTTTTCCTCATAGTAAGCTAAATCACCGGCGACATATATATGCTTCAACCCTTCCGCTTCCATATATTGATTTACTTTTAAACGGCCGTTACGCGCAACTTCCAATCCAAAAGTTTCGGCATCGGAATTTCCTCTTACACCAGCAGTCCAAATCAACGTATATGTCGGAAGTTCTTTTCCGGATTTGATTTTGATCCGATCTCTTTTTACTTCGACAACCGGTGAACTTTTTAATATTTGGATGCCATTTCTCTCCATATACCGTTCTGCTTTTGCGGCATCTTCCCGGTCTAACATTTGCAATATGTCCCCAGCCGCTTCTACGATATAAATAGAAAATTCTTCTTCATCCAATTTATGTTCTTTTGCCAGCCGGCCTTTCCATTCCAATAATTCGCCCGCCATTTCCACTCCGGTAAATCCGGAGCCGCAAACAGTAAACGTCAACATTGCTCTTCTTCTTTCCCGATCCAGTTCTTGAGCAGCTTTCCGGACGATATTTTCAATATGATCCCTTAAATTCACCGCATCTTCCAATGACCATAAAGGAAATGCATATTCTTTTACACCCGGTATTCCAAAGTCATTCGGCTCCGCACCGATTCCCAATATTAAATAGTCGAATGAAAAAGTTCTGGTTCCGGCAGTAATTGTTTTATTCCTGAAGTCAATATGATTCACTTTTCCTGTAACAAGTTTTACCTTCGTACGGTTAAACAATTTCCGTAAATCCAATTGTACCGCATCCGGTTTAACCCGCCGGGCGGCAACTTCATGTAACTCTGTTAACATTGTATGGTAAGAATGCTGATCGATCAGAGTAATTGATACATGGTTATCTTTTTTAAACACTTTTGCCAGTTTTTTAGCCGCACAAACACCTGCATAACCCGCACCGACAATGACGATCTCCTTTTTATCCATAATGCTTCACTCCTTCAAACAAAGCTTTTCCACTGTCCATCTTTTTATTCGCACCTGCTGACAGGACAAATTTTCCGGTATAAATGCGAACGAACAGTGCAATCTAACACTTACAGAAGAACACTTTTTAAAATTGATTAAAGGATGGGATTACTATGGTAAAGAAATTAATCAGTGGCGCTGTGCTTTCTTTAATGGTGTTCCTTGCTGCCTGCGGCGGTAACGGAGAAGACGGGGCACAAAATAAAACGGACAAAAATGATGCCGAAAAAACAACAGAAACAAAACTTGTTGCCGGAAGCCCCTTACAGGATGGAACTTATTCCTTAACAGAGACCAATTTTGATGAAAACGGATGGAAAATGTTTATAACAATAACCGTTGAAGACGGAAAAATTTCCGATGTCGACTATAATTACGAAAATAAAGAAGGGACATTAAAGACAGATGATAAAGATTATCAAAATAATATGAAGGAAAAAGCCGGCGTTGGACCACAAGAATATGTTCCCCGTCTTTCAGAACAGCTAACGGAAAAACAGGATGCCAAGCTGGTCGATATTGTTACCGGAGCAACCCATTCTTCGGAAAAATTCATTAATTATGCCCAGCAATTAATTCAAAAAGCTCAGGCCGGAGATGAAACACATGTTGAAATAGATCCGGGGGCACCGTTAAAAGATGGAGAGTACAAACTGGAGGAGAAAAATTTTGATGAAAACGGATGGAAAACTTACATCCACATGACAGTCGCTGATGGAAAAATAACAAAGGTTGATTACAATAATGTAAATAAAGACGGCAATCTAAAAACGGATGATGATGAATATCAAAAGAGAATGAAAGATAAAACCGGCGTCGGTCCGCAAGAATATATTCCTCAATTAAGCCAGGCTTTAGTAGAACATCAAAATACGGAAAGCATCGATATTGTAAGCGGTGCTACACATTCAAGCCATACCTTTAAAATGTACGCAGCACAATTAATCAATGCGGCTCAAAGAGGAGATACCACGCCGATTGAAGTGGATAACTTCGTTTATGAAAAAGAATAAAAAATAAAATGTAAAAGCATCTTGTAGGAATCCTATAAGATGCTTTTACATTTTCCTTTCCAACAATGAACAGGTTATTTCGGTTAAAATGTTTTTGTATTCACCGTCAGGTAACTTTTCGATGCTACTTAATGCTTTCTCTGTATATTTCCCGGCAAGCGCCTTAGCCTTTTCAATTCCACGGTATTTTTTAATCAGCCGGGAAATCATTTCAAGATCTTCATCCGATAAAGCGTTCTTTTTTGCAATGTAAGGTTTAAATTTTTCAGGTTGTTCACGGTAAGCATAAATAAAAGGCAGTGTGTAAATTCCTTGCTTTACGTCGTTCATCGCCGGTTTTCCCAATATCCGGTCATCGCTTTTATAATCTAAAATATCATCTATTATTTGAAATGCCATGCCAACATAATGACCGGTATTCCAGGCGATTTTTGCGTATTTCGGTTTTGCTCTGCTTCCGCATGCACCGGAATAACAACTGATGGCAAACAGCCGGGCGGTTTTTCCGGAAATTCTCGACAAATAATCTTTCACTGAAACAGGTTCAGCATACCGGGAATTTAATTGTTCCAGCTCCCCCGTTAAAATTTTTTCAATTCCTTTTCTCTCAAAGTTGCTTTCTGTAAGAAATTTTGCATGCCTGGATAAAATCGTAAACGATAAACAAAATAAGTAATCACCGGTATAAATAGCAAATTTATTTCCCTTTTTAACGTGCACCGTCTCGATACCCCGCCTTGTTTCTGCTTCATCGATGACATCATCATGAACAAGTGTTGCCATATGTAAACATTCCATACTTGCCGCAATGCTTACAGCACGGTCGCGGTCATATTCAGAACCGATGTAAGAACAAAGCAAGGCATAAGCCGGACGCAACATTTTCCCCCCTGAATGAAGAAGGTCTTTTACAATATTACGGATCTTCCGATCTTTGATCAAAACTTGGGAATCGATCGTATGTAGAACATCAGTTAACTGATCTTGTAACTGGGGATAATTGCGCCAAAACGGATGGATTTGCATGAAATCCTCCTTTCATTTCTTTTCTGCTGTATTTTGTAAAAACATATAATATTCAAGTTTTTCAACATGAGTAAGCAAAAAGTTTGCCAAAATACCCGTTGCAATCCCTGCCAAAATCCCTATGACTGACAATACAGGCAAATACAGTAATACAGACCATGTTTGCGCAATCCAACATGCAACAAGCAGTTGGCCGACATTATGTAAAAATGCACCTGCAGTACTGACGCCTATTAAACTAACCCGGTTTGACCCGAGCTTTTTTACGGCCCACATGCCAGCAAAACTTAAAACGGCACCGCTTGAACTGTACATAAAAGATGATATTGTGCCGCCAAGCAGACCAGATAAAAGTAATCGAATGAAAATGACTTTAATGGTATCTTTTACTGGCAATGTGTAAAGAGCCATGCAAGTAATAATATTAGCCAGTCCCAATTTAGCTCCGGGGGCAAACATAAACGGAAAGGGAATGGCCCGTTCGACTAAACTGATAATCACAGCCTGGGCTGACAGCAATGCAATATAAGCCATGCGTTGATTTTTTGTCAAACAAATCCCCTCCCGTTTATGAACTGATAATAATGTCTTCATCCTGTCCGGAATCGCTGGTAATTTCGATTAAAACTTGATTAGGCAAGCAGACGATTGTTTCCCCGGGCTTGGAAATATAGCCAGTTAAGACACATACTTGGTCCCGGCAATCAGCTTCACGGATGCGGATTTTTCCCTCATAAACCTCAATTGTGTTCACATGCCCGGCATCACTATGTACATCAAAAATTTCCCTTCCGCGATGACCCGTTAAGTCGATCTGTTTTATTTCTTCACCATTAACAGAAATAACAGCAGTATAAGCCTTTCCTACAGTCCCGGCATGTATAACACTGAAAATAAAAAAGGGAATAAAGGAAAGAATGATGAGTGAAATAACTATAATGATGTCCAATGGTTTAATCATCTTAAAATATGACCTCATCATCTATATTCATCCTTCCGTTTATTCCCTGTAAACAATTGATTTACTTGTCTTTATATATTGCCCTTTCTTTGCCATACCATGCATTACCCAATTTTTCTTGTAAAAACGGTATGACCCAATAGTCAAGACCGAGCGTACGGCCGGAGCCGTTCATTAACGCAATGGAAGCCGGCAGTGCCCATACTTTATCCCATCCGAGCATGGCGGAAAGTGTAAAGACCGCCAAAAATCCTGCACTGACAGCACTGGCAATCCATGTAAACAGTCCGAAAACGATCGCCAAACCGATTCCTAATTCAATAAAGACGACGAATTTTTGCATCATTACAGCAATATCAGCATTCGGCAGCATGATTTGCATCATCCATTCAAACCATCCGGGCATTTCACTTAAAATCGGTTCGGCCCATGCCGAAGCCCCTTCCCCTGCAGCCTCACTGGCCCCGCTTGTTGCTTCCGATGCACCGCTCGTCTCTGTCTGAATCCACTCAAAGGGCATTTTCACTGAAGAATCCGTCAGCCAGGAGTCCTCCCCTAAGCCTTTAAACAAGAGTGGAAGGTTGGAAAAGCCGGATGTCGCTTCTTTCCAGACCGTTTCTCCCCAAATCTTTTTACCTGCTTCCACAAGCCAGAATCCGCCGACAAACAGCCGTAAAGGAAAGCTCCACAACGCGTTTCCGTAACGATTTGTATGGTCACGGAAAATATTCCGTTTATCTTCCACGTGTAAAAATTGGTGTTTCACATATTGGACCATGTAGTAACCACTGCGGATGCTGAATAAATAATATAAGTTGACCAAATGTTTCATAAAAATGGCTAGCCAGCCTGAAAGCCGGATTCCGCTTAAATTAGCCACACCGTATCTTGCACCGATCGACACCATAAAACCGTGATATTTTCCTTTATAAGACTGTTTTTCGCCGCCGCTGATTTCTGCAATAATATTTTTTGCAGCAGTCATTGCGGTCTGTTCAGCAGCCTCGACGATTTGCGGGGTGGAAACTCCCTCTTTCTCTTCGAAATAAGCCAGGTCACCGACAGCATATACATTTTCGATGCCTTCTACTTCCATATATTCATTAACTTTTATGCGGCCTGCTTTTGCTGTGGCCATACCGAATTTTTCAGCATCGGAATTTGCTTTTACACCGGCCGTCCATATTAAAGTATGAGTTGGAATTTCCTCACCGGATTTCAGCAATACCCGGTCCTCTTTCACTTCGACAATCGGTGAATTTTTTAAGATTTTAATCCCCTTTTTCACCATGTATGTTTCCGCTTTATCCGCATCTTTCCGGTCAAGCATGTTTAATATGGACGGTGCTGCTTCGACAAGATAAAGCGTAATATCTTCCGGATCCAGCTTATTATTTTTTGCCAGACGTTCTTTCCATTCATAAAGCTCACCGATCATTTCAACACCGGTAAATCCGGAGCCGCAAACTATGAATGACAGCATAGCCCGGCGTTTTTCTTCATCCCGTTCCAAAGATGCTTTATGAACAGTTTTTTCAATATGTTCCCGTAATTTAACAGCATCTTCCCATGACCATAATGTAAAGCCGTATTCTTTCACACCGGGAGTGCCGAAATCATTTGGCTCAGCCCCCATGCCTAAAATTAAGTAATCATACGGATATGATCCATGTTTCGTAATGACTTCCTGTTTCTGGTGATCTACATGGGTAACGTTATCCGTTACCAGTTTCACCTTTGTCCGTTTAAACAGTTTCCTCAGATCAAACTGCACCGCATCAGGTTCCACACGATGGGCAGCTACTTCATGCAACTCCGTCATCATCGTATGATACGAATGGCGGTCTATTAATGTGATTGAGACCGAATCATCCTTTTTGTATTTTTTTGCCAGTTTTTTTGCCGCATGAACCCCGGCATATCCGGCACCAATAATAACAATATTATGTTTAGACATGCTTGCACCTCCGAGAAGATTAACATAATTATTGTGAAATATTGAACTTTAAAATGTGAATAAATGAACAATGAATGCATACTCTATCATTTTACATACTTACCTTTATCCTGTCCACTACTTTTTTAATTAAATTAATATATAAATAGTGAAATTGGTTGTCATTTTACAAAAAGTTGTAGACTTGCAAAACATTTCATGGTAATATAAAAAAGTACTTGTGATTATTTTCACAATTTTTTTAGGGAAGGTGACTATCTGTGAAGTTTTCAAAATTACTACTAACATCTGCATTTTCACTTTCATTACTTTTAGCCGGTTGCGGTTCTGGCGGTGAAAAAGCGGTGAATGAAAATGCTGATAACACAAACAAGGATTCCAAAGAGGAAAAAACTGTGGAATTAGTTGCCGGAAGCAAGCTCCAAGACGGTACATATCAGCTGTCTGAAAAAGACTTTGATGAACACGGCTGGAAAGTAAACTTTGAAATTACGGTAAAAGACGGAAAAATTACCGAATCCGATTTCGATTACATTAATGAAGAAGGAACATTAAAATCTGAAGATGAGAAGTATCAGGAAATCATGAAGGAAAAAAGCGGAGTCGGGCCTGCAGAATTTATTCCTGAATTAAATGAACAACTCGTGGAAAAACAAGATGCTTCCCAAGTGGACATCGTTAGCGGGGCAACAAGCTCGTCTGAAATCTTTATTAACTATGCCCAACAATTAATCCAGGCTGCACAAAAAGGTGATACTAATCCGATCGAAATTGATGCACAGGGAGAATTAAAAGATGGAGAATACAGCCTTGAAGAAAAGAATATCGGCTCCACCGGCTGGAAAACATATATTAAAATGACCGTCGAAAACGGAAAAATTACTGATGTGGACTATAACTATGTTAATGCCGACGGACAATTAAAAACAGATGATGAAGAGTATCAGAAAAAGATGACAGAAAAATCCGGAACCGGACCAAAAGATTTTATTCCTGAATTAAGCAACTCGCTCATTGAAAAGCAAAATGCAGGCGAAGTTGAAATTGTTACAGGTGCGACACATTCCAGCCATTCCTTTAAAATGTATGCAGCCCAATTAATAAATGCCGCCCAAAAAGGAGATACTACACCTATCGAAATAGATAACTTTGTATATGAAGAAAAATAAAGGGCGTGCCATGAATTTCCGGTAACAAATGAAAAGACTTTAGAGAAGCCCTCTAAAGTCTTTTTTCAATGATTTAAGCACAAACACTGACAGGAAAGGGATGTATATCTTGAATAGATTTTTCTCATTGATAATGATTTTTTCCCTTCTTTTTCTTTCCGCCTGTAACGGGTCCGGTGAAAAAAATTCCAAGCAAGTCTCAACCAATCCAGCCAGCCGGACAGAGTTTTTAATGGGAACGGTCGTAACCGTGAAAATATATGACAAAGACAAAGATGAAATTGTTGATCTTGCATTTAATAGAATAGAAAATTTAGCCAGAAGGATAACAACGGAGGAAACCGCATCCGAAATCAGCCAAATCAACCAAAATGCCGGAATCAGGCCTGTCCAAGTTTCAAAGGATATATTCACACTGACAGCTGCAGGTAAAAAATACAGCGAATTGTCAGACGGATCTTTTGATGTCACCATAGGTCCGTTAAGCAATTTGTGGCGGATCGGTTTTCCCGATGCCAGAAAACCTTCACAACAGGAAATTGATGAAGTACTGCCTTTAATTGACTATAAAAAAATTAAATTGAATGAAGACAAACAAACGGTGTTTTTGGAAAAAGAAAATATGCAAATCGATCTGGGCGGAATTGCAAAAGGATTTATTACTGACGAAGTAGTTACATTATTGAAAGACAATGATGTGACATCAGCTGTTGTCGATCTAGGCGGAAATATTTATGTTCTTGGAAAAAATGCAAAAGGAAAAAAATGGACTGTCGGCATACAGGATCCGTTTTCTCCCCGGGGCGAGATTATCGGCAGCATTCAATTAACAAATAAATCGGTTGTTACTTCCGGAATATATGAAAGATATTTGGAAGCAAAAGGTGAAGTTTATCATCACATTTTAAACCCAGAAGACGGATATCCCTTTGACAATGAAATTGCCGGCGTGTCTGTTATTACTGAAAAATCCGTTGATGGAGATGCCCTCTCCACTTTGTTGTTTTCAAAAGGAATTGAGGACGGACTTGCTTTTGCGGAAAAACTGGATGGTGTCGAAGCTGTATTCGTTTCTAAAGATAATGAGGTATACTTAACAGAAGGTCTAAAAGGTACATTTACATTAACCAATAAGAACTTTCAAATAAAAAATTAAACATTTGATTTTGATCAAAACAGGGGCGTGTTGTTATGACTTTGCGTGTCTTTTTAAAACTTGTGGAAATACAAACAAAATTAGCCAGTTTATTTCCTTTTCTGGCTGGAGCTTTATTTGTTATTTACCATTACGGGGTTTTCCGGATCACAAACACAATAATCTTTTTTTGTTCCATGTTTTTATTTGATTTGACAACAACTGCTATTAATAATTATATGGATTACAAAAAAGCAACAACGGATGAATACCGGAAGGAAAAAAATATTATCGGACAGGAAAATTTGAAGGAAAGTACGGTAGTCGCAATCATTTTAAGTTTATTGATCACAGCTGCTGGACTTGGAATCTGGCTTGTATTCCGGACCGATCTTCTTGTATTAATCATCGGCATCATTTGTTTTGCCATCGGAATATTGTATACATTCGGCCCGATCCCTATTTCCCGCATGCCTCTCGGCGAAATATTTTCTGGAATCACCATGGGATTCGGCATTTTATTTTTAACAGTATATGTAAACGCATATGATCAAGGTATTGCCAACGTGTACTTGGCAGGAAGCAATTTTATCTTCCACGCAGATATGATTCGGTTACTGGAAATTGCCATCATTTCTGTTCCTTGTATTTTTACAATTGCAAATATTATGCTGGCAAACAATATTTGTGATTTGGAAGACGATATTAAAAACCGCAGGTATACATTACCCTACTACATTGGAAAAAAAAATGCCATCTGGCTGTTCAATTTGTTATATATCGGTGCATTTTTAGCCATCATTATCGCCGTTTTCCTGAAACTGCTCCCGTTTATTACGATACTGACGCTGCTTTCAAGTATACCTGTTTATAAACAAGTTACACTATTTAACAAGAATCAGCACAAAGCAGAAACTTTTGTTGTTTCCGTAAAAAATTTAGTTCTTATAAACGGCTCATTTTCCGTCCTTCTGAGTCTAGCCATTTTGTTATGAGAGGTGAAAATATGAAAGAATCACCCCTTCCTATAATTGAAGTGAAAAACTTGAGTTACCGGTATGACTTGAGGAAAAATACGGATATATTGTCATCGGTCACTTTTTCCGTTTTTAAAGGCGAATGGCTGGCCATTGTCGGCAACAACGGTTCAGGTAAGTCGACCTTAGCCCGTCTGCTTGCCGGGTTATTAACTCCTTTGGAAGGAAAAGTTTTTATTGACGGGATTGAATTGACAGAAAAAAATAAATGGCAAATCCGAAAAAAAATCGGTATTGTTTTTCAAAACCCGGATAACCAATTCATTGGCACCACGGTCGAAGATGACGTAGCCTTTGGTTTGGAAAACTTCAATATACCTTACAACGAAATGAAACAGCGGGTTCAAGAAGCACTTCAAATGGTGGATATGTTGAAGTACCGGAAAACTGATCCTGCAAATTTATCTGGAGGGCAAAAACAAAGGGTTGCCATAGCGGGAGTGCTTGCTGTCAAGCCGGAAGTAATTTTATTGGATGAGGCTTTTATTATGCTGGATCCGAAAAGCCGGGACGACATGTTAAAAACGTTGAAAACTCTGAAAGAGAAATACCGCCTGACAATTATCTCCATCACCCATGACATGAACGAAGCGGCATCAAGCGACCGGATGATTGTTTTAAAAAACGGGAAAATTACAGCAACAGGTACACCGGGGGAAGTTTTTTCCCAAGATCCGGAACTGGAACCACCGTTGGCGGAAAAAGTACGCCGGATTTTGCACAATAAAGGACGGAATGTTCCCGATCATTTCATTACAGAAAAAGAGTTGATCTCATGGTTACAGACATTAAATTCATAAATGTTTCCGTTGATTATCGAACCGGACCGTTACATTCAAAAAATGTTCTGGACAATATTTCGTTACATATAAAACCGGGAACATTTACCGCAGTCGTCGGACATACAGGCGCAGGAAAATCAAGTTTATTAAAAACAATGAACGGTCTCGTCATACCGAAAAAAGGCATGGTTAAAATCGGTGACTATTCAATTAGTAATCAACCAAACCAGTCTTTAAAAAATATAAGAAAACGGGTCGGAATGGTTTTTCAATTTCCCGAATCACAAATTTTTGCTGAAACGGTGGAAAAAGATATTTGTTTCGGTCCTTTAAATTTCGGTATTTCCCCCCGTGAAGCAAAAGAAATCGCCCGGCGGGTCATCAAAAATGTCGGCCTGGAACCCTCCTGTTTACACAAATCCCCTTTTTCCCTGTCCGGCGGTGAAAAAAGACGGGTAGCTATTGCCGGTATTTTGGCAATGAACCCGGAAGTGTTAGTGTTGGACGAACCGGGAGCTGGACTGGATCCTGCTGGCAAAAAAGAAATTTTATCATTGCTGGAAAAATGGAATAAAAAGTACCGGATGACAACGATCATGGTCACCCATGAGATGGATGATGTCGCAAGATACGCTGATGATGTCATCGTCATGGAAAAAGGTAAGATTGTATTTCATGGTGATGTAACATCTTTTTTCTCCGATGTCGAACGAATTAAATCTTGGAAACTGGACCTTCCCGAAACATTGAAATTCCAACTGGAACTTGAACAACAAACCGGGATCCGGCTGCCGGAAAAATGCTTAACACCGGAAAAACTGGCTAATGCGCTGATTGAGGTGGGACTTGTATGAATAAATTGCTATTAGGTCGTTATATTCCCGGTGATTCCGTGGTGCACCGATTGGATTCCAGAACAAAACTCATCTCTGCCGTTTGCTTTATAGTGATCATCTTCCTTGCCAATCATTGGCAAAGTTTTTTGCTTTTATGGACTTTTACTTTTCTTACTTTATATTTAACGGGGATTCCTCTGAACATATATATTCGCGGTGTGAAACCTTTCATTTGGTTAATATTATTCGCCGTTCTGATGCAAATCTTATTTACCGGCGGTGGCGAAATTTTCTTCCAATGGGGGCCGGTTACAATTTCAGAATTGGGAATGATTAACGGCCTTAATGCTTTCTTCCGTTTTACGCTGATTATTTTCATTTCAACGGTTGTTACCCTTACTACAAAACCGGTCGAATTAACCGATGCCATTTATTTTTTGGTTAAACCGTTAAAGGTTTTCCGCTTGCCCGTGGAAGAAATCTCTATAATGTTAACAATTGCTCTACGCTTTATTCCGAACTTGTTTGAGGAAACACGAAAAATTATCGACGCACAAAAAGCACGGGGAACGGAATTCGGGAAAGGTTCCGTTTTCCAACAGATGAAAACCCTGGTACCTGTTTTCTTACCCCTTTTTGTCAACTCCCTGAACCGGGCTGAAGACTTGGCCAATGCCATGGAAGCACGGGGATTCAGGCCTGACATGAAAAGATCATCCTTCCGCCAATTTCATTGGAAGTGGCAGGATTCTTTTACCATCGGAATATTGGTGTTATTGACCGCAAGTATCATACTGATCGGTCTGTATGAATAAGAAAACGTTAATCCTCCCTTTTCCCTGCATAATTTCCTGTGAGTTGTGGAAACTACTTGTAAGTCCGGGAAGAAGGAGGTTGTGATGTATAAACAGACGATCTTATTATGCGGTATTTTTCTGATCCTGCTTTACGGATGCACCTATTACGACTCATATCATTCATATAGCCACCAGAATATGAACGTCACGAACAATCACAGCAAAGAGATGAGCCAGCAAAAGGCTTTACATACGAAAAAAACTAATCTCGTAACCCAAACCCGTTCCTCTGGTAATCAAATGTTTTTTCCGGCAGATGAATTGAGCCGGCAGCTAACGGAAACGGAACATATTTTACGGGCCGATGTATTAGTTTTAAATAATGAAGCATATACGGGCGTTGTTTTAAGACGGGGTGCAGTATTAAATGAGGAATTGAAACAGGAAATCAAAAAGATGGTTCAATCAACGTACAAAACTGTGAAACATGTGCATATTTTTGACCAGCCTCATTTTGTCCGGGAGATCAATGTGTTTTCCAACCGGCTCAAACGGGGTGAACAAAATGTTCAGCAAGACTTTGAAAAAATGGTAGACGATTTTTTCCATGGCGGAAAATTTCAATGAAAATAATGAGAGAGTGGTTATCAAGTTCAAGAAACCTTGAAACCACTCTTTATAATTTTTGGGTCACATCTAAAAAATGGATGCCGGTTTCATGGAATGATTGAAAATGCAGCGGTAACCCGGGATTTATGTCAGCTTCTCCAAAACGGGAAAAATTTCCTCCAATGATTTAATTTCGTAGGACGGTACGACATCGTTACGTTCCTTGCCATGGCGGTTGATCCATACAGATTTTATTCCCGTGCGGTTTGCACCGAGTATATCGGTATTTAAATTATCCCCTACCATAATAACCTCATCTTTTTCCAGATTCATCAAAGACAAAGCGTGTTGGAAGATGCCCGGATCCGGTTTTCCTTTTCCGTAATCTCCGGAAATCACAATATATTCAAAATACGGAACTAGTTCCGGTGTTAATTCCAGCTTTGTTTTTTGTAAATCCGGTGAACCGTTTGTTAATAATAACAATCGGTATGTATTCTTTAATTTGTCCAAAACCGGGAATGTATCATCATAGACAAATGGAGCTTTCTTTCTTTCTTCAGGAAAACGTTCCCCCAGCTCATAGCCGAATTCCGGATCATCAACACCAACTGCTTTTAATCCAAAAGTCCAGGCATCTTTTCTGTATTTTGGGACAATTTCACGCAAAGCACGGAATGATTCATCCTCATCTTTAAATTCCCCCCAAAGTCCTTCAAAAGGGTTGATCCCAATCATTTGGGTGAAAGGATATGTTTCATAGGAAGCGTATAATTTCCACGCTGCGTTGCGCACTTCTTTCTCCAGCTTCTCCGGGTCCGTTCCCTTTTTCTCCTTTGCATAATTACAAGTTCTTTCGAAAGCAACTTTAATACTTTTTTCATCCCAGAGAAGCGTATCGTCTAAATCGAAAAAAATTGCTTTAATCATAATATACCCCACTTTTCTGTCATGATATTTTCTTGAATTCTATTTTACCAGCAATAAATTAATAAGTGAACTGACACTATTAAAATATACCATTATGGATAATTTTTTTCCTATAACTTGTCCTGTATAAAAACATTTTAAAATTAAGAATAATGCTGAAATAAAACTATACATATTCATAAAACAGTGTTAAAATAAGAAAAAGTTAAAAAACTTTCACAAGTATTTTGCTAGAAGGAGAGGAATACAAATTGACAAAAATGCGCAGTGACATGATCAAAAAAGGTGTGGACCGGGCACCGCACCGCAGTTTGCTACGCGCGGCAGGTGTAAAAGAGGAAGATTTCGGAAAACCATTTATAGCAGTAGTAAATTCTTATATTGATATAGTTCCTGGTCACGTTCATTTACAAGAGTTCGGAAAATTGGTAAAAGAGGCCATCCGCGAAGCCGGCGGTGTCCCCTTTGAAATGAATACAATCGGTGTTGACGACGGAATTGCAATGGGACATATCGGAATGCGTTATTCCTTGCCGAGCCGTGAAATTATCGCGGACTCAATCGAAACAGTCGTTTCCGCCCATTGGTTTGACGGCATGATTTGTATTCCTAACTGTGACAAAATTACTCCCGGTATGATGATGGCCGCCCTCAGATTAAATATACCGACGATTTTTGTCAGCGGCGGTCCGATGAGAGCCGGTAAAGATTCTGAAGGTAATCCGCTCTCTTTATCGTCCGTATTTGAAGGCGTCGGTGCATATCAATCCGGAAAAATCAGCAAGGAAAGATTGCAGGAAATTGAACAGTTTGCTTGTCCTTCTTGCGGATCCTGTTCCGGCATGTTTACGGCCAACTCGATGAACTGTATCGCTGAAGCACTCGGTCTTGCTTTACCCGGAAACGGGACTATTCTGGCCGATACAGAAGAACGCAAGGAGTTTGCGAGAAAATCTGCCAAAAAATTAATGGAATTAATCAAAAAAGATATTAAACCGCGGGATATTGTCACAATTGAAGCCATTGACAATGCCTTCAGCCTGGATATGGCAATGGGCGGTTCAACGAATACCGTATTACATACGCTGGCGATCGCCCACGAGGCTGAAATCGATTATCCGCTTGAGCGGATCAATGATATTGCTAACCGTGTACCGCATTTAGCAAAAATTGCGCCCGCTTCGGATTACCATATTGAAGATGTACACCGTGCCGGCGGCGTAAGTGCTATTATTAACGAACTGCTGAAAAAACCGGGTGCCTTTAACGGCGACTGCTTAACAGTTTCCGGCAAAACAATCCGTGAAAATGTTGAAGATTGTGAAATAAAAGATCACGAAGTTATCCGCCCGCTGGACAATCCGCATTCCGAAACAGGCGGACTTGCTGTTTTATTCGGCAACCTAGCTCCGGACGGTGCGATTGTTAAAGTGGGTGCGGTCGATCCTTCCGTTGGCGGCTATCACCGTGGACCGGCCATATGCTTTGATTCACAGGAAGAAGCCCTGTCCGGCATTATTTCCGGAAAAGTGAAGGAAGGGCATGTCGTTGTAATCCGTTATGAAGGGCCTAAAGGCGGGCCGGGTATGCCGGAAATGCTTGCACCCACTTCCCAAATTGTCGGCCGGGGACTGGGCGCGAAAGTCGGTCTGATTACTGACGGACGTTTCTCAGGTGCTTCCCGCGGAATATCCATCGGCCACATTTCTCCGGAGGCTGCGGAAGGCGGTCCGATTGCCTTTGTTGAAGACGGTGATATGATCGAGCTTGATTTAAACAACCGGAAAATAACACTGGAAATTCCCGATGAAGAATTGGAAAAACGGAAAGCCAACTGGAAAGGTTTTGAACCGAAAGTGAAAAAGGGATATCTTGCCCGCTACTCTAAACTCGTAACATCAGCCAGCACAGGCGGCGTTATGAAAATTTAAGTCCGGTACGCCAAAAAATTCTCCCCGAATCTTTCGGGGGAATTTTTTATTTACATGACATTAAAGTATCTTGCTTCCGGATGGGATACAACGAAGGCGGTCACGGAAGCCTCCGGATCCATCATATACCCTTCCGTTAAATGAACACCGATCCTCTCGGGTTTCAGCAGCCTAAATAATTTTTCCTGGTCTTCCAAATCCGGACATGCTGGATAACCGAAAGAAAAGCGTTGTCCCTGGTATTTTGCCGCAAAACGGTCACTCATCGTTAGCTCCGGCGGATCCGGGAAGCCCCAACGGTCGCGGATCATCTGATGGGTCCGTTCAGCCAGTCCTTCCGCGAGCTCCAGTGCCATCGCCTGAATTGCATGGCTTTTGAAAAACTCGCCTTTATCCTTAAACGCTTGCGATATTTCCCTTACATTTGTTCCGGCTGTTACTGAAAAGAGAGCTATATAGTCATGAGGTACATCTTTCTTTCTCCCACTTACATAATCACTGATGCAAAGGTAAGGCGGTTTACTTTGTCTGGGGAAAGTAAAGGTTTCAATTATCGTTTCCCTATCCACCGGATCAAGTATGTGGACGGAATTTCCCTCTCGGAATGCTGGGAAGAATTGATAGATTACCGATGGTTTGAACCAGCCCTTTTCTTTTCCTTCTCGGAACAGTTCGTTGACTTTCTCTTTCAATTCAACCGCCTTCGGATCTTTTTCTTCCAATAAATTCCGTACTTTTCCTTTTAATCCAAAATGATGTCCCAGTAACATCTGCATATTTACATAAGGTATGATATGTTCAAGATTCACATTTGTAATAATGTGGGGATTTAAATCCGCAGGTTCATAAACAACAGGTTCGGAAACATTGGATCTCACCGGTATTTCTGCTGATTCTTCTTCTTTTTTCCGTTTCACCGGAGTGTAATTTTTGACTTTCTTATCTTCCGCAAACGACTCCGGTTCGTCCATCAAACGGTTGGCAAGTGACAGACCTTCCATGGCATCCTTGGCATAAAGAACCGGACCGCTGTATTCGGGAGCAATTTTATTTTCTGTAAACCTTCTTGTCAATGCGGCTCCCCCGACAAGAATCGGAACAGAAATTCCCTGGGCGTGCAGGTCCTGAGCGGTTAAAACCATCTGTTGGGCTGATTTGACCAGCAGCCCCGACAAGCCGATAATATCAGGATTCTCCTTTCGTACCGCTTCGATTAATGTTTGCGGCGCTACTTTTATTCCGAGATCAACGACCCGGTATCCGTTGTTGGATAAAATAATTTCAACCAGGTTTTTTCCGATATCGTGAACGTCCCCTTTAACTGTTGCCAGAATGATTTTCCCTTTTCCGTCTGTTTCCTGTTTTTCCATATAAGGTTCCAAGAATGCGACGGAAGCTTTCATTACTTCGGCACTTTGCAGAACTTCCGCAACAATCAGCTGGTTTTCATTGAATAGCTTACCTACGACATCCATTCCTTTCATTAATGGTCCGTTTATAATATCCAACGGATTTTTATATTTTTTCAATGCCAGCTTCAAGTCATCGATTAAGCCTTGTTTTGTTCCTTCAATCACGTAACGGGCCAGCCGTTCTTCAAGGGGCAAACGGACATTCGGCTTTTTCTCTTCTTTCTTTTTGTCCCGGTAAAAGGCGGTAAATTTAGCCAGGTTTTCATCATTCGTCTCAAATAAAAGTTTTTCCGCCAGGGTCCGTTCGTGTTCTGAAATTGAAGCATAGCGTTCAATTTTTTCTGTATTGACGATGGCATAATCCAATCCTGCCTTTGTACAGTGATATAAAAATACAGCATTCAATACTTCCCTTCCGGCCTGGGGCAGTCCGAATGAAACGTTACTGATGCCGAGTATCGTTAAGCATTCAGGGAATTTCTCTTTGATTAAGCGAATACCTTCCACCGTTTCCTTTGCCGAGCCGATATATTGTTCATCCCCGGTGCCAACCGGAAAAACAAGCGGATCAAAAATAATATCCTCTGGCGGAATTCCGTGTTGATTTACTAAAATATCGTAGGAACGTTCGGCAATTTCCAGTTTCCGTTCTCTAGTCAGCGCCATGCCCTTTTCATCGATTGTACCGACAACAACAGCTGCACCATATTTCTTCATCAGCGGAATAATTTCCTCAAACCGCTTTAAACCGTCTTCCAGGTTAATCGAATTGATAATGGATTTACCCTGGGTATATTGTAAAGCCCGCTCAATGACTACCGGGTCAGTGGAGTCAATGACCATGGGAACTTTTACTTTTTTGACAACTTCCTGAACAAACATCTCCATATCATGGAGTTCATCCCGGTCCGGATCAGCAAGGCAAACATCAATGACATGGGCACCGTTTTTTACCTGGGCCCTGGCGATTTCCGCCGCTTCTTCGTACTTCCCTTCCGATATCAGCTTTTTAAATTTTCGCGATCCGATCACATTGGTCCGCTCGCCTACAAACAGCGGCCGCATTGAGTCTTCATAGCGGAGCGGTTCAATACCCGAAACATGATGTTCCGGTTTTTTCTTCCTGACCGGTCTCGGTTTTACCCCGGATAAAACTTTAGCCAGTTCCCGGATATGCTCCGGTGTAGTTCCGCAACAGCCGCCGGCGATATTCAGCCATCCTTTGTCGGCGAATTGCTTAATCTTCATTGCGAGCGAACGGGGGCTTTCATGATAGATTCCTTCTTCATCTGGTAGTCCCGCATTCGGGTAACAGCTTACCGCTGTGTCCGCTATTTCAGCCAGAGTACGGATATGGTCAGTCATAAATTCCGGACCTGTTGCACAGTTTAAGCCGACCGCGAAAGGTTTCATATGTTCGCTGGATATATAAAATGCCTCTATATCCTGGCCGGCCAGTGTGGTGCCCATCGGTTCAATGGTGCCTGACAGCATAAGCGGCAGTTTTTTGTTTAATTTTTCCATCGCTTTTTGTATTCCCAAATAAGCCGCTTTTACGTTCAGCATATCCTGGCTAGTTTCCAGCAGCAAAAAGTCCACGCCACCGGAGATCAACCCTTCCGCCTGTACTTGATAATTTTCAACAAGTTCGGAAAAAGTTGTGCCGCCGGTAACCGATAAAGTTTTTGTCGTTGGCCCCATCGCACCTGCAACAAAACGGGGCCAGCCGTGGGTTGAATATTTTTTTGCCGCTCCGACTGCAATTTCTGCCGCCTTTTTATTGATTTCGAAGCTGAGATGGCCAAGATTATATTCGTCAAGAACGATGGCGGTTCCCCCAAATGTATTCGTCTCGATAATATCCGCACCTGCTTCGAGATAAGCTTCATGAATATCCCGGATGATGTGCGGTGCCGTGATATTTAAATATTCGTTGCAACCTTCATATTCTTCCCCGCCAAAATCTTCGGCAGACAGATTTTTCTGCTGAATCATCGTCCCCATTGCTCCGTCTAATATGAGGATCTTTTTTTCCAATTGTTCTGTAATGCTAACCACGGATAATCTCCCTTTCCCTTTGTGCTTCTTTTTCATGAATGTATTCAATTAATTCAACAGACATTTGATAGTTTAAAAACGGAGTAATTAAATAAATTCCGTTAAACAATTCAAAAGCAGCATCGATCAAAGCCTTGGCGATGGCTACGCCTTCCCTTTTTCCTTTAACCGGGTCCCCAGCTGTTTTGTGCATCCGGTTCCGTATATTTTCAGGGATTTTTATACCGGGTACTTCATTATGGATAAACTCAGCATTCCGCTCGCTTGTTAATGGCATGATGCCGATAAAGATCGGCTTATCCAGGTGTTTTGTCGCTTCATGGATTCTGACAATTAATTCTTCCGAATAGACCGGCTGGGTAATGAAATAATCAGCACCCGCATTTATTTTTCTTTCCAGCCGTTTGACCGCATTTTCAATTATTTTGACATGCGGATTAAATGCTGCGGCAACGGTAAAATCAGTTTTTTGCCCCAAAGATTTCCCGGAATACGATACACCTTCGTTAAATTGTTTAATTAGGCTGATTAAGTCAAATGAAGTTAAATCAAACACCGAAGCCGCACCTGGAAAGTCGCCGATTTTCGTCGGATCTCCGGTTAATGCCAAAATATCCCGGACACCCATGGCGTGCAGACCCATTAAATGGGATTGAATTCCGATTAAATTCCGGTCACGGCATGTTAAGTGGACCAGCGGACGTACACCGCGCGTCATCACCATCTGGGCGCAGGCCATATTACACACTCTCGGTGATGCCAAAGAGTTATCCGCCAATGTAATTGCATCGATCCTTGCCCTTTTCAATGCGTCTATTCCTGACAAAAATCGGTCCATTTGCAAAGTTCTCGGCGGATCAAATTCCACGATGACCGATCGGCGCTTTTTGACTAAATCAGTAAGTTTCGGTTCATTCCGTTCACTTTCAGAATTTACGGTTAATACCGGGCGGTCTTTTTTTACCTTCTTTTTCACCACCGGAGAAAGCCCGGACACCGCTTTGGCCATTTCACGGATATGCTCCGGCGTCGTTCCACAGCATCCCCCGATCAACCTTATTCCCTGATTCACAAATTCTTTTGCGACTTGATAAAAGTATTTTTCATCCGCTTTATAAACAATGCGGCCGTCTTCCATCGCTGGTAAGCTGCCGTTGGGATACGCGGATAAAAAGCCCTTTTCCGGCACTTCTACTTGTTCAAATGATTGAATCATATGGGAAGGACCAAGACGGCAGTTTAAACCGGCGATATTACTGCCGAGGTCAAACAGCCGGTCGAACGCCTCATCCAGCGGCATACCATTTTGCAATACGCCTTTTTCATGAATCGAAACATTTGTAATAATCGGTAAATCCGTCCTGGAACGCGCCAATTTTAAAACATGGGTTAGTTCGTCAAAATCATAGTATGTTTCAAGTAAAATCCCGTCGACACCTTCTGAAAGCAGCAGCTCCAACTGTTGAAGTAAACTTTTTTCAATATCTTCAAGGGTATGGATATTTTTTTGAAAAGCGCGGATTCCCCCGATGGAACCGAGGATATACACTTTTTTCCCCGATTCTTTCACTGCTTCCTTTGCTATTTGTACCCCTTTTCGGTTAATTTCTTCCATTTCACTTTCCAATCCGTATCTTGCCAATTTCAGTCTATTCGCCCCATAGGTGTTTGTTTGGATCACTTTCGCACCGGCATCTATGTAAGCAAGATGTATTTTTTTAATCTCATCAGAATTCAAAATATTCATTTCATCAAAACAGCGGTCAATTCCATAAGAATACAATAACGTCCCCATTGCCCCGTCAGCGATTAAAATTTGATTTTGTAAATCTTCCATTAATCCCATATGAAATCCCCCTCTTTGACAAATAAAAAAGTCTTCTGACGAAGAAGACCTTCAAATAAATGATCTTCTTCTTATCTTTCGTGTGCTTGGAACACACGCAGGATTTAGCACCTTGATACCGTAAACCGGTACCGGTTGCTGAAGTATCATTGGGCCTGTCCCTCCACTTCTCTTGATAAGAAGTTTATTATTTTATTTTTATAGTATAAATTACTCTTACTTTAACGAATTTTTTAAAAATAATCAACATATTTAACTGTAATCTCTATCTTTTAACACTATTCTATAAAATATTCTGTATATTCCTTCAAGACTGATCAATAATAATGAAATAAGGAGGTGATCTTTTGGGAGAACAAACAGAGAAAAAGGATCTCATCCGTTCTGAAAAATCAGGATCAGCGTATCATCAACAACACGCCAGCAACCTGTCCGATTACGGCGGAAACACAAAAGAAGAAAAATTAATCCGACAGAATACAAAAGAATAAAACAATTAAAGAGGCTGGGACAAAACTAGCTTCAAATAGTGAGACAGGAGAATTTGAGTC
>CALGYZ010000036.1 GCA_937934645.1 uncultured Bacillaceae bacterium | reverse complement strand
TCTGAGGTTAATGTGTGATGAGAAGAACATTATCTTCAAGAAAATACCAAGGGATATAACAAGATTCTAAAATTATGAGTGAAACAACTATACATCCTTTACCCCCACAGTTTGATTGCGAAACAGTAGGTATTTTAAAATCTTTGACTGGAGCATCTCGTGCATTGGGCCAGCTAAAAGGAGAAATATCTAAAATACCAAACTCGCAAATTCTCATAGACACACTTACATTGCAGGAGGCAAAAGACAGTAACGAAATAGAAAATATAGTTACTACTGATGATGAAATGTACAAAGCAACTATTGATAAAACCTTGGCTACAGTTACAGCTTGGGAAGCTTTTAAACAGTTATTTCTGTATTTTTTCTCTATTTTCAAATAATTCATAAATACCTGTTTAACAGCATATATAATAAATTATTAACTCTTTCCTATTTCTTCTATTTGTATATTTTTGCTACTTTTGTTTGTTATTTGTTTGTTATTTGTTTGTTATGATTGTTTGTTATATATCGAATACAATCTAAAAATATACTGATATGAAATTCTACTATTCCAATAACGGTATAACCGTTAAACTTGTTCGAGATATAAGGAATAAAAATCCCGAAAATGAATGCCCACTACGGTGACGTGTAACATATAAAAGAGATAGCGACTACTACTCTACAGGAAAAGTATTAGATCGTGAGGACTGGGAATTATTTGAAGCTTCAGAGGAAGCTGATTTTAATTTTAAGACTAAAGCGGCACATCTAAGAGAGCATAAAGACGACATACAAAAATATTTTGATGATATTCTTAAACCCGCAGTTAAAGAGACTGCAGACAATTTCTCTTTTGCAGCACTCGATCACAAATTAGGCAAGTCGGATATCTTAACCGTAAATGATGCGTTTACGGCCAAAATAAACACTTTAAACAACACCTTCAAGGTCGGGAATGCAACAATATACAGAACCACATTAAACGCTCTTATACGTTTTCAGTATTACAGAAAAATCAAAAGTAAAATAGCCAAACAACTATTTATTGAAGAATGTGTAAGTAAAAAGCATAAGACAAAAGGTAAGGATGTTTTAAACGTCATCGCTGATATTAAATTTGACGATATCACGGTGAAATTTTTATCTGACTGCGAAGACTTTTGGAGTGCGACCGGTATAGAATACGCTACTATCGGGATTTATATGAGAACACTTAGGGCAATAATAAACAATGGAGAAGACCCTTATTTAAGCGGAACTCGCTATCCATTTGGAGAGGGCAAGAATAAATATTCTATTCCGGAAGGTGGGAGAAAATCTATCGCTTTAGACATTGAGGACATTTGGAAAATAGAGGATTTTGAGACTGACAATCAAGGATTGATGGTTGCAAGGGATATTTTCATATTCATGTTCTATTGTAACGGACTAAATTTCGGTGATCTATGCAGGTTGCAATACAAAGACATCGACGGAGCATCCCAAGAGATTGTATTTCATCGTAAGAAAACCAGAGATACAAAAAAGAAAAAAAATCCAGAGCCTATTTGCGCTCCGCTACTACCTCCAATGGTAGAAATAATTAACCGACACGGCAATAAAGAACAGAATGGATATATCTTTCCATTTCTTAACGGCATCGAACGAGTAGATCAAAACGAAAGAAAGATAAAAGACGCTATTCAACTGGCATTAAACCCAATAAATAATTCATTAAAAGTAATAGCAGCACAATTAGGGATAGACCGGAATTTATCGACCGCCTATACCCGTAACAGCTACGTAACTCATCTTACAAGCGAAATGTATATTAGTGAGATTTTCGTTAAACAAATGGTTGGCCATAGTACTGGAAAGAATGTAACCGCCGGCTATAATAATCCATCCCCCAAAAAAAGGAGAGAGGTGAATTCTAAACTATTAAACCCAAACAAAAAATATAATACGATAAGTCTATTGTCTGTAACCGGATGATCGTTTCCCGAAATATGACAGACTGTGTCTGTTAATTTCAAAGATAAGGAAACCAATTCCTGTATAACACCGAACTGGTTGTAAAATGTGATATTTTAGGCACCTTCGCTAAATGAAAACATTATCCCAACTATTTGTTTAATGAAAATATGGTATGAGCGCGTTAGAATTTAGAAAGTGTAATTACATTTATTTTTAAGTCATTAATCGTCTAAAGTCCAATTAACTTTAGACTTATCCTTTTATAAAGATTATTATTAGGAATATATGTCGATATTCTTTGTCCATCAATAATAGCTCTATTATAACCGGCATACATATCATACCAGCCATAACCAAACCCGAGGGATAGCCTTAATCCATTATTATCTCTATTTAAATATTGAACTAAGCCCATTTCTAAAAATGTACCGGGTGAAAATCCAGTAAATTGGTATTTACCTACATTCTCGGATAGTATATCATTGTTCATCCGTTTCTCTAATGATATATACTCATATGGAATTGGTTCGAATGAAACCGACCAATTCGTGTAAACACCTGTAGATTGGAAAAGTGGTCGTGAATAAAAAGTAGAAAAAAACAGATTGAAACGTTTAATATTATCTTCATCAAAATAATAGCTGCTATTTCTTGAACTATCCGACCATCCAGCAATATCCAATGGAACGGAAAGGAACATAGTTCCAGCAGAAATTCCAAAATACTGATTGAATTGAAGGCTATAAGTCAACGAAAAATGATATGCTATGTTACTGGAATTAAAGTAAAAACCGCCATCCATACCTAAAGTTTTTTGGATTTGCGCATTCAAATAAACTGAATTAAGAAAAAACATAACCAAAACCAAAGTACAAAATATTATACGTTTCATGCCGATAGTTGTATCATTATTTGTTCTTCTATTTTTGCAGAAAGAAACAATTAGTAAAATAATAGTCCCTCATACTAATTATAATTGTGAAAACATTAATTTATTAGCTAAGAGACTATTTAGTATTTTGTTTGCTATAGTTAAATTTTAATTGCTTCTTCCGTAGGGCAATACATAGGCAAATTTGAGATCGAAAGCCGGATAGAATAAACCATACGGTTCATCGAGGTTGTAGCCGTATCCTGCTCCTAACGAATAACTGAAAATCCAATGTCTTCCAATATTTCGCTGTCCTCCCCAATTCAGATTTGTTAGCAATGTATTGGTCAAATAATGTATCTCATCAGTTAATGGTTTTGATACATATTTCACTTTTAAACCGATAAAGTTTCCCGAATTGAATAATTTCGGTTCACTTTTATGGTTATAAATAAACTTGCCATTTACTCCTAAATGTACGCTCGGATTCAATAATGTCCAATGCCAATCCATCCTGAACGTAAGGGCTTCACCTTCACCGAAATCATAACTTGGCCCAAGACCAATGCTCGGTTCAATGGTTATTTTTTTCGCTATGGGTAACTCAACCGCCAGATCAAGTCCATTTATTCCCAATCCTATTCTGGATACTGTTTGCAACTCTTGTGAATACAAAGTGTTTGTAATAAAAAGGGAGCAAAATAAAAAGTATCTAAAAAGTAGTTTCTTCGTTTCCATTTATATATTCGTATTATTTTGATTATTTTACTTTTAATCCGGCGCAAGCAAATAAACACTCACGCCGGATATAAAATTTAAATATAATATTTTACTATGATTCTATTACTTGTCTTTTGTCTTTTTAAGAATCATACCTTTTACTTCACCGCCGGAATCAGTTGTTGTATATGCGTAAACAAATGCAGATTCCACATTAGGAGCTTTATTCTTGACATTTTTTGCTAAAGTTTTAAGGGCACTTCCAACCAGTCCTAAATTTGAATTGTATTCAACTTCAAATACAACACCACTATCAAAAACTTTCACTTGGCTTGGCCCGGGTTTCCAAATTTTATCGGAACCAATAAAAACATGCATCTGCTTTTTCTTCAAATCTATAATATGTATTGAAATACCCGGAATCGGTACTTTTTGAAAAGGATTTGTATTCCATATACTCTTGTTAATCGCCGCTTCTCTTTGCTCAAGAGCTTGAGTAAGATAGGGGTCTCCTAATTTTTTCAGATAATCTAATCCTGCTTTTGTCATTAAGTCTATACCTGCATTTGCAATATCAAGTGAATTAACTTCAATCTCTTTTCCTAAAATAATAGGTATGGTAATAATATTACCATCCGAGACTTTCTTGTCAAATTTATACAATGTAGAGACTTTAGCTAAATTTCCCATGAATTTGCCGTAGGTCATTCTCTTAGTCTGATCATGTAAATCAGGCATGTCAGGTATATCTAACTTATCATATACAAAATGAATATGTTCCCATCCCATAACTGTTCCAGGCCCCCAACTTGCTTCTTTAGTCCAGTTATGAAGCAACGATCGTCTTCTTATTACAGCCGCTTTTAATCCTGTTTCACTATAGACCAAATAATTATAACTATATAAAGAAGCACTCAATCTTCTTTTATGTTGAATATCTATTTTGTGAGCACTGTTATTTCCGAATAAACCTGCAAGTCCTTTCCCAACCAAAGTATACGGTTCTGTTGACATAACAGGAAAATTCTTTATATCTACAGGATCTCTTTGTAGATTATATGCGGTTGCACGTGTAGAGATAGATGAAATATCCTCTTCATCTCCATCCGGTTCTTCATAAAAATCTTCTTCTGACAAATCTTTGAAAGTATCAAAAAGAAATATTTCATTGAATTTTTTTAAATCGGTAGAAACTTGCTCAAAAACTGAAAAATCAGAAAGCGTGTCAACAACTGTTTGATTTGACATATGGGTAAATAGTGTACCCTGTCTTGTAATCATATATAAGGTATCATCTACGATAATTTGTCCTTTTTCATTCAATAATTTTCTGAAATTTTCATTTGGAACGAGTACCTCGGAAATATCAGAGTCAAATGCTGAAACAGAAGATGCCGATCGAGTATAACCTGTATTGTTTATCGCATTTTTTAATTCTTCCTTACTACTAAAAGCATTGATCTCAGAAACAGATTCTGTCTGTTTAACCAAAATTTCATTCTCAAAATTATCTTCACTTTTATTGCATGAAGACAAAAACTGAAAAACAACAAAACATGCTACAAGCATGAATACATTAAACTTTTTCATTTTGTAAAATTGTGTTATGTCCCTACGCATTCACGACGAAATTAATAATTGCTTTTATTGCTTGTCTTATTTCAGCCACAAGCTTGCTGCCATTGAGAAGAGGATAGAGTATTTATCCAATATTGTCATTTAGAGTTTACAAAGAAACTTTAGTTAAAGTCTCAACTCTACCTTATCAATTAATTTCAAATTCCCCCCACATAGTGCCGTGATCATTGTTGAATGTAAGAACAAAACTCCTGCGGGTAATTCTGAAAGAGAAATTGGCTTGGAATCGAATATATTCTAAAAGTAATATTTGACCCCAAACTTACTAGCAGGGACAATATAGCTGTCAAATAAAAGTACTTAATCAATTTCATTTCCATAAAATTTTTAAAAGGCAGCATGCTGAAATGATAGTGCTACTATTTCAATAGACATTTGTCTTAAAAAAGAATATCGACGTTTAATCCTACGGAGGAATTGTCTTGCAACCGGCTATATTCTCATGGATGCTCCAGGTATCTATTTGTTAACCGCTGATAATGATAAGAAACAGCTAACAATATACGAGCTTCTCCCGCAAGTGGATAAGAGAATCCCATGTCCTACCCGGCCTTTGACGTAAGGAGCGATCTTACCACGTGAGGAGAACGTATATTTCACATTCATACGGCTCATGCTCATCCATGCGATACAATCGCAGGAGACTAAAAAATAACACCTACATTAAATCCAATGGAAGATATGTTTTTCCTTACAGAGTTCGACATATATTTATATGTTACAGGCTGAAAAAGATAAAACACGGATACAGTTAATGCCTCTCCAAAATGATTTGAATGTTTTAAAATGCCTAAATTGATAGTAGAGTTAATCCCCCCCTTTATATCAAACGGTATAGTAACATAATCGTTTTCAATTTCATCTACATAAGAAAGTTTTTTCTTATGGGAAAAGAATGCATAGCCAATGTCAACCTTAATGAAGGGGTTTACCCGATGATTTGACGAAATACTATATTTTCCATGTAGATAAGGCTTCCACGCATTATGCCAGCCTGTTTGAAAATAATGATTATCTATTAATTCATTTTTTAAATCCGTTCTATTATTATAGTCTACAAATCCAATTCCTACTCCTAATGTGAAATTTTCTGTTAATTTATATCCTGGAGAAAACTGGAAGTTATAACTAAAAACGTCATTTATCCCCTTTGCGGAACCTGCTTCAAAAAAAAATTCCATCTTTTCTAAGTTCTGGCCGTTCATGTATGTGCATGCGAAAACAAATAACACAAATAATGATGTCCTTAAAATCGAAAACATAATCCTTTTTTTTATATTTATAATAAAATAATGGTTACTGCTACAGGTATTAACCACAGGCCCCAATTAACCAAAAAACTTGCAAGGTCTTCCCCAAAACCCGTACCGTTATCTAGTGACATTAAATGATTTATATCTACAGTATAAATTCCTGTAAAAGAGTATTTAGGATAATCTTCTCCGCATGCGAATTCCAATTTAATTTTATCAACTTCTGATGGCTTTATAGTTTGATAATACCTGGATGCAGAAACATAATATTTATGGGGGGAATATTCAAGTTCTTTTAGACCTTGACTTGTTATGGGGGTTCGAACGCCATTTGTTGAATACCAATAACCCCTTGATGTCATTTTCCCATTATACCAATGAACAGCCCCTTTCTTCCTAAAACATAAATCAACTCTTCCTAGTTTAACTTTAGACCCGTCTTTTGAATTTTTATCACTAACCTCAATTCCTCTCAAAGTAATCCAAGCTTTTCTTTTTTTATTCATATTTTCTTTATCCAAGGTAAGATACTTTATATCTGTAAATGCGCGAGTATTGGGATTTTCCTCTACATCAACATTTACA
>CALGYZ010000035.1 GCA_937934645.1 uncultured Bacillaceae bacterium | reverse complement strand
TTTAAAATTTTATAGAAAAGAGGTTGAAAAATGACGAAAACAACAATTCAAGCTCCCTTTCATGCGGATCATGTCGGTAGCTTTTTAAGAACAGACGCCATTAAAAAGGCAAGGAAGGCGTATTTTAACGGTGAAATCGACAAGAAGCGGTTAACGGAAGTAGAAAATGAAGAAATTGAAAAACTCGTGCAAAAGCAAATCGAGTCAGGACTCAAATCGATTACGGACGGTGAATTCCGACGGGAATACTGGCATCTCGACTTTTTGGCGGGACTTCAAGGGGTGGACTGGCTGGAAGCAGAGTATGAAAACCGGTTTAAAGGCCCGAGTCCGAAAAATAAAGCCATTAAACTGACCGGACAAATCGGTTTTGACGGACATGAAATGATCGATCATTTTACCTTTTTAAAAGACACCGTGGAGAAATACGGGGACGGCAGCCAGGTGGCGAAGTTTTCCATTCCGAGCCCGAATATGCTCGTGACAAGATATCAGGCGGATGAATACTATAACGGGAATTTTGATGCCATCATTGAAGATACGATTGCCGCCTACAAAAAAGCTATCCAGGCATTTTATGAAGCCGGATGCCGATATTTGCAGCTGGATGACACATCGTGGTCCGATTTTATTGATAAAAAGCGGATTAAAGAAGCAGAAGAAAAATACGGTCGGAGTGTACAAGATTTGATTGAGTCCCGCATCCGCACGATTAATGAAGCCATTGCCGGACGCCCAGACGATTTTGTCATCACGATGCATATTTGCCGTGGTAATTTCCGGTCTACGTATTTTGCAGAAGGCGGTTATGATAATATTTCCGATGCCATTTTTGCCGAATTGGATTTGGACGGGCTGTTTTTGGAATATGATGACGAGCGGTCCGGCGATTTTGAACCGTTAAAAAGCTTCACACGGGGAAATCAGAAAGTTGTCCTCGGTTTAATTACATCCAAATTTCCGGAATTGGAAGACGCAGACCGGATCCGTGAACGAATTAAGGAAGCAACCCAATATATCCCGCTGGAAAACCTGGCCTTAAGCCCGCAGTGCGGCTTCTCCAGTACAGAAGAAGGCAACTTGTTAACGGAAGAAGAGCAATGGAAGAAAATCGAACATGTCGTTCAAATAGCCGAAAGTGTATGGGGAAAAATTTAATCGATGAACAGACGAAACAGGACCCGGAAAACCCGGCGTCCTGTTTTATTTTTCTGGATGATGTTCAGAAAAGAACCATCCCTTCTTTTTGTAAGCAAATCTTTAAATCTATTTAACTAGGAATCAAACATTTTTTACATAGTATTAACTTTAAAATTACAATTAATGGATATGCTAATTGGTGTAGACGCAAGCCTGTTCAGGCAAAACGATCATTTTTATGGGAGGGAATGGATTGCAGCAAAAACGATTTGCCCGTTTATTCTTCATGTTACTTTTGCTGGTCTCGCTTGTTTTCTCCGGCTGCCAGGCGAAATCAACTGAAGAGACCGCAGGCGGTTCGCAGACGGAAAACCAGGAAACGGTTTCGTCCAAATCCGGAAAAGAAAATGAATCCGGAAGCGAACTATCGGACGAAAAGCCGGAAGTTGCAGAAATTGAACCGAATAACAAACCGAACCGGATCATTACAACATTCCACGGTGACACAAAAACCAAAATGGGCTTTAACTGGTACACCACCGACCGGTTTGATGATGCAAAGGTTTGGATCAGCAAGAAAGAAGATATGAGCGATGCCGTTACCTTCGATGCTGAAATCACCGAAGTCACCAGCCATTATGCGGAAAGAACGGAAGACGGCTACTTCATCTTTGCCGATGTGGAAAAAGATAAAGATGGCGAACCGGTCAAAGATGAAAACGGAAAGCCGGTCATCAATGGATACTATACGGATCAAGGAAAAGAAGGTCCGGAATGGACAAGCGGCAAGGAAGTCGGCTATATGGAGTTAATTAAAGTGAAGGAACATTCCTACAAAGCCGTTGCTACCGGACTGGAGCCGGACACCACTTACTACTATCAAGTCGGCAGCGAATCCGGTGAAAAGAGCGAAGTCGGCACATTCACCACATCCGGTGATGACGGTGAAGAATTTACGTTTATCCAGTATACCGATACCCAAAACGCTTTCTGGAATGAAAATGTGCGCAACGAAGCGGCTTTCGGTGCAGATACGCTGAAAAAAGCGCTTGAGGTTGCGGAAGACGCCGATTTCGTCTTACATACCGGTGACCTCGTCGAAATTGCCGAAGTGGAGGATGAATGGGTAGATATATTTGAACAATCCAAAGAATCCTGGATGAAATTACCCCTTGCCGTTGCACCCGGCAACCATGATGAATATACGTTAAACTCCGATGAACCGGTCACTGAAAAGTTCAATGAACATATTAATGTCCCGGTGACTAACGGAAAAATCAGCGGCGGATCTTATTACTCCTTTGATTACAACGGCGCCCATTTTGTTGTGATCAATACGAACGACAATAAAAACCCGGACGAAAAGGCCATCAGCGATGAACAAATGGCCTGGATCAAAGAAGATATTCAAAAAGCCCGTGAAAACGGAGCAAAATGGGTGATTTTAGCCTATCATAAACCGCTGTTCTCAAAATCGTACCACTCTCTGCAGGATGAAGACGTGAAAAACGTGCGGGAAGAATTTATGCAATTAATCGACGAACTGGATGTTGACCTGGCATTGCAGGGCCATGACCATGTCGTATCCAGAACGAAATCATTAAAATTCGTACCGACGGAAGAAAACTTCTCTAACGCTGTCATTGACGAAGCGGAAGTGGTGGAAAGAGACGGTACGGAATATTACAAAAATCCGGAAGGAACCGTATTTGTCCTGCCGAATACCGGCGGCACAAAAACATATGACGATATTTACAGCAAAGGATTGGATCACCTGAAAAAAGTCCGTCCGAAACTGGACTGGATGAACAAAGAAGATGTGGACTATTACAATAATCTCTTTGCATTCGGCGGCCAGCCGCAAAAAACGGATGCCTTTAAAGAATCCCATTCCAATGCCCGTGATTCAGCGGTTCAAAACTTCGCCGTATACAAAGTGAAAGACAATGAATTAAAAGTGGAAATCTACCAGGTTGAAGGTGAATTGTTGGAGGGCGAAGAACGGAAAGTGGAAAAAGTCCATGAATTCGGCATCATCAAAGAATAATGCAAAAAGGGGCAAGCGAACAGCTTGCCCCTTTCTTCTTATATTTTAAATTCCCGGACCAACCCGTTCAGTTTTTCTGCGGTTTTTGCCAGCTGCTCCGAACTTTTTACAATTTCATCCATCGAACTGTTAGTTTCCTCCACTGCCGCAGAAGCTTCTTCAATGCCAGTGGCCGCTTCTTCCGATATGGAAGCAACTTCATCAATCGCCTGGTTCATTTGTCCGGTATTTTTCGTAATTTCCGCCAGATTTTCCGAAATGTTGGCAATGTATTCGGTGGTCTGTTTGATTTCCTCTTTGATATCCCGGAATGTCCGTCCGGTCCAGCCGATTTGTTCTTTTCCTTTGTCCACTTCCTCATATCCCCTTTGCAAGGAAGCGGATAACTGTTTCGTTTCCTCCTGAATGGCGTTGACATTTTCCGTGATACCCTTTGTGTACCCGGCGACCTGCTCCGCTAATTTTCCGACTTCACTTGCAACAACCGCAAATCCTTTACCGTGTTCCCCTGCCCTGGCAGCTTCGATGGAAGCATTCAACGCTAAAAGGTTTGTTTGGGAGGCGATATCATGGATGATGGAGACCAACTTGGTAATCTCTGCTGATTTTTGGTTCAGCCGCTGCATTTTGGCCACCGAATCCTTCACCAGCTCGTTAATTTTGTCCATTTGCTCTTCGGACATTTCCATCAGCCAGCTGCTCTCTTCTGTCATCTGCAAAATATTTCTCGAATTTTCCCCGGCATATTTTCCTGCTTCATTGATCTCCTGGATTTTTTTCGAAAATTCGTCCATCTCTTCCGATAACGCTTTTGCACTGCCGGACAGGGAATCACTGCCGGATGCCAGTTCCTGCATGGTTAAAGATACTTGTTCCGTACTTCCCATCATTTCATTGGCCGATTGATACAATTCTTCGCTGTTGGCGGCGACGGTATCGGAAGAGCGGGAGATTTCTTTCATAATCTTTTTTATATCATTCTGCAATGCATTTGCGGCATCCGCCAGTTTCCCCGTTTCATCGTTCCGGTTGATCTTCAACGGTTCCGGCTTTAAATTTTTTCCGGATAATTGTACAATCCGGTCAGTTACGAGTTTGACTGGGGTCGTAATCCGTTTGACAAATATGTAGATGATGATGCCTCCAATCAACATGGTGACCAGAGAAGTGACGATAATCGTGTTAAAAATCCCCTTTGCCGGTGCATTAAAATCCCGCATGAAGGTACTCGCGCTGACAACCCAGCCCCAGTTTGGATCCGTTTTGGCATAAACAATTTTCGGCGCCAGCGTATCCGGATCCTCCGGAAGGGGCCAATCATAATAAACAAAACCTCCTTGCGTGCCGGTTTTAATCATTTCCTGAGCAAATTTTATGCGACGATGGTCTTCTTCTTCCCAAATATTCGTCCCCTCGTCCTCCGGGTGGGCCACAAGTGTTCCTTTCTGATCCAAGATGAAAATGTACCCGGACTCACCGAAATCAAAATTCGGATTCACCGGACGTATTCCATCTTCATCCATTTCCCCTAAAATGTACACCTTGACTCTTTCCTGTGCTTCTTCAAGCGATAATCTTCCGTCTTCCACATCCTCGTTTAATGTGTTGATCAATTCAATCGTTTGTTCTACCCCGTTTTTCAAATTCGTTGCCCCGAGTTCATCCAGGCTGGACGAACTGATATGGTAACTGATGGTGCCGAGCGTCACTAACGGTGCAATTGTCAAAATAACGGAAACAAGGATAAATTTATTCCTAATGGATTTTGTAAAAAAGGAAAGGCGTTTCATCTGCTGTCATTCCTTTTCTTTTTTTGATCACTCAGAAAAAAATTCTATCCGACTTGCACATGCAGTTCCCCGGACAGATGGCTTTTTGCTCAATAACCCCGTGAACAGCCGCATCCCCCTTATGTTATTTTACACAAAAAATATTCATTATTTTTGCACAATGGCAATAACAGGCAATTGTTCCTGTTATAAGACGTATCTCCCACTTTTGTCATAAAACATATTGATTAACGATAATTTTATTATGTAAATTTATTGGTCAAAAATTACCGCGGGGACATTTCCGGGGCGTTCCCTCCCCTTTTCTACTGGACCATTCAGGCATGATTCATACACATCTTGTCCATTAACTATTTTTTAATGACCAAATGGTAAGTAAAAACGGGAAGTTCTGTCCGATTAAACGGTTCTTATGACCAAAAATAGCCAATGTTGTTCCGGAATGACCTATAGCTCTCTGTTTTAATGGACAAAATTACCCAGAACTTTTGCGAAA
>CALGYZ010000034.1 GCA_937934645.1 uncultured Bacillaceae bacterium | reverse complement strand
AAATGGGTTCTTTTTTGCATTTATTAAGTGAAAAAATTTAATGGCCAAGAAAGCCAAAATCTCAGGGTTCTAAGGCTAATTCAGAAATCACTGTGAATAAATCAGGATAATAAAAGCTGTTCCGGTTTTTTTGGAACAGCTTTTTTGTATGGGTGAATTACCAAGTCCAAACTGCCTGCATGCGGGACGCCGGCCCTGCCCCTCTTGTTGGGACAACAATCCCCCTGAACCGCCGCGCCGCCCAATTTGCACCTATAGTCCATTTGGGACGCTTGACCTGCCCCCGAAAACCGGATTTTTATCCCGGTTGAGTTTATTTCATGTCATGATATAATTGAAAATGAGAATCGTTATCATTAATATCATGGTTATTATTTTTACATAGGAAAGGGGAATTTTGGAATGGCAGAAATGGTTTTAGTTTATGTGTCAATGACCGGAAACACAGAGGCGATGGCAAATGCTATTGCAGAGGGGATTCGTGGGCAAGGGAAGGAATTGGATGTGATGGATATCATGGAGTGTTCGTCTGCGTCTGTTTTAGAGCAGTATGAAGGGATCATCCTGGGCGCTTATACATGGGACGACGGGGCACTGCCGGATGAATTTAAGGACCTCTATGATGAAATGGATGAAATCGATTTAACGGGAAAAAAAGCGGCCGCATTCGGTTCCGGAGACTCCGGCTATGATCATTTTTGCGGGGCGGTTGATCTTTTAATAGAAAAGCTGCAGGAACGCGGGGCAGAAGTGGTTATGGAAGGTTTGAAGGTTGAAATGAGTCCTTCGGATGAAGATATAGAAAAATGCAAGGAATTCGGCCGCAAGTTTGTTCATCAATTGGAAAACCCGGGGGTCATTTAATGGAAAATGAATCGATGACAGTGACCGGCAGGAGGGCCGGTTTTCCGGGAAAGTAAATATTTAGAAAGTTCTATGTTAAACTAATTGACAAATATTCTCATTATCATTTAAAATTTTAATTGAGAATGATAATCAATTATAAAATTTTACAGGTTCCTGTACCTTTCAAAAATAACAGGCATCCGGATGGGAGGATGAAGTTCAAAAGGATGGAGGAGGGCTTCTGATGAATGGGGTGTTTATTGTATTAGAAAATTTTCAGCCCCAGGCAAGCTGCTGCTGTCCGGTGTATTGTGACTCAATTCTATCAAAATGACTGGTTCACAGTCCTGGACGAACGGAAATATGTTCATCATTTGGGCTGGCACCGTTTAATAGTAGTCAATAACGAGTTTCGCTGCTTTATCCAAGAGGATGCGATTGAGAAACTTTACGACAGAGGAATGATTTGCTCTTCTTTGGATTTGGATTTGCAGCTTAACTATTTAAATCTAAAAGTGAATGAGGCCCTCGATGCCTGTGACAAGGAATCTTTTCTTTCATTTACTGCCCAATTAAACCATCTTCAGAACTTAAAGGAAAAAATAGAACCTTCTTTGGTGAAAAATAGGACAATTGCCCGCGATGTGCGATAAACCAGTGGTGCAGCGATGACTCTCAAAGACAGCACTGCCCAATTATGTTGAAAAATTGTAAAGAAAGATTGCCCGGTAATTTTGCAGAGCGATGAATGACACGGGGGTACTTTAAGAAATATATGAACGAGGTGGAAGCTTATGTCAAATTCAGTTCTTGTTGTCGGCGGTGACCGTTTAGGAGAGATCCCTGAGAAGTTAGCGACTGCCGGTTTTAGTGAGGTTTTACATATCAGCGGACGCAGGGAAAGCATGGTAAAAAGAGATATCCCCAAAAATATAGATATGATTCTCGTGTTAACCGATTTTGTGAATCATAATATATCAACAGTAATCAAGAAAAAAGCAAAAAAACAGTCCATCCCGATCTTTTTTGCGAAACGGTCCTGGAATCATATAAATGAGATTTTGCTTAAGGATAAAAACCGATATATGAAAACCTCCGTTTGAATTGATCAGGCGGAGATTATTTTAGGCATGAAAATCGGAGAGAAGAATTCTGCAATCGTTGATATTATTCTTAAGAAAACTTCGTGCTCTTCTTAGGTTAGTTGACCGTTTCTCCGTAAATCCGTCTGTTCGGTCCGGAGCTAAACGGGATATTCTCTGTTGTCCTTTTCAATACTTGCCATTATTTGCTCCATCAGCCAATGATAGGGTTCAGTAAACCCGGGTTAAATATAGTTGCGAATATCGATCAGGAAGCCGGCTCTTTTTTCTTTTACCCATTTTTCTGCCGATTGAATCGTCCAACATATTCGCATAAATCCCCCTGAATATAATTGCTATTATGAACGGATTATATCATTATGAAAAGGGATAGTTGTTTTGTGCAATCAAAAAGTGCAGAGTTTTGCAGGGTGAATGCAGAGAATTGCAACTTGACATGGAGCCTCTGCGGGCATGACTCCTAAGCCAAGAAGCCAGCAGTATCAAGGGCTGGCTTAGCCAAACAAGGCTTTCATACCCGCCTCTCCATGTAAAGTTGGACTACGTCAAATTCTTTGCAATATTGTGTATTTTTCTTTTGCAAAAAACAGGGATAGTCTGTTGTCTCAAAATAGGAGGGTTATGATGAATTCTCAAAAATTAAAAGTAAAATGTGCTGAGAGTTGCGGGAATTCTCCCAAGAAGGAATTGCTGAAAGAGTTGACAATTGCTTTTGCCAAGAACGACAACGGCTTTTGTTTAGAATGGATGAAGGATGATGTGATTTGGGATATCATTGGTGAGCGGTGCATTCAGGGAACAGATGAATTTGAAGAGGCGCTGGTTCAGAGTGGAGACCGCAAAGCAGAAGAACTCCATATCGACAATATAATCACACATGGAAACACAGGCTCTGTAAATGGCACACTTATCTTTGCCGATAAATCGCGGACAGCTTTCTGTGATGTATATAATTTTGCCGGCTTCGGTAAAAACGCAAAGGTGAAAAAGATTTGCTCTTATCGCATTCCTCTCTAATAGAACAGGGAAATTTTTTTTGCCATAAAAGATGTTTAAAAACTTTTGGCCGGTGATGACGGCGTGATGCTAAACGGACAAAATTGCCAATGTCCGGCAAAACAATCCGGAAGAAATTACGTCGCGGGGATGTCTTTCAAATATTTTCAATTAAATGCTATACTGAAGAAAAGACTTTGCTTCATGTTATCTTTATTTTTTAATTTCTTTTTTTCAAAGCGATTTGGAAAAGGCTTATACTTCTTCATGTTGACCGTACTGTTTTAAGGAATAATAACAGAAAGCCATGTTGCGGGAGAAAGTGCGGAATTTATACAAAGATAATATTTTAATGAGGCAAAGAAAAAAGAGAGGGGTTGGAAATGGAGGAAAAACCGTCTCTGAAAGTAAAGTCAAAGATTTGGATTGAGTTGAAGGATGAAGTCGTATTTGGACTGGGCCGCATCCGGCTGTTTGAAGCGATAGAAAGAACGGGTTCCATTAGTAAGGCAGCCGCAGAACTGGGGATGTCTTACCGGGCGGCATGGGGAAAAGTAACAGCCACCGAAGAGCGTCTGCAGCTCCAACTTGTGGAGAGGGAACAGGGAAATCGGAAAATGGGAACAAGATTAACCCCTGTCGGCAAGGAATTACTCGCCCGCTACAAAATTTTTCAACAGGATGCAATCCAGTCCGTTGACCGGCTGTTTGATGAGCATCTGGGCAATTTATTAAGCCATCTAAAAGAAAAGGATAAGATTACACAATAATGGAACGGGGTACCTGAGCAGAAGTCAGATACCCCTTATTTTGTTAAAATCAGTCTACAATTCCTTTCTGTTTTAACTCATCGTACCAGCGGCCAATCGGTTTTTTTGTGCCGGTGTATTTTTTGAGTTGAAAGGGTACAGGTTGTTATGAAGTTTAGATTGCGGCTCTAAAGCGTTTATGAGTTGGAAAACCTCTGATCTTCTTTTTTAAATATATAGGTTTGAATATTTTGAAAACTATTTCGCCAGCCGAAGACAGGTTCGTTTTATAGGATACTGAAGGACTGTACAAGTCAATTGGTTGGTAAGGTCGGTCCTCTGTCCCATTTTTAATAAATTTCTGTTTTTGAATAAAATTAGTGGGATTATTTGATAGACTGGTTGTGGATGCGTATCTTGCCTGTTTTAAGGATGAGTTCAACAGGAAAAGTCCTGTTCAATACACAGTTTGCGGATGATTTTTGTAATTAAAAGAAGAGAGAAAAATGAGCAGTTGAAGCTATTATGGGGATGGTTCTATTTTTGGTAATTATCTATTTAATTTCGAGAGTTGCTCATTTTT
>CALGYZ010000033.1 GCA_937934645.1 uncultured Bacillaceae bacterium | reverse complement strand
CAAGTGTACATTTTTGATGGCCATTCAATGCATTTTTCACTTGCCAAAAACAATACGGAGGTTGGGAATCAAGGCAAATCATTGAAGACTTTACAAATTATTGCATTACTTTATATAAACTGTTCGGTGACCGTGTGAAATATTGGGTAACGTTGAACGAACAAAATATTTTTACAAAATTCGGTTACCTGAGTGCGATGCACCCTCCAGGAAAAAAGATGAAAAACTATTCTATCAAGTGAATCATCATGCAAACTTAGCGAATGCAAGTGCCATAAAAGCGTTCCGTAAATACGTTCCCAACGGCAAAATCGGGCCGAGCTTCGCTTATTCACCGGCTTATCCGAAAACGTCTAATCCCGAGGATATTCTGGCTTCTGAAAATGCTGAGGAATTTACAAGCCACTGGTGGATGGATGTTTATGCCTGGGGAGAATATCCGCAAGCGGCTTGGGACTATTTACAGAAAAAAGGTGTTGCACCGGAAATTAAAGTAGGTGACCTGGAACTCCTGAAAGAAGCAAAACCTGATTTTATGGGTGTCAATTATTATCAAACTACTACGTATGAAAAGAATCCGCTCGATGGTGTAACGGAGGGAGCTTACAATACGACAGGAAAAAAAGGAACGGCGGAAGACTCAGGCGTTCCGGGACTATATAAAACAGTGAAAAATGAATATTTAGATAGAACAAATTGGGATTGGAATATCGATCCGGACGGTCTACGGATTGCATTGCGCCGGATCGCAAACCGTTACCGGCTTCCGGTGTTGATTACGGAAAACGGTCTCGGTGAATATGACAAAGTCGAGCCCGGGGATATCATTAACGATGATTACCGGATTAATTACATCAGAGATCATATTAAAGCAATCAAGGAAGCGATCACTGATGGTGTGGACGTATTAGGATATTGTGTATGGTCATTTACTGATCTGTTAAGCTGGTTAAACGGGTATCAAAAACGGTACGGCTTCGTATACGTCAATCAACATGAAGAAGGCGAACATGATTTACGCAGAATTAAGAAGAAGAGCTTTTATTGGTACAAAGATGTCATTGAAAGTAACGGTGAAAAACTGTAATACTGCTGGACAATTATTTATGTACCGAGCAAGGAATTCACATATATAAAAAATGTGAATTCCTTTTCTCTATTGCAACAGAATATTTGTTACTAATAAACTTTGTTTTTGGCTGTCCGGAAAACAGCCGGGAGGTGAGTTCTTGAAAGATATAAGGTACAGCAAAATTCTCCAGATGATTGAAGAAAGAAACTTTTTGAAAGTAACTGATGCGGCTAAAATTTTAAACTTCACATCAATGACGATCAGACGGGATTTGCTTGAATTAGAAAATGCCGGACTGCTTGTACGGATTCACGCGGGGCAAAAAGGAAGACTACCAATCAATTTTCTAAGCTGTCACATCATGAAGAGAAAACTTTACATATTGAAGAAAAGAGACTAGCCGCCCGGAATACAGCAAGTCTAATTAGAGAAAATGAAACCGTTTTTATCGGTGCAGGAACGGCAACTGAGTTAATGTACGATTATGTGGATGTGAAGCATATTAAAATTATTACCAACTCTTTGACCATTATTAACCGTTTTAAAAACAATCCTGCATTTGATCTTATTTTGATTGGCGGACCGTTAAGAGAACTTACGGAATTTGTCGGTTACTTTACACGTAAATTGGTCCGGGAAATAAAGGTTCAGAAAAGCTTTATCGGAGTTAACGGTATTAAAGATGAGTGTATTACTACGGCGGATGAGGAGGAATGTGCGGTCCAGCAAATTATATTGAATAACTCAAACGAGAGTTATGTTGTTACAGACAGTTCAAAGTTCGGTGTTGAAGCATTCCAAGTTATCTGCAATAGGAGAAATAACCGGGACCGTTACAGATCAAAAAATACCGTCTAAATATGCTCAGTTTTATAAAGAACGTTGCTTAATCATCAATCAATTATAGTTATAAAGTTTTTGTCACTCTTCCCTCTTTTTACTCCTAATTTTTCCGGAACATTTGTAAATTTTGTACATTAAAAAGATTAAAGTGCTTTCTTCCGGGGTGTCTCCCGGCTTAATTTTTTCCCGTCCTTTACTTATATCTGCCAGTCTATTACAAAACGTAAATATTTTAATTTTTTAAAAATAGTGTTATACTATAATCAGATTATTAGATTTATTGGGAAGAAAATCAGGTTTTGGTTTATGATCTTTAATCAATGCCTGATTTCTTCTTTAAATTATGGATATAAGGGATGGGGAATATGAGTAACAAAACGGATATTATTTTAATTGGTGCCGGAATCATGAGTGCCACATTGGGGTCTTTACTGAAAGAATTAAAACCTGAGTGGGAAATCAAGGTTTTTGAGAAACTGGAAACCGCCGGAGAAGAAAGTTCGAATGAGTGGAATAACGCAGGAACGGGACACGCGGCACTCTGTGAACTGAACTATACGCCGGAAAAACCGGACGGAACGGTTGATATTACGAAAGCGGTAAGAATTAACGAGCAGTTTCTGGTCTCGAAACAGTTCTGGGCGTATTTAGTGGAAAACGGTTTAATCAAAAATCCCCAGGACTTTGTTATGCCGCTTCCGCACATGAGTTTCGTCCAGGGAGAAAATAATGTTGCTTTTCTGAAAAAACGTTTTGAAGCGCTATCAAAACTGCCGATGTTTGAAAGCATGGAGTACACGGAAGATCCGGATCAAATGAAGGAATGGGTTCCGTTAATGATGGAGGGCCGGGAATTCAATGAGCCGATGGCCCTGACGAAAATTGATTCCGGTACGGACGTGAACTTCGGTGCGTTAACCCGTGTATTATTTGAACATCTGGAGAAAAAAGGCGTCGAGATTCACTATAAGCATCTTGTAAAGGATATTAAACGGTCAGCTGACGGCCGCTGGGAGTTAAAAATCAAGGATCTCACATCCGGTGAAACAAAATACTATTCTGCCAAATTTGTCTTTATCGGTGCAGGCGGAGGAAGCTTGCCGCTTCTGCAAAAGTCGGGAATACCCGAAGCCAAGAACATTGGCGGATTCCCGGTAAGCGGACTTTTCCTAGTGTGCAAAAATGAAGAAATTGTCAAGAAGCACCATGCAAAGGTGTACGGAAAAGCAAAAGTCGGCGCACCGCCGATGTCTGTGCCGCATCTGGATACAAGATATATCGATAATAAGAAATCATTACTGTTCGGTCCATTCGCCGGATTTTCACCGAAGTTTTTGAAAACCGGATCAAACTGGGATTTATTCGCTTCTGTAAAACCGTACAATATTACGACCATGTTGGCAGCCGGTTTCAAAGAATTGTCCCTGGTTAAATACTTGATCCAGCAGCTGATGCTGTCCTTTAACCAGCGTATTGAAGAATTGCGCGAATTTATCCCGACGGCAAATGGCGATGACTGGGAAGTTATCGTTGCCGGCCAGCGGGTGCAAGTGATTAAGGATACGGAAACCGGCGGTAAAGGAACCTTGCAATTCGGAACGGAAGTTGTCAGCGCGAAAGACGGTTCAATTGCCGCCCTGCTTGGAGCATCACCGGGCGCTTCCACGGCGGTTACGGTCATGCTTGAAGTGATCGAAAAATGTTTCCCGCAATATTTGAACGAATGGGAACCGAAAATAAAAGAAATGGTTCCTTCGTACGGAGTATCCTTGACAGAAAATCCGGATTTATACCGGGAGATTCAGAAATCTACGGACCGGATCCTCGGCTTGGACAAAGATGCGGAATCTCCGGAAAAAGAACGAAAACTTCAAGAAGTATAAATTGCCGGACCGGCAATTTATACTTCTTTCTTTTTTGGGAAAACCCGTTACCTTTTTATAAAGGAAGATTTATAACCCAGCCGGATTAGAACAATATACAAGTATATTTATTCGAATATTTTAAATTTATTGTTATACTTGTGTTAAAAATGTTTCCGGAATCCTTAAGGAGTGGCGTTTTTTATGCATGGTCAGAAACTATGGACAAGAAACTTTATTTTAATTTCACTGACAAATTTTCTCACTCATATTGCGTTTTATCTATTAATGGCAACCGTTGCCATGCATGTGATTTATGAGTACGATGCCAGTCAGGGCGTGGCGGGATTGACGACGGGGATTTTTGTCGTTGCCGCACTGGCAGCCCGTCTTTTCACCGGCATTCTCATTGAACGGGCAGGGAAAAAAAGAACGCTTGTTGCGGGAACACTCTTGTTTTTCTTATCCATGGTCGCTTATTATTTTGCCCGGAGTATTGGCATGATCATCGTTTTAAGAATTATTCAGGGTGCAGCCCACGGAATCATTACAAATACAGCAGCGTCGGCGGTTGTCGATTTCATTCCTGTCAGAAGGCGGGGGGAAGGAATCGGCTATTATTCAACATTTATGAATATTGCGATGGCTGTCGGTCCGTTTTTGGGGATTTGGATGATTCAAAACAGCAGTTTTGAGCTCATTATTTTTGTATGTAGCATGATTGCTTTTATTGATTTACTGACTATGTTATGGTTAACAGTACCGGATACGGACAGGCCGGTACAAAAAAACATTGGAGCGCAGTTCCGGCTGAATAATTTAATCGAACCGGCATCAGTTCCCATCTCAGTGGTTATGTTTTTCTTAACTTTAGCCTACTCCAGTTTATTATCATTTTTATCATTGTACGGAGAGGAAATAAATCTGGAGAAGACAGCGAGATACTTCTTTCTTGTTTATGCCCTGGCTTTAATCATAACCCGCCCTTTTACGGGAAAACTTTTTGATACCCGCGGGGAGAATGCCATCACGTATCCGTTGCTTGTGATATTGGGAATCGGATTTATTTTGTTAAGCCAGTCATCCGGCCCTGTGTCATTTTTAACGGCAGCGGCATTGATCGGAATCAGTTACGGAACATTGCAATCCAGCTTTCAAACGATAGCGGTTAAAGTCGCAAAAAATAGAACTGCACAGGCGACAACGACATTCTGGGTTGCTATTGATTCAGGTAGCGGTTTTGGCCCGTATATTATCGGTACGATAATCGGTCTGATGAGTTACCGAACTATGTATTTGACTGTTGGAATCTGGATTTTTATCTGCATCGTATTTTATTATCTGGCCCATGGAAGACAAGCGGCGTATATGAAAAGTGAAAATTGATGCAATCTGGGTTCATTTCCGGCGGTCTGTAAGAGGCGAGGCCCGGGGGAGTTTTTAAAACCTGACGGGAAGGTGAATGTATGAAAAAATACGGAGAAGTCACAGAAGGGATTTTCTGTGAGCGGAAAAACAGATTTATTGCAGAAGTTTTGATAAACGGTGAAAAAGAACCGGTACATATAAAAAATACTGGACGGTTGAGAGAACTGCTTATTCCCGGTGCCAAGGTAATTTTGGAAATTAGTGATAACCCGGACAGGAAGACGAAATATTCTTTGATAGCCGTTTATGCCTATGGTCATATTGTGAATATTGATTCACAGGCACCGAACTTGGCCGCCTTCCATGCACTGGAAAAGGGGAAAATCAACGAGATTGGGACGGTAAATAAAGTCCGGCGGGAAGTGACATTTAAAAATTCAAGATTTGACTTATACTATGAAAAAGAGAAAGAAAAAGGATTTGTGGAAGTAAAAGGGGTTACACTTGTCAAAGAAAGGACAGCCATGTTTCCCGATGCTCCGACATCAAGAGGGACAAAGCATGTAATGGAATTGATCAAAGCGCAGGAAGAAGGTTATCATGCCTCAATTTTGTTTTTAATCCAAATGGAAGACTGTAAGCTGTTGTGTCTGAATTGGGAAATGGATCCGGTGTTTTCTGAAGCAGTAGTGGAGGCGGTACAAAAAAGGGTAAATGTTTTTGCCTATGACTGCAAAGTCAGTGAAAAAGAGTTAGTATTAAATCAACCGGTGCCGGTATCATTGGAGTACAATTGCGGGTAAACCGGAAAAGCAGAACGAAAAAAGTCTCCGGTCCTTTCATCCGGTTGAAAAAATAGTATTCATGTTTAATATAAAAGAAGTTGATGATTTTCCGGTAATACTGAAGAAAATTCTATCATTTATTTTTAAAAAAGTGTTTCAATACGTTGTAAAATTGGTAAAATAACAAGTAACAATAAAAAACCGCCGTACAACTGATGTTACAGTTGTATGGCGGTTTACGCAAAATCCGTATAAATTATTCGTTACGGATCAAGTAGTCGAATGCGCTTAAAGCTGCAGTGGCTCCTGAGCCCATAGAAATAATGATTTGTTTGTACGGGCTGTTTGTACAGTCGCCTGCGGCAAATACTCCGGGTACATTTGTTGCACCACGTGAGTCGACAATAATTTCACCGAATTTATTCCGTTCAACTTCGGTCTCGCTGAGCCAGTCTGTATTCGGTACGAGGCCGATTTGGACGAATACCCCTTCTAATTCAATGTGGTGCTCTTCACCGGTTTCACGGTCGATATATTTCAGTCCGTTAACTTTATCTGTTCCGGTGATTTCTGTCGTTTGTGCGTTTTTAATAACCGTAACATTGTCGAGTTTTTGCAGTCGTTCTTGCAACACGGTGTCAGCTTTTAGTTCCGGAGCAAACTCCAATACTGTTACATGTTTCACAATACCCGCCAAGTCGATTGCAGCTTCAATACCGGAGTTACCTCCTCCGATTACGGCTACGCGCTTATTTTCAAACAGCGGGCCATCGCAGTGCGGGCAGTATGCAACACCTTTTGTTTTGAATTCCTCTTCTCCCGGAACGCCAAGGTTTCTCCACCGGGCACCTGTTGCCAGAATGACTGTTTTACTTTTCAGCACCGCACCATTTTCCAATTCGACTTCAACAAACCCATCTTTTCTCTCCAGATGTTTCACCCGTTGTAAATTCATGACATCAATATCATATTCGTTTATATGGGCTTCTAGATTTTTAGCCAGTTCGGGTCCTTCTGTGTATGTTACACTGATCAGGTTTTCGATGCCTTTTGTTTCATTTACCTGGCCGCCAATCCGGTCAGCTACAATGCCGGTACGGATTCCTTTACGGGCCGCATAGATGGCTGCACTGGCTCCTGCAGGACCACCGCCGACAACGAGTACATCAAACGGTTCTTTCTTTTCAAACTCGCTCGGATCGGCTGATTTGCCTAATTTGGCAAGAATTTCCTCCAATGACATCCGGCCGCTGGCAAACATTTCGCCGTTCAGGAAAACGGTCGGAACAGCCATGATGTTTTTGCTTTCGGCCTCTTCTTTAAAAGCGGCACCGTCAATCATTGTGTGGGAGATGTTCGGGTTTAAAACACTCATAATGTTTAGTGCCTGAACAACATCAGGACAGTTGTTACAGGATAAGCTTACATATGTTTCAAAGCGGTATTCGCCATCGAGGCTTTTGATTTGGTCGATTACTTTTTGGTCGACTTTCGGTGGTCTGCCGCTTACTTGAAGCAGGGCAAGTACGAAGGATGTAAATTCGTGTCCAAGAGGAAGGCCGGCAAACACAACGCCCGTATCCTCACCGGGGCGGTTTAAGCTGAAGCTCGGTGTCCGTTCCAAAGTTGTCCGTTCAACTTTGATTTTTGGTGACATGGATGCTAGCTCTTCGACGAGAGCTAGCATGTCACCTGACACCTTATCATCTCCGGCACTTACTTTTATTACAACATCGTTTTCCATCATCTGAAGATATTGTTTTAACTGTGCCTTAATGTCAGTGTCAAGTACCATTTATATATACACTCCTTAAGTTTTTCCTGTAAGCTTAAATTTTACCTACAAGATCAAGGCTCGGTTTTAAAGTTTCGCCTGTTTCTTTCCATTTAGCAGGGCAAACTTCTCCCGGATTTTCACGTACGTATTGAGCAGCTTTGATTTTATCAATTAACTGGCTTGCGTCACGGCCTACACCGTCAGCGTTAATTTCTACAGCCTGGATTACACCGTCCGGGTCAATGATGAATGTACCGCGTTGTGCAAGACCTGTTTCCTCATCCAATACATCAAAGTTGCGGGAAATTACTTGAGACGGGTCAGCAATCATTGTGTATGTAATCTTGCCGATCGCTTCTGAAGTATCATGCCATGCTTTATGCACGTAGTGAGTGTCAGTTGATACTGAGAATACTTCAACGCCAAGCTCTTTCAATTTCGGATATTGCTCTTGAAGATCTTCAAGCTCTGTCGGGCATACGAATGAGAAGTCTGCCGGATAGAAGCATACTACGCTCCAGTGACCTTTCAGATCTTCTTCTGTTACCTCGATAAACTCCCCATTTCTGTAAGCTTGTGCTTTAAACGGTAAAATTTCTTTTCCTACTAAGGACATGTTCATTCCTCCCATATATTTTTTATTTTATAGACAGCATGTTCAAAAGCTGAACATGCTAATCTATATTCATTATTACTTTGTACTTATTATTATATACTAACTGATTTAAATGTCAACAGAAAGATTATAATTATTTTAAATAAATATTTATTATCATGGAGCAAGAGACGTGAAATTCGTCTTAAAACTCCTTCTATGCTAAATTTTACGATAAAAGGTAAAATATTTAAAGCGATTCAACTTGTCCCTGTTACTATTATTTAAATGTTGTAAATGAGAATCAGTGTATACTTATATTATACCCGAACAGAGAGAAAAACCTACAAAATATTTGTTAATAAATGTTTTCAAATTTATTGAGAAAATTTATTTATTTTTTACTATTAAATTACAAATAAAAAACACCCTACGTAGGGTGTTTTTTATTTCTCCGGTTAACTTATATAGCTGTCGAAATATCCCTGAATATGCACGATCGGGGTGCCTTTATCCCCGCTTCCGGATGTCAGGTCGGATAAAGAGCCGATTAAATCGGTCAACCTTCTCGGAGTCGTTCCGACAGACTCGTCCGAGCCGGACGGGTTTTGTTCCTTTTTAGCAATATATTCGGCAATGGCCCGTTCAAGTTCTTCACCTTGTAAGTGTGAAAACTCGTTATCTGCCAAATATTTAAGTTTTATCTCATTTGGCCTTCCTTCAAGCCCGGATGTATATGCCGGGGCAACAACCGGGTCGGCAAGCTCCCAAATTTTGCCCACAGGGTCTTTAAAGGCGCCGTCACCAAAAATCATGACTTCCACTGTTTTTCCTGTCTTCTCTTTAAATAACTGCTGGATTTTATTTACGACCGGTTGGCAATTACGGGGGAAGAGTTTAACGGCTTCCTCAGATGACAAATTTGATCCGAGCAGTCCGTATTCTTCATTATATCCGCTGCCGTCAACCGGTTTTGCCAAAATATCATCGAGGCTGTAAACTTTTTCGCCGCCGTTTTCCTGTAAAATTCTTTTCGTTCTCATCCGGCTGTGAATATCACAGACAAGTACATCTTTTGTATATTCCAAAATAGTTTTCGGATGATTCGAAAAAATGATTTCACATTCGGCACCCTCATTTTCAATGATCGATTTATAACAATCGATATAATCCACGCCCGTAAAAGGATGGGGGTTGCTACCGAACAATTCCCTGAATTGTTCCAGCGTTAATACATCGACCCATGGATTTATCCCTTTCTCATCCAGCTGGTCAATAGTGACGAGATGGTTACCTACTTCATCGGCCGGATAACTCAACATGAGCACGATTTTTTTTACTCCTCTGGCAATTCCCCGGAGACAAACGGAAAACCGGTTACGGCTTAATATAGGAAAAATTACGCCGATCGTGCCGTTGTCAAATTTTTTTTGTATATCTGTTGCGATATGGTCAACTGTGGCATAGTTTCCCTGGGCCCGTGCCACAATTGACTCCGTTATCGTCACAATATCACGGTCCTGGATGCTGAACTTTTCAGCTTCTGCAGCTTTTAATACACTGTCTACAACAATTTCTTCGATATGATCCCCTTGTTTAATGATCGGGCAACGAATTCCCCTGACAACAGTACCAACTAATCTTTCCAACTCCATCGCTCCTTGATCAAGATAAAAACTCTCTATATTTGTAATATAAACTTATCCTAGTAATAAGTAAAATGGTTTTTTTACCGTATTATTATGAAAAAAGCAGTATTTTAAGGTAATCGTTGACAGTTCTGGTATGGATCTTGCAGATTCAGGTATAAACTGTCGGAGTAGTCCACAACTCTTCTATTGTTTCAATACGGAATTTTATCTATAATGACAACGAACATAAATTCAAGTAATGGAGCGATTGTTATGGATCAGAACCACAGGGAAGAATTTTATTTAATAAGGGCTGATGCTCTTCCGGAAGCGGTATATAAAACAATCGTCGCAAAAAACCTACTTAAAACCGGTGAAGCAAAGACGGTGAATGAAGCGGTGGAAAAAGTCGGTTTGAGCCGGAGTGCCTACTATAAATATAAAGACAAAATATTTCCGTTTAATGCGGCCGCATATCGGAAAATTATTACGATCTCATTAATTCTTGAACACCGGCCGGGAATTTTGTCTGAAGTATTGAAATTTGTTGCCGATAAAAACGGAAATATTTTAACAATCAACCAAAGCATTCCCCTGCAGGGAGTTGCCAATGTAGTATACTCCATTGACACTTCAAATTTAATATGCTCCGCAACGGAATTTATTAAACAGTTAAAACAAGTGGAAGGTGTTAAACAGGTTGTCCTCGTCGGTCAAAGTTAATCCGTAAACACCTCCACCTCCGGGACTAAACCGGAATACGGCTTTTCCGCCGGATGGAAGCCAGATTCCGGTATATGTCATGCCCCTAAAATCCCTCCCCGGTTACAAATAATAAACCGCTAATAAAATCATCAATAAAGAGAGTAATGCCAAGCTTTGGAACTTCACGGCAGAATAAAATCCGGGTTTGACCCCTTCGGAAGGCAACGGTTTTTCCTTCCACCCTTCCAAATAATCCCCTTTTTTAAACATAACGTGGTTAAATTTACGGAAACTGTAAACAAGCCCGTCAAAAAATTTGCCCTTTACGATGTATAAAAAAAGGAAAACAACCAAATATAAAAATCCGAAGTAAAAAACAATGTCAATCAGATTGACAAGTGTATATTCAGGGGAAAAGATCAAAAACAATACCAAAATTGCCGCCAAATTCAGGAAAAAAAGGAATACGTTTTTTTTCATATTCGTCACCCGGAAAATATTATGTTTGATTATGGACAATTTTAGCATACATTCCCTTACAGAGTTACTAAAATCAATTATATATATATATAATGATAAAATAATGGTTAAATTATATACGGATGAATATAAAAATAACGGTAAAATAATGATTATATTATATACAGATAATGTATAAATATTTTAATTATACATATAATATTGCCGGTAAGCAGGGAAATAAGTGAAAAATTAACGTCCTATTAACAGAATATTCTAATAAAATAGACTTGATTGATTTTTGTTATTTGTTATATGAATATATTTATATATATTTTTTAATTTTTTCTTTACAAAAATAATAATAACCTGTATACTTCTCAATTAAGGCGAAGTTGTTTTTTTAATATTATTTCCAGAAAATTTAAATTAGGGGGCAATCAAATGAAGAAGACAAGATGGATGCTTCTTCTTGCCGTTCTCATGCTGGTCAGTACAGTGTTGGCTGCATGCGGAGGAGGCAAAGAAGAAGGCAAAAAAGATGCTGGGAAGGGAGCATCCGAGCAAGTATTAAGGTTAACTAACGGCGACACGATTCCAACGATGGACTCCGCTTTGGCGACAGACCAATATGCATTCCAATTTTTAGGAGCCACCATGGAAGGGCTTTACCGTCTCGGTGAAGACGGCCAATTGGAAGAAGGAATTGCCGTTGATCACGAAGTATCAGAAGACGGTTTAACATGGACGTTTAAACTTCGCGAAGATGCAAGATGGTCCAATGGTGACCCGGTAACAGCCCATGACTTTGTATTTGCATGGCGCCGTGCTGTAGATCCGGATACCGGTTCCGAATACGGACCGTACATGATGGGCGGCGTGATTAAAAACGCAACTGCCGTAAACAAAGGTGAAGTACCTGTTGAAGAACTCGGTGTACGTGCAGAAGATGATTATACATTAGTTGTTGAACTGGAAAACCCGACGCCGTACTTTGAGTCACTGACAACGTTTGGAACATTTTATCCGTTAAACGAAGATTTTGTTAAAGAGCAAGGTGATAAATACGCAACAAGCACAGATACATTGCTTTTTAACGGACCATTTAAGTTAGAAAATTGGAAAAGTACTGCCAACGAGTGGCAACTTGTGAAAAACGAAGACTACTGGGATAAAGATGCTGTTAAACTTGAAAAGATTACATACGTAGTCATGAAAGATCCGCAAGCAAGCGCAGATCTGTATGAAAAAGGCGAAGTTGACGAAACAAGATTAACAGCTGACCTTGTGGATGTTTACTCAACAAGGGACGACTTCATTACAATTCCGACTTCATCGGTATTCTACCTAAAACTGAACCAAGTGCGGAATGGTGAAGAAACTCCTCTGGCAAACGAAAATATCCGTCATGCGATCATGCGGGCATTCGATAAAGAAGCCGCTGTAAATGAAATCATCAATGACGGTTCCATCCCGGCCAACGGTCTCATTCCGAAAGATTTTGTCCAAGTACCGGGTACGGACAAAGATTTCCGTGAAACAAACGGCGACTTGGCGGTTTATGATGTGGAAGAAGCCCAAAAATATTGGGAAAAAGGTTTAGAAGAGCTGGGTACGGATAAAGTTACCCTTGAATTTTTAGGCGATGACAGTGAAAACGCAAAAGTATTAAACGAGTATATCGCCAACCAATTAACATCCAACCTTCCGGGATTGGAAATCAAAATTAGAAACGTTCCGTTTGAACAAAGATTAGATGCCGACACGAAACAGGATTATGATATCCAGCTTGCCGGCTGGGGACCAGACTATCTGGATCCGTACACATTCCTGAGCTTGTGGGTGACTGATGGCGGCAATAACAAAATGGGTTACTCTAATCCGGAGTATGACAAATTGCTGGAAGATGCCCAAACAACTTACGTTAACGATCCTGAAAAACGTTATGAGGCATTGTTAAAAGCTGAAAAGATTCTGTTTGAAGATGCGGCAATCGCACCGATTTACCAACGCTCCTATGCTTACCTGAGAGATCCGAAATTAAAAGGTGTTATTGCCAACAAATTCGGACCGGATTACGAGTATAAATGGGCTTATATTGAAGAGTAAGGTTTTCAATGAAAATGTATAGCCGTTGAAAATTAAGAGAGTGTATGCCTGTTTTCAGGCGTATACTCTCTTTCATCTTGATAACTGCATTTTTTTAATTTATAGAAAACATTTGTATTTCAAATATTTTTTTAGGAGGTGCCGCTTTGACTCGTTATTTGTTGCAGCGACTCGGCTACATGCTGATTACTTTGTTTATTATCGCAACGGTCTCTTTTTTCTTAATGAAAATGCTGCCGGGGAGCCCGTTGAATGAAGAGAAATTAACAGAGGAACAACTGGAGATTGTTCTGGATAAATATGGTCTGAACGACCCGGTTCCGGTACAATACGTCCGTTATATGGGAGGACTGGTCCGGGGAGATTTGGGCATATCTTTCGCTTTTGACAATACACCGGTAACGGAAATTTTAATGGACCGGATCGGACCATCGGTGATTCTTGGTCTGCAAGCGATTATAATCGGAACATCATTAGGCATTATTTTAGGTTTAATTGCCGCTGTATTCCATAACGGTTTTCTTGATTATACTTCGACTGTTATAGCTGTATTAGGAACATCGATCCCGTCCTTCGTTTTTGCTGGATTGCTTCAATATGTGTTTGCGGTTAAACTTGAATGGTTTCCGGTAGCCTTATGGGGTGATCCAATTCACACCGTATTGCCGACCATAGCCCTGGCAATCGGTCCGATGGCAACAGCAGCTCGTTTCATACGGACGGAAATGATCGAAGTACTGAATTCCAACTACATCACAACTGCACGGGCAAAAGGACTCAGCCAGGCGGCAATCGTCCTGAAACACGGTTTCCGTAATGCCGTCATTCCTTTAATTACCGTTATTGGTCCGCTGGCAGTCAGTTTAATGACCGGTTCTCTTGTTATTGAGAAAATTTTTGCTATTCCGGGAATCGGTGAACAATTTGTGTCATCCGTTATGGTAAACGACTATCCAACAATTATGGGTACAACATTACTATATGCGTTCGGTTTTGTGGTAATTATTTTAATTATTGATATTCTGTATGGAATCATTGACCCGAGAATCCGGGTGGCCGGAGGTGACCGTTAAAATGGAAGATAAAACAAAAAATCTACCGAAAGAGTTATTTAAGCCTCTGGTCAAAAAAGAAGATACAAGTGAAAAAATCTCAAGGCCCAGCCGGACATTTTGGCAGGATGCAAGGAGAACGCTGTTTAAAAATAAACCGGCCATGATCAGTCTTATAACTCTGATTTTTATAATTATTATGAGTATTGTCGGGCCTTATATGAATGAGCATGGAAATGATGATCAGTTATTATCACGGGCAAAAATGCCGCCTCATGCACCGGTGTTGGAGAATATACCCTGGCTCGGATTTGACGGGACATTAAAGGAAACGTTCACCGGCATGACTGTTGAGGAGGCAACACGAAAATCTTACGCCCGGTTTAATAATGATGAAGAATTTATTGATATCAAAGTCATTGATGAAGGTGACGGTTCACCAAATTCCGCAAAGATTAAAGCAACCTACCGTATTTATGAAGCAAAAGGCATGGAAGATGAATATTTCTGGCTCGGAACGGACCAGCTGGGCCGGGACCAATGGACAAGATTATGGCTTGGAACACGGGTGTCATTGATTATCGCTTTTGTTGCTGCCTTTATTGACCTTGTGATCGGTGTTGCCTACGGAGGTATTTCCGGTTACTTTGGCGGAAAGCTGGACAATGTCATGCAGCGGATTGTGGAAATACTGGCAGGAATACCGAACCTGGTTGTTATTTTATTAATGATGATGGTTCTTGATCCTGGTATTACTTCCATTGTCCTTGCTTTAGTTATTACCGGCTGGATCAATATGTCTCGGATTGTGCGCGGAGAGGTTTTAAAATTGAAAAACCAGGAGTTTGTTCTGGCAGCCCGGACATTGGGAACATCGAATGGTACCATTATCCGGAAACATCTATTGCCGAATATCAGTGGCATTATCATTATTAACACCATGTTTTCAATCCCGACAGCGGTATTCTTTGAAGCGTTTTTAAGCTTTATCGGACTGGGGATTACACCGCCGGATGCTTCATTGGGTTCGCTTATTAACATCGGATTCAGCAACCTGCGGATCTATCCATATATGTTAGTTTATCCGGCATTGTTGTTATCTATTATTATGATCGCATTTAACATACTAGGAGACGGTCTACGCGATGCGTTTGACCCGAAAATGCATAAATAGCGGGGAGGTGTAAAAGAATGGGAAAATTGTTGGAAGTCAAAGATTTAAGAATTTCGTTTAACACATACAGCGGTGAAGTCCAGGCCGTTCGGGGAGTCAGTTTCGACCTGGAAGAAGGGGAAACACTAGCCATAGTCGGTGAATCAGGGTCCGGAAAATCAGTAACTACCTCCGCCATTATGGGATTGTTGCCGAAACCGCAGGCAATAATCAAAAGTGGGCAAATCCTCTTCCAGGGGGAAGATTTACTTAAAAAATCTGAAAAGGAAATGCAAAAGATTCGCGGAAAAGAGATTTCGATGGTTTTCCAGGATCCGCTTTCCTCTTTAAACCCGACGATGAAAATCGGCAACCAGATCATGGAGGGATTAATTAAACATCAGCATATGAGCAGACGGGAAGCCAAAGAAAAAGCCATCGAGCTATTGGATAAGGTAGGAATTCCATATCCCGAAATCCGTGTCAATCAATATCCACATCAATTCTCCGGAGGAATGAGGCAACGGGTAGTCATTGCCATAGCCCTGGCCTGCAATCCGAAAATTTTAATTGCTGACGAGCCGACAACAGCGCTCGATGTGACCATTCAGGCGCAAATTTTGGATTTAATGAAGGAAATTCAGCGGGAAACGAAAACCTCCATTATTTTTATCACCCATGATTTAGGTGTTGTAGCGAACGTAGCTGACCGAGTGGCCGTTATGTATGCTGGAAAAATTGTCGAAATCGGTACCGTTGATGATATTTTCTACAACCCGAAACATCCGTATACATGGGGACTGCTTGGCTCAATGCCGACTTTGGAAAATAGTGAAGAAGAATTATATACAATACCGGGCAGCCCGCCTGATATGGTAAATCCACCTAAAGGCGATGCTTTTGCGCCCCGGAATGAATATGCATTGGAAATCGATGCGATTATGGAGCCGCCGATGTTCAAAGTTTCCGATACCCATTATGCGGCGACATGGTTGTTGCATGAACATGCCCCTGAAATTGAATTGCCTGAATCGATTAAACGGAGGATCCAAAGACATGCCGGCAAGAAGGGGGGAACGAAGTCATGAGTTCAAGGGAAAAAATACTGGAAGTAAAAAACTTAAAAAAGCATTTCCGTGTAGGACGGAACAAAGTCATTAAAGCTGTTGACGGTGTTTCTTTTGATATATATAAAGGTGAAACTTTCGGGCTTGTAGGTGAGTCGGGAAGCGGAAAATCCACGACAGGACAAACGATTATCCGTTTATATGAACCGACGGAAGGGGAAGTGCTTTTCCACGGTGAAAATGTCCATGCAAAGAAAAACCGCTCGGAAGCATTAAAATTTAACAGAAAAATGCAAATGATATTTCAGGATCCGTCTTCTTCCCTGAATCCACGGATGACCGTTTTAGATATTGTCGCCGAAGGTTTGGATGTTCATAAACTGGTAAAAAATGAAGAAGAACGGAAAGAGCGGGTCGTGGAGTTGCTCGAGGCGGTCGGGTTAAACAGAGAACATATAAACCGTTTCCCCCATGAATTCAGCGGTGGGCAAAGACAGCGGATTGGAATCGCCCGGGCATTGGCGGTAGAGCCGGAATTGATTATCTGTGATGAGCCGATATCCGCCCTTGATGTTTCCATCCAGGCTCAGGTGGTCAACTTGTTGAAAAAATTGCAAAAAGAGCGCGGGCTAACATATCTGTTTATTGCCCATGACCTGTCCATGGTAAAATATATCAGTGACCGGATCGGGGTTATGCATCTCGGACATTTGGTGGAATTGGCGGACAGTGACGAGCTTTACAATAATCCTGTCCATCCGTATACAAAATCATTATTGTCGGCGATCCCACTTCCCGACCCGGAATATGAAAGAAACCGGAAAAGAATTGTGTACGATCCGTCCATACATGATACGAGTGAAGAACCGCAGTTCCGGGAAATCCGCCCGGGGCACTGGGTACGGTGTACGTCGAAAGAGTTTGAAAAATATAAGAGAGAGCTGGAACAAAAAGAATCCC
>CALGYZ010000032.1 GCA_937934645.1 uncultured Bacillaceae bacterium | reverse complement strand
TCCATTCAATCCCAAAAAAAGACTTACGATAAAATAAACAAGAAAATAACTTTCTATGACAAAATTACGATAACGATTAGCTCAGTTTTGTCGGATTTGATTGAAAAAACAGCCAACAAATTGTTACTGCAAGGCGATTTTAAGTTGAACAATGTTCATATGAAAGTGAATTCAGTACACTTTGAAAAAAATATCACCCATTCTAATTTGATCGTTGTGAAAGCGCTTTCGCCAATTACAGTATACTCTACCTACAAAAGAAGAGATGGAACAAAAATCACACATTATTTTTCGCCGAGGGATCTTGTTTTTGAGCATTTAGTTGAAGAGAATTTTGCAAACAAATATCAAGCTTATACCGGAATTTCACTTCCCAATAAGAAACTTCTTTCTATTCGCCCTCTTCAAGTGAGCGATAAGGACAAAGTAGTCACTAATTATAAGTCTACTTGGATTACGGGGTGGATGGGCATTTACGAATTATCAGGGGAGCCGGAGTATTTATCATTCTTGCTAAATACCGGGGTTTCGGCGAAAAATTCAATTGGGTTTGGCTGCGTTACTCCCTTAGATTCAATGAGAGACTATGGAGAGGAGGGATAAAATGCTATTATCTGACATCATCAGAGTGGGGAGGCCGATTATTGAAAGTAAAATGTCAATCCAGGAAAGGATTCAACTGCTTACGGATGTAGGCAAAGATGAAGTTAAAAATTTTTATGCCAACATTTTTATCATTGAGTTAAAGGGAGATCAAGCAAAACTACATTACAGGAGTTATCAGCAGGAAGCGAACGGCATGGTCGATTTAAAAAAGGCCGCGGCTATACCGATTACTTTGCCTTCCGGAGGCAATCCACTAAATCCTCAAGGTATCTATCCATTACCTTTTTATCCAATGTATGAAAGGCATATTAATCAATTTGAAGATAAGAAAAAAACATTTAAGATGGTTCATGACAGAATGATTCGAACAGTACCGTATTTTGGGTATGAAAAAGAAGCGTTAAGGAAAAAAGCTGAAATCATTGCAAACTGCATTACAACCGAAGGCAAGAAATTTATCCAAGATGGAAAGCAATTAGGAGTCCTTGTGATATTAGATTATTTTTTAGATTTATTTTCAACTAAAGAGCAGACAGATTTTCTGCAAGTATTGGATATTGATGGGGAAAGGGTATTTATAGATTCTAACAAAATTGTGTCAAACATCGTAGAAGCCCGTTTTCAAGAAGCTAAAGAGTTGGGAACAGGGAAAAATCAAATTACGACTATTTCCAATGAACCAGCCGATGAAGTGGTTTCCGCCTATAATAAATCATGGCTTTGGCTAAGTCCGACATGGGAAGCCCCCAGATCCATCTATTGGAAAAAGAATGAATGGACAAAAGGGATTCGTCTGAACAGAGAAGAGTATGAAGCGTTTTTTTACGGAACGCAATTTTTAAAACGGGCACAAACCAGGATTCGCTCCTCCATTTTGAAAGAGATGTTTGCTCCCACTTTCAGCCCGGAAGCGAAAGCAAAAATGAATCCTCAAAGCTTTGAAACGATTTATGCCATACCATATTTATTGCCTTTAACAGAAAATCCAACAAGTGAACTATTTAACAAGTTTCGAAATTTAATAACGAAATATGAGAGTAAGGAAGTACATCCTAATGATATTCATTTGGAAATCATTAGCGGCTTGGAAAAAAAGGTCATAAGAAATGTATCAGATGATTACCGATTGTCCATTTTATATTATTCCGGGAATTTGGGCAGGGGCGATATTCATCTCCGTGCACAAATAGAAGATGTAGTTCCCAGCACGGCAAGAAAAGTGCAAGGAATTATTGAGAAAATCAGCGGCAAATACCTGAAACTCATTGCAGAAATGTTATTTTTGACGGAAGAACAAACTTCATATATCCAATTTAAAGTAAAATATTTACCTTCATTATTGAGCAATGCTTATGGACCTGGGTATTTATGGTCCAGCATGGAAACTGTTTTGCACGGAAGGCCGATTAAAATGCAACGAGTAACAAAGCAAGCGGCCAGACGCATTTTGGAACTGGCGAACAAAAAAGATTTTTGGAATATAAAACTTGAATTATTATTCTATCATTTGTTTGCCGCATTTTTCGATCAATATCATTCAATCATTTTAGGAAAAGAAAGGAAGGTGTTTGGTGTGCAAGAATGGAAGGAGCTGGTCAAACGATATTTGGATGGAAGTCTAACAGAAACTGATTTTGATAGCACTGAAAAGGTAGCCTTTATTACAGGACTTCTTATGCAGCAGTTTAATCGCTCCTATTATAGGAGTGTGGGGAAAGAGTACTTGGAAACCCGAGTGATGCGTTTTGGCAGCGCTCTCACTCCTGAAATTATCTGGAAAAAGGGATTAGTTGAAATGGAAGGGCTCCGAATGCGAAGAAGTTTAAAATTAGCTGAAAACTATTTTAAAGCTCTTCCCCTTGTATTGCAAGCTGTGTTGAAACTAAAAGAAGAAGGTCGGTTTACAAAAGAAAAAGATGAATTTATGACGATGTTTTGGTCAGGATTTTTAATGTTGCCAACGAAGGAGGAAGCGAAAGATGTCAATTCATAACGGTGAACTTTTATTTATCAAATCGGTAAAAGATGGAATTCCAAACAGGGATCCATTAAATGACAGCGACGCAAGAAGGATTTTTCCTGAGGAAGATGGGCGGATATCCTTGTCAGATGTAAGTATCAAACGGGATGTACGCGACTTTATTATTAATTTATATCCGGATGGGGGAGGAAATAATTTTATATTTGTCCAGCCTATTGAAAACGAAAAAGGAAAATTATTAGGCAGAAAATCGTTAGCTATGAGGATTGCCGAAAGTGTCGGGAAAAAGAAAGAAGCAGAAAAAGATATGAAATCTGTGTTAATCGAGCATGCTTTTGATGTTCGTACATTTGGCGTTGTCTATTCTGAAAAGCCTAAATTTAATTTGACAGGACCTGTACAATTTTCTTGGGCTCATTCGATGCATCCTGTTGATACTCAATATGTTCAAGGAACGGTTACGATACCAAGCAAGGATGCGTCTGCAGATGATGAAGGGAAAACTCAGGGAACGATTTGGACAAGCTATATTGTTCCGTTTGCTGTCTTTTGCATGACCGGAGTGCTGAATGCAAAAAGTGCCGAGCATACGAAAATGACAGTAAAAGACCAGGAATTGTTATTAAGAGCATTGTGGGCAGGAACGAAAAATCGCCATGCTCGCGGCAGGGGGATACAGGAACCGTTACTGCTCGCTCATATCGAATACAATGATCCATTCTTCCGTATCGGATATCTAGATGAACTTGTTCAATTGAAGCCCGGCAGAGAGGCGTGGCGGATTGACAACCAGAGACCGTCTTCCATAAAAGAAATTTCTCTGGACCTAACTGAATTTGAACAAGCGATTCAAAAATACCGGAATAAAATCAAGCGCTGCCGAATTTGGAAACATCCATTGTTGAAAGTAGAAGGAAATATTGAAGAGTTTTTGCAGGAAACCTCTTTTTGAGGGGAATGAATCAGAATGAAAGTAATCGTCTTTGATGTCAAAAGTTCGGTTGGACACTTTCGCAGGCCGGATACAACTGCAACGCAGCTCACGTACCCTTTTATGCCTCCGACAGCTGCCAAAGGGTTGGTTGGAGCTATATTGGGAATATCGGATTTTACAACTAATGACAAAGTAGGAATAGAACTGCGTTCGAAAGTAAGATTGGTGAGCCAGCAGCTTTCACTGCTTCATAACGGCGGTTCTACTTTCAACAGGCCGACAACGATTCAGCTTTTGGTTGAACCGGCCTATCGCATTTATTATTGCGGCGATGAATATGCGAATCAATTGGAAACCTTTTTGAAAAATAATCACTCAGTTTATACAACTTACCTTGGCTCTGCTTTTGCGTTAACTACACCGAAGTATGTCGGTACGTGGGAGTTTCAAGAGATTCGCCATTCGGACAAAATTTATCCCTCTCTTACCGCCGTTCCGGTATCGGCCGTGAAAGAATTAATTTTTGATGAAGAACGCACATATCAACGTGCAAGCGGTTTTATGAAGTATTACAAAGGAAACAGGGAGTTTGAAAAGTCTGTTGATTTTCTCTATGAACCAAACGGAAAAAAGATTTTGTTAAAACCTAACACGGACGTTTCTGGTTTTACTTTATTAGAAAATGACGGTGAATTAATATGTCTCGTATAGTCCCGTTTCATGAATGCATAGCAAGACCTAAGAAAGGAAATAACGTTTTCTTATTATCAGAGCATTTGGAAGGAGCACAAAAGAAGGTGTGCTCCTTCTTGGATAAAGAAGCAGATTCGGCAGTAAAAACGTTAATGGCCCTTGCGGCGGTTTTGCATGATATAGGGAAAGCAAGTTTTGAATGGCAGGAATATATTCAAGGTGCCAGAAACAAGGGGCCCAATCATTCCGAGTGCGGAGCCGTGATGTTTTCATACATTGCTTATCATTTTTTAAAAAAGAAAGGCATTTGGCAGAAATACTATGATCTATGGTTGATGTTAACCAGGGATATTGCGGATCATCACGGAAAATTGAAAGGCTATGTCCATAATGAAGATTTACATACATTTGCATTTGGAAAGATGGATCTTCCCGGGATCAGTTTATGGCTTCAAGGACAGTTCCCATTTTTGAAAGAACTGCGCATTGAAATAACAGAAGAAAAATTGGATGATTGGCAATATACGGAGTTAAAAGAAATAGTCGAAGAGGCCTTGGACGAACTTTATGATGATTTAAGGGAAAATGCAAATACAATAGAGGAAATGATGGATTATTTGCAAAAGTGGAGAGACTTAACCACTAAATTGATTGCAGCAGACAGATTTGCTATTACAGATGTCGATGATGTAAGGCTATCTTTATCTGATTGGCTACAAATGCAAGAAAACCTTCAGGCATATTGTATAAAGGCAAAGAATCACCCGCTAGATCATGTTCGGAAAACAGCACAAGAGATGATTTTAAAACAGTGGC
>CALGYZ010000031.1 GCA_937934645.1 uncultured Bacillaceae bacterium | reverse complement strand
ACACTTCTAATGGACAAAAGCAAATGGGGTTCTGCGGCGAATGACTGATTGGCAGCCTGTATCGGCCAAAATAGAAGTAGTTTTCTCCATTAACGGCCGTTAACCGCCTTTTTATGAACAATTCAAAACAGAGATATCACCAAAACGGCCACAAAGAATTTTCTTGCAGCAGAAAAAAGGAAAAGCCCCGGACCGAAACGGCCGGAGCTTTGAGTTATTATTGTTCCCCGTTTAGGTAGCTGATAGCCACATGTCCGACGGCTTTTGCCGCAACGAGGATCGCATCTTCGTCGATATCAAATTTTGGGTGGTGGTTAAAGTACGGCTTTTCCACGCCCTTTGGCGTACAGCCGATGAAGAAATAGGAACCCGGAATTTTTTCCAAGTAGTAAGCAAAGTCATCGGACGGCGACATTCTCGGGAACGGAACGACTTCTTTAATCACGGTATTGTCTTTATGCTCTTCCAATGTTTTCGCAACAAAATCCGTTAATTCCGGATCATTGTAAAGGGGCGGATAATCCGGCACGTATTCCAGCGTACATTTCACCCCGAACAGCGCCTCGATCCCCTGTACAATCCGATGGAACTCTTTGCGGATCACTTCCTGGGTTTCATTATCGGAATAGCGGATATCCCCTTCAATTTCAATGCTGTCTTTAATGACGTTAAAACTTCCCTTTCCGTCGAAGGAGCCGATGGTTACGACACCGGCGGATAATGGATTGATCCGGCGGCTGACCACCGTTTGGACGGCCGTTACAAAGTACGCTCCTGCAACAATAGCATCATTGGCCGTATGCGGTGATGAACCGTGTCCGCCGGTTCCCTGGATCACCAATTTAAAATAGGTTCGTCCGTTAAAGGTATAACCGCTGTGATATCCGACCGTGCCCGCTGGAGCCATCGGCAGAAGATGTACCCCGAAAATGGCATCCAAATCATCGAGTTTGCCGGATTCAACAATGCTTTTCGCACCACCCGGCGGTTGTTCTTCGGCATGCTGGTGAATGATTTTCACCGTGCCATTAAACTCATCCTTCAGTTGAATGAGACAGTCGGCCAGAACCATTAAATAAGCGGTATGGGCATCATGGGCACAGGCGTGCATCACGCCTTCATTTTTCGATTTAAACGGAACATCCGTTTCTTCCGTAATCGGCAGGGCGTCAAAATCGGCACGGAGACCGACGGTTTTGCCTGGTTCTTTTCCTTTGATGGTCACGATGATTCCGTAACCGTTTCCGACATTCGTTTCAATTTCCACATCTTTTCCCCGGTAAAAATCAGCAATATATTGCGCCGTTTTTTCTTCCTGAAATGAGAGTTCCGGATATTGATGCAAATGTCGGCGGATTTCAATCATTTCCTCTTTTCGCTCTTCCAGCATTTTCATTAACTTTTCTCTCATCACACGGGTCCCCCTTCCTTTTTGCCGCGTCCGGGAGGAACCCGGACGGCGGAAACAAATGTTTGATTTTCCTTACGCTTTCGCTTTGACGAAATCAAACGTATCCCTTGGTACAAGAACAATGATCGAGATGAGGGAAATCGCAGCAAACAAGACGTTTGTAATAATTCCCATGGTTGCTGCGGTATGAACACTAGTATACGAAGCAATTGTACTGTAAACCGTTGCCGAAATGGCGATACCGAATGCATTTCCGAGGGAGCTGGCCATTTTGTAAATACCTGACGCTTCCCCGACTTTATCATCCGGCGCACCGGATACCGCAGTATCGGTTGATGGTGTGGCATACATGCCCAGACCTAAACCGAACAGCACGAATCCGAGAAAAACAATGACGGTATAAAGCACACCTGGCAGGAAGGTAAAGCCCATAATCGCAACCCCGATTAATGTAAGCATCGTACCCCAGACCATCGGTTTTTTCGCACCCACCCGCTGCATCAGTTTTTCACCGACACGGATCATGGAAAGAACCGTAACCAAGTATCCGATGGAGAGCATTCCCGATTGAAATGATGTAAATCCGCGGCCTACTTGTACGTATGTGTTGGCTACAATCATCGTACCAGCAACGGCATTCAACATAAAGTTCGACACCGTTGCGTCGGTGTACGGTTTGTTTTGGAACAATTTAAAATCAATTAATGCATGATGTCTTTTAGCTTCGTATTTCACAAATGTTAAGATTCCAAGTACGGCAATCACAGCCAGACCAATCGCCGCCAGGCTTGTCCAGCCTAATTTTTCTCCTTGCGTAATCAAAATATTGATCGCAAGCATCGTGACAATAAAAATAGCCAGACCGCCAAAATCGAATTTAAATTTCCCGGTCGTTTTAGCTTTACTTTCCGGAACGTCTTTCATTAACCACATGCCGAGGATGGAGAATATGATGGAGAAAATAAAGATCCATTTCCAGCCCATGTATGTGGCTATCGCTCCTCCGGCAAAGGAAGTCACACCGGAACCGCCCCACGAACCGATCGACCAGAAACTCAGAGCCCGTTGTCTTTCCGCACCGTCAAAGTATGCTTTAATGAGGGCGATCGTTGCCGGCATGATACATGCGGCGGATAACCCTTGAAGCACCCGGCCGGCGACGAGAAACACCGGTCCCTGTGCCAGAACAAGCAACAATGAACCGATAATATTAAAAACTAGGCCGACATTCGTAACCATTTTCCGTCCGAACCGGTCTGCCAGTCCTCCGGCAACAACGATAAACAATCCGGAAAACAGGGAGGTGAGACTGATGGCAATATTAATGACACCTAAATCTACACCCAAATCCTGTTGTACTGCCGGAACGATGTTGACCATCGACTGGGCAAACAACCAGAATGTAATGACACCGAATACAATTCCGATGATCATTTTATCGTTGCCTTTAAACTGTGCAGCCCTTTGTTCAAGTTTTAATGTTAAAGCTTTCATAAAAGATTACCCCCTATGATATGATTGCTACCAAAAGCTTTGCTGTTATCTCCGCCTTCATTATAAAGAGAAAAGGCACGCGGAAAGGCACGATTTTTCACCCGCAACCTTCCAATTTCCCACCAGATGATTGTCCTTTTCTCCGGCAGGTAAAAAATGTTCGGGTATATTTTGACCAATAAAAAAACATCAATGCACAAAGCATTGATGTTTCTGAACAAACCGATCCCGTTAAAAAACCCGGCGGAATTCATAAAAATGAACCGCATTAAATGTCAAAAACGAGTAAAAGGACCATTGGTTTTTAAACTCCATGTCAAACAATTCCAGGGACGGCTGGCTCGTTTCCGTGATGTAACGGATCACTTCTTCGTCCATGCCGTATTTGCTGTTTAACTCCCGCCATTTTGTATACAATGCGCCATTGTTTTTGTCAAACACCAGTTTCCGGATCTGGTAATGGCCCGGGGCAAGATTTTTGATCGTCACCCGGACATCTTTGTTTAATTTCCGCAAGTAGACATCCTCAATGGAATAATACGGATTGATGCTCGTGTAATTCATCAGAACGAGCTGGTAGCCGCGATGATTTTTCGTCATAATGTATTCCTTTCCCATCGAGATGATTTCCCCGTTCAGCCGGTTTAAGAACTGCGTCGCAAAATAGGCCGGCCTTTTGCCGCTGAAATAATGGAACAGTTCAATCCCCTTCAAACTGATATCCCGATTTTTCGCTGTTTTTTCATGCTGCTCCGTATTGATCCAAAACCCGATCGAGGCAAACTCCGAAGTCAGATGAAAGGCATGTTTGAAAATCAAAGCACCGCGGAAAAAAGTGCCGTTGATCAGTCGGGTTCTTCCGGTCAGCGTATTCCAGCTGATGAGGTGCAGCGGTTTTTCCTTCCGGTATTTCCGTAGGCAGGCTTTAAATTTTTCGGTCTTTTCCTCAATATAATCGGCAGCGAGGACAAACCGTTCATCTCCGAGTTCTTCAAAGTCAATGACTTCATTTTGGTTCACTTCAAAGCCGAAAAAATCCGCCGGCACGTCTTTTTCCAAAATCCAGCGGTGATTCCGCCCGGTATGATGATCTTTATAAGAAAAAGGCAGAAACAAACCGACCTGAAGATCCGGAGCGAGCCGTTTCACCGTATGATACAGCTTCAAATATACCCGTTCCATTTCCCCCTGGCTGACGGCCGTTTCATAGGATTCATGAAACATAAAATACCAGGACGTAACGTAATCCATGCCGTATAAATTGAGCGAGTGGCGGAGGAAACCTTCCAACGCCGAAAAAAAATGGTCTTCATCTTCAGAAATTTCCTGGTAATCCACCGAGACAAACAGGGACAGCCCGTGTTCATACAGAAAGTTCAGGGCAAAATCCGCGTTGAAATACGGAGAAGTCGAAGGAATCTCTTCATCCGTTTCCCCCGGCGGGCTGATGACCGAACCGTGGATCAACCGCCGGACGCCGACAAAGGAAAGACCCAAATCTCGTTTAGCCATTAACAGCTGTGTGCGGACAACGGATTTTAAAATTTCACCCAATTCTCCGATCATCAAATTATGTTTCGCATGCTTAATCGTTTGTCCGGTATTTTCCGCCGCATCGATCGTCAGTTCCTCAAAGCGGTGTTCAATCTGGTCGGACGACTGGGGAACCACATCTTCATCATAGAAACGGTACAATTTTTTTAACACGTCCCCGGCATCGTCCGTCTGGAACGGATCGTCCGTCTCTTCCACCGTTTTGTTCTTATCGGCGGGCAGATGGTGTGTTTCCCGGTACTGGTTCGGTGTCATCTCGTACATTTCTTTAAAATAACGGGAAAAGGATTTCGCATTGGGAAACCCGTTTTTCATCGCAATTTCCGCAATCGTATCCGTCGTATAAAGCAAATCTCGCACCGCATGTTTCAGGCGGATCTCCATTAAATACCGGTTAAAGCCGGTGCCGGTTTTTTGTTTGAAATAACGGGACAAGTACCCGGCCGACAAATAAAATTTCCTGGCCGTTGACTCAAGGGTGACCGGCTGGTGATAATGTTCTTCCAAGTAAGTCAAAATCGCTTGCAAACGTTGGTCGTCCGTATCCGGCAGTTTCCGGGCGTCTGTCTTCTGACGGAACCGGCGGATTAAAATCAAGAGAATGCTGCTTAAGTACGACTGAAGTTCAATTTTATAACTCTCGTCTTTTTTGTAATACGCCAAAAGCATGTCTGCCAACAGCCGGCGAAGCTTCTTCACATATTCCCGTCGCCCCCGGTCAACCTCCCCGGAAAAACATTCAAACCGGGTCGTGTAATATGGATCGTAGTGTTCCTTCATATATTCATCCGAAACCGACACCGTCAGCACCCGGTTCCCATCCGTTCCTTCCATCCGGTACAATTCATTTCGGTTCACCACAAGCAAATCCTGTTCCTCCAGATGATAAAACCGGTCATGCATCTCCACGGTGATCTTTCCGGATATCACAAGTAAAAACAACAGCCCTTTATTTAACTCCGGCCCCAGGGCATGGATTTTCTCCAGCCGGATTGTGTAGTCGGATCGTTGAGACATGGAAAATCTCCTCTCATGAATCACTGCAATGATCATTTTTGTTCAAGCTTTAACAAGTTATCAGACTAGAGTTACCCCTTTAACTTTATTATGAATACCACGTAAGACGGCTACAATACAAAAAACGGACAGGAAGCGGACGCTGTATCTTCCGTTAGATTAGCACTGAACAAAACATCATAAAATCCGGATCAATTGTGTACTGCTCCTTTGATGACGATACATGCAGATCTCCCGATGTTCATCTCCCATTCCCCTATTTTTACGATACAAAATTAATGAGATAAATCCCTATCATTATTTCACTTTTATATTTTTGTATTAGCAAATTCGTCACGTTACAAGTTTTTATCACTAGAAAGGTACACAATGGGGTTTGAAAAAGCTGTCCAATAAAAATGAATGAACATTTGCCATCACTTTGATTTGTTTGGACAGCCATCACTGGAAAATAATCCCCCTCAATAAAACAACTTTCATCAATTTGACCATTCCCCTCTTTTTTCAATGGCACAAAAAACCGGTCACCATTCCATGTATTCTAAAGCAAAGAGCAACGGATTGAATTCTTTCAAAAATTAAGGCATGTCTATTTTTTTACATTTTGAAACAATTTGTAAAAAAACATCACATTTTGTAAAAGTAATGTATCCGATTTGTAAATTAAATCTGCTATTTTATTTTAGTAGTAGAGAATATCATACGGAGGGGAAAAACCATGCTGAAGAAAAGCCATTCTCTTAAAACGATTCTATTATCAGCTGGGGTTTCCGCTTCACTTGTCTTATTTCCGGCCGGAGGTGACGAGGTTTCTGCCAGAGGTGCCGCACCGAATCCAGGTTCCAACCAGGCTGGTACATATCATGCAACAGTAAATAAAGCAACGGTCACGAAAACGGCATCGTCAGCCACAAGCTCTGAAACCATTGCCTACGGTGACAGAGGTCCGGCCGTTACCGAAGTTCAATCCGCATTGAACAACCAAGGCTATCAACTGGAAGTAGATGGTATATTCGGTCCGAAGACAGAACAAGCCGTAAAAGATTTCCAACAACAAAACGGTTTATCCGTTGATGGTGTTGTCGGACCGGAAACCAAAGAAGCATTAAACATCACTACAGAAACAGCGGTTGAGGAAAACGGGGCGATTCAGGAAAATAATACTGTAGTCAATGAAGTATCCAATGTTCAATCCAATGCAGCAGTTACACATGCTGCAACGGTTTCCGGGGATCAGATCGTGGCGATTGCCCAAAGCCTCGTCGGAAGTCCGTATCAATGGGGCGGAACCACTCCGGACGGATTTGACAGCAGCGGTTTCATTAACTATGTCTTTGCCCAAGTCGGTATCCAACTAGATAGAACCCATGCGGGCATGTGGGCAAATAACGGAACCTTTGTGGACCAGCCGCAACCAGGCGATGTTGTATTCTTTGCCAATACGTACAAAGACGGCGTATCCCACAGCGGCATTTACATCGGAAACAATTTAATGATCCATGCCGGAACAGAAGAAACTGGCGTAGAAATCACTTCACTCGACAACAGCTACTGGCAACAACACTATATCGGCGCAAAATCATTCCGTTAATAGATAAAAAGGCACCTTTCAGCGCAAGGACTGGAAGGTGCTTTTTTCGTACAGTGCTGACTATCTGCTAGTTCTGGTGTTTATATTTCTTTACCAGTCTTTATTTATTTTAATTTTTTAATATAAATAAAATTAAGTTAATATAGGACAGTAATATGTTTCCTGATCAGCTTTTGGTTTTTTGACAAAACAAATTACACAGCCTTACATACATTGATAAATGGTATCCAATTTATGAGAATATGTTAATAAAAGCGGCTATTAAACTCCTCCTTCGATTTTAAATTCATCTATTATAATAAAAAATTATTTGATTTATAAAATTTGAAAGGTCCGCTTTATTCTTTTATGTAACCTTTGAACTACAGTGTGTCCACGAGCTGAAGACACTTTTTTGCGCATAAGAAAAAACTGAGAGTGATTGTTTGAAAAAATAGGATATCTTGAAAGAAAAGAATTAATTACATAAGGGTGATATTATGGGTTTCTACACTTTCATAAACAAAAACTTCCTCAATGATGTACCCCGGGTCCATCATTGAGATGAAACCCAATCTCCTTTTTGCTTCTCTTACTTTTTTATGAAACATGTCCAATGAGTAAAACCGATGTGATGTAGATGATAAATATCCCGATCACTTTTGTTAAGATTAATATCCAACTTCGGGAAAACCGGGTATAAAACGAATATAAGTTATTGATCATGGAATATGGGTCAAATTTATGGTACCAGCCCTGCAACCCTTCCTTATATTCCTTGTTTAGGATTTTGATGAGATCACCATCGACCATTTGTGTTATATGGCACATTCTCCAAACTAAGGAGACTAATAACGGAATCTTTATCCATTCCCTTTCTTTTGTTCTGTCTGCTCTTCTAGACGGCCAATTTCTTCGTCGGTCAAGTTGGTGAATAAATCCTGGTATGGTTTTTCAAAAAAATCTTCCAGGGCAATGATTTGATCATGGTGCAGGTATTTTTTGCGTTTTCCCAATAAGGCACCGTGGAATCATGAATCCCAGCATTTCCGCCAATTAATCGATGGAAATCCTCTTTTCCATTCTGTATTTTTTCAATCTTTTCGGTCTGGTTTTATGGGACATGACCGTTACCCCTTAGTTCTTTCTACATTTACGCAGATGACCGGGAAAAAGGGTTTTACAGAAAAAAGCTTTCCTGTTCTCTCCTTTCCCCCGGTCATCCTTGGCCTATTGATTCTCACAATCGAAGCCAACCTGCAATTTGTTGACGACAATGAAAGATCCCCCTTCTCGGATGTTGATTCCAGCGCATCCATCAGCCCCAACTGTTTATAAATTTTTACTTTTATTTTATTGAACGTCTGCTTAGCTTTTCGAATTGTTTCTTCATATTCTGCTTTCGCCTGGATGAATTGCTCGCAAATCTCCCGCTGGAGGTCTTTGTCCGCCTGCGGAACCGGGAGTTTTTTTATCGCGCGGATCGTAAACATCGGAATAGTCGTTCCTTTTTGGATTTTCGATAAGGCTAATTCCCCGAAAGGACTGGTTAAATAGGCCATCAAATATGCCGGATCCATATCTTTTTTCGGACGTAAGATAAACAGATTTGTTGTCGCATATACCGTTTTCTCTGCGAAAAACCCATCAGCTATGGCAAATTTCGGTGAAGCCCCCCGGCTCAGCATCAGCAAATCCCCTGGCAGGATTTTCGAACGGGATAACGCCCCTTTCTTTTCCACATTTATTTCTTCAACGGCTTCTGTTAAAATGCTTCCGTCCTCCAGTGCTTTTCCGTTAATCACATAAACCTTTTCGCCCCGGGCCGCCTTTTTGACAATCGAGCCAGTGATAATATCACAATAGGTTTCCAGAGGAACCATCGGAATGGATTGGTACTTTTTCTCGTCAAGCCGCGCCGTTCCGTATCCTTCAATGAAAATGTCCTTTTTTATCATATAGCGGGATGGATTTAAGATTCCCTGGTTTGCCATCACTTGCTTGAGGGACACGACTTTCCGCTGTTCCGATGGTTTTTTCCGGTATACAGATCCTGGATTTCCCGGATCAAGCGCTCAGACAAAAATTTTGTTCGTTGTTTCGTTTCATACAGATTTCCCGCATCGAGAAAGATCACCTTGTTTGTGAATTCTTCCGGTTTGTTTTTGTTGAGGATGAGTAGATAGACCGCAATGGAGGACCCCCGCAGCAAGCCCGCTGGCAAAGCAATAACCCCTTCGATGGCATCCTGCTCCAGTAATACCATCCGGGCACTCCCCCGTTTCCCGGTTTGGAACAACGGGGATCCATTCAACAACAAGACTGCCTTACCCATTTCGTTCAAATGGGCAAAAGCATGGAGCATGTATGCGGCCGTACCATCCTTAGCGGATAGATCAGCTCCGGTAAATCTTCCGTAGGGATCGTCTTGTAAAAAATCATCCGAATACAACGGACCGAACGGCGGTGAGGAAATCACCACATCAAATGTCTCCAATTCCCCGTCTGCCGCAAAAGCCGGATTTTGCAAATTGCCCGGTTGACATTGGCTGTTCTTCAAGTGGAATAAATGATGAAATAAAAAAAAGTGAAACGCGGTCTGGGGATCCGGTATTTCAAAACAGCCGGCACGAAAACCGGCTTGTTCCTTGAAATGCAGAACCACGGGATGATCAGCATAGACATTCAACAAGTGTTTCCCGCGACCATCACCGGCCATCCGGAACATGAGTTGATAAAGAAATATAGGCACGGGAGATTGGGAAAAAAGCTCCCGGATTTCAAGCAATTGATTCACGGTTAGAGACGGTTCCAAATTCTTTTGTTTTTCCGCAGCCAGTTTTAACGCTTCAACAAGCAGCCGGTTTCGCCGTAAAGGAATTTCGCCCTTCCAGGAAATCTCCTGCAAAAACTGCATTACATAGCGCACCGCTTTTTGTTCATCCTGTAAAAAGGAATTGCAAAAACGCCGGCGCTTCTTTTAACTGTTCATGTTGAAAAATAGCTTCCGATAATAACAAAAGCGTCTCCAACTCATCCGGAACATCCGTTATTTTCCGTAGCCGGTCAAGTATGTTCATCACACACCTCCCATTTTTTGTTTTTAATATAAACATACAATTTAATAAAATCAATATTCACCTTATACAATTTCTGTTTAGAGATAAAAAAAGAACATTGCGATGCAATGTCCTGAAGAAGATTTGGTTATTGAGAATAAAGGAGGAGTAATTCGGAGGTTTTCCATACCTCACAGGTAAGATCGAAACATTTATTTCTTAGAAGTAAAAATTGATAATGAAATTGTGTTTCAATTCCTCATAGGTAAGATCTAAAC